>CAZZCA010000033.1:0-2224 GCA_964653055.1 uncultured Desulfobulbia bacterium | reverse complement strand
AAAGAAATGATGGCATGGCCCATTTTTTACGTACCGGCTCTGTCATCTCGATTTCTGCCGGAGTTGGCATCATCGCTGGTGGCTGATAGGGTGCTGTCGGTTTATTGGTGGCGTCTGTACTTATCCGGGGGGGGGATTGTTCTTCCATTAGTTGCCGCTGGGCCAGTTCAGCGTTATTGAGGCGAAAAAAGATCAGGGCAAGGACAATGAGACAGAGCAGGCCGAGGCTGATAATGATTTTGCCGGATCCAGACGGCAGGGAGAGGGAGGGCAATGATCGTCCCGGGCTGGTTGCTGCCGGATCCGTGGTAGTCTGGCTGGCTGGCTGGTTTTTTTCTTCAGCCCGAAAGGCTGTCTGCCAGTCATCAGCCAGCCCCTGGCCCTGCTCGGTTTGGGGTTGCTCTTTATTGTCTGTTGTGCCGTTTGCGGTCATCAGCCGGCCAGGACCTTGTTGATTTTTTCACCAAGGGTATCGGCGGTGAAGGGTTTAACTATGTATTGGTTGACCTTGGCCTTTACTGCCAAAATAATATTGTCCTGCTGGGCCTCAGCCGTAACCATGATAAAGGGTGTGTCTGCCATGGCAGAATCTGCCCTGACCTCTTTGAGCAGGTCGAGCCCGGTCATTTTGGGCATATTCCAGTCAGAGATAATCAGATCCACCTTTTCTTTTTTGAGGATGTCAAGGGCGGAGGTACCGTCATCGGCTTCAATAATCTCTTTAAAGCCGAGCTGGGTAAGGATATTTTTGACAATTCGCCGCATGGTGGCGAAGTCGTCAACAACAAGAATTTTCAGGTCGGGATTGATGGCCATGGAGCCTCCAGATATATTATTACTTTAATTTTTATTTTATATTAATCATTTCGGCCAGCCAAGGACTTTTTCAGTCGTCCCCGCAGGCGGATCATGGCCCGGCTGTGGATCTGGGAAATTCTGGATTCGGTATAGCCCAGAACTCCACCGATTTCTTTCATGGTCAGTTCATTATAATAATAAAGAGAAAGGGTGAGTTGCTCTTTATTCGGTAATTGGTCAATGGCTGTCGCCAGGATGGATCGGACCTGGGCCAGGCTGAAGGCGGCGAAGGGGTCATGGTCGTTGACCATGGTCTCGCTTTCCGGCAGTAGCCGGTGGGAGCATTTCTGGCGGAGGAGGTCAATGTCAACAAAGGTAACAGCCTTGGTATCGTCTAGAAGTTTGTGAAATTCAGCCAGGCTGAGTTCAAGAAACTCAGCCGTTTCCTCATCACTTGCCGGTCGGCCCAGGCGGCTTTCCAGGGTGACGCAGGCCTGTTCAAGGCGATTGATCTTCTGGCGGACGGAGCGGGGAACCCAGTCCAGGGAGCGTAGCTCATCAAGCATTGCCCCTTTGATCCGAAATTCGGCGTATGTTTTAAATTTAACATTTTTATCGGTGTCAAATTTGTCAATGGCATCGATTAGGCCAATAACCCCGCTGCTCATCAGGTCGTCAAGGTCTACATGGTCAGGCAGCCGCACTGCCAGCCTGCTGGCAATATATCTGATCAGGGGGGTATATGTGGTGATGAGCTCGTCGCGCTGGTTCGGACTCAGGGGGGCGGATCTGACCGCCCCGGCCTGATGGTAATTACGTATTTTGCTCTCTTGCCTCAAGCTCATGACTCTCTTACTTGCCCTGCATTTGGAACAGGCTCTGCCAAAAGAATTTGATGTTGCCGTCAGGGGCGATGATGGGGTCTTCTTCAGTAATCTGCTGGGCCAGGTTATTTATTTTTTTGCTTGCCGGGCTGTCCGGAGTGGTTTCGGTGACCAGTTGCTGGCTCCGGATGGCCCTGGGCAGGCTTGAGTCAAGGGGGATATGACCAAGAAAATCCAGGGCAACGGTGTCGAGGAAGCGGTCAGCCACCAGGCTTAACTGGCGGAAAACAGCCAGGGCCTCTTTCTGCGAACGGCATGAATTAACCAGGACCCTGATTTTTTTAACATCATGGCGGGTGGCCAGAACCTTGATCATGGCATAGGCATCGGTGAGGGAGGTAGGCTCCGGGTTGAGGACAACGATCCGTTCCTGGGCTGCCAGGGTAAAATATATGACATTATTATTGAGGCCGGCCCCGGTATCGATGAGCATAATATCGGTTGTCTGGCTTAGGGTGTCCATTTCTGAAAGGAAAAAGATCTTCTGTTCTTCACTTAATTCTCCCAGCTCCATAATCCCGGAACTTGCCGGTAGAATCCGG
>CAZZCA010000032.1:0-2632 GCA_964653055.1 uncultured Desulfobulbia bacterium | reverse complement strand
ACAAAATTATGGCTGAATTTGGTGTGTGCTTTTTATTTACAGAAGGCGTTACATGGCGATGAGTAAGCACAACAACCTGAAAGTCACACAACGCAATAACCTAAAAATGGCTTGACGCGATAAACTGAAAACAGTTACGCTGAATAACCTAAAAATGGAATTTCGTATCTGCTTAACAATAGGTGACAAAATGGCAACGCCACAAGACAGACTCGCCCAGTCTTTAGCCGTTTTAAAAAAACTCCAAGACAAGGGTGTTGTCGCAATCCATACAAAAGCTATGACACGCACTCACCGAGAGCGTTTAGTCAGTAATGGCTTTGTCAAAGAAGTTATGAAGGGGTGGTATATCCCTGCTCGTCCTGATGAGCCTAATGGTGAGAGCACAGCCTGGTACGCTTCATTTTGGGACTTTTGTGCTGATTACCTCAAATCGAAATTCGGCGAAGAGTGGTGCCTCTCCCCAGAACAATCCTTAATCATCCATAGTGGCAACTGGAATGTGCCGGGGCAACTTCTTGTTCGTACGCCCAAAGGTGGCAATAAGCCAATATCCCTTCTCCATGACACTTCAATACTGGATGCAAGATTAAAGTTACCGAATAAAAAAGACATAGAAAGCAAAGATAACATTCGGATTCTGACATTACCCGCGGCCTTGCTGTCATGTTCTCCTGGATTTTATTCTAATAATCCCGCTGAAGCGAGAGCTGCACTCTCCATGATTTCTAATGCTGCAGATATCCTTCCTCACCTTCTTGACGGTGGCCATAGCACAATAGCAGGGCGGCTTGCAGGTGCTTTTCGTAACATTGGCAGGCAGAGTATAGCTGATGATATTGTTGGCACCATGACCGCCGCCGGATACAGTATTTCAGAAAAAGATCCTTTTGAAGGGAAATCCGTTATCATTTTTGATAAACGAGAGCTTTCTCCGTACATAAACCGGATACGGATGAGTTGGGCGGACATGCGAAATATTGTATTGGATAATTTTCCGGCCCCTCCTTCATTGCCAAGTGATATCCAAGGGTATCTCAGACAAGTTGACGATATTTACCTGACTGATGCTTATCATTCACTTTCTATTGAAGGATATCGTGTCAGCGAAGAACTGATTGAACGTGTTCGCCTAGGTGGGTGGAAACCAGAGGAGAACCGCAAAGATAAAGAATACGCAGATGCTTTGGCTGCTCGTGGCTATTGGCAAGCTTTTAAGGCTGTAAAAGAAAGCGTTGTGGAAGTTCTGAACGGTAATTCTGCAGGTCAGGTCACAGATGATGACCACGTCAAGTGGTACAGGGAGCTGTTTGCCCCCAGCGTGAGTGCAGGTATTACTGCCGCATCTGATCTCGCTGGATATCGTAACCAACCCGTTTATATTCGAAGCTCAATCCATGTGCCTCCCAGATATGAAGCCGTACGTGATCTTATGCCTGCGTTTTTTGCGCTCCTTGAAGAGGAGGAAGAAGCATCTGTGAGAGCAGTGTTAGGTCATTTTTTCTTTGTTTATATCCACCCTTATATTGATGGAAATGGCCGCATGGGAAGATTTTTGTTGAATGTCATGCTAGCCAGTGGAGGTTATCCTTGGACTGTTATTCCACTCGATACTCGTGCTGAGTATATGGCAGCACTTGAGGAGGCAAGTGTACGAAGGAATATAGAACCATTTGCTAAATTTATCGCAGAACTGGTTCAAAAAGGGATGACAAGCAAAGCTTGAAAAACATCCGGGAGCATTAAGCCATGCGCCTATAGAATTGAACCCAAAATGTATATGTTTACCAGAATGAACGGACACCCAGCAGGAGGAAGATGCCCCCAAGCAGCATGATAAGCCTGGTGCCTGACCTTAATTGTTGGTTAATGGTGATTTTGGTGGCGGTTATAAATGGGATCGAGAAGAGGCAAGAGAGGATAAAGAGGTTAACCTCCGTTGCCTCCATTTGAATTGTCTGGCCCCATAAAAGGGGGATGAATAAAGAAATAACTATCAGGAGAAGTTCAAAACTGTTTGGGATTAAATGCTTAAAATTTTGATGGTGCAAAAGCCAGGAGGCTGACCAGACGAAGAAGAAACTACTGATGACCATAAGGTACGACAAAACCCATGAGGGCAGGGCGGGGTTGAACAGGTAAATAATTATAAGCGAGTAAATAAGAATGTATAGCAGGGGGTGGAATAAGTCTGATTTTCTTTCCTGGTTCCGCCATGGGAAGAAAATCAGGGTGAAGATAAAAATTATTAAGCTGAAGAGGCCAAATGGCTTAATTATCGGAGTAAGGAAAAAGAAGGGCAGGGTTAGCGAAATTATTATGGCGCAGGGGGCAATTTGGCCCCCTTTTTTTATAATCGTGACAATTTTTTGAGGGAAATTGGGGGTAGTGAACTTGGAAAACAAATTTGGATCTACGAGTTTATCCGGGCTTAATTTCTTTTTTTCGATAAGATGCAGCCCGGAATATAACAACAGATAGATTGAAAGAATCAGGTAAAATTGGATGTGTTCAGGAAGCTCTTTGAGCCACCAGCCGATGGAGCCTGTTATGAAAACAATTGCATAAATAAATGACACAGTATTCGCATGGGATATGCCTCGATCAAGCAGCCGGTGGTGAAGATGGGTTC
>CAZZCA010000031.1:0-2887 GCA_964653055.1 uncultured Desulfobulbia bacterium | reverse complement strand
TCTTTTTTTCGAGGGAGGCTATGGCCCGGAGGAGCTGGTGGCGGGAGAAGGGTTTGGCCAGGAAGGACAGGTTATGGTCGCGGATAAGGTCCTGATGGGATTTATCGTCGCTGTAGCCGCTGCACATGAGGATGGGCAGGTTGGGGTCATCCTGCTGAATTGCCCGGGCCAGTTCAGTGCCGGTGCCGTCTGGTAGCATCACATCACTGACGAGCAGATCAATATCATTATTCTGCCAATGGTCGAGGCCTTCCTGGAGGGTGGCAGCGGTGATTACCAGGTAGCCGTGATTTTCCAGGATGGCGGCGGTGATATTGCGTACCATCTCTTCATCTTCCACCAATAGTACCTTTTCGCCGCTGGCCGCGGTGGACAGATATCTTCGCTAATTCTTTCTTCGCTCTGTTCGCTGGTTGCGGGCAGGTAGATCTTAAAGGATGTGCCCCGTCCGGGTTCACTGTAAACATTTATCCAGCCCTGGTGTTGCTTGATGATTCCGTAAACCACGGAAAGGCCAAGACCGGTTCCTTTATCTTCGCCCTTGGTGGTGAAGAATGGTTCGAAGACCCTGGAGGCAGTTTGCCGTTCCATGCCGCAGCCGTCATCTTCAACCTGGAGACAGATAAAGCGTCCGGGTCGGGTATTGGGGAGGAAAAAGGCACTGTCCTGATCAAAATCGATGGTGGAGGTGGTGATGGTGACCAGGCCCTGGTCTTTGATGGCGTCTCTGCTGTTTATCACCATATTCATGATAACCTGTTCCAGCATCCCCGGATCAGCCTTGATCATGTCAAGGTCAGGCTGCAGGTTGGTTTTGAGCTGGATGTTCTCGCCAATCAGCCTGTTCAGCATTTTTTTCATATCCATGATGAGCTCATCAAGCCCAAGGACACTGGGGTTAATCTCTTTGCGGCGGCTGAAGGAGAGGAGCTGGCGGGTAAGGTTACCGGCCAGGGGGCTGAGACCAAAGATGAGTAGAAATATTATGGTCAGGCTGCGTAAGCTCACAGAATGGCGACCCACTATCTTGTTAGGAAAAATTAACGGAAAATCAATATCTTCCTTTAATAATAGAGAAAAAAGGGAAAGAAGGTCAAGGTGGCTTAATTATTTTTTGGGGATTTGGATTCGCTTTTCGGGTTTCAGGTCTTTATTGGGACGATAGAGAAGGGCGGTTTTGCCCAGAACCTGGATCAGGCGTGAGCGGCTTTTGCTGGATGCCTCTTCGGCCAGGTTCTGGCGGTCGCTGCCACTGACCCCTGCCAGTTTGACCTTGATTAATTCATGGCGGGTGAGGGCCTCGCTGAGGGAATCAATGACCCCCTGGCTGAGCCCGTGCTGGCCGATGATGACCACGGGACTTAAGTGATGGCCCAGGCCGCGGAGGTATTGGATCTGTTTTTTATTTATCTGCATATTATTATCTTTATTTTATCAGGGTGGAAAATATCTCATAGCCGCCGATCCAGGTACCGATCATGCTGCCAAACCCCGGTAGGATGAAGGCGAGAAATACTTTGAGCAGGCGATTTTGCCACCAGCACCGGAGCCGGGACATATCGCTGAGGACGGTTTCAAATTCCCGGACCAGGGGGGGCTGCATCATGGCCTGGACAAAGGCACAGACATAGCCGGCGCCGATAACCGGGGTCAGGCTGGTAATGGGGGCAGCGAGGAAGGCGGTGATGGTGGTTAGGGGGTGGGCCAGAGCCAGGGCCGCTCCCATGGCTGAGGGGATGCCGTTGGCCAGGATCCAGTAGATAATATTGGCACCAGCTGCGGCACTGCCCTTGAAAACACCCACCATGGCTAAGGCCCCGATGATTGCCATGGGGATCATCCAGCCCGCCATTTTCCACATTGGGGAAACCGGGGGGATGCTATTTATTTCAGCGATTTGTTTACTTCGGTCTTCGTGGATGCCATTTTTGATCCCTTGGATATGACCGGCCCCGACAATTGCCACCAGTTTGGTACCGGGGCTTTCCTTGATTTTTTCGGCAAGGAAGGTGTCCCGTTCGTCAATAAGCACCTCTTTTAATTCGGGCAGGGCCTGGCCCAGTTCAGCCAGGAGCTCGGAGAGGACATCGGTTTCCTTTAGCTCGGCGAGTTTTTCCTCGGTGATTTCCTGGTCTTCAAAGAGGCTGGCCATGAGGCTGGCCAGCAGGTAACCTTTGCGGAAGAAGGAGGTGGATTTCCAGGCCCGGCGCATGGTTACCCGCACATCCCGGTCACAGAGGCTGTAGGGGATGTTCAGTTTGTCAGCGGTGCGGGCGGCTTCCAGGAGCTCGGAGCCGGGCATGACCCCAAGTTTGTCGCCTAACTTTTTCTGGTAGGAGGCCAGGACAAGGTTGATCAACAGGGTGCTGAGCTGTTTGTCCCTGATGATCTTTTTCAGGTCGAGTTCCTGCCACCTTTTTTTGTCGGCCAGGGCCCGGTGTCGTCGATAGTCAAGCTCGATACAGACCCTGTCCGGTTTTTCCCGCTCAATTATCTGATGAACCAGTTCAACTGATTTCCGGGAGACATGGGCGGTGCCAATGAGGATGATCTGGCGGTTGTCCAGTTCAATTACATGGACATCGGCCTCTTCCGTGCTGGCTGGCTGGGTTTCTTCTGAAATTGTCATTAATTAACTACCTGAATGAAGTCTGTAAATTTTAGGTTCAGCAAGGGCTTTAATATCATTACTGGGTAGTTATTACTACTAATTTATCGTTCAGGTGCTTGTGCCTGCTCCCCATTGCTCACTGTGGTTTGGTTCACAGGGGATAACGGCAGGATGCTGCATGTTCTCCGGCTGGTGCTGGTGTGCGGTGCTGGTGCTGGTGCGCGGTTGCCGGTTGATTACCTGCCTCCTCTGCCCCTTTATCCTGGTCTGGTCGAA
>CAZZCA010000030.1:0-5215 GCA_964653055.1 uncultured Desulfobulbia bacterium | reverse complement strand
CTATGATGATCCTGACTTTCCGGATGACCTTCCCTGGCTACTGAAGATACCAGCCGATGATTCCCCAGTTGATATACATGCTCTTGTTGATTTTGCCAGGGAGGTACACAAACGTTCTTCACTGGCGGAGGAAATGCGGGAATTTGCGCTAACGCGTCTCAGTTGGGAGGCAAAAATGAAGTGGCTGGTGGATTTTGTGCGGGAAAATATTTAAGAAACAGAATAATCACACCCTTTCCGTCAAGGTGCGGAAATATTCATGACCAATCTTTTCGACAGAAAATTCCTGTGATCGTTGGAGAGCCTTGGCCTGGTAATACTTTCTTTGTTCTTCCAAATGCAATAACGTTTCTACGGCTTTTGCTATAAAGTCCGGTCTGATGAACTTTATTCATGGGCAAACCCGGGAATCTCGTCATATGGGGTAAGGGACTCTCATAAATTTACCGGTCTTACATGATCACAAATTATTGTGCTCAATGGCCTGACCATGATTTGATCCGTCACAGGATATTCTTCTTTCCCGGGATATACCACCCATAAATGATCCAGGGCCAGATATTTAACCGCAGCATGCATTGATTTAGTTATTTTAGGGGCCTCGTTAAATTTAAATTCAACTCCATAACGTTTGCCGCCATGAAAAAAGAAAAGATCAACCTCTGCCCCGCTGTGGGTGGACCAGAAATATGCCTCCGGCGGGCGCACTACTTGAAGTACCTGTTCCAACGCAAATCCTTCCCAGGACGCCCCTAATCGGGGATGCCCCGTTAAGCTATGGTAGTCCGGGACAGCCAATAGGCTATGCAGCAAGCCAGTGTCTCTAAAATAGATCTTAGGGGCTTTAACCTGTCTCTTACGAATGTTTTCGTACCATGGTTGAAGCTGGCGAATCATAAAAGTAGCCGTCAAAATATCGAGATATGACCGAACAGTCTTGTCACTTAACCCCATTGACCTTCCGAGTTCTGATGCGTTCCATGTTTGGCCATGAAAATGGGCCAGCATTGTCCAGAATCTCCGCAGTGCTGTTGCAGCAATGTTTATGCCCAGCACTGGGATATCTCGTTCAAGGAATGTGCGGACAAACCCCTCTCTCCAAGCCAGACTTTCAAGCTCTGAAGCTGCAAGAAATGAGCGTGGGAAGCCGCCTCTTAGCCATAATTGATCGATATTGTTTATTTCCTGAAGGTTAAAACCGGTAAGCTCAATAAATTCAACCCTGCCTGCCAGTGTTTCTGAAACATTCTTAATTATGTGAGGCGAGGCACTGCCCAGAACTAAAAAATGTGATTGGATTTTCGGATTATCCACCAACACCCGCAATACATTGAACAACTCAGGCTTTATCTGAATTTCATCAAGAACGACCATTCCCGAAAGAGACCCGAGCATTAATTCCGGGTTCTGCAATCTCTGTTGATCTACTGGAGACTCAAGATCAAAATAGGAGGCATTACACTGTTTACCGAATATGCGCGCAAGTGTTGTTTTGCCGCATTGCCTGGGACCAAGCAATGCGGTGACAGGAGATCTTTTTGTGGCAGTCGCAAGAGATGTTAAATAATAGTCACGGTCAATCATCAGGCCACATTAACATTGAAAACTCGGAACAGCAATCCGAATTTTCAATGTTTGTTGCTTTTGAGCATTTAGCCGATATTCGAACTGCCTACCAGCAGACCATACTCACTGTCGCCAAGTACCATAGGCAACCCCTCGTAACGATTGGATAAAGGGAATGACGGCAAGTGTCGCTGTAGCATTAAACAGAGCGGCTAATTACAATTATCAAAATATATTTATATACAGCGAGGTTAAACCATGGCAACTCAAATGATTATAAGAGTTGATCCCAGCTTAAAAAATAAAGTCAGCAAGTTAGCCAAAGCTGAAGGGAAAAACTTAAGCGAGCTTGTAAGAGAACTACTGGAAAAATACACACAAGAAAGGGACATGAGTGCCTATATCGATGATCTTTGGGATAGAATAGGCCAAAATTTTTACAGAAATAACATTTCAGAGGCTAACATTGAAGAGGCAATAAAACAAGTACGGTCAAAAAATGGTTAAAGTCGTTATTGACACAAATGTTTTTATTTCTTCATTTTTGGGTGGCATTCCCAAGTAAACAATCAATCTTTGGAAAGATGGCGAGATTATCTTGTGTTTATCGCAAAATATAATTGAAGAATATATTGAGGTATTGAATAGACTGGGATTAAAAAAAAATACAGAATTTAACCAAATTGTTCGCGGAGGGTTATAATTCAATTTTCACGGCTAAAACTCCCAACATTAAAGTTGTGGAAGACAATCCGGATGACAATAAGTTTATAGAGTGTGCTGTAGCACTTGACAGCAAAATTATCATTTCAGGAGACAAGCACCTCAAAGAGATCAAAAAGTATATTGATATAGAAATCATGTCTCCCAAGGAATTTGCAGATCTCCACAACAGAAAAAATCATCATTAAGATCAAATTAGCAGCCGGGTTGGCTAAACCCTGCCGACCAGTGTTTCTGAAACATCCTCAATTTTACGTTCAATTTCTTGCTCTATCATGGTCAAACAACCTATGGCCTTTATTTCAGGACTGACAATTCCTACTTACGACTATATTTTAGGTGAAAAATAGACATTATCAACTAATTTCTGGAATCAATTAGTGGTCTATAACATTTGTACTTGCCACTAATCTTCAGCCATTTCTGGATGTCGCAATCTTTTGCCCACCAAGGTGGGCTTTTACTTTTCAAGGTCACCGCTTGTCTATGAGATTTTAGGCAATGACCTCCTGAAGAATTCGAATGTATTCCGCCCCTATCTTCTCGACAGAAAATTCCTGAGCTCGCTGGAGAGCCAAGGTCTGGTAATATTTTCTTTGTTCTTCATTTGTTAATAAAGTTTCTGCTGCTATTGCTAAAGCCACTGGGTCTTCTACCGGAACCAGCAGTCCATACTCACTGTCTCCTAGTATTTCTTGCGGTCCTGTTGGACAATCTGTCGAAACAACGGGACACCCCAGAGACATAGCTTCAACAAGCACCATTGGCAACCCCTCATATCGAGAAGTAAGGACAAGAGCTTGGGCTTTTGCCATGATGGCCGCGACATTATCCTGCCAGCCTGCAAGTATTACTGAATCTGAAAGGTTTAACTCCTTTATTTTGTCCTCAATTTTGGACCGGTCGTTTCCCTCTCCAACCATGACCAATGAAATATCCTTATCTTTCTGACGGAGCATAGAGAAAGCTGACAGAAGGACATCTTGGGCTTTGTGGGCCAACCGCATACGCCCCACGTGAAGGATAAAACGTTTTGGCAGTGCCAGCGCAATTGACTTTTTTGCCTGCTCAACGAAAGACTCTTGATCTACAGGGTTGTATATGACTGAGGCATTATTTGAGCTGACTCTATATTCTCTCATTATAATATTTCTAATTTCATGGGAAACGCAGACTACCTGACTGGCATGTGGATATACAGCTCGCGAACTATTAAATATTATTTTACCCAATAATCCTTTCCCACCATATTGCCTGCGAGGTTCAACATGCTGCGATATAACAGCTTTATGGCCAGCCCATTTCACAGCAAGAACATTGACGATATTTGCCTGTTCCAAAATACTTAAAACTATTTCAGCCTTTGTCGTTTTTACCAGCTTTGCAAGAGAATAGATATGGTAAGGGATCCGAGCTATGTGGGCAAAATTTCCTGAAAGCGGTCCAGAAAAACTAATCTTTTTCAAATAACTTGGAGTTGGGTATGAGCTTCTATCTTCCAACAAGGCAAGGGTAAGATCAAAATGGGTCGCAAGATATGAGAGTAGATTAACAGCAACGCGTTCGGCTCCGCCGCCAGCAAGAGAAGGAATCAATAAGATGAGTGGTGTTTTATTATTGTTCATTTAGTGCATAGGAGTAATAGCTTAGCTAGAAGCTCTCCCTACGACCTTTTCATATAGTTTTTGATATTGCGAAGCCGTCTCAGCCCAAGTTAGTTTATGCTCCAACATCCATTGACGTCCGGCAAGGCCGGCTTTATTAATGTCCTTCTGACCTTTGTGAATGGATGTAATTATTTTTGCTAATCCATCATCATCACCAGGAGGAAAGAGCCAGCCTGTGTCACCATCCTGGACCAGTTCTCGGGTGCCGTCTATATCGGTGGCGACAACTGCCATGGCAGCAGCCATGGCTTCTAAAACAACACTTGGCCTGCCTTCTTTATAGCTGGGGAGAATAAGGACGTGGTGTTTTTCCATAAAATCGGGGATGATACCTGGAGAGACAACTCCATGGAAATCAATATGCTCTGAAATTCTTCTGTCCGATGCAAGGGTCTTCAAACTCTCAAGTTCTGCTCCTTCTCCTAAAACTGTGAGTTTCCATGGGACGTCAGGCGATACCTTGGCTAAACTTTTTATTACAATATCTACGCCTTTTCGGGGAATTAAGCTGCCAATTATCAATAGACGAAGTGGCTGCTGGGGCGAGCTTTTGTCGGGATGCACTTCGTAAAAAGCATCGGTCACTCCATTTGGAATAAAACAAAGGCGGTCAATGTAACATGATTCTTCCTGTTCTTTAAGCTGCTCCAGAATTGTTTGGCTGACGCCAACAGTAAACGCAGACCCTTGTATCGCTTTTTTATGCAGCCAGGAATAGGCGCCTTTTTCCTGTCCGCGGTGATGATCTGACCCGTGGAGAGTTGTTACAACAGGCTTTTTATGGAAACTTTGAGTCAAAACCGCAATGGCCCCACATATGGACCAGTGTGCATGAATAACGTCGAAACCACGGGCCAGAGAAGAGATCTGCATTCCCATATTAAAAAGGAAAGGAAGAACAAGACCATACGATAACGGGTTCTTTTTAAGAGCTACAGGTATCCCGCCCGGCTGTTGTGCTAATATCTGCATTTTCCATGGCGCGTATCGAAACCTGTGAACTTTTTCAGGGTCTGGCCATTGGGTGGGATAGGTTGTCGCAGGAGTCAAGACATGACATGTTGTACCTCTTTTCTCCATGGCTTCCATAAGCCTGAGGACAAAAGGACCGGAAGCATCTTCAGAACCGGAAGGAAAGGATGTGGCTATATGAAGAGCGCGCATATGATATTAGGACTCCACACGATCATAGCGCATTTGGGTGATCTGCTCTGAAATTAAACCCAATAGAAAAACCATTACACTGACACTGAACAACA
>CAZZCA010000029.1:0-6243 GCA_964653055.1 uncultured Desulfobulbia bacterium | reverse complement strand
GGGGCTGGAATAAAAGACAGCGCCGGAATTTTTGTTGAGGATGTGGCTAAAGCCATGATTTTTGGCATAGAGCTCAGCCACGGCCCTGATTTCCATGATGATCCGGCTGATGATCTCTTCTTCGCGCTGGAGGGTTTCAATCTCATTATGACCGGATTTGGCAGCGTTAAATCCATCACGGGCCAGCTTGCCCTGGATTGACTGGTTAAGGACCTGCTGGATATCAATTACTGCGATTTTGCCCCCTGATTGGTCAATGACCCGCCCTGGAGCTGGTTGATCTGACATGGTGGCTAAGGGCCCGGTTTTTTTGATTTTTTGTTTCAGGGGGCTCAGGGTGATTATATCCTCGGGGCAGGCGCGCGGGCCCACCAGGGTATTATGGAGCCAGCCGCTTTGGTTCTGGATTGGTGCTTCCACCTGCAGCCATTGCTCCTGCTGGCTCATTGGGTAGATTATGGTCCCCTTGGTCAGGACCATGATTACCTGCTGGTCCAGGCCGGGGCCACGGCGCAGGTTGGCGTCGTGGAGGGTTTGGCCGCTGTCCTGCGGGCATTTGCCGGCATTGGCCGGGTAATGCCAGCCCATGATCATTAATATGAGGAGTAATAAGAATTTTTTCTTCATCTATCTTAATTCCTGATTGTTAGAAAAAGCTTTAAGTGTTTATAATTTTTTACAAATAAAGGACTTTTCAGTAAAGTGGGAATATGAAATATTTTGATAAAATCCTGTGATTTGCCGGATAATTCCTTTATAGGGGGTTGATGATGGATAGTAACGGAGAACTTAGGGAACGGAGGCTGCACCCGCGCCTTGTGCAGGAGGTTTCTTTTCGTTTCAGCAGTGATGATCAGGATGGGGTGGAGCCTGGCTTGGCTGAAATCGGCCTGATCCTTGATATAAGTGCCGGTGGCCTGCGCTTTCTGGCCAGTCGGCAATTACCGGCTGAGAGCCGGCTTCTCATGGAGCTTGATATTAATGGCTGGCAGATGGGCCAGCAGGTCTGTCTCGGTGATGAAGAGGACATGGTCAATGGTCCCATGCTCATTGTCGGCAGGGTGATGTGGTCCCTGGAGGCACCCATTGATCAGCAATATGAGGTGGGGGTCAGTTTTATTGGCCGATCCGGATCAGGCGGGTCGGATGATTGTCAGTAAAAAGGCAAAAAAAAAGCCAGGATGAACCTGACTGGAAGGAAAATGGAGGCGGCGACCAGAGTCGAACTGGTGAATAATGGTTTTGCAGACCACTGCCTTAGCCACTTGGCTACGCCGCCCATTTCGCTATTACTATTAAACCCTGTCCTGATTTTTGACAAGTGAAAACAGAGAGTTCAGGAAAAAATATTAGATATGACAAAAGAAGAACAATGGTTGGATGATGAGGCTCGCCTGGTCGCTGGAGAGAAGCGGCTGGGTTATTTTTTTAAGGACCGGGCTCTGCTGCTGCAGGCCCTCTGTCATAGCTCCCATGTCTTTGAAAAGGGGGGCAGCCAGCAGGACAATAACGAGACCCTGGAGTTTATTGGTGATGCGGTATTGGACCTGGTGGTGGGGCATCTTCTGTTTCGGACCTATCCGGAGATGGACGAAGGTGAACTGACCAGGCTGCGGGCGGCTCTGGTCCAGGAGAGCCATCTGGCGGTGATGGCCCGGGTCATGGGCCTTGGCTCTCTGCTTTATCTGGGCAGGGGCGAGGATAATACCGGTGGTCGGGATAAGCCATCTCTCCTTTCCTGTGCCTTTGAGGCGGTTTTCGGGGCCATTTTTGTTGATGGCGGTTATGAGGTGGCCCGGCAGGTGGCGGAGGTTCACCTTGAGCCCTGGCTTGATCAATGCCGGGCCGGGCTGCTGGTGGCAGATCCCAAGAGCCGGCTCCAGGAGATCCTGCAGGAGCGCCACGGTGAAGGGCCGCTTTATCAGCTGGAAGGCAGTGAAGGGCCGGAACATGCCAAGACCTTCCATGTGACGGTGGGTTTTCAGGGCCAGGTCATGGCCCGGGGTTCGGCCACCAGTAAAAAGGAGGCCGAGCAACAGGCAGCAGCAGTGGCCGTGCGCCAGCTTATGGCTGAGGCTTGAGTGTTGTAATGGGCCCTCGTCCCTATATTATTCCTTTCTTTATCGCCCATCAGGGTTGTCCTCATCAATGTATTTTCTGTAATCAGCATGCCATCAGCGGGGTGGATGACGGATGTCTTGCCGGGGATGAGGTGGCTCGGGGGGTTGAGCAGGCTCTGGGTCGGTCTCGTGACCACTGCCGGCAGGTGCAGGTGGCCTTTTACGGCGGCAGTTTCACCGGGCTGCCCCGCTCCTACCAGCAGGAATTATTGGCGGCGGTGGCGCCTTTTGTCGAAAGAGGTGAGGTGGATGCTATTCGGATTTCCACCCGGCCGGATTATATTGATGGGGAAGGGGTTGATTTTCTCCTGCGGCACGGGGTCAGGATGGTGGAGCTCGGGGTTCAGTCCCTTGACCCCATGGTGCTGGTAAAAAGCGGTCGGGGTCATGGGCCGGAGGAGGTGGTTCGGGCATTTCATCTGCTCAGGCAGGCCGGGATCAGGGTGGGTGGTCAGTTGATGATTGGTCTGCCCGGCGACACGACCACCTCTCTGCTGGCAAGTGGCCGGCAATTGGCAGGTCTTGCCCCGGAAATGGTACGGATCTATCCGGCCCTGGTACTTCGTGGCAGCCCTCTGGCGGATCTTTTCCGCCAGGGCCGCTACCGGCCCTGGTCCCTGAACCGGGCAGTGGCAGCTTCGGCCAGCCTGTATCAGATATTCCAGGCTCGGGGGATCAGGGTGATCCGTATGGGGCTGCAGCCATCAATCTCCCTGGAAAATGAGTTAATTGCCGGTCCCTATCATCCCGCCTTTGGTGAGCTGGTTTATTCCCGCTTATTTTTCCGCAGGATCCGCAAATTATGCCGCCAGTATCGGGACCATGGGCTTAACGGTGGTGTGCAGTTAATTCTGGCGCCAGGTGATCAATCCCTTCTCCATGGCCACGGTAATGCCAGCTGGCACCGGCTCAATGAGATAGGTCTGCTTAAGGGGGTGGAGATAATCTATTCCCCTGATCAGCCCCGGGGTGAGGTCGGGCTGGAGGTTCTTTAGGGTATCAATCAGGCCACGGCCTTGACAAAGACCCGGATGGGGGCCGGGTATCCTTCCACGGTGAGGTTTTCATTGTTGGGGTCAATGAAGTCAGCATAGGACTCAAAGGTCATCCAGGGGGTGCGGCGTTGTTCTTTGCTGGACATGGGGTGCTGACAGAATATTTTTATGTCCGAGAACCCGGCCCGGGCCAGCCAATTAGCCAGGCAGGCACCGGTGGGGACGAAATAGGTACCAGGTACCTTGGCGTAGCGGCCGGCCGGGAACAGGGCAACCGGCTCCTTGCCGGGTATGGCCTGGGATTCGACAATCAGGGTGCCACCTTTCTTCATGGCCTTTTTCACCTCTTTTAAGCATTCCAGGGGTGATATCCGGTGATAGAGGACCCCCATGAGGAAAACCACATCGAAACTATTGGGGAAAAGGCCCATGTCTTCCACCCCGAATAATTCCTGGTGGAGGTTGGTCAGCCCGGCCATGGTGTTTAAGCTCTGGAAGGTGAACCAGTGGTGGAGGTAGGGCTCGAAACCAACCACTGCTTTAGGGTTATGGGCTGCCATCCGGAACATATAATAGCCGTTACTGGCCCCGATATCAGCGATTACCTTATCTTTGAGGTCGGGTAATTCCCCTTTGAGCCGGTTCCATTTGCGGAAGCTCTGCCATTCCGCATCGATATCAATGCCAAATACCTGGTATGGCCCCTTCCGCCAGGGCATAAAGGTGGTCATGGCTTGGTGGATCAGGTCCCGGTCTTTGTTGTCAATCTCGTCCGGATGGCCGATGATTACCTTGTCGTTTGCCATCTCAAGATGCTGGGCATGGATGTGCTTGATGGACTGCCAGGGCAGGCTGTAGCGGAGTACCCCCTTTTTCTGGCTGGTGATCTGTTTATGGTGGATCTGGCGCCGGGCCAGGATCTCTTTTTTATCTGCATCAGGGAGCAGGTTCAGGTAATCGTTCATGGGCTTTTTTTGATTGCGGAAATGGCGGTGAAATTAAACCATTGCCAGAAGGGTGCGGGTTGATGGAAGCCGGTACCTTCAAGAAGGCTCAGGTTGTCATCCAGGCTTAAGGGAATCAGGACATTTTCCAGGGATTTTCGCTTGCGGGCGATCTCGGTCTGGGAATAGCCCCGATTTTTTTTGTATTGGTGATAGATCTCGGTCCAGACCCGGTCAATATCCGGGTCAGGGTGGATTATCTTTTCACTGATAATGATCAGCCCCCCCGGCTGCAGGGCCTGGTAGAGCTTGTTGAGAAAGGCCGGGCGCTGGTCTGGCTTAATGAATTGTAGGGTGTAGTTTACGATGATGGCAGAGCAGGGGGCGAGCTCGATTTCGGTGATATCGCCTTTGAGGAAGCTGATATTCTGCTGCTGGCAGGACATTTCGGCCTTGATCCTGGCCTTGGTCAGCATGGGTGCGGAATTGTCGATGCCGATAAATTCCAGTTTCAGGGGTTCAAGGCGACGGCTCAGCTCCAGACAGGTGGTGCCGGTGGAGCAGCCAAGGTCATATACCCGGCTGCCGCCTGGACAGAGGCGGACCAGTAATTGGCCCATCATGGGGATCAGGCTGCGGTAGCCCGGAACCGAGCGGTCCAGCATATCATCGAAGACCTCTGCCACCTCGCTGGTGAAGGCAAAGGCCGATGGTGAGTTGTCTTGTTGAAAAAGAGTGTCGCGACTCATGGTGGGTCTAAGTATTATGTTGGATTAGGTATTAAGGGTTAGTGGCACGATGCAATGTCGGCAGGGCAATTGCCCTGAGGCTGCTTTTGGCCAAAGACATTATTTCCCATTCTCTCCTGTTCAAAAACGACAATGCCAGTTTTTGCTTTGGAAATCAAACGATTATCAGGGGGTTTGTTCCTGTGGGGCGATGATTTTAGCGGCTAGTTCACTGAATATCCGGCTGGTGGGGCAGGCAGGGTCGGTGTGGAATAGGGGGGCGCCGGTGTCGCCGCCAATGCCCAGGGCAGGGTCAAGGGGGATCTCTGCCAGTAGCGGAAGATTATTTTCACTGGCCAGGCGGTTGCCCCCGCCTTCCCCGAAGATATTTAGGCGGCTGCCGTCGTCGTTCTGGAGCCAGGACATATTTTCGATAATACCAAAGATTTCCAGGCTGTGTTTATGGAACAGGGTGATGGACCGGCGGACATCCGCCAGCGCAACTTCCTGGGGGGTGGTGACCATGAGGATTCTGGTCCGGGGGATGGTCTGAGCTACGGTGATGGAAGGGTCGCCGGTGCCGGGGGGCAGGTCGATTACCAGGTAATCGAGCTCACCCCAGTCAACTCTGGCCAGGAGCCGGTGGATCATCTTGGCCACCAGGGGGCCACGCCAGATAAAGGGCTGATCATCGCTTACGGTCATTCCCAGGGAGATAATGCTCAGGTCGAATTTCCGAACGGGTTGCAGCATGTCGCGACCGCTGATTTTCTCGTTTTCCAGGCCCATCATTACCGGGATACTGGGACCGTAGATGTCAGCATCAAGAATGCCGGCTTTTTTGCCGGCAGCCGCAAGGGCAAGGGCCAGATTAATGGCGATTGAAGTTTTACCTACCCCCCCCTTGCCACTGGCCACTGCAATGATATTCTTAACATCAGCAAGGCCCGGTAGCTTTTTTTTGTCGTCAGCCCTGTCAGTGGTAACCAGCAGGACGAAATCGATTTTTACCTCATTTACTCCGGGCAGGTTGGTTAATTCCCGCTGCAGCTGCTCACGGAAGGGGGCGTGTAATTTATAGCGGGTTTTGTTGACTGCGGCGGTGAGGGTTACAATGCCTTTGCTGCATTTGATCTCGCGATATTGCACTTTGTCGATGAAGCCCATGGGCAGGGGGATGGGGTCGATCTGCTGGAGGACAGCCCGGATGACATTGGCACTGAGCATGCTTGCTCCCCTTTCTTTTTCTTTTTTAAAGTTAAGGTCTTATCCTCAGGTTAGTGAAATTGACGGGCTTTTGTCCATCTAATTTATTTTTTCTATTCTCTCTCAACTCACCGCTTTGCCCGGCTGGTGCTGGTGTTGGAATGCGGTTGCAGGTTGATTACCTGCCTCCTCTGCCCCATTATCCTGGTCTGGTCGAAAGTGAAATGGCTGATGGTCAGAAACTCGGGGG
>CAZZCA010000028.1:0-8171 GCA_964653055.1 uncultured Desulfobulbia bacterium | reverse complement strand
ATCTGCTCTGAAATTAAACCCAATAGAAAAACCATTACACTGACACTGAACAACATGACTGACATATTGGTAAAGCGATGATCTACCAAAAAAGTATAACAATAATAAGCAAGACCGAGAAAAAAGAAAGTAAAACTAATAGGCAGGAAAATCTTCAGGGGTGAAAACAGGGTGGCAATCCGCATTATAATGAGCAGGAAACGATAACCGTCCCGGATAATCCTGATCTTGCTTTTACCCACCCGCTTATGGGCAACAATGGTGACAAAACTTACGGTATGACCACTTCGGAGATAAGACAGGGTCGAGGTGGTGGGGTAGGAAAAAGTATTGGGAAATAAACAGATATGCTTCAAAACCATCTCCCTCCGGAAAACCCGAAAGCCGGAGGTGAGATCCTTCACCCTGAAATTGGCAACATAGGAGGCCAGTTTATTATAACAGAAATTAGCCAGCCAACGACCGAGAGAGGCCTGGGATTCACCGCTGCGAGCGCCGATAATCAGATCAAAATTGACAGATTCAGCTAACAGCCTCTTGATATCCACCGGATCGTGCTGACCATCCCCATCCATCAAAACCACCCTATCACCGGTGGCGTTTCTGATCCCGGTTTTAACAGCTGCGCCATTACCGATATTATAAGGGTGATCAATTACCCTGGCTCCGGCAGAACGGGCCTGATCTGCAGTATTATCACTGCTGCCATCATTAACCACCACAACCTCATAATCCGGATAAAGCTCTCTTATCCGCCCCACTGTTGTAGCAATCACAGGCCCTTCATTAAAAGCGGGAATAACCACCGATACTGTTGTCATAATAACCCCTGGATGAGTCAAAAGATATTGATTTCATTTCACAATATTACCTTATATTGTATTGGAACAAGGTCAAGCAAAAACTATGGAAAAATTCGGCGGATAGAGTAGAAGTTATAGATAATTAACTTAACTATAAGACATCTATTTGGAGAGAGTTCATGTCAGACAAGTCAGAGGGTATCCAGAAAGAAGAAAAACTGAATCATCCATTCTGGACAACATTGCGGGCTAATAAAAAAGCACTGGAAATTGCCGCCCTGCTAATGGTAATCATCGTTGGTTTGATAATTCGCCTGGAAGATATCCGGGACTGGCAGCAGCAACCGGATATCGCCTTTTACCAGGGAGAGCCGGTTCTAACCAATTTTGATGGTTATTATTACCTTACCCTGGCCAGGGATCTGGTGGAAGGCACCTATAATAAGGTTGACGAGAAGCGGGCTGTTCCCGATGGAATAGATCGTCCATCCCCACCTCCCCTCATGTCAGTAATGGCTGCAGCTGTTGCCAAAGTCACACCCTTTTCCATGAGCTGGATCGGAGCCGTCTTCCCTGCGGTAGTGGGCGTACTATTAGCCTTACCCCTATTCGGACTCGGCCGTTATTACGGAGGAGCGGCCATGGGTCTTACTGCAGCCCTCATGGGACTGGTATCCCATTATTATGTCTATCGCAGTAACCTGGGCTGGTTTGATACTGACTGCATGAATATCACCTGGGCCATGATTTCCGCCTGGTGTTTTCTTAATTTCGGGGTTAAACAGACAAGCCGACGGTATCTGTATTTCGCTGCCGGCCTGGTTAACACTGCCCTTTTCCTCTGGTGGTGGGATATGACCACCAATGTGGTGATTGCCTGCAGCGCCGTGCCCATGGCAGTAGCCCTTATTTTCTACTATCGACCCAAGGCCAGGGAAGGCAAGATGTTTCTGGGAGTAATGGCGGCCCTGTTGCTGGCATTACTGATATGGAAAGGATTTGACCTGCCAGTCAAGGTTGTCAAAGGTGTTTACAATAAATACTCCTATATATCTAAAGAGCAAAAAACTGATTTCCCCAATATCGGGGTCACCATCTCCGAGCAGGAAAAGCCATCTTTCAAGGAAATTGTAAGTCGGACCACCAACAGCACACCGGTTCTGCTTCTTTCCGGTGCAGGACTTATCCTGCTGGCATGGCGTAAACGAAAAAGCACCCTTTTTCTGGCTGTACCGGTAATTCTGTCGATTCTACCCTTTCTCTTTGCCAAACGATTTCTGATTTTCCTTACCCCGGTCAGCGCCCTTGGTCTGGGATTTCTTGCTGCGGAACTCTGGGCTCTGCGCAAGCGCTGGCACCATCTGACCTGGCTGACCCCGCTACTTATCCTTCTCATGGCTTACCCTGCCTTCAAAAAAGGCATGGACGCCACCTTCTGGCCCAAAGAAAGAATTGACGCTATTCATGCCATGAATATAGCCAGCAAAGAGACCGGCAAAGACAGTGTTCTCTGGGCCTGGTGGGATCATGGTTATCCCATTATCTATTGGGCAAGAAGAGGCGGGATCAATGACGGTTCTGTCCATCACGGAGAACGCACGGTCTATAACGGAGTCCCCCTGGCAACCTCGGATTCCCGACTTTCAGCCAATTTCATGCAGTTTTATGTGAAACGAGGCGTTACCGGCATGCGGCTATTATACCAGGCCCTGGATAATGACCGTGCTGTGGGCTTCCAGCTGGCTAAGGATGTATTAGCCGCCGGTCCGGAAAAAGGCCGGGAATTGCTGGCAGCAGCCAATCTTAAACCAGTTAAGAAATGGCAGACAACTGACGACTGGCTTCGTTTCTTCTTTCCGCCAGATCCACGAGAGGTAAACCTCCTCCTTGACTTCCGCCTGCATGGAACCGCTTATTGGTGGTATTGGCTGGGCTCCTGGGATATTAGCAAACAGGACGGCACCCATCCCAATTATCAGAAATTTATCGGAGCACGGCTAACAGATCGAGGAATCGAGGGGACTGGTCTTGCTGTAAATCCAGCTGATGGCAAGATCCGGATAAACAACAGCCAAAACGGCCAACTCTCCCAACTGGTTGTTTATCAGGATCATCCGCCCAAATCTAAAGACTTCCAATCCCGAACCAACCTGCGACTTGACATGTTCCCCAAATGGGGGTTTGCCGCTCTGCAGGGGCCTAAGATTCAGGAATCAGTATTTGCCAAGCTCTTTATCCATCACCAATATGAGCCGGAGTATTTTACCCCAATCGCCCTGAATGCCCCACTTTATCAAATATGGCGAATAACCGGTGATCAAATAACAATAAAAGAATAAAAAAAAGGGAACCACAAATGTGGTTCCCTTGGCACAACAATTCCTGCAAACTAAATGCTCAGGTAAAAATAACCCGGCAGAAACGGCGCTTACCCACCTTGAGCAAAACTTCTCCGGAAGCCGGCACCTGATACTCCATGTCGTTTATCTTATTCCCATCCAGGGAGACGGCATTCTGTTTGATCATCCGCCGGGCATCGCCGGTTCCTTTAACCAGGCCGGCATCTGCCAGCAGACGCGGCAGCCAGATCTGATCTTCTGCCGCTGAAATTTTCTGCTCCGGAATATCGTCAGGGATATCGTGTTTTTTGAAAACCTTTTCAAAATTCTCTTCTGCCTTGACACTTGCCTCATCTCCATGGAAACGGGCTGTAAGCTCCCGGGCAAGCTGCTTCTTGGCGTCCTTGGGGTGAACCTTGCCGCTGGCAGTATCCTCCTGCAGGGCCTTAATCTCGACTGAGGAAAGATCACTTAATAAATCATAATAACGCCACATCAACTCATCTGAGGCAGAAAGAACCTTACCGTAGATATCATCGGCAGAATCGGTGATTCCGATATAATTACCCAGGGATTTACTCATTTTATTAACCCCATCCAAACCTTCAAGCAAAGGCATGGTAATCACCACCTGGGGCTCCTGGCCGGCAGTGCGCTGAAGATCACGGCCCATCAGGACATTAAAAAGCTGATCTGTACCACCGATTTCCACATCTGCCTCCATGGCCACTGAATCATAACCCTGGACCAAGGGGTAGAGAAATTCATGGATACTGATGGGGCGCTGATTTTTGAAGCGTTCGCTGAAATCCTCACGCTCAAGCATCCTGGCCACTGTAAGCTGGGAGGCAAGCTTGACAAAATCGTATGAAGTCATCTTGCCAAGCCACTCGCTGTTAAAAACAATCTCGGTTTTGGCCGGGTCAAGAATCTTGAAGATCTGCTCTTTATATGTTTCAGCATTACGGGCAACATCTTCGACAGTCAGGGCCTTTCTGGTTTCGGATTTACCGGTGGGGTCGCCGATCATCCCGGTGAAATCACCAATGAGAAACATCACCTTGTGGCCAAGATCCTGAAAATGTTTCAGCTTCTGGATCAGAACCGTATGCCCCAGGTGAAGATCAGGGGCCGTCGGATCAAAGCCGGCTTTTATCCGCAGAGGCACTCCGGTTTTAACCGAGTTCTCCAGTTTACGAACAAGGTCGTCCCGGGAGATGACATCAACTGCCCCCCGTTCAATCAGCTCTATCTGCTGCTCAACAGTAAAGTTCATAATAAATTCTATATTATTTGGCATATTCAACGGCACGGGTTTCCCGAATAACCGTTACTCTGATCTGACCGGGATAGGTCAGGTCTTTTTCAATCTTACGGGCAATATCCTTGGAAATCATCATACTGTCAGCATCCGAAACGTCCTTGCTGTTCACCGCAATCCGAATCTCACGCCCTGCCTGAATGGCATAAGATTTTTCAACACCCTTGAACGAGCTGGCAATCTGCTCCAGATCCTCGAGACGCTTAACATAAGACTCCAGCATCTCCTTCCGTGCACCAGGCCTGGCTCCGGACAAGGCATCAGCAGACTGAACAAGAACATCGAGGATACTGGACGGGGATACATCCTCATGATGGGCTGCGATGGCATGAACAACTTCAGCCGATTCACCGTATTTCTTAGCAAGATCAGCACCGATACTGGCATGGGAGCCTTCCACCTCGTGGTCAACAGCCTTACCAATATCATGGAGGAGACCAGCCCGTTTAGCCAGTTTAACATCAATGCCAAGCTCGGACGCCATGACCCCGCAGAGAAAGGCAACCTCCAGAGAATGCTGGAGGACATTCTGGCCATAGCTTGTCCGGTATTTAAGACGACCCAGTAGATCAACCAATTCAATATGAACCCCGTGGGCCCCCACATCGAAAGTAGCCTGCTCACCGGCTTCTCGCAGAGTGACGTCCAGTTCCTTACTGACCTTGGCTACCACCTCTTCAATCCGGGCAGGATGGATCCGACCATCAGAGATCAAACGATCAATAGCCTGACGGGCAACTTCACGGCGGATAGGATTAAACCCGGACAAAATGACAGCCTCCGGCGTATCATCGATAATAATATCAATACCGGTGGCTGATTCAATAGCCCGAATATTTCTACCTTCCCGACCGATTATCCGGCCCTTCATCTCATCATTGGGCAGAGGCACCACGGAAACTGTTTTTTCCGCAACATATTCCCCGGCATATTTGGCAATAGCCAGAGAGAGAATATTCTTGGCCTTACGATCAGCCTCCATCTTCATCTCGTTTTCGATCCGAACAACGGACTTGGCTGCTTCCATCCTGGCCTCACTTTCAATACTCTCAGTGAGAAGCCTTTTCGCCTCCTCAGGACTAATCCCGGCAATTTTCTCCAGCTTATTCTGCTGCTCAACAATAAGAGCGTCAACCCTCTGTCGCTGCTCATTGATTTTCTTCTCTTCAGCAATAAAAGTTTTTTCCTTGCCGAGAAGATCCATTTCACGCTTATCCAATAATTCGGTTTTACGATCAATCTTCTCAGATTTACGGGACAGGCGATCTTCCTCAACCAGAAAGGAGGCCTTCAGGTCCTTGATCTCGTTATCTGCCTGTTGCCGGCGCTCAAATGCCTCTTCCTTGGCCTGGACAACTGCATCTTTATTAATCCTGTCAGCCTGCTCGAGGGCATCTTCAATTAATTTGCGACCCTGTTCTTCCAGATCTTCTTTCCGGGCTTCAACAAGATAACGATGTATATAGAAACCGGCAACAAGGCCAACAGCGATTGCTGCTGCCATAATGCCAACAAATTGAATATTCATCAGTGGGGGTATCCTCTGCTGAGGGTTAACCTGTAGCCATGGGGCAGACAATCCAGCAAAAACCAGATGCCATCACAGGTGTCCAACAAAGGGAAGAAAAAAGTCCGGCAATTAGAAGCAAATACCGGACAAGGAGGCAACCATAACCATCAATAATGGTAGAACAAAGACTTAGCTATGATCAATAAAGGCATATTAACAACCATATTTTACCTGCATCCTGCGATATAGAACAGAATACAGCCATCCGCTTCATGTTATTCAAACTGTCACAATGACAGATAACTTCTTCCCTATATATAAAAAGCCCCACCCCAGCCGTGTCAATGGCAACATCGAACCTGAATAGTCAGGTGGGAAGGACTCATAACTCCATCAAGCATATAAGCCTACGGCAAACGTGCTTTGCTGAGCCAGTGGAGTTTCCCTTGATGTTTCTGTTGGCTCGAATAAAGGCCATTAATCACGAGCTGGGCAGGGAACTCAATTACTAACGCAATACAACTTCAGCACTATCTATTCTATCTGATACTTTACCAACAGTCTCTTCGACCATTTGCCGATACTGCTCAAAATCTTTTTTCAGGCGAACATATTTACCGGCCATATTCAAACTCGCCAGGATGGCTAATTTATTTGCAGGCAGAATGGATCCATCAGCATTTGCCTCCAACTGACTTCTTACTAACTGCAGGATCTCATCAACATCTTCCTGGGGAGCATCTGTATATAAGGGATACTCCTGGCCGAGAACCTCAAATTTGACCAATCTTTCCAAATAAGCACCTTGACCATGTTCTTTAGACAGGAAAAATGTCTAAAAATTATCCCTTACTTTTTTGATACCAAAATTAGATACGACAAGCAAGTTGTTTATAAAACAGGCTCGCAGCAGCGATCAACCTTTAAGAGAGAAGAGCTGGGCCTGCTCCTCTGCTTCTGACTCTTCTGACATAGGGGACTCAGTAACAGATGAATCCTCCTGTGACACATTAACTTCTTCGATCGTATCAGAACCCGCAACTTTACCTTTTTCCCAGTCTTCTATAGAACCGAGGATAGAAGATATCTTCTGGCGGACATCACCTTTTTCATCACTCAATTTGGCAAGTGATATCTGAAGCTCCTCAATTTCCCGCTCCTTAGCCTCAAGGGTAGCCAGCAACTGACTCTTTTCATCTTTAACCCTATTATAGCCTGCAAGCAAAGAATCAACCATCTCCTCCAGTCGTCCCAGATCGGTCTGATCCATCATCATGTCAATCCTCCAATATTATAAATCTTGTCTCTGTTGTAATAAAATTTCCGCCTGCTCAAGTTGCGCACGGGAATTAATCCCAAACACTTCAGCTGAATCATCACATCTGTAATAATCAATCGGTTGACCATGCTCATGGGCCATGGCAATAATATCGGTTAAATAAACCTCACCCTGGGCATTATCAGTACCCACATCCTTCAGGGCAGTAAATAAAAAATCACGATCCACACAATAAATACCAGTATTCACTTCCCTTATCTTGCGCTGCTCATCGCTGGCATCCTTCTCTTCAACAATAGCGATTATCTGATTGGCATTATCTTTAATAATCCGACCATAATTAAGAGGATCGTCCAGGCAGGTAGTCATCACCGTTAGAAAATGATTGTTAGCAAGATGCTGATCAAGCATAGCATGCAGAGTAGATGAGCTAATAAGTGGTGTGTCACCACAGAGAATCAAAACCACACCCCTTTCTCTGGCAACAGCACCTGCTGTCACCAAAACAGCATGACCTGTGCCAAGCTGCTCTTCCTGTGTGACAAATTTTGCATGATAGCCGGAGCATGCCTCAACAACATCATCTCCCTGGTGGCCAATTACAACAACAATATCATCACAACCAGAACCACTGACAGCATCAAGGACATGGTGAATCATCGGCTTGCCACCAAGCTCGTGCAATACCTTGGCCAGGGATGACTTCATCCTGGTACCCTTGCCAGCAGCTAAGATAATGGCGGTAATGAGAGGTTTTGAGGCCAAACTTACAAGTCTCCAGGACAAATTAATTAAAATATCAATCAGCACAAATTCAGAAAATAAACAAAAGCAAAATATAATCTGAACACTTTCAAATTAACAATAGAAGGCACAGAGGTCAAAGCAAAAAAAAAGGTCTGGATACCAATAATGGTAT
>CAZZCA010000027.1:0-8612 GCA_964653055.1 uncultured Desulfobulbia bacterium | reverse complement strand
CCGGAAAGGCCGCCGCCGATGATTATTAAATTATAATCAGCCATAGGCTGTTAGAAGTCTTTTAATTTGGGCTCAAGATAATTTACACAGCTATTGAGCGTGGCCAGCTCCGGGTATTCTTCTTCTGGGATCTGGATCTTAAAGCGTTTGCGAAGCTCCATGACAATATCAAGAAAATCCATGGAATCGAGGTCGAGCTGATCACGCAGAGGTTTATCAGGATCTACCCCGTCAAATTCGGCATCCTCGTCAATATCTTCAATTATCTCAATAATCAGATCTTTTATATCATTACGGGTCATTTAAATCTCCGGAAATTTCAAAGCTTTTTTACAATTACGACAGAATTTATTCCAACCATGCCGAAAGAGTTATTCAGTATAATTTCGACACTGTCAAGCTGTTTCGCCTTATTTATGACAAGATTGGGTAAATCGCATTGGGAATCAAGCCTATTTACATTAATTGTCGGGTGGACAATATTATCGGTAAATGCCGGGAGATTACCTGCCAGCTCCAAAACACCGGCTGCTCCCATGGCATGACCGATCATGCTTTTTGTGTTATTGATATAGGTTGATTCGCATCCGGCAAAGACCTTGCGCAATGCGTTACATTCTTCAATATCGCCCTGAACGGTTCCTGTGGCATGGGTATTTACTATGTCTACATCATCCGGCTTAAGACCTGCTCGGGACAAGGCAAGATTAATGCACTCAGCCTGGCGGGGACCATAAGGCATGACAAAGTCCCTGGCATCTGAATTGATAGCGTACCCTGCTATCTCACCGTAAATCTTTGCCCCCCTCTTTTTGGCTTTATCCAGTCTTTCCAGAACATAGAAACACCCACCGTCTGAAATAACAATCCCATTACGGTCCTGGTCAAAAGGCCGGGAAGCTCGGGTGGGATCTTCGTGGTGGGCAAGTGCTCCCTGGGCCCTGAAGCTGGCAAATATGCCGAAAGACCCTGTACATTCAGAAATGCCGCCACAAAGGGCCATGTCAATCTCCCCAAGGCGTAGCATCTGCACACCCTGGATAAGGGCAGCATTACCGGCGGCGCATGCAGCTCCCACCGAATAATGGGGACCGGTTATCCCCAGATTCATCGTAATCTCACCGGCAGGATTGTTTAGTACTGTCCGTGGATTATGATGATGGGTCCAATAATCAACATTGTAATCAAACTGGCTGATATTATAGACCTCGTTTTCGGTTTCAACTGTCCCATGCTCGGTGAGACCTGCATAGACCCCAACCTTGGACTGATCGTAATCATCCCAGCTAATCCCGGCATCCTGCAGGGCTTCATTGGCACAATAAACACCGATACAACCTGCTTTGGTTCCTCTTTTGTTTTCTTTCTTCTTGCGATATTTAGTTTCCGGGAATTTACAAATACCGGCGGCAGATCTTTCCATATAACGAAGATCGATCTCCGTGATCTCGCTCTTGCCGTTTATAAGTTTCTGGCGAAAATCGGCTAAATTGTCGGCATTGGGCGATACAAGACCGACCCCTGAAACAACAACTCTTTGGTTGTCTGGTAAATTATTCATATAATTTTTAATTTAGATATTGAGGCAGATTCGTTCTTTCTGCTAATTTTGCCAACATCATTATTATCTGGCTTGCCGGTATATTCGGGAACCATGGTTTTTAATTGATTGAAGATAAGTGATGTGTCACGATCCCGGAATGCCTGCTCAAGAGTCATTAATTCCTGTTTCAGGTTATCCCAGTCGAAATGGCGGGCACGGGCCAATAATAATTTGGGGTGAACGGTCCCTTGAAGATTTTCACTCTTGTGGAAGATCTCTTCAAATAATTTCTCTCCTGGTCTCAGACCAATATATTCGATCGTTATGTCTTTTCCAGGAACATTTCCATTTAATCGAATTAAATGTTCTGCAACATCCTTAATATAAACAGGTTCACCCATGTCCAGAACAAATATCTCACCACCCATCCCCAAGGCTCCAGCTTCTAAAATCAGATTGCTGGCCTCCTGAATTGTCATGAAATATCTTTTAATCTTTTTATGGGTAAGAGTAACAGGGCCTCCCTGTCGTATTTGTTCGGTGAAAAGAGGTACAACTGAGCCTGCTGAGTTTAATACATTGCCAAATCTGGTTGTGATATATTTAGTTTTGGAATGTAAGGAAAGATTCTGGCAGTATAATTCGGCAATTCTCTTGGTAGCCCCCATAATATTGGCGGGATTAACGGCCTTATCAGTTGAAACCAAAACAAATCTTGAGGCGCCAAATTTATCAGCCGCATCAGCCATGACCTTTGTGCCAAAAATATTGTTTTGCACTCCTTCAGCAGGATTAATCTCAAGAATAGGGACATGTTTATAGGCAGCTGCATGGAAAATAATGTCCGGAGTGTATGTTTGGAAAAGCCAATTAACCCGATCATGATTAGTTACATTGCCTAAAACTGCCTTAAGGTTAATCTCGGGAAATAGATTTTTCAGTTCCCTTTCAATTGCATAAAGATTGTACTCAGCATGATCAAAAACAATAACCTGGCCTGGCTGTTGCCTGGCGATTTGACGGCATAGTTCCGTGCCAATGGAACCGCCTCCACCGGTTATTAAAACTCTCTTTCCTTTTAAGTTTTTACTACATGATTCGTTATCTGAAGTATCACTGGAACGTCCAAGGAGGTCTTCAAGCTTAACAGGCCTGATCTTATCATTTTCATTGATCAAATATGAAACACCCTGGACAAAACATTTTTCACAAACATGCTTAACAAGGTCGCTTTCATTAGACGAGTCCGCAATAACGACTTGTTTTATTTTTAGTTTTTCGACAAAAAAATCTAATTTATCTACATTCCCAATTGTCTGAATTCCATAAAGGGTTGATTTAGCATGGTTATTTCTTGCACTGACAAGCGCTATGGGCAGCATGGTTGAATCAGAAAGAGCTTTTTTAATAACCTTTGCCGCCTTTTCTCCAGAACCTACGATAATTGTACGAGGCAAAAGGTCCTCTTCAGAATAATGATGGTGACCTTTTAAAAGTCGATAAAATAATCTAGGAGCCGACATGGCAACTAATTGGAAAAGAGGTGTAAGGACAAAAACTGTACGAGGAACACCGTCTAACCTGAAAAGAAATATCGAAAGGAGCGCGAGAATTAATGTAGCCATTGAAACTGACTTCATGACTCTCCAAATGTCCTGGAAGGAGCCAAAACGCCAGACACCTCGATATAGACCAAATGAAAAAAAAGAAATAGCAAAAACTGGCGTTGCGATCAGCACCATCTGCCAGCATGTCTCTTTAAATGAAGGGGGTATGGTTTCCAGGTTAAATCGAAGCCAATAAGCAGAAAACACAGCCACAGGAATCCATAAAATATCGTGGACAAGGGCAGATTTCCGAGTCAATAAGGCTTTATTTAATATCTTTACTAATTTCATTTTCGAATCATTGTTAATTTAAAGAAAAAGATATTCAAGGATAGCAAAGGCAACCAGGAAATCAATGTAATTATTATCGCATACTCCGGGAGCATTTGTGTCAGCCAGGCAAGTGGGAACAACCAGCAGCAATTGATTAGAAATATCCAGAGGCAAACTTTGCGATGGGCGCGAGCACGAGCTTTTCCCGGATCACTTTCAGAGGAATTTGCAATGTTCTCATAATATATTGCAGCCAGTTGATATGAATGGCTTCGATGCGCATCCATAAATGGTTCTTTACAAAGTATCCTGCGAAGCAGGGTAATACTGGCATCAACCCAAAATACTGCACCTAAAACAAAAAACAGATAAGGGCTGAACAGGTTATTTGTCACTGCAAAATACGAGATAGATGCGAGGGTGAAGCCTAAAAACAAGCTGCCGCAATCACCCATAAAAATTCGGGCAGGCGACCAGTTAACAATTAAAAAACCTATTGTGGCGAAAAGCAGAAGCAAGAGAACGAAAAAAAATGACTGATATACTTCGAAGTTAATCAAAACTGGCTCTTTAATAATAACAAACAAGATCAAGGCTATGCAGATAAAAAATGTTTCTGATGCAGCCAAACCATCGATACCATCCATAAAATTAAACAAATTAAGCCACCAACCAAGAGCCAAAACAATTAAAAGTATTGTAATGATGTTCATCGGCCTAGCACCAAGTAGGGCGACAACACATGTGACAACAATGAGCTGGAGAAGAAGACGTGAAGCAACCCCAAGGCCTTTGAGATCATCAATCAATCCCATACCTGCAAGGATTGATGCTCCTGCCCAGACAAACAAGAATTCGTTTGCTATTGGTGCACCGAAGATAACCTTAATTATCATTGCCAGGCTAAAAGATACAGCAATTGCCAAGCCACCTGCTGAAGGAGTAGTTACTGAGTGCGAGCTGCGTTCATTTGATGTAGCGACTAACCCCAGCCTGAGGGCAAAACGTATTAGGGCGAGGTTGCAGGTAAAAGAAGCAACCCCGACAAGCATTAACAACAATAAGTCAAATAAAGATAATGCCATTAATTACTCCCATTTGCCGGAAAGTGTATGACGTGGCCTATAAGAAAAATCCCGGGCTGCCCAATCATTGCTGAAAATCAGATCATCGGCCATTCTTGCTACCATTGACGCTCTGACATGGAAGACAAAAGACAATGAGGTGAAAAGCCATGTTGGCATCTTTATCAAACGTGGCTTAATATCACAGGCGATAAAAATTCTTTCAATCATTGATTTATATGTCATGGTTTCCGGACCACAGATGTAATAGCATTTGTTTTTTGGGGAGCTTATTGCCTGCTGACAGGCGATGGCGACATCATGGGCATGAACTGGCTGTCGAAGGCCATTTGCATCATTGCATAAAGGGAAAAACCGAAACTTTTTAATAAAATCGGCAATTCGGGAAAGATTTCTATCACGACCCGGGCTGAAGATCATGGTGGGGCGAAGAATGGTAAATCCCACCTCATTATCTTCTGCCCAACGCATTAACTCATTTTCACCATCAGCCAGTTTTTTGACAATATCCTGGTCATAAGGATCTGGAGAATCTTCCCTGGAGGTAATACTTGAAGAGCTAAGGGCTATTATCTTTTTTACCCCCAATGACTTCATAATGGGCAAATAACCCTTCAATCCCCAGATCGGGAGAAGGGAAAACCAGGACTCAACAGGCAAATTTCCAGAATCGACCAGGATAGTTTTCTGGTCTGAGCCACACCACCGGATATCTGAAACATCTTCATACTTTGCCGGCAAATTATTACGACTAAATGCCAACACTTCCGTTTCACTTTCAGCAAGAAACGGGAGCAGGAAATCCCCCACCAAGCTATTTGCCCCAATCACCCCTACTCTTCGCCCTGTCATAACAACCCTATTCCCGAAATAAATTCACAATTAATTTAACAGGAGCAAACATAACAAAATGAAGCATGATTCCACAATTAATCAACAGATAAGTAAGCTTACTGTATCTATCCTTATAATATTTGCGATTAAATAACATCATTCCGCGGTGCTTATGCCACTCAACCTTCAATACACCTTTCCTGCTACATCCGCCCTTAATGTGAATAAAATAAGCTGCGGGAACAATATAGATCTTCCAGCCATTCAGCCTGAAGCGTTGGCACCAGTCAAGGTCTTCACAATGGAGGAAATAGGAAGAGTCCATAGGGCCAACGTCAAGAATTGCTTTTCGCGATACCATCATGCAGGCCCCTGAAATAGCTTCTACCTCTGTTGCTATTTTGGGCGCAATAGTATTTTTAGATCGTTTTTTACATAATTCGGATAAGACCGTTCCCGGTGTTGGCAGTGTTCTACAGCAACTCTGCTGCAATGTGCCATCGGGGTTGTTTACACGTCCACCCACCATGCCGACATCGTAATTATCATCAAGAAAATCACTCAATATCTTAAGGGCATCGGGATGTGCAATTGAGTCAGGATTTAAGAAAACCAGGTGTTTTCCGCAAGCTTTGTCTATGCCAATATTACAGGCTGCGGCAAAGCCAAGATTTTTATCATTTAATATTATCTTTATGCCGCTTGGTCTAAATTGATCAAGAAGATTAACACTATTGTCCTGAGAGCAATTATCAACCACAATAACCTCGACCTCAATGGACGAGTGAAGGATGGATCTAACACAATTTGCCAGAAGATCTCCGGCATTATAATTAACTATTATTGCAGATACTTTCATGAGTGATCAGGTGCGAGCCTTTAAATCACAGGGGCAAAAACGTTTATTAAACAATCTAAACAACCTTCTATAACTAAGATTTTTGCCATGCTTAATTCTCTTTCGCTTACTAATCATTCTAAATAGGCCTTTTAGCCCGTCTAACTTAGCACGCAAGATGACCTTGCCCTGCCCTCTCAGGGCAAACCATATAATTGAGAAAAAATTTAAAAAGATATGGCCAGGCAAGAATAGCCATAAAAAAATAACGGGCATATTTTTGAAATACGTCCAGATAAGATTACGGTGACCATAATAAACCGCAAAATCGCTCTGCTGACCTCCACTTGTTGCTGCCCCCACATGCCTGACCAGGGCGCCTGGCACATGCAAACAACGATTACCCTGTAATTGCAGCCTGAAAGCCAGATCTACATCTTCCATATAGCAGAAAAAATCCGAATCAAAACAACCAACTTCATGTAATTCATTGTTTTTATACATAGCAGCTGCCGCACATGGGCCAAACACCTCATATGGTTCTTTATCAGTCGACACCATCATACCGTACCTGCCCCGCCAGGCTAAACCGCTAAAATGGTAGATATCACCATCGCCATCAATTATTTCAGGATTGCTGTCGTTAATTAAACGACTTGAAAAAAATGAATATTCAGGATTTTTCAGAGATGAAGCAACAAGACTTTCAAGCCATTTAGGCTCAGGAAAGGCATCCGGGTTCAGGGTAATTATCCAATCAAAACCCTTTGCTTTTTTGATTAATCGATTATTGGCCTCGGCAAACCCATAATTGCTATCAAGTTGGATGAATGTCAGATCCGGGTATGATGAGAAAATATCATCCGGTGGTGCCTCCTTGCTTGAATTGTCGGCAACAAAAATTTTAAAGCCCGAAAGTGTTTGCCGGGAAAGAGATTTAAGACAACGAGCAAGTAATTTCCATGAGTTATAATTAACAATAATGATGGCGCAGCTAAATTCCATTTTAGCCGCGACCTTCATAGGCAGAAACAACATCGTCAGCAGAACCATCCATAACTAGCTTTCCGTTCTCAAGCCAGATAGCCCTGTTACATAAATTACGCACCACATGGCCATTGTGAGAAACGAAGACAATGGTTTGCTTCGACAATAATTTTTCCTTCATAACAGCCATTGATTTTTCTCGAAAACGCAGGTCACCAACCCCAAGAACTTCATCAATCAATAAAACATCTGGATTTAACTCAAGAGCCACCGAAAATCCCAGGCGTGCCCTCATGCCTGTTGAATAAGAGTTAACTGGCTTATCAATAAAATCACCCAGTTCAGAAAAAGAAATAATATTGTATAGTTTAGATTCAACCTCTTGCCGATTAAAGCCAAGCAACATGCCACTCAGGATGGCATTTGCTTTACCTGACAATTGCGGATCAAAGCCGGCCTGCATGGACAGTAGTGAAATTTGGCTGGCAGCTCGGTGGATCTGACCTGCATCAGGACTAATTATCCCGCCAAGTAATTGAAGAAGAGTTGATTTGCCGGCTCCGTTACGCCCAACCACACCTAGAGAGTCTCCAGGGTATAAGTCAAAACTTACATCGGATAATGCCGTAAACTTTTCCTTCTTGAATATGGACCTTGGCGAGGAGAATGTGACTCCGATATTACATAAAGATATCAATGAAGAGGACATTAAGAAATCACCCGAGCATAAATAGGGTCAAGTTTTTTAATCAATAAATATATCAAAGAAAATAAAACAATACATACAAGAATTATCCCCGACAAAGTCCCCCAATCAGGCCATTGCCCGTACAAAAGCGCTAAACGATAATTTTGGAGAAGAACGGCAATTGGATTCAGAAAGAACAGGTTGTGGTATTGAACAGGTATCATTTCGATACTATAAAAAATCCCCGAACAAAACATTACCATCTGTAGACCAAATTGAATTAGAAATTTCAAATCAGGCAGAAATGGAACAAGAGCTGCTGCTAAACAGGAAAACACAGAGATCAAACAAAGTTCGGTAAATATTAAAAACGGAAGAGAGAGCCAATGAATGCTGGGGGTAATCCCGTAACTACATAAAAATCCAAGTAATAATAAGACAACAAAAAATTGTTTAACGGCATTTTGCAGAATAATTATCAATGGGAAAATTATTTTGGGCAAATTGACCTGAAGAATCAAACCCTTATTCTGCAAGATAGACGATGCTGAATTTTCAATAGTCCGACGGAACCATAACCAGGGGATGATACTAACCAGCAGATAAACAACAAAGTCGGGTGTTCCCCGGCGAAGAAGTATCCCAAAGGCAAAATAATAAACCGCCATCTGCAGAACTGGCTCAAAAATCCACCATAAATAGCTGAAATAATTTCGCGATGCTTCCGAACGAAGATTGGCATCAACTTTAAAAAAAA
>CAZZCA010000026.1:0-9319 GCA_964653055.1 uncultured Desulfobulbia bacterium | reverse complement strand
AAACTAGATTTAGCAGCATGATGTTCTACTTTTAACGCCCATTAAAAATGGGGGGATTACATATCACCAATTTTTCATAAGCCCAAAACTGTAGACAGATGCCATTTAATTAGTTAGCTATTTTTGGGCTCTTGTTTGTTAGGTTCTGGGGAAAGAATGGGGAAAGAAAATACGTGAAAATATGGAAAATTAGGGAATATATAGAAAATAAGGAAAAGGAATTTTACCTGAAATTTTAACAAGTTGAATGATATTAGTAGGTTGCAGAAAACCCCATGCAAACCTTGAGGGGGTAGTGAGCCACGCTCGTGCCGGTTCGATTCCGGCCTTCGGCACCATACGACAAAAGGGGCTGAATCCTAAATTTAGGGTTCAGCCCCTTTTTTTATTGCTTAATGCTCCAGAAATATATTGATCAGGCTTGATCGATAATGGCGTTGAGTGTGGGGCTGGGGCGCATGACAGCATCGGCCCTGACCTGGTCAGGCTGGAAATAGCCGCCGATATCCATTGGTTTGCCCTGGGCCCGGGTTAATTCGTCCACGATTATGTCTTCGTTGGCAGTTAACTCTCCGGCAATTTTCGTAAAGCGGGTCTTGGTGTCCTGGTCCTCGTCCTGGCCGGCCAGGGTCCTGGCCCAGTAAAGGGCCAGGTAGAAATGGCTGCCGCGGCTATCGAGCTCGCCCACCTTGCGGGAGGGTGAGCGCCGGTTTTCCAGGAAATCACCAATGGCCTCATCCAGGGTAGTGGCCAGGAGTTTGGCCTTGTCATTACCGGAACTTGCGGCGATGTGCTCAAATGATGGCACCAGGGCACAGAACTCACCTAATGAATCCCAGCGGAGATGGCCTTCCTGTTCAAATTGCTGAACGTGTTTGGGGGCCGAGCCGCCGGCTCCGGTCTCAAAGAGGCCGCCACCCTTCATCAGGGGCACGATGGAAAGCATCCGGGCGCTGGTGCCAAGCTCCAGGATGGGGAAGAGGTCGGTGAGGTAATCCCTCAATACATTACCGGTGACGGCAATGGTGTCTTCCCCGTCCCTGACCCTCGCCAGGGCATGGTTCATTGCTGTTTCCGGTTTCATGGTCTGGATATCCAGGCCTGTGGTATCGTGCTTGGGCAGGTAGCTTTCAACTTTTTTGATCAGCTGGCTGTCATGGCCCCGATCCGGGTCAAGCCAGAAGATGGCCGGCATCCCCGAGGCTTTGGCCCGGCTTACGACCAGTTTGACCCAGTCACGGATGGGCTCGTCCTTGGTCTGACACATGCGGAAGATGTCGCCACTCTCCACTTTCTGCTCCAGGTAAACAATGCCGGAGTCAATATCAACCACCCGGATGACCCCTTCTGCCGGGGCCTCGAAGGTTTTGTCGTGGGAGCCATATTCTTCGGCCTTCTGGGCCATGAGGCCGATATTGGCCACTGTCCCCATCCTGGCCGGGTCAAAGGCCCCGTGTTTCTTGCAGTCATCAACCACTGCCTGATAGATCCCGGCATAACAGCGGTCCGGGATCATGGCTACGGTATCGTGGAGTTTGCCGTCCGGCCCCCACATCCGGCCACCGTCCCGGATAAAGACCGGCATGGAGGCATCGATGATTACATTATTGGGCACATGCAGGTTGGTTATCCCCTTGTCCGAATCCACCATGGCAAGCCTGGGTCCGGCATGGTAGAGGGCCTCAATGTCTTTTTTGATCCGGCTGCTTTCAGCTGCCGGCAGTTTTTCAAGCTGCTGGTAGAGGTCGGCCAGGCCGTTATTGAGATTAAGTCCAAGACCGGCCAGGGTTTTTTCATGGGTCTTGAGTACTTCCTTATAATAGACCGCCACACAATGGCCGAACATGATGGGGTCGGAAACCTTCATCATGGTGGCCTTGAGATGGAGTGAGAGCAGCAGGTCTTTTTCTTTGGCCTCTTTGATCTGGTCGGCGAAAAAGCTGCGTAATTTAGCCACATTCATTACCGAGGCGTCGATGATCTCGCCGGCAAGAAGGGGAGTATTTTCTTTTAGGGTAGTATTCTCATTTGCGCCCTTGAATTCGATTGCGACCTGGCAGTCTTTTGCCATGGTGACTGATTTTTCGCTGCCGTAGAAATCGCCGCCATCCATATGGGCCACTCGGGAGGCGGATACTTCCGGCCAGTCCTTCATCATCCGGTGGGGGTTTTTCCGACCGAAATTTTTCACAGATTCAGCGGCCCGGCGATCGGAATTTCCTTCCCGCAGCACCGGATTAACCGCGCTGCCCAGAACCCCGGCATAGCGGTGGGCGATTTTCTCTTCTTCATTGTTTGCCGGCTGATCCGGATAGTCAGGGATGGCGTAGCCCTTGGCCTGGAGCTCGACGATTGCCTCTTTAAGCTGGGGGAGGGAGGCGCTGATATTGGGTAGTTTAATGATATTGGTGCTGGCGTCCTGGGTTAATTGGCCCAGCTCAGCCAGATCGTCGCTCTGCTGCTGGTCGGCTGGCAGTTGGTCGCTGAAGGCAGCGATTATCCGACCGGCCAGGGAGATGTCTTTGTTTACGATATCCACCCCCAGGCCTTTGCAATAGGAACGGATAATGGGGAGCAGGGACCAGGTGGCCAGGGCCGGGGCCTCGTCCACAATGGTGTAGATGATGGTGCCGTTATTGTCAGTCATGGTAAGTCCAGTGTCGTTTAGTAATTATTTCGGCATAATTAATGATAGACATTGCAGATATGCCAGGTCTTGTTAAATAATAATTGCAGGTCATCATCTATCATATAGGGGTGAATTTTGCAATTATACTTCTGATCTATCGCCATATTTTCACTTCCAGGTCCCACTGTTAAGAGTTTTCCTGATACTTGCAGTCCTCGGAGTATTCCGGTAAAAAAGACTTGCTTGCAATTTATGCTGAACTTTTTATCATTAGCAGGCTCTAAAAAGAGGAAGATGTTTCCTGATGTTATTTAATAATAAATGGAGGAAAGAAAATGCGGAAGTTTGTTGGTCTGATTATTGCCTTGCTGCTGGTTGCCAGCCCGGCCTGGGCCGAGCATGGTGAAGGCAGTAAGCTGGAGAGGAAATCCAGGGTTATACCTGCGGATAATGTCAAGATTGCTAAGTTAAAAGATCCTATCAAGTCCCATGGGGTTGGTGGGTATTGTGTTGATTGTCATAAGCAGGAAACTCCGGGGATCTTTGCCGAATGGAGCAAGAGCGTGCATGGCAAGATGAAGATTGGCTGCAATGAATGTCACCTCCGCAATAAACGGGATAAAGACGCTATTCTCCATGCCGATCGTTTTTATATCAGCTCCACTGTAACACCTTTTGTCTGTGGTAAATGTCATAAGTCGGAGGAAATTGATTTTCGGCTCAGTGGCCATGCTCTGGCCCGGGACCTTTTAACCAAGATGAAAGAAGATGATCCCCGTTACCCCATAGTCTCTCAATATAAGGAAGATGGTTTTGCTGCCTGTGCCGGCTGTCATGGTGGTGATTTGCTTTTTGTCGATAAGCGGGTTCCCGATCCTGCTACCTGGCCAAGCAGCGGAGCCGGGCGTTATAACCAGGATCAGAGTAAGGGCGATTGCACCATCTGTCATCTGGGTCATCGTTTTTCTGTTGCCCAGGCCCGCCAGCCAGAGACCTGTAACCGCTGCCATGACGGAGCCAATTATCCCGAGGGCGATATTTACCGGACCTCCCTCCATGGTCTTGGTTACGACACCCTGGTTGATAAGTCTGTTCTTGAAACGAACGGTTATTTTCTTGACGGGGATAAAATGGCATTTCCCACTTGCTCTTTTTGCCATCTGAACGGTTCCGGCCATGGTCTTAAGACCCGACATAACCCTGCCTGGCGCCTGCCCAGGGATCTCACCGGCCCACTTGCCTCGGAGGCAAGCCGCAAAGAAAACCTCAGAAATAATATGAAGTCGGTCTGCAAACAATGCCATGGACCGTCGGTGATTGATCGTTTCTTCGCCCAGGCCGATTCGGCGCTTGCCAAATACCAGAAGGAGACGGTAGAGCCGGCCATGGCTGAATACCAGCAAAAATTAAAGGATGCCACCGGTGAAGATAGAAAGAGGATGCTTGCTGAATACGCGTCCTTTATGGCCGAGGCCAAGGGTTACAGGATGAACCTCTATATGGGCCGTCATGGTCGCACCCAACGCTGATTTATAGATTTTTTTGCTTTAATTTAAAAACCTGTGTCCCGGATTTTGGGGCATGGGTTTTTTTTTGTGGGTTTTTTTGCCCATGGCTTGCTGGGTTATATCCCCCGAAATCTTTTGTGGTTTGCCCTGCAGGTGGGGTGGCAAGTGTCGGCAGTGGTGGTGTTAGTGTTTTTTTTAGCAAAAATATCAAATAGTTTCAGGTGGTTATCGGGAAGGCTGTGGTTTTTTATGCGTGGTGGTTGTGGGTGGGTCTGGGATTTGCATAAGCTTAGATTGTTCCAAAATCCATGGCGCGTGATTTTTCTGGGCCAAGATAAAACAGGCAGTATCGGGATGTCCTGATCTGTCCGCGACCCTCCCCCGAGTCGCAAAAAAAAGGTTTATGAAAGATCATTACCTAGATGAAGAAGACGATAACCAAGGAGCAAAAAATGAAAAAACGCTATAATTTGACACGGTACAACAAGGTCTTACTGGCCTCAGCTGTTGCTACCGCAGTCTTGATGACTGGCAGCCAGGCGCTGGCGGATCATACCGGCACTATTGTCCTTAGGGATAATAGTGGTTCAGTGATTACCGCGCTGGACGGGGCTACTTACAGTCCGCAAGCAACTTGTGGTACAAGTGGCTGTCATGATTACGATGCCATCGAAAAACATTCCTTTCATGCCCAGTTAGGTGCCAACCAGCATAAAGGCTGGGCCGCATTTAGCAACGGCCAGTGGAACTCTGTGGGCTGTAAAGGTAAAAACTGGGTACAGTCTCCCGGCCATGTAGGTAAATGGTGACCCCCTTCCGCGCGCCAGTTGGTACGCGTATTTAATCAAAACACCGCAGTAGGCGGTGCAAATGACACAGCTAATAAGGGTAAGTACTGTGAAGACGTTGGTTTAGATGTTAACGGTGCTACTGCCGGTACTGCCGGCGACGGTTTATGTCACGCCGATGAGCGTACAGTAGATCCCTTTGGTTTCTGGACAATGGGAGCTAGTCATGCAAATTATGACTCCGACCCCTTAAATAACCCCACTAATAAGGTGAAAGCAACCGCTTCAGCAGTTAAGGGTAGGTATCAGGCCACCAAAAACACCGCTTCTGTTTATGAGTACGGCTCTGCTGCTAATTTTGCCAAAGCTGTTGATAACTCCATTGCCGGCCAGCTTCGTGACTGTGCCGAATGTCATGTTGGTGGTGGCGCAATGCAGTATCCCATCGCTGATCGTGCCAATGAGTATGATAACGCTGTTGAGGGTGCCGGCGCCTATACCGCTTATTCCCATTTCATCGATATCTACGATGAAGATGGTGATGGTGACAAAGATGAGGTTCTGCCAGCTAACTGGAATGTATCCGGTGTAATGGAGATGGATTGTCTGATGTGTCATATGGATGGATATTCCTGGTCCGATCGTCGTGCCGCCATTGTTGATGGTCAGCTTGCTGCTTCTGCTGCCGTTGGTGCTGGTCTTGCCACAGCTTCTGGTACCTCTCAGACATCAATTACCATGGCTTATGACGCTACTGCTGTTGATGGTGGTGCTGGTGCTAACGTTACTCTGAACACTGCCACCATGGCCAAGATCGATGGTGCCCCGGCTCCTGAGAACTGCTCCGGCTGTCATTTTGATATGCATGCAGTTGACTGGAAAAAACGTGGTTCTGCCTGGTCTGGCGATGCTACCCATGAGGTTCATACCTCCATCGGTTGTATGGGTTGTCATGAGCGTACTGACAATACCGAGATTATGACAGCTCTCCAGAGCGATGACCTTTCTGCTTGGAATGGCTCAGGTAGTAGTGCTCTCCTTGGTCATGATCCGACTAAAGGTAATATAGTATTCAGTTCCCTCTGGAACAAAACTGACACGAAAGATGCCAAGACCTGTGCATCCTGTCATACCGCAAACCCCTCTGTAGAGGCTTATGGCGCTGCTGATCCGGCTTCCGCCCATACTGCAGCTGGTCTGACCGGTAATTTTATTACTAATGGTCTGGATGGTGTTGCTGACGCAAGTCATCTTGATGTAATGCATTGTGACGCATGTCATGCTCGTAAACTCGGTCATGGTCCCACCGCTGCTCAAGGTGGAGATACCCATGGTTCCCTGTACGAATGGGGTACCGGTGCTGCCTGGGTTGATTCAACTGGTCCTGATCATGAAGGTCGCCTGACTGTACATGATACCATAAATATCGAGCGGACTGTTGAAGGTAATCAGATTCGTACCTGGGACGGCAGCAAGATCATCAACGCCTCCTCCCTGGTAACCATGTTCTGGCGTGATAAAGATCAGGATGCAGCGGGTACCTGTTCTCAGGTTGGTGGACCCTATGTTGATATCAATGCTGACGGTTGTGCCGGTGCTATGGATCCGGTTCTGCCTACCCATATTATGGGTGCAATGACTGATAATAGTCTTCACGAGCTGACCTATGATGGTAATATTACCGATGCCAAAATTGACGCTCAGCGTGCTGCTATTAAAGATTACCTGACCAATACAGCTGGAATCAATGCAACCAATGCCAAGCTGAAACTGAGCTGGATGGGCGTACTCTTCCGCTCCAACCACGGTATTGCTCCTGCTGCAAGCGCCTGGGGTGCCGGCGGTTGTTCCGACTGTCATGGCGCTGATGCGGGCTTCTACAATGGCGACATTAATACTGCCCCCCGTGACATTACTGTTGACTTTGATGCCTCCACCCAGCGTACTCCGTTCACCAAGGTTAACGGTAAAACTCAGGCCACTGACTACCATCCCATGATCCATCCTAAGGGTCATAAAGGAAAACGTACAATCGCGGTTCAGGTAGCAAATGCCGGTACTGATGCTGGCTTTGTTAAAGACCGGTCCGTATTCCTCTATGAGGAAGACATGACCGTTCTGACGCGTAAAGGTGTTGACGGTACTAACTATACTACCCGTTCAACTTTTGTTGATCATCTGAACGGTCTGCCAGGTTCCCTTGATACGCAAGCAGGACTGAATAATAAACTGCATGCTAATCATCTGAACGAGGCTACTGTAACTGCCTGTACCGATTGCCATAGTTCTGCGGTAGTTGGTTATGGTGATGAGCTTAATGATGGAATGAGTAGAAGTAACTGTACTACTTCCTGTCATGATTCCGTTAATGGAATTGATACTGGTGCGGAAATCACCGCAGTTGCCAATGGTCTTAAGTGGACCGCAGGTAATCACACCAATCGCATCCTGATTGACGGTCGTTACTCAAGCTGTCTTGATACTGATGCTGATAATGTGATTACAGATCTTGGTTGTACAGTAACTATCACTCCTCCTGCTGGCTGTGATGCTGTAGCCTATGATGAAAGCACCAAGGCTTCACTCTACGACTGTAACAGTACTGGCGCGAAGGTATTTACCGTAGTAGTAGATAATGTTAATAACGGTGCCGGCGATGCGAATCCTGTAGCTGTTACAACAACTGCAACAGTTACCCTTAATTAATTTATTAAAGGTAGATAAACCATAACCCTGTGGTTCGCTGATTCAGGGACCATTCAGGCTAAAAGGCCGGCGGATTATCCGCCGGCCTTTTTTTTTGTGCTGAAAAACCTTGTTAACCCTTAGTTGATGTGGTACGAAAAATACTGGATCAGTTTTAATCCTTTAATCTGGTCCGGGTTCAAGATGTTTTTATAAATGGTGCTCTGCTTAAGGGGCACTGGTTAATGTCCTGGTTTTTTTTGCCAGGGCCAAAATGTTTCACCTAAGAAACAAAGCATTAAGGAGTAGTACAAAATGGCAGAAGGTACAGTAAAGTGGTTTAATGCGTCTAAGGGTTTCGGTTTTATCGCACAGGATGATGGTACCGATGTATTCGTTCATTACTCAGCCATTAATATTGATGGTTATAAGACACTGGAGGAAGGCGCCCGGGTATCCTTTGAGGTTGTTGAAGGCAATAAAGGGCCTGCTGCCGAGAATGTTACTTCCCTTGACGATTAAGATATTTTTTATCAGTTTTAAAAAAGCCCCGTACCTGATTGGTACGGGGCTTTTTTTTATTGCTGGACCAGGCTTTCCTGATCAAAATATTTATTAACCAGGCTCTGATATTTGGCAAGGCTGCGGGTACGCTGGATTTTCTTGAGGATGCTGGCTGAATTAATAAATGAACCGGCCATATAGAACCAGACCCCTTTCATCCTCCCCAGCAGATGGGAGTCGCCGTGCAGCCTCTGCTGGTACCGGCTGAAGAGCTCGTCATGAAAGGCCTTGAGGTGGGCTACTGGGTCAGCTGGCAGCGTAAGGTCCTTGATCCGGGCCGGGAGAAAGGGGTCGGTTAATGCCCCCCGGCCGATCATCCAGGTTTTGATTGCCGGATATTTTTTACCCAGGCTCTGGAAGTCTGCCCTTGATCTGATATCACCGTTATAGACCACTGGCATCCGGCAGATTTCCAGGGCTTGAGCAAAACCTGTCATGTCAACCACACCCTTATACATCTGGATGCCGGTGCGGGGATGGATGATGAGCTCGCTTAAGTTGGCCTTATTGAACAGTGGGATCAGGGCCATGATCTCTGAGGGGTCATGGCGGCCCAGCCGGGTCTTGATTGAAAGCCGGATGGGCAACCCGGCTAAGGCCGTAAGAAATTTTTCGATATGATCAGGGTGGGGCAAAAGACCCGATCCTCTTTTTTTATTGGCAACCATGGGGTAGGGGCAACCCAGGTTCCAGTTAACCTCGCGATAGCCAAGATCAGCCAGGATCAGTGCGGCGTTTTTAAAGTTCTCCGGGTTTCTGGCCAGGATCTGGGGCGTGATTTTAAGGTTTTCGTTTTTTTCCGGCAGGAGTTCATCCAGCCGGTTTTTTTTGATGGAGTTGCCCTGGTAGCTGGTGATAAAGGGGGCCAGGGCCCGGTCAAAGCCAGGGAAGAAACGGGCGAATACATCTCTATAGGTGGCGTCGGTGAGCCCGCGCAGGGGTGCCAAAACCAGTTCATTATTTTCCGTCATATATTTCTTTCCTTCTATTCTTCATTATTTTACCCCTAATTCCCTACTTCCCGCTTCCCCTGGCGTGTGTTGGAATGCGGTTACCGGTTGATTACCTCGCTCATCCCTCCTAACTCTCCACTGCTTTTCATATCGCAGGGGATAACGGCAGGCTGGTGCATGTTCCCCGGCTGG
>CAZZCA010000025.1:0-11747 GCA_964653055.1 uncultured Desulfobulbia bacterium | reverse complement strand
AACCAGCACATATTGTAAATATCTCAACATTATGCGCATCATCTTCCCTTGACCCATAGAGACAAATTTCAGCTTCAGGGTCATATTTCCTTAACTGCTAAAACGATTAATCTCTCTAATGTCCTGAGATTCGCACAATTATGACTGATTGATTCAGCTGTAATTTTTGTTGAGCCAATCACGGTAACTGCCATCCATGACATTGCGCCACCAGTTTTCATGGGCCAGGTACCAGTCCAGTGTTTTATTGATGCCGGTGGTGAACGATTCTTTTGGAGAAAAGCCAAGCTCGGAAGAAATTTTGCTGGCATTTATGGCATAGCGGCGGTCGTGGCCAAGGCGGTCACGGACATGGGTGATTAAGGTTTGCCCTTTAATGCCGGTATTTTGAGGGGCCTTGGGGTAGTTTGCTTTCATTTTCGGATCTGTGGCAAATCGCTCGTCAAGGAGACGACAGATGAGCTTTACAATGTCGATATTGGTCCATTCATTATTGCCGCCGATATTATAGACCTGCCCTGCCCCACCCTGGTGAATAATCAGGTCAACCGCCCTGTTATGGTCATCCACATAGAGCCAGTCCCTGATCTGGAGGCCATCGCCATAGATGGGGAGCTCTTTGTTGTCCATGATATTTGCGATAATCAAGGGGATTAGTTTTTCCGGAAATTGATAAGGCCCATAATTATTAGAACAATTACTGATGGTGGCATTTAGGCCGTAGGTTTCGTGATAAGAGCGGACCAGGTGGTCTGAAGATGCCTTGGAAGCAGCATAAGGAGAATTAGGGGCATACTGATGGTCTTCAGAAAAAGGCGGTGCGTCTGGTTCCAGGCTGCCATAGACCTCGTCTGTTGAAACATGATGGAAACGATGCTCCAGGCCAGAGCCACTATCCAGCCAGGATGATTTGGCAGCCTTGAGAAGCTGGTGGGTGCCGATAATATTGGTATCAATAAATTCGTCCGGACCGGAAATAGAACGATCCACATGGGACTCTGCTGCAAAATGGACGATGGTATCAATTTGCTCTTCTTTAAGCAGCCTGGTTACCATGTGCAAATCCCGGATATCGCCATGGACGAAATGAAAATCAGAACCTGTGGCAATGGCTGGCTTGAGGTTATCGTAATTGCCGGCGTAAGTCAGAGCATCAAGAACAATCAGCTTATGTTCAGGATGGTTTCGCTGCCAATAATGAACAAAATTGGCGCCAATGAATCCGGCTCCGCCAGTTACCAGGATGTTTTGCGGCTTGAAGTTCATTATTTATTCCTTATTTTTTACCAACATGTCGTTTAAGCCATGGAGCCAGTCGGGTTGGCCAATATTTAAATTATCAAATATCTTTTGGCAGTCAAGGATCGAGTTGTGGGGCCGTTGAGCTGGTGTTGGATAATCTGCAGTGGTAATTTTTTTTACTGCAACCGGGTGGTTAATCAATTCTTTGGCAATGGCTATTTCAATGATTTTTTCAGCAAAACCATGCCAGCTGCAAGATGGTCTTCCACAATAATGATATATGCCCCATGGCAGGTCTTCTCCCGAGGAAATTCTACCTGCAAGGTTAAGCAGAAGTTGGGCAATATGGGTGGCTGCTGTAGGGCAGCCGAATTGATCGGCCACCACCTTTAGTTCATTATTGGTTTTTGCCAGGCGAAGCATGCTTTTAACGAAATTATTGCCATGGGGGCCAAATACCCAGCTGGTCCGGATAATGATGTGTTTATCTAATTTATTGCAGATTGCAATTTCGCCCTGCAGTTTACTTTGACCATAAATGCTGGCGGGGAAAGTCTGGTCTTCTTCTGCGTATGGTTTTTTGGAGTTGCCGTCAAAGACATAATCCGTGGAAAGGTGAAGTAATGGGATGCCTTTTAAGTGGCAGAACCCGGCAAGAATAGCTGGGGCCTGTTCATTAATCTGTTTGGCTGATTCCTGTTCTTCTTCCGCCTTATCCACAGCCGTGTAGGCTGCGGCATTAATGATAAGAGCTGGCTGATGTCTATTTAAATGGGCATTAAGGGATTCAGGGTCGGCAAGATCGAGATCATGGCGGGTAAGGCCCATGAATTGGATATTCTGTTCTTTGGCCAGCCGGCACACCTCAAAGCCCACTTGACCATTGGCACCTAATAAGAGGATCGTCCCCTGCCCCATCAAAATGCTCCGTTAAAGAGTTTTTTCCTGTTCAACTGGGATAGAAAGGGGGCATCCTGGTCTTTTAGGGAAAGCCGGGGTGCATTGATGGGCCAACCTATGGCAATATCGGGGTCATCCCAGCGAATAGATCCTTCATGCTCAGGGCTATATGGGGCCGTGCATTTATAGGTGAAAAGTGCTGTCTCTGAGGTCACACAAAAGCCATGGGCAAAACCGGGTGGGAGCCACATCTGTTTCTTGTTTTCAGCAGAGAGAAACTCACCATGCCATTTACCAAAGGTTTTTGAATCAGATCGAATATCAACAGCCACATCGAAAACCTCACCCTGCAGTACCGATACAAGCTTACCCTGGGCTGTAGGGTTTTGGAAATGCAGACCACGGAGAATGCCACGGGCAGAAGATGAAAGATTGTCCTGGACAAATTCTTCATTTATCCCGATTTCCCTGTACTTATCCCTGGCATAGGTTTCCATAAAGAAACCACGTTCATCGCCAAAAAAATCCGGAGTAATAACCAGGATTCCGCTTATCGGTGTTTTCTCAACCTTCATTGCTGATCTCGCCCTGCTTTAATTGCAGTGCAAATATTCTGGAGATAGGCACCATAGCCATTTTGGGAAAGAGGTTTAGCCAATTTTTCAAACTGATCGTAGTCTATATACTTCATTCGCCAGGCGATTTCTTCCGGGCAGGCTATTTTCAGCCCCTGGCGTTCTTCAATTACCCGGACGAAATTAGCAGCATCAAGCAATGAGTTGTGGGTGCCGGTATCCAGCCAGGCCGTGCCACGACCAAGCAGCTCCACCTGTAGATTGCCCTTTTCAAGATACGCCTTGTTGACATCGGTTATTTCAAGCTCGCCCCTGGCTGATGGCTTGATTGTTTTAGCAATTTCAACCACATCATTATCATAAAAATAAAGACCGGTTATGGCATAATTTGATTTGGCTCGGGTTGGTTTTTCTTCAAGGGAGGTAACATTGCCGTCATTATCAAAACCAATAACGCCGTATCTTTCAGGGTCGTTTACATAATAACCGAAAATTGTCGCCCCGGAATCTGTTTTGTTTAATTGCTGCATGCTGGTGGAAAGGCCTTCAGCATAGAAGATATTATCGCCCAGGATGAGGGTAGCCGGGTCATTGCCAATGAATGACTCCCCAATGATAAATGCCTGGGCCAGGCCCTCCGGCCGGGGCTGGACAGCATAAGAGAAACTTACACCCCATTTGCGGCCATCACCCAAAAGGCGCTGGAAGAGGTCTTTGTCATCCGGAGTTGTAATAATGAGTATTTCCCTGATACCGGCCAGCATCAGGGTGGAGACCGGGTAATATATCATCGGTTTATCGTAAACCGGCATTAATTGTTTACTAACTGAATGGGTAAGTGGGTGTAGCCTGCTGCCGGAACCTCCGGCCAGAATAATTCCTTTACGCATCTTCTCTCTTATCTGTTTAATTTAACTACATGCAATAATGTAGGCAAGTCTTTAGAAATTACATTCCAGACAGTATCCTGGTCAATCCCCAGATAATCATGAACTAAAATATTGCGTAATCCGGAAATTTTATACCATTCTATCTCTTTATTATTATCTTTAAAATCGTCTGATAAGCGTTGAGTTGACTCTGATAAAACTTGAAGATTTCGTAAAACAGCATCTTATAGTAAATTTGTTTCAAGAAATTCTTCACGACTTAATCCGTCAACATAAGAAAATATCTTTTCTATACTCTCAATTATGTGATAGCGGTAAAGCTTATCATCTTTCATAAACTTTTTGCCTCCTTGAGAATTTTTTCTTTGAGATACCAGTGCAAGCCTTTTCAGTGACAATATCAACTTTACAACCCAGCAAATTCTGCAGATCCATTAACAAGCCACCTAAATCCAGCAATGTCCTGTCTTTGTCAAGATCGACAAGAAAATCCACATCACTATCAGCATTCGATGTTTGTTTCGCTACTGAACCAAATATTCGAATATGACTGGCACCGTGCTTTAATGATATTTTTTTGGGATCATCTCAAAGTCTGGCATTCCGGCACCTTTTTATTTATGGCTATGTTAACTGGATGCAGAGAGTAGAACCATGGTTTCCATATGATGGGTCTGGGGAAACATATCAAACATTTTTACCTTATCGACAAGATAGCCTTTTTGCTGGAGGTTGGTCAAGTCGCGGCACAGGGTTGCAGGATCACATGAGATATAGATGATGCGATCTGGCTTAAGCGATGGAATATGGGGTATTACTTCGGCACAGCCGGATCGAGGTGGGTCCAGGAGGAGAAGGCCAAAGCTATGGTCTGAACCGGCAAGTTCCTTGATCCCCTTCACCGAATAACTCTGAGCAAAGGTGCAATTATCTAATTTATTGATACTGGCATTCTTTTTTGCGCTACGGATGGCTGATCGCTGCAGATCCATACCCATGACCTTGCCAGCCATGGTAGCCAGAGGGATGGAGAAATTCCCCATGCCACAGAAAAGATCAAGAACTGAATCGTTCTGACTTGCGGAGACCCAGGCAAGGAGGTGGTCTATCAACTGAAGGTTCTGATCAAGATTAACCTGGCAGAAGCCGCCTGCCTCAAGCTGCATTGCCAGCTCTTTCGTCTGGGCCAGTGGATATTTAAAAGATATTCGGGCTGGGCCCTGCCCTTCCTCGGTAAATGTTTGCAGGGCCTGACCTGGGATCTTCACCAAAACGGCATTAAGTTTCGTTTCGGTTATTAAAATCCGGGCCTTTTTGATCTCGGCCTTTCTTGTTTTGCGGCTGCGATGAAAGACTATTATTATTTCCTTATCAACCGGACTAAGTTGTAGCTCAAATTCTTTAGTGTCGGTTAGAAGTGAGAGGAAATTAGTATTATCAGACAATGTGTCGAGCACATCATTTAAGGCTGGATGAGCCAATGGGCATGAATCCACAGGCTTCAGTTCATGAGAATGATGACGGAAAAAGCCATATTCACCATCACTGACATGGTATCTTACCCGCTGCCGATAATTAAATGGAAATGGCGCAGGCAGAGGAGCTTCAATCCTGGCAAGTTGATCAGCCGAAAAAACCTTACTGCGCACCAGCTGCTCGCTTAAAATATCGTTTTTATATTCAACCTGGCGACCATATTCGATATGCTGCAGATCACAACCACCACAGCTGTTATAATGTCGGCATTGGGGCTCAACTCGATGTGGTGATGGTTCAATTACCCGGACAAGATCAGCCTCCATAAGTTTTTTATGTTTCTTGACCGGTGTTATCTCAACAAGCTCGCCCGGAATAACATTGGGGATTAAGGCAACCATCCCGTCATCAAGCCGGGCAAGCCCCCTGCCCCCGGCAACCAGTTTTTCAATCTTTACCTGCAACAATTTTATAAGCCTCCTGTAATCTCAAGAACACTACCGGTAATATACGAGTTATCTTTATCTGCAAGAAAAAGAACAGCTCCGGCAACCTCTTCCACCTTGCCGAAACGCCGGAGGGTAAGCGTCTATCGGGCGACTTCTGAATCAGCCTCTAGCGTCAGCAGTTGCACAGCGGACCTATAAACGCGACACGCTTGGCGATGCTGCATCAACCAAAGCCGGCACCATCCTCTAAATAAGGACACTGCCTTTTATCATAAGCTCCCGGTAAGCCGCGAAATCGGCATGGGTTGCAATATCACGCTTCTCATCAGATGTCAGAATGGCGCCTCTCTCGGTCTCCAACACCTGAGCCCGCAACTTGAGGCGATTGTCGAAAAAGTTTTGCGGGCGCTTCACGTTAGAAATACCCAGCGGCTCAAAAATTGGCGCGATATCCAAATCTTCCCCCGCAAATAGCCGTTCGTACTGAATACAGTAGATGGTCATGGTCTGCTGCGCTGCCAATGTCAAATTCAACGAATCATTCCAGTCTGAGATGGCCGACATGACCCCTTTTGCTTCAGGCCAATCATCCTCAGTATTCATTGCGCGAACTTTGTATGACTGCGCAACGTCAAATATATTGCGAAAGATAAACAGCACAACGGCGCCTGGAAAGGCGCTGTGCAACTGCGGATAGCTCAAATAGAGATCGGGGCGCTTATCGCCAACCCACATGCAGCTGTCATATTTTTCAGCGAGATCATCGTAATAATTACCACCCGCCACTTCTTTCAAGCTCTGATAGAAAGTGTCGCCTCGCTTTACTTGAAAAAAGCGGTCTTTCTCAAAGTGTTTCGGTAATAATTTAAACCGGTTAGCAGAAACGAGGTGCCCGAATCTTTCTATGCCCAGCGCAATATCTTCATGGGCTGATAACAACCGCGTTAAAGCGGTTGTCCCAGACCGAGGACAGCCACAAACAAATAGGTAGGGCCTACTAGCGCCGTCTGTGCGGTAAAGCTTATCATCTTTCATAAACTTTTTGCCTCCTTGAGAATTTTTTCTTTGAGATACCAGTGCAAGCCTTTTCAGTGACAATATCAACTTTACAACCCAGCAAATTCTGCAGATCCATTAACAAGCCACCTAAATCCAGCAATGTCCTGTCTTTGTCAAGATCGACAAGAAAATCCACATCACTATCAGCATTCGATGTTTGTTTCGCTACTGAACCAAATATTCGAATATGACTGGCACCGTGCTTTAATGATATTTTTTTGGGATCATCTCAAAGTCTGGCATTCCGGCACCTTTTTATTTATGGCTATGTTAACTGGATGCAGAGAGTAGAACCATGGTTTCCATATGATGGGTCTGGGGAAACATATCAAACATTTTTACCTTATCGACAAGATAGCCTTTTTGCTGGAGGTTGGTCAAGTCGCGGCACAGGGTTGCAGGATCACATGAGATATAGATGATGCGATCTGGCTTAAGCGATGGAATATGGGGTATTACTTCGGCACAGCCGGATCGAGGTGGGTCCAGGAGGAGAAGGCCAAAGCTATGGTCTGAACCGGCAAGTTCCTTGATCCCCTTCACCGAATAACTCTGAGCAAAGGTGCAATTATCTAATTTATTGATACTGGCATTCTTTTTTGCGCTACGGATGGCTGATCGCTGCAGATCCATACCCATGACCTTGCCAGCCATGGTAGCCAGAGGGATGGAGAAATTCCCCATGCCACAGAAAAGATCAAGAACTGAATCGTTCTGACTTGCGGAGACCCAGGCAAGGAGGTGGTCTATCAACTGAAGGTTCTGATCAAGATTAACCTGGCAGAAGCCGCCTGCCTCAAGCTGCATTGCCAGCTCTTTCGTCTGGGCCAGTGGATATTTAAAAGATATTCGGGCTGGGCCCTGCCCTTCCTCGGTAAATGTTTGCAGGGCCTGACCTGGGATCTTCACCAAAACGGCATTAAGTTTCGTTTCGGTTATTAAAATCCGGGCCTTTTTGATCTCGGCCTTTCTTGTTTTGCGGCTGCGATGAAAGACTATTATTATTTCCTTATCAACCGGACTAAGTTGTAGCTCAAATTCTTTAGTGTCGGTTAGAAGTGAGAGGAAATTAGTATTATCAGACAATGTGTCGAGCACATCATTTAAGGCTGGATGAGCCAATGGGCATGAATCCACAGGCTTCAGTTCATGAGAATGATGACGGAAAAAGCCATATTCACCATCACTGACATGGTATCTTACCCGCTGCCGATAATTAAATGGAAATGGCGCAGGCAGAGGAGCTTCAATCCTGGCAAGTTGATCAGCCGAAAAAACCTTACTGCGCACCAGCTGCTCGCTTAAAATATCGTTTTTATATTCAACCTGGCGACCATATTCGATATGCTGCAGATCACAACCACCACAGCTGTTATAATGTCGGCATTGGGGCTCAACTCGATGTGGTGATGGTTCAATTACCCGGACAAGATCAGCCTCCATAAGTTTTTTATGTTTCTTGACCGGTGTTATCTCAACAAGCTCGCCCGGAATAACATTGGGGATTAAGGCAACCATCCCGTCATCAAGCCGGGCAAGCCCCCTGCCCCCGGCAACCAGTTTTTCAATCTTTACCTGCAACAATTTTATAAGCCTCCTGTAATCTCAAGAACACTACCGGTAATATACGAGTTATCTTTATCTGCAAGAAAAAGAACAGCTCCGGCAACCTCTTCCACCTTGCCGAAACGCCGGAGGGGGATCATTTTTTTGTAGTCTTTAAGCTGGCTGTCGGAGAGATCTGCTAAAAGCTCCGTATCGATGAAGCCGGGGGAAACCGCGTTTACCGTTATCTTACGTTTGGCTGTTTCTTTGGAAAGCGATTTCATCATCCCGATTTGTCCGGCCTTGGAGGCGGCATAATTGGCCTGGCCGGCAAAACCCATATGGGCCATGGGCGACGTAATGAAAATAATTCGCCCGTATTTCTGCTTCATCATTAATTGAACGGCAAATTTTGAGGCATGATAAGAGCCGGAAAGATTAACATCAAGAACACGGCGCCAATCTTTCTCTGCCAGCATGGCCAGCACCCCGTCCCGTCTGATTCCGGCATTATTTATCAAAACATCGATGGTGTCAAATTCATCTTCTATCTGACCGAAAAGATCCTCCACCTGGGCATAGTCGCTGATATCGCAGCGGTAAAGCCGTAGATTGTCAGCATTATCAGCACATTCTGCCGCCATGGATCTGGCGGCATCTTCATTGCCAGCATAGATGCCAATTACAATTGCCCCCTGTTCAAGAAAAGAACGGGCAATAGCCTTGCCGATTCCACGGGTGGCACCGGTAATAATTATTTTCTGATCTGCGAATTTATTCATTTTTCAACCAATCAGGATCTGATATAGGCATCAGCATCATTGGCCACAATGACCCCGTAATTTATTGCCCCCAGCCATCCCGACATAATAATCCCCACAGATCCCACATGAAAAAGCCCGGGAACAACCTTGAAAATTGTTCGGGAAATATTCAGGCCCTCAAATTTGGTCCCGAAGGATGTCCCTTCGGTATGGAGAGTGTAGCGGTTAAAGGTTCTGGGGGTGGATGCCTCAACCCAGTCGATTTTATTCTTAATCCCGGGCAGGTAACGTTCCAGATCATCAAATGAGCGCTCTACCATATCATCTTTAGCTGCCTGATACTCAGCATCGGTCAATGCGGCCCAATCATCGTAATTGGCGTTCATTGAGGCGACAATGGTGTAATCCGGGTTATCCGGTCTGGTTTTGGGGTAATATAGAGAAAAAGTCCGGCTGCCGGTATCCATCTTCCGCATCTCAGCCGCATCAAAATTGTCGGCCGTGGAGGTGAAAAGAAGATCCCCGACAAATGGGACATCTTCGCCTTTTTTAACCCCAAGATAAACCTGACAGCTTGAATTGTTAACCTCAACCGTGCTGAAATCGTCCAGGAAACTTTGGGGGAAGCAGTCCCGGCCGGCAAGATTATCAATGGTATTGGTAATCCCGCTATTGGAAATAACGGCTGGTGCGGTAATGACCTGCTCACCCACAGCAACCCCAACGACCCTGCCCTTTTCAACAATTATCTGGTCAACCCTGGTCTTGGGACAAATAGTAACGCCGTTGGCAATGAGTTCGTCGGCCATAAGACCAATAAGCCGGTCAGTACCACCTTCGAAGGTAAAAACTCCCTTATTCATGAAATTAGAAAAAACAATGCCATAGGTAATGGCCGGGTCGTCAAGGGTGGAACCGTTTGCATAGGAAATTGGTTCCATGAGAAGACGATGCACATCGCTGCGACCAGGAAAGAAATTTTCAAAAAGTTCCCTGGTGGTCATGCTTTGATCGTCATAAAAATTCATGGCAGCAACAGTGGTGAAGAATTTATCCACCACCGACTCCTTGATGCCAAAGGTTTTTACCAGGATATTGGTAAAATCTACCCGGTCAAAGGTTGTTTTGATAGAAAATTGAGGGTTATCAAAAACAATGTCCTTTAATTGAACTATGGATTCCTTAATTGTTTTATTCCAGTATTTACGGCAGGTCTTGACCATGCCATAAGGGAAACCATGGAGAGAGACATCAAAGATATGGCCCTTTCGTTTAAACCAGGTGGCCAGACCTCCAAGTTTATGATGGTGCTCAAAAAGAAGCACGCTATGGCCTGATTTGGCTAACCGGTTGGCACAGGTAAGGCCACCAAGGCCGGAACCAATAATTATGGCATCATAAGCTGGAGCGAGATCATTAAAACTTGCAAATTTCATGTGGAAAAACAACTCCCGGCAAAAACATCTTAAAGGATATGGTGATTAACCATGGTTACCCCGCTGAGCATGGCACCGACAATTCCAAGATAGCCCTGATCAGTTCCGGCAATAAAGAGGTTGTCGTAGGGTGTTCGGCCATCTTTTATCTTGCGGGGGCTACCGTAAACCGCACCATGGTCCTTGGCGGTAAAACGCTCGATGGTAATTGGGGTGAAGCTATCCTCATATACAATGTTTTCGGTGAAATTCCCAATGATTTCCCCGGCAGTTTGTCTGGCCCGGGCAACCCATTTTTCTTTCAGGGACGGATAGTTTTCTTTAGCATCCTTCCATAAATGGTAATTGGCGGAATTTGTTATCCTGATCTGGAAATTATCATTATCCGGCATATCCTGAAAATTCTCAGGAAAACAAATTACCCCCCAATTAGGTTCCAGAGGTAATTGTGGCTGGCAATAGTCAAAATCATCATCAGCTGAGTAGAAGATAATGGTATAATCTGACTTGATTGTTTTTTTAATCTTTTCGGGCAGCACAAAGATGGACTCAACAAAGGACATTCTGCCAGGCGGGTGCGGTCGTGCAGGCTTCTGGTGGTATAAAGCTTCGGTGGCAGGAGCGCCCATTGTGGATATACATTTATCGCAGGTGATTTCCTCGCCACCTGCAAGCTTCACCGCTGTCACCTTATTGCCCTTAAAACTTAATGATTCAACTCCTGCCTTAAAGCGAATCTCTCCGCCCTGCTTCTGGTATTGTTCAACAAGCATGTTGAGAAAATCTTTGATAGTTCCCCGGGGCCGGAAAAACCCTTCCCGATATACTGCCCGGAACATTATGACAAATTGGGCAAAATCCATATCATGCTCTTCGCTATTGCCATAAACCATTAACGGCAATAACAGCATATTGATCAAGAGTGGGTCGTGTATATGCTCTGCCAGCGTCTTACGGGTGGATTTCCAGGGCTGCGGGGTGAAAGGATCGTACTGGTCAATCAGCTCTGTCAATTTAATAAAAGACTTGATGCTGGCAGGGAATTTGGCCCCAATCTCGTTGGCAAGCAGGCCAAAATCATTTGAAAACTCAAGCTGCTTACCGGGGAAATGAATTAGAGATGAAAATTGTTCCCGGGTTGTGAACTTTTTGCGGGATAATTTAAGCTGACGAAAAAGCCGGTTTAACGGAGCGTGCTTGTTGGCGGCCGGAGCAAAATTGGTCATGGCGTGAAGACCGGTCTCAAGCAAAAAACCCTTACGGGAATAATAAGAGTTCAGGCCACCAGGGATATAATGTTTTTCCAGGATGAGAACAGATTCTCCGAACCTGGCACAACGAATACCGGCGGCCAGCCCGGAAAGGCCGCCGCCGATGATTATTAAATTATAATCAGCCATAGGCTGTTAGA
>CAZZCA010000024.1:0-14977 GCA_964653055.1 uncultured Desulfobulbia bacterium | reverse complement strand
ATACCATTATTGGTATCCAGACCTTTTTTTTTGCTTTGACCTCTGTGCCTTCTATGTATTAATTGTTCTTATCTAATGACATGGCATGTTGCCTGTTTTTCTGCTTAACCGGATTGATTCTTTTAATAATTTTCTTTAGGTATTGCCTTGCCAGATAGAACAGATATTAAACCTGAGATTGAGCATTGGCAGCAAGCTTGCTTAATGGCGCAGCAGCAGGCGTTGGCAGGTCGTATGGTTGGTGGGACAATCCATAATCTCAATGGAATTGTCCAGGGCCTTACTCTTCAGACCGAGCTGTTGCAGATGATGTTTGCCCATGTGCGGGATTTGCTTGCTGATGTTGATCAAGATAATTGTGATGAAAGGATTGATAAAATTTCATCCTTGCTGGCAGAGCGTGCTCCTCTGGTTGACACCATGCATGACCGGGTTTGTTCTGCTGGCAAGATCCTCAGGACAAACTATTTAAAGGCTGCTGTTTCTATTTCTGCTGAGTCCAAGCCCATCGATCTCCATCTTCTTGCGTCTATTATTGAGCAGGAGATTGATTTTTTCATGGCTGATTCTTTTTTTAAGCATAAGATTATTAAACATGTTGATCTTGAGCAGGATTTTCCTGTTTTTATTTCTAATGCTGCTTCTCTCCATATCATCTCTGCGGCTCTTATTGACAATGCCATCTCTGCCTTGAAAGAGACGGATTCATCCAAGTTGAATTTAAGTATCAGTCTTGGAGGTCAAGATGAAATACTCGAGTTAATTGTTGCTGATTCTGGACCAGGTGTTGCGCCTGATATTGAGAAGGTTATGTATAACCCTTTTACCTCTGGCTGGATTGATCACTCTGGCCTTGGTCTTTTCTATGTTAGTCAGTTTTGCCACCAGCATGGATGGGGGGTTGATTATAGAAGAGAGGGTGGTATCAGTTTTTTTACTATTAAGATCCCATTAACCAGAAATTAAGATAATTTATGAAGGATGACAAAATAGGAGATGCGGTTGGAACCCTTTATGTGGTTGCCACCCCCATTGGCAATTTAGAAGATATAACTTTTCGGGCAGTCAGGATATTGAAAGAGGTTGATCTTATTGCTTCTGAAGATACCAGGCATAGTCGAAAATTATTGACCCATTATGGTATTGCCAAGCCTCTGGTTTCATATTTCAAGGAGAGGGAGGCAGCTCGTAGTGAGCAGCTCATCGCATCCTTGAAGGATGGTAAGGATATAGCCTTGATTTCTGATGCTGGCACCCCTGCCATATCTGACCCAGGATACCGTCTGGTTCATAATTGTTATGCCAGTCGTATCCCGGTTGTTCCAGTGCCAGGCCCTTCTTCTCTTTCGGCAGCGGTCAGTGTCTCCGGCTTTTCTGGATCAGTCTTTACATTTATAGGTTTTCTGCCTGCCAAACAGGGACAACGTCGTAAATTATTGAAGAGATATGTTAATCAGCAGGAGCCTTTAATATTTTTCGAATCCCCCAGACGATTAACCAGATCTTTGGCTGATTGTCTTGAGATCATGGGTAATCGTCAGGTTTTTCTGGCCCGGGAATTAACCAAGATCCATGAGGAGCTGTTCCCTGGTTCTTTGGCTGATCTAATTGAGTTTCTTGCTGCTCGCCATCAGATTAAAGGTGAATGTGTGGTTATGCTTTCCGGTAATGAGCAGGATCATTCATTAGCTACTGACGACCTTGATGAACTTCTTTGCTGGTATCGTGATAACTCCCCAATGAAGCTGAAAGAGGTGGTTAAGGCCATTAGTGTTGATCTTGGTTTGTCGCGTTCCCATGTATATCGTGAGGCCCTACAGGTATGGCAGCGCAAAGTGGAGTGAAATAGACGGAGGAGTTCTTGTTTTTGCTTATGAAATAAGCTATTTTGACACATTTAGAATAATTAAATGTAGGATAATGAAATTAGTCGGGGGATAAAGCCCATTTAATGAAAAAGGTTCAGGATTATTATTATAAAAAGGCTAAGAAGGAGAATTATCCGGCCCGGTCTGTTTATAAATTAAAAGAGGCCCAGCAAAAATTCCATATTTTGTGCAAAGGTGACCGTGTTCTTGATATAGGATGTTGTCCCGGCAGCTGGGCCAAGTTTGCGGCAGAGGAAGTGGGATCTGGTGGTTTTGTTTGTGGGATAGATCTGCAGAAGACTAAGCCTCTGCAAGTTAGGAGTGGAGCTCAGGTTGAGTTTTTTCAGGGAGATATCTATGATGATAGCCTTATTGATCACCTTGCTGGCTTAAGTGATTTTCAGGTTGTTGTCTGTGATATGGCCCCTAAGACCACTGGTAATAAATTTAGTGATCATGTTCGTTCGGTAGATCTGTCCCGCCAGGCATTTTGGGTGGCATGCAGGGTTTTGGTTAAGGATGGTAATTTTTACTGCAAGGTTTTTGAAGGTGAAGACCTGAAAGCATTTGTAGATGATGTGAAAAAGAGTTTTCGTAAGGTTCGGATTTTCAAACCCAAGAGTTCCAGGTCGGAAAGTCGCGAGGTTTTTGTATTGGCAATGGGTCTATTGCATAGTTCGAGGAAAGTTTAAAAACATTCCGTGAAAACGGGTTAGATAGGTGGAGGTAGAATCGTGGCAGGACATTCAAAATGGGCTAATATCAAGCATCGCAAAGGAGCTGTCGATGCCAAGCGGGGCAAGATTTTTACCCGGTTGATCAAAGAGATAACCGTTGCTGCTAAAATGGGTGGTGGTGATCCTGACGGTAATCCACGTCTTCGCAGTGCCATTGCTAATGCTAAGGGCGAAAATATGCCCAAGGATAATATTGCCAGGGCAATCAAGAAGGGTACCGGAGAACTTGAGGGGGTGAATTATGAAGATATCACCTATGAAGGGTACGGCCCCGGTGGTGTTGCTGTATTGGTTGATTGTCTGACTGATAACAAGAATCGTACGGTTAGCGAAGTACGCCATGCCTTTGCCAAGCATGCAGGAAATCTGGGCGAATCCGGTTGTGTTTCCTGGATGTTTGACAAGAAAGGTTCCTTGCTTATTGAAAAGGATAAGGTTGATGAAGAGGCGCTGATGGATCTGGCCATTGAATCAGGAGCTGATGATGTCCTGGAAGAGGGTGATGTCTTCCAGGTCGTTACTGCCCCTGACGATTTTGGTGCAGTGCGGGAAGCTTTGGCTGGCCAGGGAATAAGCTTTATTGAGGCTTCAATTTCCATGATTCCCCAAAATGTTGTGGAGGTTGGTGAACAGAAGGTGGCTGCCAGATTGCTTAAGATGCTCGAGCTCCTTGAAGAGTGCGATGATGTTCAGAATGTACATGCCAATTTTGATATCCCGGATGAGATTATGGAGAGTATATCTTAAGCAGGGCAGGAAGATATTTTGCGGATATTAGGTATTGATCCCGGTTCCCATTGTACCGGTTATGGAATTATTGACCAGACCGGTTTTAAGGCTGATTTTATCAGCTGCGGAGTTATTAGAGTAAAGAAAAAGGCGGTCCTGGCCGATAGATTGTTAGAGATCTATGACGGTATCTGTGAAGTTATTGAGTCGAACGCCCTTGATTGCGCCGCTATTGAGAATGTTTTTATGGCCCGTAATCCTGGCTCGGCCTTGAAGCTTGGTCAGGCCCGGGGGGTACTGATGCTTGCTGCCCGGCAGCATGGTCTTCCCCTTTATGAGTATCCAGCTACGGTGGTAAAACAGGCAGTGGCCGGTTATGGACAGGCTGATAAGGCTCAGATTCAGCAGGCTGTTCGGGCTCTGCTTTCCCTGTCAGCCTGCCCTAGTCAGGATGCGGCTGATGCTCTTGCCGTTGCCATGTGTTGTGCCAATCATCAGGCCATGGACCAGGCAATAGTAAATATCAGATCATAAGTATCATTAAGCAAGCTCAACCAAGCCATTACGTGTAATTTGGGAGATTAATCAGATGATAGCCTGTCTCCGGGGTGAGATATTTGAAAAATCAGGAAACCGGGTCATAATCATGGCTGGTGGAGTTGGCTATGAGGCTCATCTCACTGATTCCTGTTTTGTCGAACTTCCGGCTGAAGGGCATGAGACCACCCTTTATATTTATACTTATGTCCGGGAAGATATTTTCGCCCTTTATGGTTTTGTTGATCTGGAAGAGAAAGAAACATTCCTTCTGCTCATTGGGGTTTCAGGGATTGGTCCTAAACTTGCCCTGTCAATCCTTTCTGGGATATCACCATCTGAATTGGCAGCGGCATTAACTACTGAAGACCTGGCTCGCCTCACAGCTATTAACGGTATCGGTAAAAAAACTGCTGAACGGATGTGTCTGGAGTTAAAAGACAAGGTTGCGTTTATTGTTTCCATAGATAGCCGACCGGTTAAAGAGCATGTTGCCGGCTCGGACCAGCTTATAATTGATGCGGTGTCAGCATTGCTCAATCTTGGTTATCAGGCTGGTGATGCGGAAAAGGCTGTTCATAAAGTTATTCAGGAAGAGAGCGTTGATCAGTTGACTATTGAAGAGCTGGTACGTCAGGCGCTGAGAAGGCTGGTATGAAACACGAAGAAAGAATTGTCAGTACCAGAAATGAAACCGGCCAGGAAGTGGTTGAGGAAACAAGCCTGCGGCCCCAGTCATTGGCGGATTATATTGGTCAGGATAAGCTTAAGGATAATCTGGGAATCTCTATTCAGGCAGCCTGTCGGCGGAATGAGGCCCTTGATCATGTTCTCTTTCATGGTTTTCCTGGTCTTGGTAAAACCACTCTTGCCTATATAATTGCCAAGGAAATGGGAGCCCATATCAAGGTTACCTCTGGTCCGGTTATTGAGCGACCCGGTGATCTGGCAGCTATACTCACCAGTCTTCAGCAGGGGGATGTGCTCTTTATTGATGAGATTCACCGTTTAAACCATGTTGTGGAAGAGATTCTTTATCCGGCCATGGAGGATTATCAACTTGATCTGGTTATTGGTCAGGGCCCGGGAGCTAAGACGGTTAAGATGGATCTGCCCCGATTCACCCTGGTTGGTGCTACCACCCGAACCGGTCTTTTAACCCCGCCCCTTCGGGACCGTTTTGGTGTAATTTTGCGGCTTAATTTTTATTTGCCAGAGGAATTGGTTCAAATCGTCAAACGATCAGCGGCTCTTCTTGGGATTGCAATAGATGATGGCGGTGCAATGGAGTTGGGCCGAAGGTCACGAGGTACCCCCAGAATTGCCAATCGTTTATTAAAGAGAGTTCGTGATTATGCCGAAGTAAAGGCTGATGGTAAAATTAATCTTAAGGTGGCTGGTGCGGCCCTTGATATGTTGTCGGTGGACAGTCACGGTTTAGATGAGATGGATCGCCGGATTTTATTGACTATTATTGATAAGTATCAGGGCGGTCCCATTGGGCTTGATACCCTGGCTACAGCAGTGTGTGAAGAGAAAACAACCCTTGAGGATGTTTATGAACCCTATCTGATCCAGGATGGTTTTTTGATCAGGACTCCCCGGGGACGAATGGCGACTCTGGCGGCTTATGAACATTTTGGTCGGACCATGCAGGCTGCCGGCCAGTCGGTTTTGCCGATTAGCTGAAGCCCTGGTTGATCTGATTTAATGATAAGAATAATAAAACAAGATAGATATAATGGCTCGATTGACAATTCCTGAGATTATTGAAAAAAAGGGTACGGAAAAAATCACCATGCTCACAGCCTATGATGCCAGTATGGCCAGGATGATTGAGGCGGCTGGTATAGATATGGTGCTGGTTGGTGATTCCCTGGGTATGGTTGTGCTGGGTTATGACTCTACCGTGCCGGTGACCATGGATGAGATGATTCATCATGCCTCGGCGGTACGCCGGGGAACAGACGGCTTCGTGGTGGGGGACATGCCTTTTCTTTCCTATCAGGTCAGCATTGCCCAGACCATTAGCAATGCCGGTCGTTTCCTCAAGGAGGCTGGTTGTGATGCGGTCAAGCTTGAAGGTGGGGTTGAGGTGGCTGATACGGTCCGCGCGGTGGTTACTGCAGGGGTGCCGGTTATGGGGCATATCGGCCTGACTCCCCAGACCGCAAGTCAGCTAGGTGGTTATAAAGTTCAGGGTAAGGATTGTGAATCTGCCAGGCGGATGCTGGCTGATGCCGAGGCGCTGGCAGAGGCCGGGGCTTTTGCCATTGTCCTGGAATGTGTCCCTGATGGTCTGGCCAGTTTTATCTCCAGTAGAATAGGGGTTCCCACCATTGGTATCGGGGCTGGAGCTGGTTGTGATGGTCAGGTTCTGGTAACCCATGATCTACTTGGAATGTTTGATAAATTCATTCCCGGATTCGTCAGACAATATGCAAGTCTTGCTCCCCGAATCCAGGAAGCGGTAGTTGCATATGGGAAAGATGTCAGGGACGGAAATTTCCCGGCAGAAGAACATTGTTTCAAGATGCAGGTCGAAGTTGCCGATTTTATTGATAGCCTTGACTGATCGTTACTGCCGACATTGATTGCGTTAACAATATTTTGCCAAGAAGCCTTGTAAAGGAAATTATCTTATGGATTTAGCCACTATTATCGGATTGATTCTTGGGGTTATCCTTATCCTGGTAGCTGTTTTGCTGGGTGGGTCTATTCTCCTCTTTATTAATATTCCGTCGGTATTAATCGTGGTGGGGGGGACCATTGCCACTGTAATGATCAGGTTTGGTCTGGCCGATTGCATCAATGCCATCAAGGTGGCGATGAATGTCTTTTTTGCCCGTCTGAACAACCCCAATGAGATAATCCAGGAAGTTGTCAATCTCGCCAATATAGCCCGAAAAAATGGTTTGATTGTTCTTGAACAGCAGCCCATTGAAGATCCCTTTTTAAAAAAGGCCATTATGTATTGTGTAGATGGCCATGAGGCTGAGTTTATTGAGGAGGTATTGAAGAAAGAGGTGACCTTTACTGTGGAACGACATGAGGTTGGCCGTAAGACCTTTGGTTCCATGGGTGAGGCCTCTCCTGCCTTCGGGATGATTGGCACCTTGGTTGGTCTGGTTCAGATGCTGGCCAATATGGATGACCCTGCTTCCATCGGTCCGGCAATGGCGGTATGTTTATTGACCACACTTTATGGTGCTATTATGGCAAATCTCTTTTTTCTGCCCATTGCCGACAAACTTGCACTTCGCAGTCAGCAGGAGGAAAGGAACAGGAAGCTGATTATCCAGGGGGTACTTGGTATTCTTAAAGGATTAAACCCCAGGGTTATGGAAGAGTTCCTCCAGACATTTCTCCCCCCGAAAGAAAGGGGCAGTGAATCGGCTAAATAAGTACGCTGAAATTCGACTAATAATGAGTTTAAAAGCAAGAGGTTGAGTATGGCTGATGATGAAGGCAAAAAGGTTGAATGTCCCCCGGGAGCACCTGCCTGGATGTGTACATTTGCTGATTTGATGTCTCTTCTGATGTGTTTCTTTGTTTTGTTATTGTCTTTTTCAGTGATGGACGCGCAGAAATACAAGCAGGTTGCCGGGTCCATGCGAGATGCCTTTGGTGTACAGCGGGAGTTACGGGTAACTAAATCTCTACGGGGCCAGCAGATGGTTTCAACCGAGTTCCCTTCGGTTCCCCTACAGGTTCAGATTCAGATCACCAAGGCTTTTGGTGAAGAGATTGAAAGCGGGATGGTTGAGGCAGAATATGGTGCTGATGGTCTGATTCTTCGGGTTAAGGATGAGTTGGCCTTTGATTCAGGTCGTCATCAGATCAAGAAGAGGTTTCTGCCTTTTCTTGATAAGCTAGGTCGTTTGATTGCCAAGATGGATCTGGCGGTGAAGGTGTCTGGCCATACTGATAATGTCCCGGTAAAAAAGGGAGTTGGCTCTTATCGGACCAATTGGGGATTGTCTTCAGCCCGCTCGGTGGAGGTGGTTGAGTATTGGATCAGGAGGTTCAAGGTTCCCCCCAGCCGTTTGTCGGCCCAGGGATTTGCCGAGGGTCACCCCCTTGCCAGTAATGATTCAACAGCAGGGCGTGCCAGGAATAGAAGGGTTGAATTTAAGATCAGGCCGGCTAATCCCCATATGGTGGTTCCAGGGATAAATGTTGATGTCGGAGCGGATTGATAAGGTTGTCAGATTAATTAATTTTTAAGACTTGAGGGCCATGGGCCAGAGCATGACAATGAAAAAATCACGATATAGCGACAGGCGTCGTTCAGTAAGGATCATGGGGCGGGTTCTTTTCGGCTGGGGACGGATTTCCACTGGTCATTATGAAAGAATCTCAGCGGATTACGATAATGGGATTTCTCTTTACAGCCAGGAGAGTCTCGCGGAGATCCAATCATTTATCGGTGCCCAGAATGCTTTGTCCCGTCTGGGAGAGAAGGATAATGATCTGGCTGATTTTCTTGGTCATATTGATACCAAAATTAATCTTTTACTGAAGAAGGTCAGCGGGGAAAAAACTATCTTGGACTCGTTGACCATGCAGAATGTAAGTTTAAGTGGTGGTGGCCTGGCCTTTCTTGCTAATGAAAAGGTGGAAAAGGGCTCATATGTGGAATGTCATGTTGTTCTGTTGCCCGAGTATTCCCATGCGTATTCAGTTGGCAAGGTGGTTAATTGTATGCCCGTTGCCGGTGAAAATGATAAGAGCTGTTTCCGGGTTTCCATGGAGTATAGTCTGATTATGGAAGAGGATCGGGAGAAGATTATTCAGCATAATTTCCGTCAACAGAGTTTATCTCTTCGGAATAAGCGTCAATAAGAAAATTAAATATGCGAAAATTAAATTCAACTGTAATTCAACAGGCAGTTGTGGAAATGACTATTGCTGCTGGTCATGATCTGGAGCCGGATATTATGGAGGCTCTTTTAAAGGCTCGTGATCAGGAGTGTTCTGATCTCTCCCGTAATATTCTGGACCTGCTTCTGGTTAATGCCGACATTGCCAGCCGGGAAAAGATCCCGGTATGTCAGGATACCGGGGTGGCCGTCTTGTTTGTTGAGGTCGGTCAGGAACTGCATGTTGATGGTGACCTTGAGGAGATCCTTCAACAGGCGGTGGCCACAGGTTATGAAGATGGTTATCTGCGCAAATCTGTCTGTGATCCGGTAACCAGGGTTAATACCGGGACAAATACACCGGCTGTAATTCATTATGATATTGTTCCTGGCGACAAAATGAAGATAAGTCTGCTGCCCAAAGGTTGTGGCAGTGAGAACATGAGCTCCCTTGTAATGTTACCCCCCTCATCCGGGATTGAAGGTATGGTCGATTTTGTTGTTGAGCGGGTGGTTGCCGCCGGTCCTAATCCCTGCCCCCCACTTTTGGTTGGGGTCGGTATGGGCGGTACATTTGAAAAAGCTGCTATATTGGCCAAAAAATCCCTGCTTCGCCCTCTTGGCCAGCCAGCCTCTCGTCAGGATATTGCGGACCTGGAAAACAGGGTTCTTAAGCTGGTAAACGAGCAGGGTCAGGGTGTGCACGGAATGGGAGGAAATAATACTGCTCTGGCCGTTCATATTGAATCATTTCCTTCCCATATAGCCAGTCTGCCGGTGGCAGTGAATATTCAATGTCATGCTCACCGTCATAAGGAAATAACCATTTAACCTATTGAGCCTATGTCTCTGTTACGTTTAAAACCATCTTTTCTTGAAGCCCTGCCTGAGGTTGAGGTCCCTTTTGCCCCTGGGGTTCTTGCTGATTTTAAGGCTGGGGATCTTATCTGTCTTACTGGTATGGTTTATACCGGTCGGGATCAGACCCATCGTCGCTTTTTTGACCTTCTTGATGCAGGGAAGAAATTGCCAGTTGACCTTGCCGGCCAGCTGCTGTATTACGTTGGGCCCAGTCCGGCGCGGCCCGGCCAGGTGATTGGAGCTGCCGGACCAACCACAAGTTATCGAATGGATACTTATACCCCCAGGCTGCTGGAGCTGGGCCTGAGTGCAACCATGGGCAAAGGTAAAAGGACCGAGCCGGTGCGGCAGGCCATGCAGGAGCATGGAGCTGTTTATCTGGCAGCATTTGGTGGTCTTGGTGCCTATCTGTCCCGGTGTATTGTCAGTTCTGAACTGGTAGCTTTTGCAGATGCAGGGCCAGAGGCTTTGTTTAGGTTTTCAGTGGAGAAATTGCCGGCTGTAATAATTAACGACATCCATGGCAATGATTATTACGAGATGGTGAGAACAGGAAAAAACTAAATAATAAGATTTCTGGATTGAAGCAGGCGAAAAAAAGGTCTGACCAATATAGCGGTCAGACCTTTTTTTGTTATTGATTGATCCCGAGATTATTATAAACTGTTAGACCCTTGAGCAGGGTCAGGGCCTGATTGAGCTGATGGTCTTTACTTGTCTCGTCTTTATGGTCATCTTTTTTAACCGGTTCTTCACCCTGGTCTTCACCTGTATCGCCATTTTTGAAATGGTGTTTGAGGTCTTTTTCCCGGAGAAATTTTACTTTTTTGTCTGTGGTCTTTTCAGGGTGGCTGATTCTGGTGGCAACCATTATATCAGGTGTTATGCCGGTTGCCTGAATGGATTTGCCCCTGGGAGTATAATAACGGGCAGTGGTCAGACGCAATCCAGCGCCGTTGGTCATGGGAATAATTGTCTGGACTGAGCCTTTACCAAAGGTCTGAGCGCCAAGAATGAGAGCCCGTTTATGATCCTGGAGGGCTCCGGCGACGATCTCTGAGGCGCTAGCACTGCCTTCGTTAACCAGGACGATGACAGGATAGGTAATGTCATTGCCGCTGGCATGGGCCTTGAACTCCATGTTCTGATCGCGAAGACGGCCTCTGGTGGAGACGATCATTCCCTCTTCAAGGAAAATATCAGAGATTTTCACCGCCTGATCGAGAAGGCCGCCTGGGTTATTTCTCAGGTCCAGAACCAGACCCTGAAGAGGAGCGTCGCTGTTTAAGGTTTTTAAGGCCTCTTTAAATTCTTTGGTGGTTTTTGACTGGAAATTACGGATACGGATATATCCGTAACCAGGATCAAGTATCTTTGATTTAACCGAGATCAGAGGAATGACATCCCTGACAATACTGATATCTTTCAGCTCTGTCAGACCTTCCCGGTGGATGGAAATAGTGACCTCGGTTCCTTTCGGGCCTCTTAATCTTTTTACCGCTTCCATGAGGGTCAGGTCTTTGGTGGCTTCATCGTTGATCTTGATGATCTTGTCCTGGGCCTGGAGCCCCATTTTAAAGGCAGGAGTTCCTTCAATGGGGGAAACAACGGTAAGGATGCCGTCACGCATGGAGATTTCAATACCGATTCCGCTAAAGCTTCCCTTGGTCTCAATCTTTAATTCCTTGAAACTGTCAGGCTTCATATAGGAAGAATGGGGATCAAGGGTTGTCAGCATTCCTTTGATCGCCCCTTCAATTATCTCTTTACTGTCGATCTCCTCAACATAGTTTTTCTGGAGAAGGTCAAGGACATTGGAGAATATTTCAAGGTTACGGTAAATTTCCTGGGGACGAGCCTCAGCCTTTGACCAATGTCTCTCCACCGACAGGCTAAGAAGAGGGAGACAGATTAAGGCAAAGATCAGCAGCTTGTATGTAAGTGTTTTTTTGTTTTTCATTGAATTGCCTGGGTTTTACAGGATGATTTTCTTAGATTGAGATCAATTGTAAGATTTACCAAAATATTAAATACCACAGGATGGTTAATCTTCCTATCATTTATTGATTATTGTCTGGTCCAGCCAGTTCATCGGGTTCTGGGGACGGCGGTGATGCCGTATCTGGAAAATGATTTCCTTCTTTAACTTACCCTGGTGCAGGCTGGAGCGGGCAATAATTTCTCCGGCATTAATCTGAATACCTGTTCTAACCAGGCTCTGTCCGAGTCCGCCGGTGAGAGTAAGGTAATTGTCGCCATGGTCGATGATTATGAGATTACCGTAATTCTGGAGGAAATCAGCATAAATGACCTGACCTGCATGAACTGCCTTAATCGGTGATCCCGGAGTTGAGCTGATAGCTATTCCTTGACTGGCTGGTTCTGGGGAGAGAATATTGTGTTGCTGGTTGAATGTATTTGAAATCTGGCCATGGACAGGAAAAGGCAGAAAGCCCTTCTGGTGGGCAAATTTCTCCTGGGATCCCTGACCGACCACCGATGATGATAGCAAAGGTACCGGATTACGAAGTTGGAGATTCTCCAGGGCTGCCCGTAATTTCTTTTTAGCGGCCGTCATCTCATTTATTGCCAGCTGTGAAAGTGATTTTTCTGTTTGTATTCTTGTTAATAAATTCTGTTTTTCCCGATCAGCCTGCTTTAGAAAAAATTCTTGCTCCGCAGCTGCATTAAAGGCCGAATTTATCTTGCTAAGCTCAGTCTCCATCTCGTCCCGGCTCTGCCTCAGATCATTGATATTGGTCTGATATTCTGCCAATACCTTGTGGTCATGCTGGAGGAGAAACTGGTAGTATTGATTAAAGGTCAGTAGTTCCGGGAGGGAATTTGCCGAGAAGACAACATTGAAAAAACCTATCTCACCCATCTGATAATAGGATCGTAGTCTTTTTTCAGTTTTTTCCTGAAGAAGATAATTTGCCCGTTGCAGTCCATCTAATTTTACTCCTTTTATTTTAATCTGACCCTGATGGACTGCTATAAGTTGCTGGAGCCTGTTGTGGTTTTGCTTTGCCAGGGCGATTTGACCCTGCAGGTGATCTAATTGCCGGCGCAGATCATCTTCTGCTTTTTCTGAGTTTGCGACCTTGGCTTTATGGAGATTTATTTCGCTGGTAAGGCTGGTTATTTCCTGCTGGTGCTGTTGAATCAGGTGATTATTCTGCCTGGTCGATCTCTCATTAGCCTGGATTGTTCCAGTAGTTGCCATGAGATAAGAAGGCAGGGATAGGCTTAGGATGAACAGGAACTTGTTAAGTGAATTTAGCCGGAGGTTCATCTTGTTAGATATGCAGGATTTTTCGGATGGAGATAAGGCTGCCTGAGACACAGAATATTATACAGAGAGAAAGAATGATGACAGTTATAGGCAGTGGCAGGAAAGAAAGATGAATGAAATAAAGGGCATTAGAGTTGTTGAAACTATTGATCAGCCACTGAAAGAGAAGATAGAGGAAGGCGAGACCAGTAAGTGCACTGCCTGTACCCAGAAGAAATGCCTCCATGACTACCGGTCCTTTAATATAACTGTCTGTTGCTCCTAAAAGTTTTAAAATTTGTAGTTCGTCGGAGCGGGAATTTAAGGATAGATGAATGGTATATGAGACCATGAAGGTCGTGGTCAGAATCAGAAGGATGCCACTGAGAATCACCGTTGCCTTGATCAGATGTGTAATCTGGTTAAAATGTTTTAGCCATTTCTCACCATATTGGACCTTGACCACCCCTGGCAGAGCGGCAATTTGGCCAGCTGTATCTTTGATGTTGGTAATTTCTCCTCCAGGTCCACCTGGCGTAATCTCAAGGGTATGGGGTAGAAATGAGGGGCTGAGGCCGTTTAATAAAGCTTTTTCCGGACCAAGTTGTCTGGCCATTTTGCTCAAGGCCTGCTCCGGGGTAATGTGGTTTATTGCACTGGCATCGCTTATTTGGGTGATCATGTTGGACAATCTGAGAATATCCACGGGGGTCTGGTCTTGATTCAGATAGGCGATGATCTTTACCTCTTCTTCAAGGGATAAGCCAATCTGCTGAATATTGGTGGAGATCAGGCAGAAAAAAGAGAAAATCAAAACCGAGATAGTAACAGCAACCATGGTCATCAACTGCATGGCCCATGAAGAACGAAGATTGCTGATCACGTGGCTGAAGAGGAATGCGAGGTAATTCATAGGGATTATTTAGCTGCCTGGTTCATTTAAATTAACTCTTTCTGGTCATGGAGACGGTTTTCGTCCAGGACCATTACCCGGTGGCTGGTATTCTGGTAGATGCTCTTGTCGTGGGTGGCGATAATTATGGTTGCCCCCTGGTCATTTAAGTGTTCAAAAAAATCCATCACCAGACCGGTATTTAGCGGATCGAGATTGCCGGTGGGCTCATCGGCCAGCAGGAGAGATGGATTATTGGCCGCAGCCCGGGCAATGGCGACTCGTTGTTGCTCACCCCGGGAGAGATTGCCGGTTAATTTGTTCTTTTTGTCGGCAAGGGCCAATTGATCAAGAAGAAAGTCAACCCTACTTCTGATCTGGCGTGGAGGGGCGTATCGAACCTCCATGGCAAGGGAAATATTATGGAATACGGTTTTGTCAGGCAATAGACGGAAGTTCTGGTAGGCGACTCCCACCCTTTGCCTCAATTTTTGTATTGCTCGTGGCTTAAGGGTCTCGAGAGAATTGCCACCAATCTTAATGGTTCCGCTATTGGCCTTTTCGAGGCAGCATAGGAGTTTGAGCAGGGTTGACTTGCCGGCGCCGCTTGCGCCGGTGATGAAGATAATCTCTTTTTTCTGGATCTGGCAGGTGATATTGCGTAATGCCACCACATCAGGAGGATAAATTTTGGTTATTTTGTCTATCTCAATAAGGGGGTTCATTATTTTAGATTGATAGTTTACCTGTCACTGGATATTGGAATTGTTTTTTCTGCCATTGGCATCAGGCATTGAATTATCTCTATCAGGGGTGATCTGAGTTGTCAAACGCTGTTTCCCTGATGTTAAAATATTGACACTTTGGTTTTATATTGTATATCCTCAGAGTCTGACAATGTTTTTCGGTTTATATTCTGGCTGCAGCCAAACATCATTTATCTTCACGGATTTATATGAAACAACAGGAAGAGACAATTGCAGAGATGGGCCAGGATGGTGGTTTCCCTGATTCTTCTGGTGGTCTTTCTGTAATGATTGGAAAAAGCAGGCTGATGCGCCAGGTCTTTACTCTGATCGATAAGATATGTGACAGTGACAGTACTGTTCTTGTCCAGGGAGAAAGTGGCACCGGCAAGGAGTTAATTGCCAAGGCCCTCCATTTCCGCAGTAGACGGAAGGGTAATCTCTTTGTTCCGGTTAATTGCGGGGCGATTC
>CAZZCA010000023.1:11461-15100 GCA_964653055.1 uncultured Desulfobulbia bacterium | reverse complement strand
GGCATCTTTTTCTAAAAGAAGACAATTTGTCTTCAAATTTGTCGATATCTACGGTTCTCTCTATAAGCAAGGATCGGGCATGGTAATATAATTTAAGATCCCAATGATTTTCGAGCAGAACCATGTCAGACACCTCTAAACCAAGTTCGCTATAGATCGAAACAACTCGATCCTCCATGCTTTGCGAATTCCCACGTAACCTATTTTGAACAACATACGACAAATCAATTTCTGGAAAATTTGGTCGCAGGGTCTCTTCAAAGACAACCATTGACTCATCATACATGTCAACCAAACCTATCAAGCTTATCCCTGCAAGACGGTCAGCAGCTTGAATATAATCTGCTTCAGTGAGAGGTCTTCCGATGAATCCTTTGATATTAGCAGGAACATCAAGACATCGATTAGTTTGAAAATTACGGATTGTAATAGGGACATCTGGACTCATTCGCCATTTAACATATTCTTTAAATGATTTATTTTTTGAATGAATAGCCCCTGGGGTGTCAGCAATTTGTTTTTTTTCAAAAGAATATACCGAGCCAATTCTATCAACAGGGTGACGAAGAAGGATGACCGGCAAGAAGTTCATAGGAGGAATATCAGGTAACGGGAATTTGAGGTGATGGCTGGAGAGAGCTTTCAGGGAAGCATTATCATAAACAAATGGCCCTAAATACCGTGCCCCTTGAATCATTTTTTCATTATCTCGGTGATCGACAAAATCTTCACCAAAATTCCGCTTAAGGCTCCAGTCAAATGTTGAGCCTGCATTTTTAAATAAATGGTTATGAAGAATAATTGTGCGAATACCAGAAATGTTCATAAATTCTACCGTATTTTAAACCAGAAGCTGCCACCGCTGAGTTTTTCACCACAGACCAATTCAACCTTCTCTGGCATCATCGTAAAAGCGTAATTTGAGCCGAATACTACCTCAAATTTAGCACTATACATCAACAAGGCCTGCAGAAGATATTGTTCGTTCCAGCTCCTGTTCTCACCTAAAACCCATTTTTGCGGATATTCCTGGGGGAGAAATATGTCATGGACATGGATTATTACGCCAGGTCGTAATAATGGTATCACCCTGAAGAACAGGAAATTGACATCGCTCCCTGTCTTGCACACATGGGAAGAGTCTATAAATAAAATGTCATCTTCCTTTAGTTCCTGAAAAACTGCAAGATCGACATCTTCAACCTTTGCGACCAAAAGAGATGTTATTCCTGGAACACCATCTAAAAGAAAATCTCGAGGATATGGTTCAATACAGGTGAACTCCAGTTTGTTGCTGAATGCCGTACGATTGATATCAGCCGTGAGCAGAGAAGAAAAACCAGAACCAACTTCAATCATTCTTCTGGGTTTAAACTTGTGCAAAATTACTGAAAGCAGAATTGGGTCTAGACCTTCAAATTGACCGTTATTTAGAAAAAAATCATAAGGTTTTTTTGTTTGTTCGGTGTCTTTTGGGTATTGAAAATCAGCCAAAATTCCAGGGAATTCATTTTCAAGCAGATTTATCTGATTTTCTTCTTGGAAATTTACTCCAGGACAATTTAGACCTTCTGCAGGCCATAATTCTTCCTCCCTCTCTTTAATCTTCTGGGGATTAATCACCGGAGAATAAAAATGTCCATCAGGAAAAGGGGTACGGAAATTAACAAAGGGAGAGAGCTTAATGTCATTACTTAAGGCATTATATGCGGTACGCGCTGAAAAATTGCTTTCCAGAAAGGAAATTGCCAAGTTCACCTTTCTACGCCAATACTTTTCATTCTTACAAAGTTCTTCAATTTCTCCCGCCATTAAGATCGGGTCGTTAATCGGGGCAAAGCATTCTTGAACTGTACCTGGCAAATTTACTACAGCTTGGTCAGAAACAATTAAAGGCAATTGGTTTGCCATACATTGGAGCATCCATTGCCGATTTCCATCCGTTAACCGCCAGGGAAAAACTCCGACCCTGAATTTTCTAGCAAAATCACCAAGCTCATCAATTGAAATCTCTGGAGAGATAGAAATATTTTCTGAATCCAAATCAATAATACTTGCAGGTATATTTGCCCCACAAATTGCAAGTTTTATGGGTTCATTTACCTTAATAATTTCTGGGAAAATTTTACTAATAAACCAAAAGGTACCATCTAAAACCGCATGATCTGCAAAATCACCGCATATAAGGAGATCAGACCTTTGCGAAAGATCATATGGCGACTGGTCAACAATATTTACAATAACTTCCGGAACCAACCGCACTATCTTATTGGGGAAATGACGACGAAGCTCGCTAACCGCACTGGGGGATGAATAATAAAGAACATCCATTTCATTAAGAAATGAAAGCTCCTGTTGGCGCCAATTGGAAGCGATTTCAGGTTCTTGGTCATCACCACCATCACCTATTCGCCGAAAATTAAGTTCTGTGGCAAAATATATTCTTTTTGCTTTGGTGGTTTTTGCCGCTTCAATATACCTGGAGACAGCAAATGGCTGGAAGAGGCAGATATAATCAATATCCAAGTTATGTTCACTCAGCCATAGATCCCATTTTGACTTATGCCATGAGCCAGTTAAAATAATTGCACCGGCATCACGCAGGTTGGCAACAACAGGATCATCATCTGAAAATCCATCCGCCATAAAGACAACAGAAACGCCCTGAATAATTAATCGCTGCAGATAATTACAGGCAAGACGCATATCAGCACTTTGAGCTAGACCAGACTGATGGCAGGCTATGAACAGAAGCGTTTTAGGCTTTTCGGTTTTTGTAAGGCCGGGAGTTGTTCCCTGAACTTCTCTACTCATTTGATTACTGATCATCTCCATTATTTTCATCCACTTCCATGTCAAAGTCCGGACCAACTATTTTTTGAACATTCTCAACAGAAAAATATTTATTTAGGCATTCAACCCCATTTCCAACTTTCAGGTCCCACTTTTCACGATCATGGTAAATATCCAAGACTTTGTTGGCAAAAGCCTCAGAGTCGTTTGCAACTGACAAATAACCAGTATGGCCTGGTAAGCCTTCAGCTCCAATATCTGTTGTCACAACCGCAAGTTGATGAGCCAAAGCTTCAAGAATTTTACCTTTAATGCCGGCTCCATAACGTAAAGGAACCACCGACAACCTGGTATTACTATAGACCTTATCAAGTTCGTCATCTGAAACTTCACCAAGCACCTTAATATTGGAAGAAGCTAAACGACTAACTTCGAGGGGGGGCTTTGAACCAATAATAGTAAGTTTAATAGACTTATCAGCATTGAAAATTACAGGGAATATTTCCTTAACAAACCAGGTAATAGCGTCGATATTAGGTTCATGGGCAAACCCACCGATAAACATTAAACCGGAACGTTGTTCATATGAAGGCTTGTCTCTTTTAACATGATCTAAAATATATAAAGGAATTGCCCTAATTGTCTTGTCAGGAAGATGCTTTTTAATCTTATCTACCTCGACCTGGGAAGGGTAATAAACAACATCTACTTCTTCAAAAATAGAAAATTCCTTTTCCTTCCAGTCCTTAGCCAGCTTAAGCATATTGTCGTCATTATTAACTTCAGCCTGCCTCATCAAACGCAAATAATGAAGATCATGGCCAAAATATAATAATTTTGCTCCTG
>CAZZCA010000023.1:10053-11361 GCA_964653055.1 uncultured Desulfobulbia bacterium | reverse complement strand
TGAACTGAGCGATCCCTGGCTACAAACAGATCACCACTGTCCCTCCCATGATCGTGTTTAAGCTTGTCTTTCCATTTAAGATAAAATTTCTTATTATTAATCTGCTGGAATTTCTTTATTCCTGCCTCTTCGTCAACACCATGGGACTGTCCCTCAAAATGAGTGACTGCCGAAAACGGGGTATAGACAACTTTATACCCATTCTTACGTACCATAAATGCAAGATCTGTATCTTCGTAATAAGCCGGCGCAAATTCCTCATCAAAACCGCCAATACTTCGCCATAAATCAGTTTTAATTATGATGCTTGCCCCGGAAATATAATCGACCTCTTTTATGTAATTATATTCTGGTTTATCAGGGTCATCCAGGCGACCATAATTCCACCCACTGCCATCCTGCCAGACAATCCCTCCAGCCTCCTGGAGCTTTCCGTCAGGATAGATCAATTTTGAGCCAGCCATTCCTGCTTTATCATCAACATCAAAGACATCAAGGAGTGCTTGAAGCCAATTGGGGTGCACAACGGTGTCATTATTAAGGAACACCAAAAAATCACCACGAGCTTCTTTAGCTGCATTATTACAGTTTTTCAAGAAACCAAGATTGATTTCCGGCCTAACTACCCTTAGTCCCGGAAAAACATCTTCCGCGGTTATTGTCTCATCATCTGAATTATCATCAGCCAAAATGATTTCATAATCCAATCCATGACAATAAAGGATAATTGAACGAATGCACTTCTCAGTAAAATTCCATTGATTAAAAGCAGGAATAATTATTGATACTTGAGGGTTATCTTTCTCAGGAATTCTCAGCGATTGGCTTTCATTATTTATTTCGTCAATAATTGAGGAAACTGAATGTGATTGTTTTTGCGCTAAATCAGCTAATTGATCCTGATAGTAATCAAAGATATTACGTCGAACATGGGGTGAATGCTTAAACATGGTCAAATAAAAATTGCGAAGTCGATTAAAGCTAACCATCCGCGCTGCCCTATCAGGGTTTTTCAATGCAGCAATTAAAAGACTACAAAACAAACTCCAACGACCTTCCTCATATTCCTGATCAAATCCGTCCTGTTCAGTGAATTTATCATTTTCATGGCTAAATCCTGCGGACCTATATTCTGCCAAAACAGCTTCAATATGTTCCCTGCCAGTTGGCTGATTAAAACGCAATTTTGCCAAACCGCCAACTGCCCCAATAGCATTCCCAACCCTCCACCGAGTTGAATTGAAAACAGCAATAATGTCACGATTAAGTTCTTGCATCCAACTGTCGTATTGGGCAATTTGGTCTTCT
>CAZZCA010000023.1:0-9953 GCA_964653055.1 uncultured Desulfobulbia bacterium | reverse complement strand
TATGTAATTGCGTTTCAAGTGCTCTCTCTGCACGCTCTGCTTCAAGAGAATTTTCCTGTAATTTGCGAACAGTTTCATGTTGCAACCAGTCATACTTTCCCTGAAGAGCCTGGTGTGACTTTATTTCAGCATCTAACCATTTATCTTTTAATGCATTTTCTTGTACAGCAGTGATAAGATTATTTTCTATTAACTGATTTTTTTCAGCTAATTTCGAATATTTCTTATTAATCTCATCAATGTCATTTTTCGTTTGATCATGGGATATATTTAAGAGCTTGATTTTTTCTTTGTCTTCCTGCTGAGCAGCGTATTCAGCAAGTATCTCCGTGCTACTTGGAGATAAACCAATAATATCAGGTAAGTTTTCACGCCCCTGCAAATATGCTACTAATTGCCTTTGCTGCCCGTTAAATAGCTCAAAACCTACATCTTCGGATTTAGGGGTATTAACCAGGTCATGGTCAATAAATGATAAAATTTCAGCATCTGAAGGCATGTGCAGACATTGCACATTCTTGCCAAGAAGGAATTTATAGACGCCGGCTGTTTCTTCTAAAGGGTCTGCTAATAGATCTGCAAAATTAATTATATATGGATCGCGGGGTAAATATTTCAGGGCAGAAATTGTATAAAATTCCCATAGAGCAATACCTGCATGCAAAGGGATATTATTTCTCTTTTTTAGAGAAGATGCAACATCAAGAGGGTCACGATAGACAATTATCGGGACAGGAATCTCAAGCTGAGACAACCATAACGGCATGGTCAGGCACATCCGGGGATCTTTTAAATACCAAGGTCGCTGGCTATCAAGCTGATAAATTATCTTCTGTATCTCTTTTTCAAAAATATTTCTTTCAGCACCACCAATCTCATCAAGATTGAAATCAGAAACATTATGCCAATTAGATTTAGTGGAACTTAGAATTTTGTCATTAAGTTCTACAACATCGAGTCGCTCCCAAAACCCTTTGGGATTATCCTCTCCCGGCAACATCCCCTTCCCTTCAGGTCCGAAATAACAACCCATCATATTAAGTAGACGTGATACGACAGATGTCCCAGATCGATGCATTCCTATAACTAGTATTTGCATATCGTATAAAACCTATAGCTTAATATAGCTAAAAATTAGTTAATCTTGGCCAAAAGATTTTTTAGCAGCGCCCAATAAAGGGGTAAGATGATTACCAATTACCATAACAGGAGTAGAAGATAAAAATGGGGAGAATTTATCATTCCCAACATAATGCTTCATGAATATCTTTGCATCCAATATTGAAGTAATTCTTTGAATAATCCCGCCACCGATAAAAACCCCACCCGTTGCCATTAATGTCAAAGCCAGGTTCCGACAGATAATGGCTAAAATCTGATAAAACAGGTTTAATGTATGGTAACAGGGACCCTTATCAGACATCAAAGCCTGTTCAATAATTTCCGGGGTGAAATCATGATCATGAACAGCAGATAAATCTTCATCTATTCCATAATGACCACTTGCCATCAGGAATTTATATATTCTGGCAATACCTGGCCCGGAACAAACATCTTCGCAATGTACCATGGTCAGTTCAGAGGAAAGTTTCCTATATAAATCAAATTGTTCAGGGGTTACTGGCGAAAAAAGCCCATGGCCACCTTCAGATGGGTAGCATATATATTCCCCATCCGACCATACCTTAAAAGCCATTCCCAGCCCAGTCCCAGGGGCCACAAGTGCAATTGTACCTTTATCTGCAGGTTGACCATCCTGTATGGGAACAAGATCATTGCCTGCCAGAAAAGGCAGGCCATAGCCAAGGGCCACCATATCATTTACAATCTCAATATTGCGAGTTGCCAGAGCGTTCTGCAGATCACTTTTACTGATCTGCCAGGGCAGATTTGTAAAAGTCACCCTGTCTGTCAGAACAGGCCCGGCTACCCCGAAACAGGCTCCGGAAATTGAATAACTACAATTTGCCATAAAAGAGGACAGGAGATCCTCCAGGCATTTAAACTCACGGCTGGCATAGGTAACCAATTGCACTGGTTTAGTGCAACCAGCATCTGAACTGAAAACACCTATATTGGTTTTGGTCCCACCAACATCAGCTGCAAGGATGTATTTTACCATTATTCACCTGACAAAATAAATTTCTGCATTAACAAAAAAAATGGTAAAAATATACTTAACCTTATTAATTCTTTCTCTCAACATTTACCTGCCTGCTGCGGAAGGCTTCAACCCATTACCAACCATGAGTTCTTAAATGATTGCCCGAGTATTTAGCAGTACAGTTCTGGGTGTTGATGCTCTGCTGGTTGAAGTAGAGGTTGATATCGTTTTTGGCCTGCCTGCTTTTACCACGGTGGGACTTCCTGAAAATGCAGTAAAAGAAAGTCGGGAACGGGTAAAATCGGCCATTAAAAATTGCGGCTACGATTTCCCAAATCGTCGTATCACCGTCAATCTTGCCCCAGCTGACATTAAAAAGGCCGGGACAGGTTTCGATCTACCCATTGCCGTAGGCATCCTTATCGCTGCCGGGCTCTGCAAGCCAGACCTGCTCACTCAATATGCCTTGATTGGTGAATTATCTCTTGATGGTAGATTACGTCCTGTTCAGGGTCTGCTCCCCATGGTAATTGCTGCCCGGGAAAAAGGTCTCACCGGCGTAGTTGTTCCCCGGGCTAATGGGATTGAGGCATCTGCAGTTACTGATGTCAAGGTTGTAGTTGCAGACTTTCTGCATGAAGTCGTTGAGGTTCTTTCCGGTGAAAAGGAACCATCTTTTTTTGACCGGGACATGTATAAGCCGGCGCCAATGCCCGCTGACTCAATAGACTTTAACCAAGTTAAAGGGCAGGCCCATGTTAAACGTGCGCTGGAAATTGCTGCGGCCGGTGGTCATAATATTTTGATGAGTGGGCCGCCAGGATCAGGTAAATCCATGCTGGCCCGCCGCCTACCGACGATTATGCCTGATCTCTCCCTGGAAGAATCCCTGGAAACCAGCAAAATTTTCAGCGTCTGCGGTCTGCTTCAACCTGGGCAAGGGTTAATAGATAAAAGACCATTTCGGGCTCCTCATCATAATATTTCTGATGCCGGTCTTATTGGCGGAGGGACCGTGCCCCGCCCCGGGGAGGTCTCTCTGTCCCATAATGGGGTTTTATTCCTGGATGAATTGCCGGAATTCCGCAAAACTGTCCTTGAAGCACTGCGACAGCCCCTTGAAAATGGCAATGTTACCATCGCAAGAGCAGCTACATCACTCACCTTCCCCGCTGCATTTATGCTAGTGGGAGCAATGAATCCTTGCCCATGCGGGCATCAGGGAGATTACCGTCAAAATTGTAATTGTACAGATGTTCAGATAAAAAGATACCGTGACAAACTCTCCGGCCCTCTTCTTGACCGTATTGACATGCATCTTGAAGTACCTGCAGTTCCACTTAAAGAAATTACAGCAAAAGAATCAGGTGAAGCATCCACTGTCATTAAAAAGAGGGTGGAAATAGCAAGAGAAGCCCAGTACCATCGCTTTAAGAAGCGAGACAGGGTTTTTAACAACAGCAAAATGAATAATCGTGACCTGAAAACACATTGCACCCTTGATAAGAGCTCCGCGCAATTGCTCGAAAGAAGCACGGACCAGCTTGGGCTTTCGGCTCGAGCGTATTTTCGAATCATCAAAATGGCCAGGACCATAGCCGACCTGGAACAATCAGCCCGGATCGATCTTAAACACATAGCCGAAGCTATTCAATACCGGCGCCTGGACAGGACAGATAGATGAGTCAAACTATTCTCTTATTAATTATCGGCATCATCGCCGGCCTGGGGGCATCTTTTTCCGGCCTGGGTGGCGGCTTTATGATGATACCCATCCTGCTTTGTCTAGGCTATCAGGCGCAAAAGGCTGTGGGAACAACATTTCTTGCTATTCTCATCATCGCTGTTTCGGCATTATTCGCCCATAATCGACTTGCCAATGTGGATTATCGAACCGGGCTCATTCTGGGCGCAGGTGGGATAATGGGGGCCCAGATCGGGGCACGGTTGCTTATGGAAGTTTCAACCAGCGGATTTAAAAAGATTTTTGCCGTAATAATGGCAGGTCTTGCGATTTACATGTTTCTGGACAAAAACTGAAAGAGAAATTTATGATTAGAGGCTATGGGAAGCTAACGCACCGTTATCAAAACGTTTGAGGTCGTTTGTTTTAAGCATAAGCTTAACATCATCGACATAGGCACCGCGTCTTTCCGAATAAAATTTTAACCCATCGGCAAGCAGTAAGGAGTCGCTGGTCCTTGCCCGAAGATTCCGTAATTCTTCATAAGCCCAATGCCTGTTCAGATTGAGCAGGTAAGATCTTACCGAAACAAGAGGAGATGGATATACAGCCACCTTGTGACTACGCCCCTCTTCTCTATCCAGTGGCACAATTCCATTATCTCCCCAGGTCCATACCCCGAAAAAATTATTTCCCTCAATGGCAAAACGTGAAGTGCCCCATCTTGATTCGATTGCACCCTGGGCCAAAACCAATGAAACCGGAAAGACATCCACCCTGTTTAATAATTCCAATAAATGGTCACTGCGATATTTGCGAGAAAGGTTAAGAAGAAAATCAACATCCACCGGGCTGAGGTTCTGCTGCCAGTTTTTCTCATCCGCCTTTATTCTATTTACTGCTGACAGATCCGCCTTATTCATCAGGGTCAATAACCTTGCCCGCTCATGCCTGATCTCGGAAAACGCTTCCCGGGTTATGGGCAGCATGGTCTGCAGAAATATGTCTTTATGGCTTGCCTGATCTGATGAGATTTTAGATTCAGACTTTAATTCACCAATATTTCTTTGGACAGGAACAGGGTCAGGAATGCGGCTGACAACCGCCGACCTGCTCGGTAAAGAGACAAATGACATCTGCTCATTTTCCTGCTTCACCTGACCGGTGAGGGGGGCGGTAAAAACTGAAAAAGACACAAAAAGAAGACTAACCACCGTCATGAGAATAGTTATCTTCAAATGCCAGGTCAATGACCTGTATTTTTTTAAAACATCTCTAATAAATGCCAAAATGCCTAAGGGGGAAAATATTACTAAAAAGAGATAATAACCAATAAAACAAAGGTTTATACAGCAAAAAACAATTTTAACCACCCTTTTTTATAAATAAAATGGCATTAGCGTTCAATAATCACCTGGACTTTTCGTCTTCCCCATTGCAGAGCGTCATCGTGATTATCAAAAAACAGATCAATACGGGTGGGTCCTTTAATAGCTCCTCCCCTGTCTTCCACAACACCCCAACCCCAACCGGGCACATACATTCTGGTGCCGAATCGGTAATAATCCGTATCAGCAGCTATTGTCCCGTCAACCTGGCGCCATAACCATGGCAAGGTCAGGCGAAATGGGATTATCCAGGGATTACCCAGGGAATCTTTGGAAAAAAGGCCTGGCTGTGGTTCTGTGGGAACCGTAACCCGGGCGGTCTTGCCGTCATAGGGTCGTCCAGTCTGGAAACCTTTATTATAATAGCGATTCCAGAAATTCAACTTGAGGTATTTCCAGCTTCCTCTTTCCCAACTGCAACATTTCCCGCAACCGCAATATGCAGTGGCCTCCATTGTTTTAGAAACCGGTGGCTTAGCACACCCTGCCGGTAAAATTATCAATAAAAGCAAGATCAAGAGAAAACGGAACTTCATGGTAGCACCCCAGTAATAAATTTATCTCAATGAGATGAATGCTTATGGGGCATATCCCCGAGGTCATGATGATGAAAATGTTGATGCATTATGGCGGTATCGCCACCGTCAATTATCCCCTGATTTTCCATACCGTAAATTCGGGTAGTTGTCTTAATCAAAAAATCATAATCATGGGATACAATGATTGCGCTTATATCAAGATTATTCAATACCTTGACAAAGAGTTGGGCTGTTTCCTCATCAAGACCAGTGGTAGGTTCATCAAGAAGTAAAACCCTGGGGTTCATAGCCAGAACAGAGGCAAGGGAAACAAGCTTTTTCTCACCACCCGATAGTTTTGAGGTTATGCGTTGCTCCATACCATCCAACCCTAAGCGGGCCAGGGTTTTCCTGGCTATGGCCATGGCTTCATCCCGGCTTTTTCCGAGATTTAACGGTCCAAAAATAACATCGTCAATAATAGTTGGACAAAATAATTGATCATCAGCATTCTGGAATAATAAACCTACTTCCTGGCGGGCCCTGGCAAAATCCTTTTCGCAGGTCATTTCCCTGCCGAAAATTTTGACCACCCCCTCAGTTTTAGGGATCAAGCCGAGGATTAGGTGGAGCAAGGTGGATTTACCACTGCCGTTAGGGCCAATAAGTCCAATATGCTTACCACGTTCCAGGGCAAGATTGACATTATGAAGCTTTCTGCTGCCTGAACGCCGGGCACCAATTTTAATTAATTCAATATCAGGATTCATTGGTTTAAGTTCTTATAGATAAATGATAATTGCAGCAAGTAGAAAAGACAAAATCAAAAAAACTCGATCGATTAATTTTACCCGCATACTTGCCATGCTGTAATAACGACCTCTAAACCCACGGCATTTCATAGCTATATAAATTCGTTCTGATCGTTCAAGACTACGGACAAATAACATCCCGAACATATTGCCATAGGTTCGAAATGAATGGATATTGCAGCCACTGCTAAAGCCTCGTGCTTTTGCTGCAATCAGCATCTTTTTGCATTCATCGTACAGGACATCAATATAGCGAATCATAAAAAACATAATCTGAACAAAACCAGATGGTATCTTTAAAGCTTGCAGACTATGGGCTATTCTTACCGGATCCATACAGCCAATCAGCAAATAAATCAAAACCATGATTGAATTTGCCTTCAACACCATCAAAACGGCAACCATTAAGCCATCTAATGAATAATTATATCCAGCAAGAGTAAAAAAAACTTCACCCGGAATTGAAAAAGGCAACAACAAAAGAACAAACATCATAAAAAGATTAATCTCAATAAGCCGGCGGATAAGATGAGATGAGTCGCCACCTGACATGATACTGCTGGCGGATAAAATGAAAAATACTGCTAAGGCAGTTTTAATTGAGTGGCAAAGGGCAATGGCAATTGCCAAAACAAATATGGAAACCAAACGACAACGAGGATCAATTCGGGACAAGTACGAGGAGCCAGGATTAATGACAAAAATTGACATGGCCAATACCTTTTCAGGAAAAAATCTCCGGTTTCACCCGCCCGAGGAAGGAGACAACAAAGGCAGTAATAACTGCCTCAGCAATAATAACCGGTAATTGGGAAATCAATATGGCATAAATAGTTGCAAGGAAATCAGGTGAACTGAGATAAAGTGATGCCGCAAGCATGAGACAATTGCCTATAACCGCCAATGCCCCAGCCGATGCTGCCAAGATGCGTTTATTAAATTCTTTTGAAGACCTGCTAATAATCGGTCTGAATATCAAAAAGCAACACAAGGCGGGAAAAGCAGAGTTTAAGGTGTTGGCTCCCCAGGCAGTGAGGCCACCATAACCAAAGAAAAGGCATTGAAGAAGAAGTGCTGAGCCCATGGCCGGAAATGCTGACCATCCAAGAAGCAAACCAGTTAAGCCACTAAGGTTTAGATGGGTACTGGCAGGACCAATATTTATATGGATCATGGATACCACAAAACAAGCTGCGGCCATGAGAGAAACTCGAGGTATCTCATCATGCTGGATCTTTTTCAAAGACATCCCTATCCCGCCAACTGACAAAATCACTGTGCCGGCAATGACAGCAGGGGAAAGAACCCCATCTGCTATATGCATATTCCCAGTTCCATCATATTATTCTCTGGTCGAAGAACGGCCCTTCAGATAATAAAAGACCCCTGCCAGGCCGAACAAATAACCAATGGCTCCCAAGATATCCTGCAGACGTTTTTTTTCAGATAGTATCTCAATCCGTTCCTGTAATTTTACAATCTGAGTCTTAAGTGGAGCAATTTCTTTACTGATCATGAGAGCAGTATCCGTCTTTTCCGCCCCATCATTTGTGGATGAGCTGCCAGCAAATATATTCGCAGAAGCGGGATGTTGAATGCCAACACCTAATGTGCTACACAATGGAAGTTCTCGGGAGAATTCATCCGCCTCAATACTCCAATCTGCCCGATGACCGTCCGGCATGGCAACCTGGACAATATAATTAGATCTGCAGGCAAGCTTCAACCCAAACTGGCCATTTTCATCTCCTGTTATTTTTTGGATCTCCGTTCCATTTGAGTCGAGTATTTTAATAAAGGGCTTTCTAACCCTTGCCCCGGAGCTATAATAAGCGTAACCGGTAAGAGTTTCATGCTCCACTGTGGCAAAGACCTTCATCTTATGGGCAAATGCTATTTCAGCACCTGCCATAAATACAGGGAAAAACATCAGTATAATTAATCGATAAGCAATCATAATAATCAGTAAAATTCAAATTTAACCTGTCGATATTCAGTCAGAGAGCATATCAACACAATGGACCCATAATAAGCCACCAAGCTCAACTTCAACTTTTTTGCCTTGCGGATTAAGCATCAACTCATCCCCTTCAACCAGAGCAGCAAAACCCCACCAACCGGCAACAGGCATGGTATAGCTGAAAACGCCATTAATATCGGTCAGTACAACCTGGGTAATAAAAGGGCCAGACGGAGCCTTTACCTTGTTATCACGATTCAAATACTCAACCTCCACCTCAGCAAAAGGCACAGGCCGACCATCCTTTTTCACCACACCTCGAAAGGTGTTTCCGGTCCATAAACCGTAAGGACGCACAAGAGGATCTATTTCAACCGGCATCCGTAATTGTTCATCCCAGCCAGATTCATCACCAAAGGCATTAATAACAACTTTGGGATAATGGATGATCATCTTTTGTTCTGCTGGTTCCCAATAAGGCTGCGGGGTAAGGGCGAACAAATGATCTCCAGGAGATTTAATCGTATATTCAGCTGTATAGTAATTCTTCCCCTGGGATTGATGTGCAATTAAGGATGGCTTCAGGTCTTTCGTAATATCCTTATTTAATACTAAAAAGCGACTAGGCTCTTCAAGGTTCATCAATGGGCCGCCTTCCATCGGATGACTAAAACGAATATCGAAAGTTACCCGGGCCTCCTTCTGGTCTTCAACTATATCAATATCAGGAATCAGCTCAAGAAAATGAGAATGAGCCTCTATGGGGCAACTTAAGAAAAACCCACAAGTTAATAAAATTACAATCAATCGGAATGCCACAGATCACCTCCCAGATAGTATTATTTGTAAAAAAAAAGTAATACCGCAAACAGGAATCCAGGGCAACAATTAATTATTTACTTATTATTTACGATAGATCTTGCCTACTGAAAAAGCATCTGCCACCATTTCACCGACAGCATGATATTTGCGCCCTACCGGACTGAAAAGAAGAGGGTCTAGTTTTTCTATATCAGGCACATCTTTTCCTCCGACAACTTCCTCCTCAGCCTTCACATCTACAACTTCACCAATAAACTGGGTATGGATTCCAATCTCAACAACTTGCTTCAACTTGCATTCCAAGACCAGCGGGAACTCTTCAATATACGGTGCATCAACTACTTCGCTAGCTATGGCTGTTAAATCAGTTACTTCAAGCTTATTCACGTTTCGACCGGTGGATATCCCGAAATAATCAATTTCATTGACGAGCTTAGTGTTTCCAATGTTTATGGTAAATGCCTTGCGCTTTAATATATTGCCATGGGTGTAAGTAGCTTCCCGTAACGAAACAGCAACGCATGGGGGCTTGGAGCAACATACGCCACCCCAGGCAGCAGTCATCACGTTGGGTTTATTGTCTGAGTCGTATGTTGCCACAACAAAAACCGGAGTGGGATATACCAGAGGGCCTGCCCCTAATGATTTCTTCATGAGAACCTCCT
>CAZZCA010000022.1:8582-20204 GCA_964653055.1 uncultured Desulfobulbia bacterium | reverse complement strand
TTCCGCAGTAGACGGAAGGGTAATCTCTTTGTTCCGGTTAATTGCGGGGCGATTCCGGGTGAACTCCTAGAAAGTGAGTTGTTTGGCCATGAAAAAGGGGCCTTTACCAACGCATTTCAGACCAGGATTGGTCGTTTTGAACTTGCCCATGGTGGGACCGTATTTCTTGATGAGATCGCGGAGATGAGTCCCATGCTCCAGGTGAAATTGCTTCGGGTTCTTCAGGAAAAACAATTTGAAAGGGTTGGTGGGGTAAAGATGATTGATTCTGATTTTCGGATCATTGCGGCCACCAATCGTGACCTGGAAGAAGAGGTGAGCCTCGGTAATTTCCGGGAAGATCTCTTTTACCGGCTTACTGTTATTCCCATTAAAGCTCCGTCCCTGCGGCAGCGACCCGTTGATATCCCTTTATTAATTGATTATTTCCTGCAAAAGGCCAATGGAGGCAAGGGCCGTAAGATCGAGGGGGTTGATGAAGATGCCCTTGATCTTATGATTAATTATCATTGGCCTGGCAATGTCCGTGAGTTGGAGAATCTTATTGAGCGGATGATGATTCTGGCAGCATCTCCGATGATTGCAGTTGATGATCTACCCCGAAAATTCCGTGATTCCAAGCCCAGTGTCTGCGAAAATTATGATGAAATTCCTGATACAGGTTTTTTCCTGAGCAAGGTGGTGGCGTCCTATGAAAAGAGGCTGATTATCCAGGCCCTGAAGCAGACAGGATGGGTTAAAAACAGAGCGGCTAAATTGCTTAATGTTAACCGTACCACCCTTCTTGAGAAGATGAAGCGAGCTGGTATCGTGAGGGAAGAACAATGATTGACCTCAGGCTGGTAACAAGGGTTTTGAGGCGCTTATCTGTTGTTTTCTTGATTGGTCTGTTAATCCTGACTGGTCAGGTACCAGGGGTCATGGCAGAGCCTTTTGCTGCTGATTCTTCTGAATCTCTCTGGGCTCATGCTCTTTCGCTGCAGGCTGCAGGTCATGGAAGGGATGCTGCCACAGTTTTTCGTCAATATTACGAGTTGCATCCAGAAGGTGCTCATGCTGAGGAAGCCTTATGGCTGGTTGCTGTTATCGGGCGGGACGTGGCAATGAGTAGAAATGACGCTGACTGGAGTAAAGTGCGCGAGGTCTTTCGGGATTTTACCATCTCTTTTCCCGGGTCAGCTCATTTGGCTGAGTCCTATTTTGAAGTGGGAAATGCCTATTTGCAAATGGGTTTTTATCGGGAGGCTCTTCCCTATTATGGATTGGTGATCAGGCGATTTCCCAGGGCTGAAATTAGACCCAGGGCAATGATTGCCAAGGCGCGTTGTCTCTTAATGGTAGATCGGGCAGATGAGGCGGCTGCTCTCTATGAAGAGCTGGGCGCTGTTATTGATCCTCTCTTTGTCGAGGCCGGAGCCGCCCATCGTTATTTTGTGGAAGATGCTTTTCATGACTGCCTGGCTTTATTTTTAAAAATACAGCGTCAAAATCAGGAGTTCCATATCCATGACCCAGAGATGCTGCGGGTGATGGGGATTTCCTATCTTCGGGTTGGTAATGAAGAGGAAGGGTGTCGTAGCCTCCAGCATTACCTCAATCTGGTGGCAAGATCTGCCTTTCGCCATGATGTTCTCTTTGAGCTTGCTGAAAGTTATAATCGGCAGGGGCACAAGGATTTGGCAGCCAAATGGTATGATCAGGCCCTGGCGGCAAGCAGGGAGCAGGGACAGGTTGCTGTCTTCAGTAAGTTCAGGCTGGCCCAGTATGAAGAGAAGAAAACGCCTCCTGCTGATCCTGGTAATGATGTGCCATATGAGGCTGTGCTTGATACTGATGTTGCCGGTGACATTGGTCAGGATGCCAGGCTGGAGTTGATCAGGCGTTATTGGCAGCGTCAGCAAATGGTTGAGGTCTATGATGCCGGGAAAATATACCTGGCTCATTCCGGCGCGAAACCCGGGGCTGAAGAAGTGCAGGGGAAGATGTGCCGTGTCCTGGCCGGTCGTTTTGCCGATCTGCTAAAAGAAGAAAAATATGAGGATGTTTATAACAGCTATCAGGAGGAACATCTTCATATTAAAGCTTGCAAGCAGGCCACGGTTTTGATCCGGACCGGTCAGGCCCTGGAAGAGCTGTTTTTATACGATGAGGCCTCGGTAATTTATTTTCGAGCCATGGCTCTGGCCATGAGCGAAGAAGAGAAGGAGGAGCTTTATCTTCGTCGGGCCAGTTTGTATCTAATAAATAAAGATGTGGTAGCAGCTCAGCGCCTGCTGAAATATTTGCGACGAATTTATAGCGGTAAGAACAATATTGGCGAGATCTTTTCCTTGAGCGGTCGGTTGCGCCACCTGCAGAATAGGCCTGAAGAGGCGTTGGAATTTTTCCGGATGGCGGCGGAAAGGCCTTCTTTTCCTGCCCGGCGGGGGGGGTATGCCGATGATTATCTAAAGGCCCTGGCCTGGGCTGGGAAGGTCGGAGATCTTGCCAGGCAACTTGCCAGGTTTAATCAGGCCGGTTGGCTGGCAAAAGAAAAACTGCAATACTGGTACGGTCAGGCAGGTGATCTATATCGTCAGCATAGGCAATTAAATCAGGCGAAGAAATCCTACGAGACGGCCCTGGCCATTGATCTGGCAGGCAATGATGCTTTCAGGCAGCAGCTAATGATGTCCCTTGCCGATGTTTTGACGTCACTGGAGCAATTTGCTGAAGCCGCCAGGTATTATCGAGAAGTTATGGCTGGAAATGATCAATTATTGGTTGCCCAGGCCCGCCAGCGTTTGGGTCAGCAGAAGATTAATCAATTAACAGGAAAACTTGGGCAGTGACCCTGGCAAGCACCATATTAATTGTCGATCCTGATCAGGATTCCCGGATCAGCCTTTATGAAGGTATTGGGGGGGAAGGCGGAGATGCGGTGGTGGCTGAAAATGGCAGGATGGCTCTTGACCTTCTCCAGAGACAGAGGTTCGGTCTGGTGGTGGTTGATACCACTTTAATTGAACAGGATGAATTTAAGCTGCTTAAAGACTTTCAGGAAAATGATCATAATGTGCCGGTAATTGTGTTGACCAGGCGCCCTCGGGTTGAAACAGCTAAAAATGTTATAAGGTTCGGGGCCTATGATTATCTGGTAAGGCCGGTTGCCCCGGATGAGCTGGTTAGAATGGCCCAGACCAGGGCTGGTGATATGAATTCAACCAGAAGCCTGCCCGGTGAAACATTAACAGATAAGCCTCTTCGCTCTCAGCGTCAGGTTGTTGGTAATGACCTGGTCTTTCAGCGCCTCCTGCAGCGGGCTGAAAGTGTGGCTTCCAGTAAGGCCTCAATCCTGATCTTGGGTGAATCTGGGACCGGCAAGGAGGTTATTGCCAGACATGTGCATGAGGTCAGTAATCGGGCAAACGGCCCATTTGTTGCTTTAAATTGTGCAGCTTTGCCGGAAGGCCTTCTTGAAAGTGAGTTGTTCGGTCATGAAAAGGGCGCCTTTACTGGAGCTGTAACGGCCAAAAAGGGGAAATTTGAGCTTGCTGACGGAGGGACATTACTCCTTGATGAGATAAGCGAGATCCCTATTCATCTTCAGGCGAAATTATTGCGGGTTCTCCAGGAGGAGGAGGTTGATCGTCTTGGAGGACGGGCGCCGGTTAAAATTGATGTTCATATAATTGCCACTAGTAATCTTGACCTGCATCAGGCTGTGGCAGAAGGAAATTTCAGGGAAGATCTTTATTATCGTCTCAATGTAATTCCCATTATGCTACCCCCTTTACGCAAGCGTCCCAATGATGTTCTTTTGCTTGCTGAGCATTTTGTCAAGAGTTTTTCCCGGCAGTATGAAAAAGATGTCAAAAAAATGTCATCAGCCTCCTGTAGCCGGTTTATGCGCTATCCTTGGCCTGGTAATGTCAGGGAGATGGAGAACCTGGTGGAGCGGGCAGTGCTGCTTGCTGGCTCAGATTACCTTGAACCATGGGATTTCTGGGATGAGGAACCTGCTGATTCGGGGCAGGACGGCGAAGAGGAGGCTGGTGCTTCTCCGGATCAGGATTTGACTTCTTCCCGGACTGCCATTGTAGTCGAGGAGGGAGGAGAAATGGTTAGCCTGAAAAATATCGAGCGTCAGATGATTATGCAGGCCCTGCAGAAAACTGACAATAATCGGACCCGTGCGGCCAGTATTCTGGGAATAAGTGTCAGGACTCTTCGTAATAAATTAAATGATTACCGCCGTAAAGGCCTGGTTGCCTGATTTTTCGTCTTGCTTGATATTCTTGGTTTTCTCTTTTAGTAATATCCTTGTGTTTTCAGTTAGATAGATTCTTGTTGCCAGCGTGCTCAATTTGAGCTGCCTTTCTTTTTTCTTCCTGTGTTAATTGTTTTTGTTCTTTTCTCTTTTGTAATTAACAGCCTTTTGTTTGGTTTTTGTGGTTTGACTATATCTCTTCATTGATGGTTCGGCATATAATTTGCTGTTACCTGTAAGAGATAAATTTAACCGTGATATTTTTGCCGTTTTGATCAATGACAATCGTAAATCCAGGAATAATTGGGGAGAGAGTGATGCCGTTGGATAGAATTTTTGCCGGGACCCTAACCGGAATGGAACAGGCCCTGAACCTGCGGATGGAAAAACAGGGTCTTATCCAGTCAAATATTGCCAATATGGAGACCCCTGGCTATACCGTTCGGGATTTTTCATTCCAAAATGCAATGGAGGCTGCTGTGGCAACCGAGAAAGAGCCTTTGGCAAGAACAGATAAGCGTCATTTCTCAGCCATGGATAATCCTTTGAAACCGGCAATTGAAGATATGAAAAGGCCGGTGGATCTGGATGAGGAGATGATGAAGCTGGCAGAGAACCAGTTGATGTATGAAGTGGTGACCAGGATGGTCAGCAAAAAACTTGATTCAGTTCAATATGCCATTGAAGAGGGAGGGAAATAGAACATGGATATTTTGACAGCCCTTGATATCAGCGGTTCCGGTCTGAAGGCCCAGAGAATGCGGCTTAATGTGACAGCAATGAATCTGGCCAATGTGGATACCACCAGAACCATGGAAGGGGGGCCTTATCAGGCCAAGTCCGTGGTGTTCGGAACCAGGCCGGTTAAGTCGTTTGGTGATCGTCTTGAGGCGGCCACCGCCAGACTGCGTAAGGTCGAGGTGGTGGAGGTGGTTAACGACGACAAACCATTTCGCGAGGTTTATGAGCCTTCTCATCCCGATGCAGATGAAAATGGGATTGTTCGTTTCCCGAATGTTGATGTGGCAGAGCAGATGGTGGATATGGTCAGTGCCCGGCGGGCATATGAGGCCAATGTGGCAGCAATTGACGCGGTTAAAAGTATGGCCCTGAAGGCCCTGGATATAAGCAGGAGATAATTGGTGAAAACATTACCCCTTGGCCAGCTCAATTCAGCTCTTCCTTCTGTATCAACCCCATCTTCTCCTGATAAGAGCGAAGGGACAGGTTTTTCCGATGTTTTAAAAGAGTCCATTGACGCGGTTAATGAGAAAATTCAGCAGGCTGAAAGTCTCAGCCTCGGTCTGGCAGATGGGCATCATTCTAATATCCATGAAACAATGATTGCTATTGAAAAGGCCGGTATCTCTTTTAAGCTGATGACCAGAGTCCAACAGAAGGCTATTCAGGCCTATCAGGATGTAATGAGGATCCAGCTGTAAAAATGCAGATTGAATATATGAAAGTAGATTTTGTTTTTGACTCAGGAGATAAATTGACAGATGGCATCCTTTAAAGAATTCAGTGAACAGATCCTTGGGATTATTCGAAACTTGACTCTTGTCCAGAGGATAGTCGGCATTGGCGCAATCGCAGTGGTCTTTGGAGGTCTTCTTGCCCTGTCATTAATGGGCACAGTAACCGATAAGGGTGTTCTGTTCAGCGGGCTTGCGGTAGAAGATGCGGCCAGGATAGTTGAGAAACTGAATAAGGACCGGGTTGAATATCAGCTGGCAGAGGGGGGTACAGCTATAATGGTACCCCAGGCCCAGGTTTATGAACTGCGCCTTAATTTTGCGGCGGAAGGTCTGCCCCGTGGCGGTGGGGTAGGTTTTGAGATTTTTGACAAGACCAGTTTGGGGACTACGGATTTTGTTCAGCGACTTAATTATCAGCGGGCTCTTCAGGGTGAAATGGCTCGGACCATAATGGAGTTTTCGGCAGTAAAGTCGGCGAGGATTCATCTTGCCACTCCTCGCGAATCGGTTTTTGTGGAAGATTCTCAGCCTCCGTCAGCCTCAGTTAGTCTCGGCCTGGCTGGAGAAGAACGTTTATCTTCACGGGAGATTGATGCTGTTGTTAATCTGGTGGCCAGTGCTGTTCCTGGTTTATTGAAGGAAAAGGTAACAGTGGTTGATACGGCTGGTAACCTCCTTCATCCCCGGGAGAGAGAGGAAGACAGTTCATTACTTAGAATAACTCGGTTGCAATATCAGAAAAAGGTCGAGCAGGAGCTGCGCTATAAAGTTGAGAGTATGTTTGCCAAGGTGCTTGGGGAAGACAGGGCTGTAGCCCGGGTAACTGTTGACCTTGATTTTGATCAGGTTGATTCCACGGAAGAGGTTTTTGACCCGGAAGGTCAGGTGGTGCGAAGTGAGCAATTGGTCCGGGAGCAAGGTGTTGATGGTCAGGAGGCCAAGGGTATTCCCGGGGTCAAAGGCCAGTTGGCGACCTTTACTGAAACCGGTGGGGATAATAGTGGCGGTCAGGCCTTTAATCGTAACAATTCAGTAAAGAATTTTGAGATCAGCCGCAAGACCAAGCGCGAGCAGAAGGCGGTGGGAGAGGTTAAGAGGGTTACTGTGGCAGTTATGATCGATGGTATATATGATGAGGTGGTTGAGGGAGACAAGCCTGTGCGGAAATATCGTCCCCGCAGTTCTGATGAGATCTCTCGGCTGACAACCATGACCAGAAATGCCATTGGTTTTGATCGTGATCGTGGAGATAGGGTGGAGGTGGTTAGTATGCCTTTTCATATTTCAGCCCGCCAGGTGACCCCACCTGATCCTATGGATAAATGGCGAGGTCTGATTGAAAAGATTGCCTTGCCTCTGATTATTTTGATTGTGGTTATTGTAGTGATATTTTTTGTCCTTCGCCCTTTTCTTACCTTGTTGTCTGAACAATCCAGGGTTAGGGCCATGGAAAAAGCTCAGCAGCAGGCAAGAGAAGAGGCGGGAGAAGGTGAGCCAGAAGAAGACCTTTCTCTTAAACCTTTAGGGCTTTCTGATAAGGAAAGGATCTATCGTCTGGCCCAGAGTGACCCGGATCGGGCAGCTGATCTGGTCAGGCGCTGGTTAAGGGAGGAAATGTGATGAGTGGTCAAAATCAGGAAGCAGCCGGTGAGAGCTTAAGTGGACCTGAGAAGGCTGCTATTTTTCTTCTTACCCTTGGTGAAGATTTCGCCTCAGAGGTTTTTGAGCGTCTGGATGAACAGGAAATTCGTTTGGTAGGTCGGCAGATGTCGAAGATGGATAAGGTGGATCGGGACGATATCACCCAGCTTCTGCGTGAGTTTCAACTCGATGACGGTGGCTCGGAGATATACCTTTCAGGTAACGATCTCCTCGAGCGGGCTTTAAAGAAAGCCATGACCTCTGATAAAGCCTATGAGATCCTCGATGATATTCGTTCTGACTGGCGGCTGGCCTTATTTCAAAAGGCAAGAAAGCTGGAGCCAAAGATCCTGGTTAATTTCCTTCAGAATGAACATCCCCAGACCGTTGCTCTGGTTTTGTCAGTTCTTGAGCATAATCAGGCGGCAGCTATTCTGGCAGAACTGGGCGAAGAGGCCCAGGTGGAAGTGGTGATGCGCATGGCTGAGCTTGATAAGGTCAGCCCTGAGATATTGGTGGATGTTGACCGGGTTTTGCAGGAAGAATTATTGGCAGTGGAGGGCATGGAAGGCCAGCGTTTAGGTGGCGTACAGATGGTGGCTGAAATCCTAAATAATGCTGATCGGGCCCTGGAGACCCAGGTGCTTGAAGGTGTTGAAGGTCAACGTGAGACTCTGGCGGAGGAGATCCGGCGATTGATGTTTGTTTTTGAGGATCTGATGGGAATCGATGATCGCGGGATGATGGCTATCCTTAAAGAGGTTTCTACCGATGAATTGAAGCTTGCTCTTAAAACAGCATCTGATGATCTGAAGGAAAAGGTTTTTGTCAATATGTCTTCCCGGGCGGTGGAGATGTTGAAAGAGGATATGGAGATTATGGGACCCACCCGGGTCAAGGATGTGGAACAAGCTCAGCAGGCAATTATTAAAGCTGCTAAGCGTCTTGAGCAGGAAGGTAAGGTCCAATTGTCCAAGGGCGGTGGAGATGATGAGTTTGTCTGAGATAATTGAGGTAGAAAAGGAGCTCAATCAGGGGGCTGATGATTTTGTGGCCTTCCAGACAGCCTTTCCCGAGCATCATCTGATTGAAGAAAATGCTCGTCTTGTGGCCAGCCTGGCAGGTTTGCGTAATGAGCAGAATGAGATTCGACGCCAGACCGAAGAGCTGGTAATTCAGGCCAGAAAGGATCGGGACCGGATAATAAATGAGCAGGAGGAGTTGGCAAAAGAGGCAGAAACCCGTGGCTTTGCCAAAGGCCTGGAAGATGGCCGGCAGTCAGGCCGCCAGGAACTGGCGGACCAGCTGACAGAGATAGCCGGGCTATTTGCTGAAATTGACCGGCAGCGGGCCACTCTGTCGTTTCAGTATGAAGAAGAACTGCTTCGTCTTGTTCAGGTCATGGTTGAGCGGTTGGTCAACCGGGAATTGACCGGAACTTCCCAGGGAATTGAACGCTGTATCACTGAGGCTTTGGAGTATGTAATTGAAAATACCGAAGTACGGGTGCGTCTCCATGAAGATGATCGTGCCTTTCTCAAGTCAGGAGCAAAGGGAATGCTGGGTGTTGGTGAAGGGACAAGTCGAATAGAGCTGGTATCTGATAAGAATATTTCCCGGGGCGGTTGTCTGCTTGAGACTGATTTTGGTGAAGTTGATGCCACTATGGAGACATGCCGGGCCAGGCTTTTTAAAATTGTTGATGATTCTTTTCGGGCAGGAGGAAAATGAGCCTTGCCCGTTGCATAGATGATGTCCGTTCCGCTTCAGTGGTTGCCGTGCGTGGTCAGGTCACCCAGGTTATTGGGATGGTCATTGAGGGCAGAGGCCCAGGGGTTCCGGTGGGGAGTATCTGCGAAGTTGATGTCTTCCGGGGTAGATCCCGAATTATGGCGGAAGTAGTAGGTTTTCGTGAGGGTAAGACTCTGCTCATGCCCCTTGGGGAGATGCGGGGAGTTGAGCCCGGCAGTAATATTTATTTTGTTGGTGCACACGCCCAGGTGCCGGTTGGAGAATCCCTGCTCGGACGGGTTGTTGACGGGCTGGGCAGGGCGATGGATGAGGGGGGGGAGTTACCTCCATCCACAAAAAATTATCCTCTTTACAGTGAACCGTTAAACCCTATGGAGCGGGAACGGATTAACGAGCCGCTGGATGTCGGGGTCAGGGCGATTAACGGTCTGTTGACCTTGGGTAAGGGGCAGCGGGTCGGGATTATGTCCGGTTCAGGGGTGGGTAAAAGTACGCTGCTGGGAATGATGGCCAGACATACTGCAGCGGATGTTAGTATTATTGCCATGATCGGTGAGCGTGGGCGTGAGGTTCGTGAGTTCATTGAGCGTGATTTGGGTGCAGAAGGGCTGGCCCGGTCGGTGGTGGTGGTGGCAACCTCTGATCAGCCGCCTTTGGTCAGATTACGGGGGGCTTTTCTCGCTATGGCCATGGCCGAATTTTACCGTGATCAGGGTCGGGACGTTTTGATGATGATGGATTCGGTTACCCGTTTTGCCATGGCCGGTCGTGAGGTTGGTCTGGCCATTGGAGAGCCGCCGACCGCCCGGGGTTATACCCCGTCCGTGTTTGCCCAATTGCCCAAGTTGTTGGAGCGGGCCGGGACCTGTCGGGGAAAAGGAAGTATTACCGGGATTTTTACCGTTTTGGTGGAAGGAGATGACTTAAATGAGCCGGTGGCTGATGCTGTTCGTTCCATCGTTGACGGCCATATTGTGTTGAATCGTAATCTGGCTAATGAGGGACATTATCCGGCAATTGAGCTAAATGGCAGTATAAGCCGTTGCATGGTCGATGTTGCTCCGCCTGGTCATCTGGAATTTGCCCGCCGGTTCATCGAGATTATGGCAACCTATCGTCGCTCAGAGGACCTGCTTAATATCGGAGCGTATAGCCAGGGGACAAACCCTAAAATAGATGAGGCGGTGGCGATGATTGACGGGATGAATAAATATCTCTGTCAGCAGGTTGATCACCGGGTCTCCCTGGTTGAAAGCGGGCAGGAACTCCAGGCTTTGATGCAGTAAGGAATTAATTTATGGCTTTTCGTTTTCAGCTGGATGCTTTGCTCAGGGTTCGGCGTAACCAGGAAGAAGAACTGCAGGCTCGATTGGCCCGGGAGGAAAGGGTTCTGCGGGGGCATCAGCATCGGTTGACTGATCTTAAAGAGCAGAAGAATGCGATGATTGTGGAGCTTGAGATAGAAAAAAAAGGTTTGATCCCTGCTGTTAATTTTATCCGTCGTCAACAATTGATCAGTCTGGGAGATCAGCAGCTGGCTATGCAGGAGACAGCGTTATTGTCCCAAGATCAGATAGTGGCTGGGGTTCGTAAGGAGTTGCTCGAGGCCGTGCGAAACCGAAAGATGGTTGAGGTTATCAAGGAGAGAAGTCTGCGCCAGTATAAATTAGAAGTCATGCGCCAGGAGCAGGCGGATGGTGATGAACAGGCTTTGTTGCGGTACGGTAGGGGTGAGGATCTATTATGAGACAGATAATATGGTTGTTTGCAGGAATTTTTTTAATGGCGGGACCGGTGAATGGCGCGGAAAACCCCATTAGGGTTAAACAGGCGGAAATTGAGATGGCCGCTTCTCTTCGGGTTAGGGAGCTGGCAGTTTCCATCCAGGAGAAGGAGATTGGTCGCCGGGAAAAGATGCTTGAGGGCATTAGGCAGGATGTAGAGGCCAAGTTGATCGAAATAACGAAACTGCAGGAGGATGTAACTACTAAACTGGCTCTTCTTCAGGAGCGTCAGACAGAGGATTTCCGCAATTTGATTAAGGTATATAGCACCATGTCTGTTTCCAAGCTGGTTCCATTACTTAATCAGATGGGGGACGCTGATGTCGCTCGGATCCTGCGGGCGATGAAGACAGAGCAGGTTGGTAAGATTGTGGCTAAGATGGATCAGAAAAAAGCGGTACGGATCAGTCAATTGCTGGGCGGCCTGTAAAAAAAACCGCCGGGCCACATTGACCCGGCGGTTGGAGGAGAAAGCCGGTACATGAATACCGGCCGGAGGGGGCTTTTGTTGTTTTTGGTTAGATAATATTCCAGCTAAGATCTACCACACCAAGTGGGTTACTGTTTTCAATAATATTATGATTCATTCCAAATAACCAGAGCAGTCCGGTTTCTTGGTTCTGGAGAAGGATGTCTGCCATATGGTCTCCGTTATAATCAGTGTTGGCGACAATATTCCAGTCAAGGCTTGCTCCGCCGATATTATTACTTTCGATTA
>CAZZCA010000022.1:8361-8482 GCA_964653055.1 uncultured Desulfobulbia bacterium | reverse complement strand
CAGTAACGGTATTGCCGTCCATCTCAAAGAGCCAGAGCTGGCCGCGTTCAGTGTGGCGGAGAAGGATGTCAGCTTTGTTGTCGCTGGAAAAATCATTGGTTGTATAGGTTGGTGCTACTTC
>CAZZCA010000022.1:0-8261 GCA_964653055.1 uncultured Desulfobulbia bacterium | reverse complement strand
TTCGGTTACTACTTCTTCGGTTACTACTTCTTCGGTTACTACTTCTTCGGTTACTACTTCTTCGGTTACTGCTTCTTCAGTATATTCAATATTTGTATTTTCTAATGTATAATGCACGGCTGAATTGTCAGCTAGTTTAATGTCTCCGTGGAGGTTGGGGTTGTTGTCATGTATTGCCATGTATCCAATTGTTTCAATTGTATCGCTTCCTGTATAATTTTCAGCTAAAATATTAGTTAATTGAGAGGCGGAAATTGTCTGATTAAACTTAAGATTGTTGATTGTAAGTGAGTTGGTTGATTCCTGGTAGGCAGGATCTGTGCTGTGAGAATTGGTTGCACTTGATATTGCAGCATTAAATCCATCGCCTGTAATATCTTCAACAAGAATAACTAATGGAATAGGGCTGTTCGCTGATTGAATAGTTAAAAAAATCATCGGAGGAGATGGGAATGTTTCGATAAAGTTGATGTGAGTGAAGTTGCCATTATCGTTAAGGTTAAAGGAGCCTGATTCTATAATAAGTGTTTCGTTGATATATCGACCACCTGGCAGCATGATAAAGGGGACATTCCCTGTAAGGTTTTCAGGGTTGTGGTCTGTTAAGTTCTTGAGTTTAATGTTAAATGAATCATGGCTAATTGTATTTATCAATACGGCTGCAGGCGCTACATTTTCTGTTAAAATTAACGATCCATTAATGGTAACTGGTGAAGGGACAGAAAATCCTGTTTCGATTGTCTGCCAGTTAGAGTCAATGTTGGCAATATTGAAAACTATATATGAGGGGTGATCTTCAACGTCGATAGGGTTTGTGCCGGCAAGAAACTCTTCAAGGTTGTTGTAACCGTCATTGTCAAGATCGGTTCCAGCGTCATTGGCATTGTTGGGGTTTAGATTGTAGTTTATCTCCCATGTGTCCAGCATGCCATCATTGTCGTAGTCGGGATTGGTGGTGGCTGGAGCTGTCCAGGCAATCTCTTGAGAAATGTTGCTTTCAAATCCGTCCACATCGTAGGCAGTGGCAACAAAATAATAGGTGGTTCCTTCGGTGAAGCCGGTAAGGGTTGCGGAAACAGTGTTGTCTATAATTGCCGGACTTCCCACATCAACAGAGTTGGGGTGCAAGCCTGACTCTACTCCGAAATGAATTTTATACCCTGACAGGTTTATTTCAGGATTGGGATTCCAGGCAAAGGTTGCCTCGGTTGCGAGAATTGTCCCAGGGGTAAATAGAAGAAATAAGGAAAATGCTAAAAATAATGAACAATCTCTGTAAAAAGTTTTTAAGGTTTTCATGGCGCCCCTCCTTCTTCAATGCCTCGTGACATCAACCGGAAGGGGCTGATCCACTCGGCAACCCCGCTGCCTTATCCCTTGCTGTGCAAGAGCTTTAGGTCGGTGGCTTTGCGTCCCTCCCTTTCGGAAAGTTTGCCTTTTTCGAGTTAAAATTAAATATGTTACTAATTGATAAAGCAATTGCTGTGCCATGTTAATTATTTGTTGATTTGCTTGGAGGTAGAAGCTAAGGGGAGGGGAGTAAACTAAAAATATCTTTTGCTATTGGTTGACAGGGTGACCATCGATTAGTTGATAGCCATCCATGATTAATAGCCATAATTCGGAAGAAAATTGATTTTGCAGGAGAATATCAGTCATCAGGTCATTATTAAGATCATCTGTTCCAATAATGATCCAGTCAGTTGATAATCCCCCGATATTATTACTGGCAATAATTGAATTTCCGTTCATCTCATAAAGCCAAAGCTGACCACGTTCAATGTGGCGTAAAAGAAGGTCGGCTATATTGTCATCTGAAAAATCGGCAATTCCTGCTATTTCCCAGTCTGGATGAAGGGCGCCAATATTAGTGCTGGCAGTGATAGAATTATCGTTCATTTCATAGAGCCATAGTTGACCGCGTTCGCGATGACGGAGAATAATATCAGCCGTATCGTCTCCGGTAAAATCAGCAACTCCAGCAATATCCCAGTTATTGCTAAGATTGGCAATTTTCTTACTATCAATAATATTTTCCTTGTCCATAATTAACAGCCATATTTGACCATCATTATGATGACGAAGGATAGCGGAATATTCTCCGTTCCCGTTAAAGTCAGCTGTTGCCACGATATGCCATTCTTCTGATAAATCATCTAATGATTCTGCGGGAAAAGCTGTAGACGAAATCCAGACAGCTTCCCGGGAAAGTTCGCTTTCTAAACCATCCTCGTCATAGGCGGTGGCGCTGAAATAATAATCAATTTGATCAGATAAATTATTAATGGTGAAGGTGACTTTGCCATCGGCCGCCATTGACGGCATTCCGGCATCAACCAAGTGGGTATAGGTCTGGGACTCTGTTCCGTAATGGATGTGGTAGCCGGCAATATTTTCCTCCGGATTGGCATTCCAGGAGAAGGTAAGGTCAAGGGCCAGCGCCTTCTGGCTGAAGATAAGTAGAATGAAGGAGATAATTAACGAAAATCTTATTGGGGATAGACGAGGTAAGGCTACGAGGTTGGCCAGCATGATAATGTGTCGAGGTCCGTATATAGAGGATATAAAATATAAATTTAAGTAAATAATAAGTGGCTCTCAAATACCCTTCTTCCATGACTTATGCAAGCCTTTTCTGGCCCGTATCTGTATGTCCTATCATCCTGTTTCTTCACGGTTTGTGCTGCTTGGTCTGTAAGTGTTTGATCTGAATAATGTAATTGAGGAAAACGATGAAAAAGGTGTGTGTGTTTTTTTAAAGTTTTCTTGCTGCCGGCTGTTAATTGTTGAAATTGCTTTTTTGATTAAAAGAGGTAGCAAGCAAGGAAAGACTGTTTTGGCAGGTGGGAAATTTTTTCCTCAATAAATGGCGGGTTCTCTTGAAATTTAGTGGCTCAAGTTGGCTTTCTGGGGTTTCTTCGAAATTAACAAAAACTTATCTCTTCGGAATATCATTGCTTTTCCTTTAATATTTTTTTGCGGTCACATATCAGCTCCTGCTGGCATTCTCCTTGCTTTTGGATAGGCATAAGTTTCATTAAATGACTTTTTCCTTAAAGTCTTAAGAGGGCTAATGTCTATTTTCCTGCAATCATTGATTCCGTCATCACCAGGTCTTGAGCTGCCGATAAAGGTGGATGTCGATTCTGTTGGTGATTCCTCCTTTGCCTCTTTCCTTGGTCAGTCTTTGACCAGAGCTGAGCATAGCTTTGTCGATAAGTTGGGTCTTGCTGAATCTTTTCTCTCGACTGAATTACTGACATCCCATTTGTCATCTGCAATTGATGGTGACAAGCCCCATTTTGACCCGTCTTTGCCCGAACTTCTTGGTAAGTTTTTTACTGATATTGAAAATATCGCAGAAAATCATCTATCCCCTGGTCAATGGCAGGTAATAATTCCTGATCCTGCCGTTTTGCAGGATCTTGCCCTGCATGCTGGAATGAATGAGCCGTCTTGTCAGCAGTTATTTCAGAAAGTTGATCAGGATGGCGTCCTTAACCTTGCCGACCTGCTCATGACTTTGCGGGGTCAGATGGCAAAGCTGACTGAGCCTCCCCTGGTTGCTGTGCCGGAGACAGAACTGCCGTTTCTCGAGACCATGCTGGTCAAGGTTGGAGTTGATCCGGCCCAGGCAGCAGGTTTGATTGAGGGATCGGTGCGGGGGGACGAAAAGATCGATTTGCGTCTTTTGCTGGCAGATCTTAAGCAATATGCTTTTGAAAATGAGATGGCGCAACCACTGCCCTTAATCCATGCTGAACTTGGAGGCTCAGAGTTAAAGACCTTGCAGAACATTCTCCAGCAGGCAGGAGTGCAGCGGAGCCGTCAGGTTGAGTTATTGCCTGAGCTGTTTACCTTCACTACCCTGGGCCCAGATCCTGACCTACCTGTCGATCCTGAATCTATCAAGTCTGGCCGTCTCCCTTTCAGTTCAGTGCTTGTCTCGGATCAGGATTGGGGCCGAATGTCTCTTGATCGATTAATTAAATTCCTTGAAATCGGCGTAAATGATATCAATCAGCAACAAGGCAAAATCAACCTACCATCCTTTCTTTGGGAGTTGGAGAATGTCTTTCAGCAGGCAGGGGTTGGTGATGCTGGTGAAAAATGGTCGCCGGTGGTCCAGAAGTCACTGGCAGATGTCTTTCAGGCCCTGGGCCGGACAATTGAGCTCAGCCAAGTTCATATTGCCAGCCGTCCTGTTGCTGCCTTAAATCATTTTTTGGAGCAGGCCGATTTGGCTTCAGGGCTAGATATTCCTGGCACAGGCTCAGAGAATAATCAGCCAGTCTATCCTCTGGAAGAGCCATCTGCTGCTGAGAGTCTTTTTTCTTTTATTTCAGACAGGATTGAACCCAGGACCTCCTTTACCCTCCGCAATAGTGATCGGCCACCAGCCTGGTTACCCGGGCTGAAGCCCTTGCAACCTTTGCCCATGGCAGGTGGAGAGAAGGTGGTGGCGGAAAGGCCGCTTATTGCCGAGTCTATTCACCTTCAGCAACAGCAGGTTGTTGACCAGGTTTCTTCAACAATCTGGCGTGGTCTTGCCCGCCAGGAACATCACCTTATGCTTCAGTTACATCCCCGTGAGCTTGGCGAGATCAGGATTGATCTCGTTGTTCGTGATGAGCAGGTAAGTGTGATGTTCAGCCCGGAGAACAGTCGAGTCAAGGAGATCCTTGAAAGTGGGCTTGAGCAGTTCCGTAGCCAGATGGAAGAACGCGGGTTTGTCCTTAATGAATGTAATGTCGGTGATGGTAAGGATGATGACCCAAGGCAGCATGTCTGGCAGCAAAAGAAAATGAATTTTCAGGATAATTCTGCCGGCAGGGAGCAGCAGGACGAAGGTCTTGAGCGCAACCCTCTGCCCCGCCTGCAGGGGCAGGGTTCAGGTAAAATAAATCTGGTTGTTTAGCCAGGTCGATTAATTATGGCAATAAACAGCCGAAGTTAAGGAGCAGTAATGAATATCGGAATGACCTCTGAGTCTCTACCCATGGTTCAGGAAACCAACATGTTTAAACCAGTGGGCAAAAAGGAACTTAATCGTGATGATTTTATGGTGCTCTTCATCACCCAGCTCCAGTACCAGGATCCGATGAAACCAATGGACTCCTATGAGATGGCCTCCCAGCTTGCCCAGTTCAGTAATATGGAGGCCACCATGAAGATGGCGGATACCACGGCAGAGCTCCTTGATTACCAGAAGTCCCAGAATAATCTTCAATTATTAGACCTCCTTGATAGCCAGGTTGTGATCAATGGCAATACCATGGGGGTCAATGGCGAGGATTTTGGTGACGGTAGTTTTGTTCTGGCGGAAGACAGTAATTCATGTGTGGTGGAAATCTTCGACAGCAGCGGTGCTCTGGTTCGGGCCATGGACATGGGTCCCTTGGGAGCCGGTGCCCATGATCTTAATTGGGACGGTAAAGATACCCAGGGCAATGGGGTGGAAGACGGTGCATATTCTTATGTTCTCAAGGCCTATAACGGATCAGGCCAGGCTATCCAGGCCCAGTATCGCAGCAGCGGCCGGGTAACCGGAATCCATTTCGAAAGTGGCCAGGCAATGCTGGCGGTTGATCAATATATAGAGAGTGATGTTGGTAATGTTATCTCAGTAGTTAATTGAAATTAATGTATATGCTTTTTCAAGGGACAGAAAACAGCTTAAGGAGGAAATAGAATGGCTATTTCGAGTTCGCTTTATTCGAGTATCAGTGGTTTGAGTAGTATGGGTAACGCCATGTCAGTTCTTGGTGATAATGTGGCAAATACCAATACCCTTGCCTTTAAGTCCAGCCGGACGACATTTCAGGATGTTTTGTCCCAGTCGGTTTCCACCGCCTCCGGCGCAGCCCAGGTGGGAAGGGGGGTAACTCTCAGTACGGTGGACAGCCTCTTTGCCCAGGGCTCTTTTGAGACCTCCACCAGTGCCACTGATATGGCCATTGGTGGCCAGGGTTTTTTCATGTTACGGGCCCAGGATAATTCCGAGGCAGACATGTATTCCCGGGCCGGTGAATTCCGTTTTGATCAGGAAGGATACCTGGTCAGCCCCATGGGTTATTTTGCCCAGGGCTGGGGCATTGATCAGATCAGCGGTGAACGGGCCGGTACCATTGGTGACATGCGGATAGACAAGACCACCCCGCCGGTGGAAACCCAGGAGATTGAGGTGATTGCCAACCTCGATGCCCGGGAGAATAACGAGACCAATGAGCTGAGGCTGTTTGAGGCCTGGAACGGTACCAATACTGCTGCAGTCAATCCCACATCTCCCATCGAGTCCATGCTTTACGAGTATAGTACCTCGATCAAAGTCTATGACACCAAGGGCGCCAGCCATGATGTTACTGTTTATTTTGACCGGACCACAGAGGACAACCAATGGGAGTTTCTGGTTACCTGTGATCCCTCGGAAGACATGCGTAATCTCAGTGCGAGCGAGCAGATGGTCTACGCCCCTGATACCCAGTTTAATTATAATGAACATAAGGGGGCTGGTGCATTGCTTTATGGGATGATGCAGTTTGATACGGCAGGCAATGTTCGGGAGATGGTAGCCTATAATGTGCCCCCGGACGGAGAGGTCAATCCGGCCCGGGATGATAATAGGATTATTTTGGAAAATACCGATTCTTATTATAGTTTTGAGTGCAATTTCACCGGTGCAGAGGTGGATCAGACTGTTGAGCTTAATTTCGGTGCCCAGTATAACGGACAGACCAGTACCATCCGTCAGGTGCTGGTCAGTGAGTTGGGAGCCCTGGATTCAAATGTGGCAGGGGCAGATTTCATTACGGCTGAGACCTATTGGCGTAATGTCTATGACCAGAATGGCCTGCAGCTCGATGGTGATGGAAATGTCGGAACCAGTGATACCGTCAGCATCGATGGCTTTAAACATGATGGTAGCCGGGTTTCAATGACCTATAATGTTAACCGGGATGCCAAGGTTCAGGAATTTCTTGATGCAATTGGTGCTGATTTTGACTGTACGGCGTCTATAGATGCCTTTGGCCGCTTGAAGATGACCGATCTCACCGGCGGCAATTCCGGCCTCCAGGTTATTGGCATGACTGCGGATGGTACCATAACCGCGCCTGCCACCCATGATGACGCCAACCCCTTTGGGGAAACCGGGGTTGATGGCCAGACCATCTTGAATATCACCACACCCAAGCGTAAGATCTTTTCCCAGGGACAGGGTCTCAGTGCAGGTGCCACCGTTCCGGTGATCACCTCTAACTCATCCTGGACAAATGTCTATGATGCCACCGGAACAGCTGTGGCCGATGGCGACATTTTCAGCTTTCAGGGTTTTAAGGGTGATGGAACTGCAGTGCCGGTGGGTGGTGGTACTGCAGATTTTACGGTGAGTACAGCGGTAACAGCTACCAATACCGGAACAGTTCAGGACCTTTTGAATTGGCTGGAGGACAATTTTGACTGTGACTCGGAGATTGATTTTACCGGTCGTCTGGTGATGACTGATCGCCGGGCCGATGAGGCTGCCGCCACAGGTTATCAGAGTGCTTTGGAGATATCTTCAGTTGCCAGTGCCGGCAGTAACCCCTGGGATGATGCCGGAATTGCCGCACCTATGGGCGGCACATCCTTTTTGACCCTGGAGGCAGATGTCAGCGGTGAAGACGGTAGCCAGCAGGGGGATGTGGTGAGTAGTGAATTTTCTCCTGAGGCTCTGTCCACAACCCAGTATGCCAATAGTTCAACCACTATTTTTCAGGATCAGAATGGTTATGCCTCCGGTTTTCTCCAGTCTGTTTCGGTGAATACCGATGGTATTATTACCGGTAATTACTCCAATGGCCAGGTTCTGGAAAAGGCCCAGGTGGCTTTGGCTAATTTTGCCAGTCTGGAAGGGCTGCATAAGAGTGGTGGTAATATCTATACCGAGACCTCGGAGTCCGGGGCCCCAATTACCGGCACTGCAGGCAGTAATGGTCTGGGGACTATAGCTCCCAACGCCTTGGAGATGTCAAATGTTGATCTGGGAACCGAGTTTGTAAAGCTTATTACTGTTCAGCGCGCATTCCAGGCCAACTCCAAAATTATTACTGTAACTGATGACATGATGAATGATTTGATTAATATCAAGCGTTAAGTCTAATTGACGTTCCATAAAAAAAGGCAGCCATTGGCTGCCTTTTTTTATGTTTGATTTTTCTTTAACTCGGACGATCAGGCGAAGATCTTGTCAAAGGCGGCAAATGCTGTTTTGACCACAGGGG
>CAZZCA010000021.1:8710-21527 GCA_964653055.1 uncultured Desulfobulbia bacterium | reverse complement strand
AACTACGCTCAACAATATGGCCATCCATCTCATAGAGCCATAATTGACCTCGAGTGCTGTGACGCAGGAGAATATCCGCCTGACCGGATACCCCAAAATCAGCTGCCCCTACCACATCCCACACAGGATTCAAACCACCGACATTATTACTGTAAGCAACAATATGACCATCCATCTCATAGAGCCATAATTGACCTCGAGTTACATGGCGCAGCAGAATATCCGCCTTGCCATCACCACCGAAATCAGCCACCGCAGCAATTTCCCAGTCAGTGCTCAATCCACCGATATTATTACTGTCAGCAACAATATTACCGTCCATCTCAAAGAGCCAGAGCTGGCCACGAACGCTATGACGGAGCAGAATGTCAGCCTTACCGTCACCGCCAAGGTCCGCAACTGCTGCAATTTCCCAATCAGTACTCAAACCACCAATATTATTACTGGCGGCTATAGTATTGCCATCCATCTCATAGAGCCAGAGCTGACCACGACCACTATGCCTAAGCAGAATATCTGCCATGCCATCAGCACCGAAATCGCTGGAAGGGGTAGAATACATATTACATTGACTATTATACCAATAACCACCGGCAGATCGGCAATCCAATGATTCTAAACAATAATGAAGATAATCCGGATCACATGTGGGTGACGAATCACAATGTCCCTCATACCAATATCCTTCAGCCCCTGAGCATTCACCTTCGGTAGAACATAAGTCCATATGTTCGGCATCACATACTGCAATACAAGTACCATCAACCCAATCACCTCCAGCATTATAACAACCAGTGGAAGTAATACAATTTAACAAATGACCAGAATCACATACATGCGCCTCAAGAGATCCGGAAATCCAGTCAGATGCGCCAGCGTCATCATCTCTAATCGAGAATGAAAGAACTCCAGTGCCAGGATCAGCTTGTAAAAGCACTTCCCAGATATCTCCTCCAGTAGCACCAACCATTTCATAATCTATGTAATTCAACGAAATATTATCAAGAATTCCCAAAGAAAATTGAGCCTCTGGCCTAATCTGGGAATCATCAATTGTCTCAGAAATTATCACATCACCTACACTTAAGGTAAGATAATTAGTCCAGGTGAATTCAATTCCAGATTGGCTTTCTGTACCACTGAAAAACTCAACATCAAAATCGTTATGATTGCTTGGCTCAAATAACCACTCAAGCTCAAGGGAAACCGGTGAATCCAGGGTTATTCCAGTATTAGCCGTTTCATAACCATTTAGACTATCAACCGAGCCAGTGAGATAAACCGTTGTGGCAAATGCAGAACTTGCCGACAAAAACATCCCAAAAAACAACATTGCCAGAATCTTCTTCATAATACTACCTCATAAAACATTTGATGGGGCAAAAGCCCCTGCAAAAAACTATTAACAAATAAATATTGCACCATTCATGCCATATTATCGCCTAACCATTCAAACAGCAACTCCATATATCAGGTATAGAAACTACAAGCCATATTTTTTAATCCGGTAACGGAGGGTATCACGGGTCAGATGCAGGCATTTAGCCGCCCGGGTCTGATTCCCATCATATCGTCCCAGGGCCTGGCGGATCAGCTCAACCTCAACCTCCTGAAAGGAGATCCCTTCCGGTGGCAGGGTAATATATCCATCCCCGGAGATAGCTGCAGGTTGAACAACTGCTGACGGTAAACCGCTCGGATCGCCTCCACCTCCATTATCTCTGATCTCAGGACTGAAAGCACCACGACTCAGAACCGTCCCCTCCTCCAGCATCATGGCCCGCTCCACTGCATTTCGCAGCTCCCGCACATTACCCGGCCAATTATAGCGGGTAAGTGAGCCCAGGGCCTCAGGCGAGATTCCCTGCACCGACCGACCATACTCTTCATTGATCCGTTCAATAAAATAAGCCACCAGCGACGGGATATCATCTTTTCGTTCGCGCAGGGACGGCAGATTAATAGTCATTACATTTAGCCGATAAAAAAGATCACCCCTGAACCTGCCATCACTAACCATTTCCTGCAGATGCTGATTAGTCGCTGCAATAATCCGGACATTGGCGTTAATGTCCTTGGCCCCACCAAGACGCCTGAATTTATTGGAATCAATCACCTTCAGGATCTTGGCCTGCATGGTAAGGTGCATATCCCCGATCTCATCTAAAAAAACCGAGCCGCCAGTAGCAGCCTCAAATATCCCCTGATGCTTCTGGGAGGCATCCGTAAAAGCACCTTTTTCGTGACCAAACAGCTCGTTTTCCAGTAGATTTTCCGGGATGGCTGCGCAATTTGTCTCAATAAATGGTTTATCCTTACGAGCTGAATGAAAATGAATAGCCCTGGCCACCAGCTCCTTGCCTGTTCCAGACTCTCCCAATACCAGCACAATCTTGGCATCGGTCTCGGCACAGACCTTGATCATCTTAAAGACATCAATAATCTTGGTTGAGTTCCCGATAAGATTATCATAATCGTACTTCTTGCGGAGCTCACGCCGAAAACCATCAACCTCCTGGCGCAGGTTCTGTTTTTCAAAACATTGCTCGACGATATGACGGATCTTGTCAATATCAAATGGCTTGCCGATATAATCATCGGCGCCGGCCTTAAGGGCATTAACCGCTGAATCAGCATCAGCATAGGCAGTGATCATCAACACCACCACATTTTCATTCATCGCCTTAAAGCGGGCAAGCAACTCCACCCCGTTGGCATCAGGCAGACGCACATCGAGCAGAATCATCTCCGGCTGAAAACTCTCGAAATGAGCCATGGCCTCGGCCCCGGTTAACGCCGTCTCCACCTGAAAGCCGGCATCACCGAGCATCTCACTTAGCGACCAGCAAACCAGTTTCTCGTCATCGACAACCAAAATTCGATGTTTATTCATCCCTGAACCCATGATCTACAATTTAGTGAAAATTAGTAATCTACAAAAAAATTTAAGCTTAAACAATATTCTGCCCACCTGACACGGGAGCAAAAGCAGCCTGATCCCCACCATCATACCGACATACCGGCATATATACGATGAAGGATGACCCTATCCCGATCCGGCTGTCCACATCAATGGTACCACCATGCTGCTCCATGATCCGATGGGAGATGGAAAGACCCAGGCCAGTCCCATTACTCTTGGTGGTATGGAACGGGTTAAAAATAGTCTCCATGGATTCCGGCTCAATACCCTTACCATCATCGCGAAAGGTAATAGCGACCCTGCCATCTGAGCCACCACATCCAGGCTTCTGACATTTTACCGCCCCATCCACTGGTGACGGTGGCAACCACTCGGTGCCGATAATCAAAGATCCACCAGTTTCCATGGCATCAACCGCATTAATAATGATATTCAAAAACACCTGCTGCAACTGGCTTTCATCCCCTTCAATCAGGGGTAAATCATCGGCTAAATCCTGGGAAACCTTTATCTCTTTTCCGTTGATCTGGGTCACAGTCAAAAACAGAGATTTATCGATAATCCCCGCCAGATCAATCTCGGAAAAAGATGTCTGGCCCGGCCGGGCAAACTGAAGAAGATCATTGATAAAATTATCAAGCCGCCAGACCTGGCTCTGGACCTCATTGAAGATAAATTGATGAGGACTCTCCTGATCAAAGCTTCGCGACAATACCTGCAGGGCCCCGGCAATACCAGCCAGCGGGTTCTTGATCTCATGGGCCACACCAGCAGCCAATTCGCCCAAAGAGGCCAATTTGTCGATCCTGGCCAATTCATTTTCCAAAACCTTGCGGGCACTGATGTCCCTGAAGATACAGCTTAAACCCTCCACCGAATTATTGGTATCGGTGATCACTGAAAAACAGACCTCAGCCGGGAAGGTTTCATGATTTTTCTTACGCATGGTAACCTCGGTTACCGTCCCCATGCAGGCATCCATATCATCAGCCGAATCCAGAAAAACACAGCGCTCCTGCCGCTCTTCCGCATCGAAAAGATCGTCCACCATGGTTCCTATCAGCTCATCCCGATCAAAGCCAAGAATCACCTCAGCCGCCCGATTAAGGCCCGAGATCTTCATGAATTTATCCACAGTAATCATCCCGCTGCGCAGGTTCTGGATAATGGATTCATAAAAGCTCTTGAGCCTTTCAATCTCTTCCAGAGAAGATGAGATCTTGGTCACCATCTTCTTCTGCTTAAGGGCCTGGCCCAGCACATAAGAGGCATGGGAGGTGATGGCTGCCGGCAGTCTTATCTCCTCATAGCTTACCGGAACACCAGCAAGAGATTTGTCCGCCAGAACATAACCATAGAAATGCCTATCCCCACAGATGGGCAGGACAAGAAAAGAATCGATTTCACCAAGGAGGGTGGGGATAATTCCATCGTCATGATCAAGGGTGATCATGGAACAACGATTAATATCGCCATATTGACCGAGGTCAACTGAGGCCGTATCAACATCAGGCACACATAAATTAATCCGGGGCCGGCGGTTGCCTTCCCCGCCCTGATGAAAATCATCCCGCAGAATCCGGCAATTAACCGGGGCCAGGGGTAAACCCGCCATGATCGAGGAAAAGCCAATGACATTCAATGGTTCCCGATCAACATAAACCTTGCGCAAAAGACCCTGAACTTGAGAAAAAGGAACCTGATACGGCTTACTGGCCAGATGCTGGAAACCGTAATAGGCCATGGTCCTCAGCATATTTTCAGAACGATCCAGCCTGAGAACAAGCACCCGTTCAAAGCCGGTATTGGACACCAAATCCTCAACCAGATAATCGAGAAGGACATTTACATCATCGGAACGAGCCATCCGTCGGGCGTTCCGATAAAGAGCCCGAAGATCATTTACAACATTGCTCACAATAATGTTTCACACGGCAAAAGATCCATAAAGGGACCTGCCCGGCTATCAAGACATAACCGGGCAGGCAACTAACCAAAATATATTACAGGGCCATCAAGCATGGCCCCTGAGAAAAACCATGTTCATCGTTCAAACCTGCATCTTTCTAATCGCCAACCGGCAGATCATGGACATCTAAATGACAGTCCAGACAATTGGGGAATTTCTTAAGCAGGCGGTTATCATGGGGTTCATCATGACATGTCTGGCAGTCCGGAATTAAACCATGACTGATATGACATTCACCACAATTCACACCACCATGCTTACTTGGGGTCTGGGACCACGGCTCATACACACCATCATGGCAGGCGCCACAGGTGGAGTTCCATTGATCACCTTCATCATAAGTAATCTCCAGCGGCATATGCACCGGATGGCAGGCCAGACAAGAAGCATCCTGCTGACCTTCAAGATGGGGTTCATGACATTCCATACAGGAAGGGATAAGGCCATGCTCGGTATGACAGGTCCCGCAGCCCTGCTCGGTATGCTTGCTGGCATACTTCTCAAGCTGACCATTAGGGCCGGCATGACAAGTGCCGCAGGACTCTTCAATATTGGCCAGAGGTATTGCCAGGGGAGTATGGGGGTTCTGATGACAGTCCAGACAACCGGCAAATTTATCTCCATGGGGTAAATCATGACAACTTGCACATTGGGGCATGATCTCAGCCCAGTTCTGACGAACCGGATTATAGGCATGGAGCTGCTGATGACAGTCCAGACACTGGAACTGGTGTTTCTGGCCGTCATTCTTTACCTGCTGATAAATATCGATATGACATTGACCACATTGAACCGGGTTCATCATCACCGGTTCATCCCGATACAGAGCAGCTCTAGGACCAGCCTCTTCCACCACCGGAACTGCCGGGGCAGCCGAAGCTATGGAACCAGATGTGGAAACCGCCTCTACCTCAATGGCTGATGAAGCTACAACCATTGTCTCGGGCTGTTCAGCCACCGGCTGACTGACGCAGCCGGCCACCAGGGCAACTGCACCGGCTAATAAAAACTCTTTATTCTTCATTCTCTCCACCTATGCAATCTTATTGATCTTCCCAATTATTAAGGTCATGGGCAATACCATGACAATCACCACAGGTGGGGAACTTAGACAGGATTCCGTCAGGATGGGGTTTGCCATGACAATCGGCGCATTCCGGAACCATGGTATGCTGTTCCTGATGACAGGTTGCACAGGCCACATCATGATGCTTGGCCGGGCTTGCAGCAAGCTGACTGAAAGCATCTTCATGACACGCCGCACACTGGTTGGACGGAACATCTTCGCTGTAGACAACGGCAAGAGGCTTATGGGCTTCATGACAACGACCACAATCGGCCTGGACTATATTGTCGGAATGGGAATCATGACAGGACACACATTCAGGAACCTTACCGTGAACATCATGACATGCGGTACAGGCCAGGGATGTATGGAAACTCTCATGGGCCACCAGCTTCTCCCGCTGCTCAGTATGACAGGTGAGACAGGCGTCGGTAATCTCTTTGCTCAGTGTAAGTTCAAGAGGCTTATGGGGGTTGGAGTGACAGTCAAGGCAATTCTCCAGGGTAAAATGATCTTCGCCATCATGACAATTATTACAGGAAGGAATAATCTCCATTACCCGGGGGGGATGCCCTTCATGACATTCCATACAGGTAACATCTGTTTTATGCTTGCCACCATTGGCCTCAATATCCTGGGGAGCTTCGGCATGACATTTTATACAATCAGTATTACTCAGCTCCTCATCAGCCACTGCATTCTGCGGCAGGACAGCCATCATTACCAGCATGCAGCCCAGGCCGACAAAACGACCAACAGATCCAAATCCTCTTTTTCCGCTCATTTTCTCTCCCATTGTTCAGACAGCGGAACATCAGCAGATGCCCCTTATTTATCTGTTCCTTCCACAGCCAAATTATTAAATCGACCGCGTACCTTATTAACCTCATTAAACACAACTGACTGAATATAATCCTTTTAGCTAAAGTTGCAACTCATACCCATACTATATCCGGGTTTTTTTCGTGCTAAATCCGCAAGATAACTCCGGGAAAATCAACAATTCCTAAAAAAAGAACAAACTCATCGCCTGAACCTGTGGCAGATAACCCAACAAAAGGGGCATTTGCCACAGCCGCCCAACCCCTCGTCTCGGGAAAACCCTTATTCACCACCTGAATCCCGGAACATATCAGCCAGGTCAACTTCAAGCCTGCTTTCACCTCCTGCTTCAACCCCAAAAGGAATAACCCGAACCCAAGGTTCCCCATTCTCATTACGACGACCAATTATCAATTGATAGTCCCCCGCCGACAGAAAAAACCGATAAACCCCGGACTCATCATCCACCTCACCCTCAGGCTTCAGGCCCTGCCACAAACCCCTCTCAGCAAAACGTGAAACCGTAAAATCCTTATAATACTCCAGCACCTCCGAGCATAACTCACCACCTCCACAAACAAAGCGAACCTCAACCACAGCATCATCCTGCCTGGAGTTCTGAGCAGAATCATTCAGTTTTGCCGGAAACATGACCTGCCAGTCCGAGCCATCAAAATACTCAAGCCAATCATTATCACCATCATATCGCGCCGGAACACCAGCGGCCCGCAACAAGGCCACCGCCACAATAATCCGCTCAACTTCATCGGTAACCAGCCCAGCCTCAATAATTTGCCCTGGATCCAGCAGCGGCCCAAGATAACTGCCCCTGGCCCGAGGCAACGAATACACATGCGAATCAACCTGCTCCACCAGAGAGGCAAGGTCCCGTGGCCAGCCCTCAATATACCTGGTCACATCCCTACGCCAATGGCTGAACGGCTCATAATAGATCCGACCATCCACAACCCAGCGCTGGAAGATATCATCATCATAGACCAGGTCGTGGGCCTCCCGAACCTTTCTGGAAGCTGTGGCAAGGTCAATTTCAAAAAGCAGCTCCCCTGCCTTCACCTCAAGAAGGTCCTTGGATTCTGCCTGAAGCAGATATTCCCGCAAAATTTTCTTATTTTCCGAATCAACCCCGGCAAGCGCAAGCAAAGACTCCGGAACCCCACCGGCAGCAGCATTTAACGATGCCGTCAAATTAGCATCCAGACCATTACCAGAAACAAGCTTCACAAAACGATCAAGCCCCTCCTGACGCTTGGCACCAAGCAGCTTACACTGTTCCTTCAATTCAGCCTCAGGCCCGCCAGCTTCCGACTTCGGATCATTAGCCTCCCCAGGGCCGAGCCCATAACGAAACTGAAAATCACCCTCTGCCAGATTCCAATTATCAAGAACCATCTCAACCCGGGAAACCGCGCCCGGCCTCACCTCTACCAGGGCAAAATCACTTTTATTACCCCTGGCAGCAGTCACCATGACCGTGGTCTTACCCAGATCGACTGCCCCCGCCCCATCTTCATCAGTAATTAACCGGGCTATGGGTCGTAACGAGCCATAATTATAAAGAGAAAGAAAAACCTCCTCCCCCACCAGCGGTTCGCCTACATCATCAAAAAGCACCACATCCAGACGACCAACCGGCGCATATAAAGCCGTGCCATTATAAAGGGTAAAGTCACTACCCCGCCGGTACACATTATCTAAAGCTTCACTATCCAGCCTGCCATAGGCCGAAGCCAGAACCAAGGCCACCCTCTCCAGACGATGATTAAAAGAAGTCTGGTCAAGAGCCACCCGGGGCTCTGCCGCCCCCAGAAAACGCCAGGCACCATCAGCCCATACCTCAACCCAGGCATGATTATCATCCATAAACTGCCAGCGGGGAGTATAGGCATAGCGAGCAGGAATCCCAACGCTGCGGGCAGCAGCAATAAAAAGAGCACTTTTTTCCTCACAACGGCCACCACCCCGTTTAATGGTCGCCAACATGCTCTGATCCCAGGGCCTGGACTTAATAAAACCAGCCTTTCCCAAAACCCATTTATTCAACTCAAGGACCGCCTCCGCCATGGTGGCACAATCTGCAACCAATGGTGCAAGCTCTTCATAAAATTGAAGCCGCCACGGCTGAAACGGCTCCTGACTTACCCGGTGGGGCAAAACATATTGAAGAAAGAAGGGCCAGGGCACATCCTGCCCCCACTTCATGGTCCGCCTGGCCATTAAGGCATAATTTACATTATCCGCCAGCTCATCTGTCCCCATGGCCACCAGATCAACCAAGGGCAGATTATCTATCAAAAAGGCAGCCGCTTCAGCCTCCCTGGTTCCATCCGCATAACGAGCAAGCAAGCCTTTACGCACCCCAGCAAAACCAGGCCAATCTTCCCTCTCAACAACGGCCCTTTCATTTTCAACCTCTGGAGCCAACCCGCTGTCATCAACCACCAAGCCATGGCAACCAGCCAGCAGAAACAGCACACACAGCAACAACTGCCTATATAAAAAAACCACCCTCATACAATACCGCCATTTCATTGTTTTACAATCATACTGCCTAATCATCCCGCTACCAAAAATTGACTATCTCACCAAAACAGACTGTACAGCCATCTATACCTATCCTGGTCTACCTGGTTAAGCTACAAAGGGCTTGGAATTTTTTAAAACATTTTATTATTGACGGTACACTCCCACCCGGCTATACTGTTCTAAAATTCAGAACAATATGACAATGACATCTATTTTCGACGGCCTCATAACATCCAAAACCAGGATCCGCATCCTCATGCGCCTATTCCTCAACCCAGGCCAACAGGCCTACCTGCGGGAACTGGCCAGCGAATTACACATATCCCCCAGCCAGGCAAGCGATGAGCTCCAGCAATTAAATAAGGTCGGTCTTCTCAGCAGCAAGAAAAACGGCCGCCAGATCAACTACCAGGCCAACACCAGCCACCCTCTCTTCCCTGAACTGCAATCCATGGTCCAAAAAGCAATGGGCATGGACCGCATCCTGGAAAGCATCATCAATCGCCTTGGCAACCTGGAGCTGGCCCTGCTTATTGACGACTATGCCGCCGGCAGGGATACCGGACTCATCGACCTCATCCTCGTCGGCAACATCAACCAGGAAAACCTGACTGACCTGACCGCAAAAACAGAACGATATATCGGGAGGAAGATCAGGACCCTGGTTCTCACTGCTGCCGAGTATGACAAACTAACCCCAACCCTGAGCAATAGACCCCAACTTGCCCTCTGGCAGCTGAATAAAACAAAACCAAATAAGAAAAAATGACTACATCAAAAAATATTGCCGTAATCGGCGCTGGCTACTGGGGCAAAAATCTGGTTCGCAACTTCAACAACCTTGATGCCCTCCATACCATTGTTGACACCACCCCGGACACCATTGAGCGGATGACAAAAGATTATCCCGAGGTGAAGATCACACCTTCTTTCACCGAGGCAATCAACAACCCGGAAATCAAAGCGGTTGCCATTTCCACCCCGGCCGAAACCCATGGGAACCTGATCCGCGAAGCCCTGCTCGCCGGCAAAGATGTCTATGTGGAAAAACCCATCTGCCTTTCCGAGTCAGAAGGGGAAGACCTCATTAATACAGCGGCTAAACTTAACCGCATCCTGATGATCGGACACCTGCTCTGGTACCACCCCACTCTGCTCAAATTAAAAGAATTAATCGACCAGGGCGAACTCGGACGCATCCGTTATATTTATTCCAATCGTCTCAATATGGGCAAATTACGGCGGGAAGAAAATGTCCTCTGGTCTTTTGCCCCCCATGATGTCTCTGTTATCATTGGCCTGCTAGACGAAATGCCAGACTCCGTTCAGGCCCAGGGCGGCAATTACCTCCATCAGCAGATATCAGACACCACCGTATCACTGCTTTCTTTTGCCAGCGGCGTAAAAGCCCATATCTTCGTCTCCTGGCTCCACCCCTTCAAAGAACAAAAACTCGTGGTAGTTGGCGATAAACAAATGGCGGTTTTTAACGACACAGCCCCATGGGAAGAGAAATTACAACTATACCCGCACTCAGTTGAATGGAGCGACAATATACCCATTGCCAATAAGGCAGAGGCCCTTAATGTTGCAGTGGAAGAGGATGAACCCCTCCGGGCAGAATGCGCCCATTTCCTGAAATGTATCCATTCCCGTCAAACACCTCGTACCGATGGCAGTGAAGGCTTGCGTGTCTTGAAAATCCTAAACGCCTGCCAATCTTCACTGGAAACCGGGCAGAAAACAAACTTCAACCAATCTAAGGCGGAAAAAAAAGAATGGTTTGCCCATGAAACCGCCGAAATCGACCATAATGTTCAAATCGGCCAAGGCAGCAAGATATGGCATTTTTCCCACATTCTCGGCAATTGCCAGATTGGCACCAATTGCAATATCGGCCAGAATGTAGTCATCGGACCCAATGTTACAATCGGTAACACCTGCAAAATCCAGAATAATGTCTCGGTTTACGAAGGAGTAACCCTGGAAGACGAAGTATTCTGCGGACCGTCCATGGTGTTCACCAATGTCATGAACCCCCGTTGCGCCATCCCTCGCAAAAACGAATACTGTAAAACCGTAGTCCGCAAGGGAGCAACCCTGGGTGCCAATTGCACCATTGTCGGTGGCATCGAAATAGGCCGATACGCCTTTGTTGGTGCAGGCGCTGTAGTTACCGGCGATGTTCCCGACTATGCCCTGGTAATGGGCAACCCGGCCCGTCAAACCGGCTGGATGAGTCGGTTCGGCAAAAAACTCAACCTGCCCGTAAGCGGCGAAGCTGAAACCACCTGCCCACACACCGGCGACACTTACCAATTAAAAGGCAAAAAACTAACTCACAAATAAGCACACGGAACAAAATGAGTATCCAATTTATCGACCTTAAAGCCCAGCAGCAACATATTCAGGCAAAAATTCAATCTGCAATTAATCAGGTTCTAAGCCACGGCATTTTTATCATGGGCCCGGAAGTAAAGGAACTGGAAGAACAACTTGCTTCGTATGCCGGTGTAAAGCATGCTGTCACCTGCTCTTCAGGAACTGACGCATTGCTCATGGCCTTAATGAGCCGGGGAATTGGCAGAGGTGATGCTGTTTTCACCACACCTTTTACTTTTATCGCAACAGCAGAGGTCATAACCCTTCTTGGCGCGACCCCTGTTTTTGTCGATATTGATCCCCGCACTTTCAATATCAACCCCATAAAATTAGACAAATCCATCAACAAAGTCATCAAAGAAGGCAAACTATCGCCCAAAGCCATTATCCCTGTAGACATCTATGGTCTTCCAGCAGACTATGATGAAATTATGGCTATTGCAAATGAACATAATCTATTTGTATTGGAAGATGGAGCCCAGAGCTTTGGTGCAGAATATAAAGGCAGGAAGGCATGCAGCCTCGCCCATGCTGCCGCAACCAGTTTCTTTCCTGCGAAACCACTGGGATGTTATGGTGACGGTGGCGCTGTATTGACAGATGACGACGAATTGGCAGCAACAGTTGCTTCAATTCGTTTACACGGCAAGGGAGGGCATAAATATGACAACATCAGAACCGGCCTGAATGCGCGCCTCGACACATTACAGGCGGCTATTCTTTTACAGAAGCTGGCTGTTTTTCCAGAAGAATTTGAATATCGACAGTCTGTTGCACTTCAATATTCTGAAGGGCTGCAGGGCAAAGTGGAAGTGCCTTTCATCCCTGACGATTATATCAGCGCCTGGGCACAGTATTCTGTTTTGGCTAAAAGCGAAACCGAGCGAACGGTATTACAGGCAACATTAAAAGAGGCTGGAGTCCCAACAGCTGTGTATTATCCCAAACCATTACATTTGCAGACAGCCTTTGCATATCTTGGATACAAAACAGGCGGTATGCCCATTGCTGAAGGTGTCTCCAAAAGAATTTTTAGCTTGCCAATGCACCCATATCTCAAAGAGGAAGAAATTGAAAAAATCGTTGCTGCAATCGGATAACTGAAAAAAAT
>CAZZCA010000021.1:0-8610 GCA_964653055.1 uncultured Desulfobulbia bacterium | reverse complement strand
AATGTCATGGGTACAACCAAACTCATGGGAGAACGGCTTATGACAGCGGCAAGCGCCTTTAGCCCTCCTGACGGCACTATCTTCGCCACCACACGTTTCGGCAATGTATTGGGCTCACGTGGCTCTGTGATTCCAATTTTTAAGAATCAAATTGTCAAAGGTGGTCCTGTTACCATTACTGACGACTCTATGACTCGTTTTATTATGTCCCTTGAGCAATCAGTCCGCCTTGTTCTGGATTCTGCAATACTAGCCAAGGGGGGTGAAGTTTTTGTTACTAAGATGCCGGTTATCAAAATCAAGGATCTCGCTAAAGTGATGATTGAAGAAATAGCTCCTCAATTCGGCTATGCCCCTAAAGACATTGCACTAGAGACTATTGGGACCAAACCTGGAGAGAAATTATACGAAGAATTGATCAATGAAGAAGAAACCAGGAGATGCATCGAACTGGAAAAATATTTTGTCATTACACCGGCGTTCAAGTCTGTCTATGAACATATAATATATGAATATCCACGAACAATTCCCGGTCAAATTGGGCGGCAATATAACTCCGCCCAAGAAGAAGCTTTGACCAAGGAAGACTTGCGGAAATTTCTCCTTGAAAACAATCTCCTGACTCCTTTAGAAGGTGTTGAACATTCAGCTCAGTGATACTGACCTGGTGAAAAAGAAGAAATAATTACGGAGCATTACAATGCGTGTACTCATACTCGGTGGTGACGGTTATTTAGGCTGGCCAACAGCCATGGCCCTGTCTAATAAAGGACATGAAGTTTACGTCGTTGACAACTACCTGCGCAGAAACATGAGCCGCGAACATGATGTTGAGCCTCTCTATCCAGTCCCCAACCTCCTTAAGCGGACACGGATATGGGAAGAGGTATCGGGCAAAAAAATAACAGCCAGAGTGGGAGACTGTTGTGATTTCAATTTCCTGTCCGATGTCTTTCATGAATTTAAACCGGAAGCAGCTATTCATTACGCGGAGCAGCCATCTGCACCCTTTTCAATGCTCAACTATGATGCAGCTGATTTGACTTTAACCAATAACCTGCGAAGCACCATGAACATTACCTGGGCTGTGCATAAATTTGCCCCTGAATGTCATATCATCAAACTTGGCACCATGGGGGAGTATGGTACGCCCAATATCGATATTGAGGAAGGCTGGCTCGAAATCGAGCATAAGGGCAGGAAAGACAAATTTCTCTACCCGCGCCAGGCCAGTTCCCTATACCACACCACTAAAGTCCAGGACACTGACATGCTCTGGTTTTACGTCAGGACTTGGGGAATGCGAGTTACCGACCTCATGCAGGGGCCTGTTTACGGCTTGGAAACAGATGAAACCATCCTCGATGAACGGCTTAACACCATCTTCAACTACGATGAATTATTCGGCACAGTTCTTAACCGTTTTGTGGTCCAGGCGATTGCCGGATACCCCCTCACTGTTTATGGTAAAGGCGGTCAGGTCAGAGGATACCTCAATATCAAAGACTGCCTTGCCTGTGTTGAACTTGCCATGCTGAATCCTGCAGCATCAGGCGAATTAAATATCTACAATCAGGTTACGGAAACCTTTTCGGTCAATGAACTTGCAAAAAAGGTTGTCAATGTCGGAAACCAGCGCGGCCACAATGTCGAGATAAAAAGCATTGAGAATCCACGGGTGGAAAAAGAAGAACATTATTACAACCCGACATACACCGGGCTTAAAGATCTCGGCCTCCAACCCCATTATCTGACCGATGAGGCACTTCATTCCATGTTTAGCGTAGTAGAAAAACATAAAGAAGATATCGAGACACATAAGATATTCCGAGGTGTAAAATGGTAACCCAGAGTAACAACATCAAAAATACAGACGAATGAAACAACGTTAGGGAAAAGATATTATGAAAGGCATCATTATGGCAGGGGGATCAGGCACAAGGCTTTATCCAATAACCCAGGAAATAAACAAACAGCTATTGCCTGTGTATGATAAGCCTATGATCTATTACCCACTCTCAACATTAATGCTTGCTGATATTCGTGATATTTTGATCATATCCAGCCCTGATCATTTGCCACAGTTCAGATCACTTTTAAAAAACGGCAATCAGTTGGGACTTAATATCTCATATGTTGAGCAATCAAACCCTGAAGGTCTGGCCCAGGCTTTTATTCTTGGTAAGGAATTCATTGGTAATGATACTGTGTGTCTTATTCTTGGCGACAATCTGTTTTACGGGCATGGATTTTATCCTATTTTAAAGAAGTGCATTCAACTGAAAAAAGGCGGAATGATATTTGGTTACAGGGTAAATAGCCCAGAGAGATATGGCATAGTTGAGTTTGATGGAGACAACAATGTGCTAAGTATTGAAGAGAAACCCAAATACCCTAAATCAAATTATGCGGTTCCTGGTTTGTATTTTTACGATAATGATGTGATCCACATTGCAAAAGAAATAAAACCATCTGCCCGTGGAGAATTGGAAATTACCGCTGTAAATAATGCATATTTAAAACGTGGAGATCTTAAAGTTCAAATTTTGGGCAGAGGATTCTCCTGGCTTGATACTGGAACCTGTGAATCATTATTAGAAGCATCCAAGTTTATTGAAACTATCGAAAGACGTCAGGGATTAAAAATAGGGTGTATTGAAGAAATTGCCTTTCGCAAGGGATTTATCGACTCCAGTCAACTTGAATCTTTGGCAAAGCCACTAAGCAAATCAAATTATGGTAAATATTTATTTGATCTTTTATCTCTTTAAAGGGAACTAAACGGTATGAAAAGAATTAATGTTACCCAGCCTTCATTACCTCCATTAGATGAATTTGTTAAATCTTTAGAAAAAATATGGGAAAGTAAATGGGTCACAAACCAGGGGCAGTTCCATGAGCAGTTTGAAAAAGAATTAGCGGAATATCTTGGCGTAAAACATGTGTCATTGTGCGCAAATGGAACCTTAGCGTTGGTATTAGCCTTGCAGGTGTTACGAATAACAGGAGAAGTAATCACGACCCCTTATACCTTTGTAGCAACTACTCATGCCCTGCACTGGAACAACATAACACCCGTTTTTGCTGATATTGATCCTGTTTATTGCAATCTTGATCCAGATAGAATCGAAGCCGCAATCACACCAAAAACAACTGCCATTCTGCCAGTCCATGTTTACGGAAACCCTTGTGAGTTGGAAAAAATTCAAGATATAGCCGACACTTATGGTCTTAAAATTATTTATGATGCATGTCATGCTTTTGGCGTAGAAAAAAATAAAATTTCATTATTAACCTATGGTGATCTTTCAATTTTAAGTTTTCATGGGACTAAAGTCTTTAATACCATGGAAGGTGGGGCCATCATATGCCATGATGAAAAGACAAAAAAACGAATAGATTATCTAAAAAACTTTGGCTTCGCAAATGAAGTTACAGTTGTTCAGCCTGGCATTAATGCCAAAATGAACGAGATGCAAGCGGCATTGGGCTTGCTGCAATTAAAAGAAATAAAAAACAATATTTCAAAACGAAAAGAAATTGCCCTTCAATACCGTAAAAACTTGCGTGGAGTTCAAGGCATAAGATTTTTGGATGATATTGAAGGAATAAAACATAACCATCCATATTTCCCAATCTTTGTAAACCAGAAAAAATATGGGAAATCACGGGATGGATTGTATGAGGAATTAAAGAAAAATAACATATTTGCCAGGCGCTACTTTTATCCGCTAATCAGCCATTTCCCAATCTATAGGGGCCTTAATTCCGCCAGCTCTTCCAATCTGCCGATGGCTGAAGAAATTTCCGAGGAGGTTATTTGTCTGCCTATTTATCCGGATTTGGGTATGGACGATGTTGCAAAAATATCTGAAATTATAATATGATACAACTTTGCTATAAATGATTTCAGGTATGATTGCTTTGACAGTAACAATGTATGTTCAGAAGGATATCCTGAATCCGTGACGAAAAACAATATAATTGGTAATTTCTCCAAAACTGATGGATTGATCCATGTTATTTAACTCCATTGAGTTTTTTATTTTTTTACCAATTGTCTTTTGCATATATTGGCTTGTATCTGGAAAAAACACAAGAGTACAAAATGCTTTTTTATTACTTACCAGTTACATCTGTAATAAAAATCCATACTAATATCGAATATTATGATTTTATGAGTGATGCTCGTTTTGTTAATGATGATTTCAGAGATGCAGATCATTTAAATGGAGTTGGCGCAAGGAAATTAACTGAAATAATTGATTACATAATTAATGATGGAAAGAGATTGGTACCTCAATGGAAATTATTTTAACTTTCAGGAACATGGCATGAAGATTGGTATTATGCAGCCCTATTTCTTTCCGTATATTGGATATTTTCAATTGATAGCAGCCGTGGATAGATTCGTAATATATGATGATGTAAACTATATCAAAGGTGGGTGGATAAACCGCAATAACATTCTTTCTAACGGCAAAAAACAGCTTATTACATTACAGGCACTTGGTGCAAGTTCAAATAAACTCATCAATGAAGTGCAAGTTGGCTCTAATCATCGAAAGCTGCTAAAAACCATTAAGCAGGCTTATAGCAAGGCCCCTTATTTCGATACCGTATATCCATTGCTCGAATCATGTTTTGCTTGTGAAGAACGATGCATAGCCCGTTTTTTATCATATTCAATCACAAAAGTTTGTGCTTATCTTGAAATATCAACAGAGATATTAATCTCTTCAACTATTCATTATATCAAGAGGCTTCGTGGAAGCGAAAAAATTATTGCCCTTTGTCAACGACTGGGTGGAGATACTTACATCAATTCTATTGGTGGAAAGGTTCTATATGATAAGCAATCATTTAAAAAAGAAGGCTTGGATTTATTTTTTCTCAAGACAGGAGAAATAAAATATTCGCAGGTTGCAAACGAGTTTGTACCATTTTTGTCCATTATTGATGTGATGATGTTTAATTCAATAGAAGAAATTCAGTTGTTATTGAGGGGGCATGAGCTTGAATAGGGCTATTGGCGGCTTCTTTGAGCTTGAGCTTCCTTGTGTTAAGAAACATTTTCACAGTAATTCCACCTACTTAAACAGTGGGCGTTCGTGTTTTGCATATTCACTCATAGAGGCAAAGTGTAAAAAGGTTTATATTCCATATTACATATGCGACAGCATTATTGAGCCCCTTGATGTGTATCAAATCGAATATCAATTCTATCATATCAATACTCACTTAGAACTAGTTGAAACCTTAACGCTAGAACATAACGAAATGCTCTTGTATGTAAATTATTTTGGGCAGAAGGGAGAATATCTTAGGTTTCTATCAGAAAAATATTCATCGAATTTAATTGTTGACAATACTCAAGCTTTTTATGATTCACCTTTACCCGGCTCATATGTTTTTTATTCCCCACGAAAGTTCTTCGGAGTCCCCGATGGCGGTTATTTATACAGAAGTGAAGGTTTTTCAAAAAAAAATACTGTAGAGATAGCGCAAGGCGAGGCGCTTTATGGGGAACATTTGATTGGTCGTCTTGTTTGTGGACCTGGAGCATATTACAAAAATTATACTGATAATGAAAAACAAATGGCGTTTTCAGAAATCAAGAAAATGTCTTGTCTTAGCGAACGCATTTTGTCTTCTATTGATTACGAATATGTGCGAAGGGTTCGAGAACAGAATTATCTGCACTTACATAAAGCGTTGGGGGGGCTCAACCACTTTCCAATAAAATTAGATCATGTGGACGGACCTTTTTGTTATCCACTAATGCTGACGCACCCTGGCTTATATGATTTACTTATAAAAAATATGATTTTTGTTCCCTCTCTTTGGATAGATGCATTGCATCATAGAGGCATTAGTACGGAGGAAAAATCTTTAATTGAAGATATTATTCCTTTACCCATTGACCAACGGTACTCATCAAAGGATATGGATAGAATAATAGATATAATATACATGGGCATGGCATGACTGAAGGGACAACAAAAAAATTTGGAAAACGTACCGCAGGTTTTAAGCGAAATGATGGCCTTGAATATTTATTAAAAAGCCTAAATACAGACATGCAGCCGTCAGAACAAGGGCTCCTTGCACGATATTCAATACCCAAAATGCCATTAATTTTTGTAATGGGGCCGCCACGTAGTGGCACCACATTGTTAATGCAATGGCTTGCAAATACAGGAATTGTTTCTTACCCAACGAATCTGTTGTCCCGTTTTTATGAGGCCCCAATTATAGGCGCCAAAATACAACTGATGCTGACAGACCCTCGATATAATTTCCGTGATGAGCTTGGGGAATTTGTTCAACAATCAAAATACGTATCTGAAAATGGAAAAACGAACGGGGTATTGGCTCCCAATGAGTTCTGGTATTTTTGGCGCAGGTTTTTAAGTGTTCCAGCTCGTGATGTATGGAGTGATGATGAGTTACGGCAAACAATGGATACAGCAACCATGCTGGCGGAGTTGGCTGGTATAATGGATGTATTTGATAAACCATTTGCTACAAAAGGCTTATTGTTTAATAACAACATTCCTTTCTTAAATTCCATATTCGATAAAGTTGTTTTTGTTCAAATCAAGCGTGACCCTATAATGAACATTCAATCAGTCCTTGGAGCTCGCGAACGGCAACTAGGAAGCCGGAATGCATGGTATTCATTTGATATTTCTGAACGTCAAGAACTAAAAGATTTAGCACCCATTGAACAAGTTGCTGGACAGATTGCTTATATTAACAGGGCTGTCAATAAAGGGTTATCAGAGGTTTCTTCTTCTCGGAAACTGTCTGTACAATATGAGGACTTTTGTGAGAATCCTGTAATTTTTTTTGATTTGTTAAAAACTAAACTAAGCCGACAAGGGCATACAGTTGAGCTTGATCACTACATGGGCGAAAAAAGATTTACAGCGGTAAAGAGCTTGTATCTATCTAAAGACGAAGCACATAGCGCTTTAAAGGCATATCGAGACTATTTGAAATAATGAATGAGAATACTCAGCATAATAGTATACAAACCGTAGTTTATGAATAACAGCTTAAAATCAACAACTTTACATGCACTTTTTTGGAGTTTTGCTGAGCGATTCGGCCAGCAGTCCATTCAGTTTGTGATCTCAGTTATTTTAGCTCGTCTGCTTCTGCCAGAGCAGTTTGGTCTTATCGGGATGCTGGCAATCTTCATGGCCATTGCTCAATCTTTCATAAACAGCGGCTTCGGTCAAGCGCTTATTCAAAGAAAAATAGTCACGCATCTTGATGAATGTACGGTATTTTATTTTAATATTTTTGTTGGTTTCATATCAGCAGGCTTACTTTTTCTTTGCGCACAGTTGATTGCTGATTTCTATAACCAGCCCGTATTGACTGCCTTGACTCAAGTTCTGTCACTCAATTTAGTAATTAATTCGTTCGGTCTAATTCAAACGACTCTTCTTACTAAATGCATGGATTTCAAAACACAATTGCAGGTAAGCCTTTTAGCTACTTTTCTTTCTGGATTAATTGGTATAACCATGGCTATTATGGGATATGGGCTTTGGAGTTTGGTGGCTCAATCCATAAGCAGCAATCTTTTCAGAACAATTTTATTATGGTTTTTCAATTCATGGCGACCGTCACTAATTTTTAGTTTAAAAGCGCTGAGTAGTATGTTTTCTTTCGGCTCACGACTTCTCGCGTCCGGGCTGCTGGAGAATGTTTTTCAAAATATCTATCATGTGATCATTGGCAAACTGTTTCTTGCTGCGAATTTGGGTTTTTTCACCAGAGCTAAAACACTCCAGGAACTTCCAACAAAAAATGTGTCAGCAATAGTCAATCGAGTTGCTTTCCCTATTTTTTCACTTATCCAGGATGATGTTGTTCGTACAAAACATGGAATGAGAAAGGCACTGACTACCTTGTCATTTCTTATTTTCCCCATAATGATCGGTCTGGCTGTAGTGGCAAAACCTCTAATTACTGTACTGTTAACAGAAAAATGGCTACCTTCCGTTCTTTATTTGCAGTTGCTTTGTGTTGTTGGTTTATTTTACCCGATTCAAGCCCTTAATCTGAGTGTTCTAAATGCTAAAGGGCGCTCTGACCTTGTTTTACGTGTTGGGGTGCTGAAAAAAATAATAATAGTTATTTCCATAGCAATCACTTATCGCTGGGGCATTTCTGCTTTGATTTGTGGACAAATCGTTGTTTCATTGTTTGGATATTATATTAACAGCTATTACATCGGTAAAATGATTAACTACCCATGCAGAGAGCAGATTCGCGATTTTGCTCCTTACCTTGCATTGAGTGTTTCAATGGGTATGGCCGTTTATAGTATGCAATGGATTCCAGGCCTTAACAATTTAATTATATTGTGTATGCAAATCATAGTGGGTATTATTTTTTATCTCGCTATGAGTTTTGTATTCAAAATTTCAGCTTTTGTTGAACTTTCTCAAATTATAAAAAACAAAATCAGGCAACTGAACCTGCAAAACACCAAACATATCTTATGAAAAAACCTTTAGTAAGCGTGGTGATAATAACTTATAACCACGGGGAATATATATCACAGGCAATCGAAGGCGCCTTGATGCAAAA
>CAZZCA010000020.1:20993-28012 GCA_964653055.1 uncultured Desulfobulbia bacterium | reverse complement strand
CTACTGTGTTGCAGCTCTTTTTACGGCTATAATCTTATAGCATATCTAATTTCAAGTCGCCTTGAAATTAATTATCCGGCTGAAAGACCCCGCCTCAAGGGCGGCTCCTCCAACCAAAGCACCGTCAATATCTTCCTGAGCCATAAGCTCATCAATGTTTTGCGCTTTGACCGAGCCACCATACAATATTCTAATACCATCGGCAATCTTTTTCTCGTAGAGCTCCGCAAGTAACCCGCGTACAAAACAATGAACCTCCTGGGCCTGGGCCACGGTGGCCGTCTGCCCGGTTCCAATGGCCCATACCGGCTCATAGGCAACGACCAGGTCCGGCTGATCAGCAAGCTCCAGACCAGCCAGGCCGAGACGAAGCTGCCGTTCCAGAACAGAAAAGGTCTCATCGTTCCGGCGCTGGTCAATTGTCTCGCCAATGCAGAGAACTGGCAGGAGTCCCCGTCGGCTGGCGGCCAGCAGACGCCGGTTAACCATGGGATCATCTTCGGAAAAAAGCTGACGACGCTCGGAATGACCGACAATCACCATGGAGCACCCGGCATCCTTCAGCATCAGGGGAGAGAGCTCGCCGGTAAAGGCGCCTTCATCCTGCCAACAGACATTCTGGGCCCCGAGGGCAAGGGACGATGAAGAAATAACCTTATCAACAGCAGCAAAGGCGGTGGCCGCCGGTGCCACCATGGCATCCCGATCAGAGGGCAGACCAAGGGCCACCAGCTCAGCGGCCAGCCTGGCGGCCTCGGCCATGGTCAGGTGCATCTTCCAATTACCGGCTATCAGCGGTCTTCTCTTCATCCCTGTCCCTGTCTCATACGATTATCAATTCAAGATAAAGCAACTACCCCGGGTAATTTCTTTCCTTCCATCAGGGCAAGAAAGGCACCGCCACCGGTGGACATATAACCAACTTTGTCAGCCAGCCCGGCCTGATGGACAGCGGCATTGGTATCGCCGCCACCAACAATACCAAGAGCAGAACAGGCAGTGACCCGGGCCACAAGGTCCATGGTGCCGTGGCTGAAGGGCTCCATCTCAAAGGCACCCATGGGACCGTTCCAGACAATGGTGCCTGCTCCGGCAAGTTCCCCGGCAAAAGACGTAACCGTGGCCGGGCCGATATCAAGGGCAAGACCTTCCCGGGGAATCTCAGCTACCGGGCAGACCCCATGATCTGCCTCCGGGCTGAAGCTTTCCGCCACCACCACATCAGAAGGAAGCAGCACCTTTACCCCGCGTTCTTCAGCCTCGGCCAGAAGAGAGGCTGCCGTTGCCAGCAGGTCATCTTCCACCAGAGACGAGCCAACTTCCACCCCCCGGCTTTTCAGGAAGGTATTGGCCATGGCCCCGCCGATGAGTAGGGTATCGGCAAGGGTGAGCATATTTCTCAGGGCAGTAAGCTTACTTGAGACCTTGGCCCCGCCAATGAGCACCACCAGAGGCCGGGCCGGATCACGGAATGCCTTATGGAAAAAATCCATCTCCTGCTGAAGCAGGGTTCCAGCCCCCTTCTCCGCAAAATGACCAGCCACCCCGGCCACCGAGGCATGGGCCCGATGACTGACGGCAAAGGCGTCATTAACATAGACATCAGCAAGAGCGGCAAGGTCAGCGGCAAAATCATCATCCCCGGCTGTCTCCTCAGAATGGAAGCGGAGATTTTCCAGCATCAGGATATCACCGTCAACAAGAGAACCTGCCAGTTCCTCCACCCCGGGGCCGATACAATCATCAGCCAGACCAACCGGCCGACCCACCAGCATGGCCAGGCGCCGGGCAACAGGTGCCAGGCTATACGCAGGAGCAATTTTACCACCTGGCCGGCCAAGATGGGAACAGACAATGAGACGGGCACCGGTGGCAAGCAGACCCTGGATGGTGGGCAAAGCCCGTCTGATCCGGGTATCATCGGTTATCTCGCCATTTTCGTCCAGGGGGACATTAAAATCCACCCGGAGCAGCACCCGGCGACCGGCCACCACAAGCTCTGAATAATTACGCATCATATATTGCCCGTTACCCCTCGCCTGAGACTATAACATCTGCTCGGCAATGGTAACCACCCGGTCAGCCAGCATATTGGTATAACTGCCCAGCTCATTGTCGTACCAGCCATAAATTACCGCCTGGGTCACCGGCACATTAACCACTTCATCACTGCCATTGCCGGTATATTTACCTATATTGACCTTGAGAGAAGCGGTCCGGGTATGGGTCTCGGTGGCCTCGATAATGGTAGCTGCCGAAGGGGTTCCGATTATATCGGTTGATACATTCTGCTCCTCGGAATAACCCAGATAGGGCGAATTATCGGCAAAATCCCGGTAGATATTATTGATCCTTTCCCTCTTGATGGGGTTGTCCAGATCATCCTGGAGATTCAGGACCAGAACAATGAGGGAACCGGTGGAGGTGGGGATCCGGACTGATTCGGCAATAAAGCCGATATCTTTCATCTCGGGGATCACCAGGCGCAGGGCCTTGGCCGCCCCGGTGGTGGTGAGGATAATATTATTAAGGATACTGCGACTCTTCCTCAGATCAATGGCTCCGGTCCGGGGCATGGAATCAAGAACCTTCTGGCTGCCGGTGGCAGCATGAACCGTCACCATGGAGGCAGAGAGAAAATTAGCCGCACCAATCTGATCAAGCAGGGGCTTCATCATATAAGAAAGACAGGTGGTGGTGCAGGAGGCAGCGGAGATGAGATTATGCTGGGAGGGGATATAATCATCGCCATTAATCCCCATGACAGTGGTAACAGCATCATCAGGCATACTCATACCCTTGGCCTTGATCTTAAAAGGGGCGGACAATACCACCTTTTCCGCCCCGGCCGCCATATGACCACGAAACGAGCCTTTGGGGTCATCAGCATCCGCAGTTGGATCATTAAAAACACCAGTGGTATCAACCACCAGACGAGCCCCGTTCTCCCGCCAGGCAATGTCCCGCGGGTTACGGGCCGAACGAAGAATAGTAACCGGCACCCCGTTTACGGTCATGGTACCGGCGCTTTCGTCCATGTTCTCCACCATCCGGCCGGCCTGGTGGCCATGGAGATAAGTACCGAGACGACCGTAACTGCTGTCCCGTTCAATAACTGATGCGATATCAGCAAGACCGGTACCAACCTCCCGGCCAACATTAACCACCAGCTCGGAAAAATGTTTGCGGCCCACATGATGCCAGAGCGATAGTTTGCCGATACGACCCAAACCGTTAATCCCTAATTTCATCACTTCTCCTTCCTGAAAAATCTATATTTATTAATAAAAAAAATTAGCGTCGATGCCAGACAAAAAAATTGATCCTTTTCAAGCCTGAGCTATAATCATCCGAATATAAAAAAGCCATGGGCAACAAGCAAGGAAAACAAATGATTATTTAAGCTTATGTTCAAGTTTTCCTTGCTTTTAGGAATTATTCCTATTAAGAAGCACTGCAACTTAACAATAATTTGCTGACGACCGGCGATAACATGGTCATCGGCTCCATATTAATACTTTCTAGGAGATCAAAATGCTGAAAGACGGAGAGAAAGGCGCAGTTCTGCAAAAAGATAAAGAGTCATACGCCATTGTCCCCCACTTCCCCCTTGGGCTGGTGACTGCGGACAATCTGCGTAAACTTGCAGAGGTAGCAGACAAATACGAGCTTGCGGCCATGAAAATTACCAGCGCTGCCCGTATTGCCATGGTGGGTTTCAAAGAAGATGAAATTGATAAGGCCTGGCAGGACCTGGGCATTGACCCCGGCCATGCGGTGGGCCCCTGCATCCGCAGCATCAAGGCATGCCCCGGCACCACCCTCTGCCGCCTTGGCAAACAGGACGCCCTGGGCCTTGGTACTGAACTTGACAAACGCTACCACGGCTTCAAACTACCCAATAAATTCAAGATCGGCGTTTCCGGCTGCATGAATAATTGTGCCGAGACCCCCATTAAGGATCTGGGCTTTGTCGGCAAACCCAAGGGCTGGACCATCATGGTGGGTGGCAACGCCGCCTCCCGTCCCCAGCTGGCCGAAGAACTGGTGGACAACCTCACTGACGATGAGGCCCTGACAATTGCCGATAAAGTTATCAAATTTTATGCCGAAGAAGGCAAGAAGAGCGAAAGACTGGGTCGCTTTATCAACCGTATCGGCCTGGACGCCCTGAAGGAGGCTGTTCTCTAAGGCAAAACCCATACGGAACAGGCGGCAGCGCAAGTATGGCCAATTCCCCGGGAATTTGAACCAGGGGGAGAGAGAACAGCAGACAAGAGAGACACGGACAAGAAAACCGTTGACTTATTGTCATTTTCGGTTAATGTATATAATTCGCCCCACTTTGTGGGCCTATAGCTCAGATGGCTAGAGCCACCGGCTCATAACCGGTCGGTCCCTGGTTCGAGTCCAGGTAGGCCCACCATTAGATAAATAATTAACGGGCACCGGCATTTTTCAAATGCCAGACACCCGAGGCTGACTATGAATAAAAGCCTTAATAATAAACGAAACAGCAAACAGAGTGGCCATGGCCCCTCCTGAAACAAAAAAGGTGCAGCCTTCCGGGCCGCACCTTTTTTTTAGCAATCGACATAAATGGCGTCACCATTGAAACTGAAAGAATTTCTCGCCTTTTTGGGGGTATTGGCCCCCTGGGATTACGCGGCAGAATGGGACAATGTCGGCCTGATGGTGGGCAACCCCCACCAGACCATCAACGGCCTGCTCATTGCCCTGGACCCCACCCTCTCTGTGGTGGATGAGGCCCGGGAGAAACATATAAATACCATTCTCACCCACCACCCCCTCATCTTTCAGCCTCTGCAGAACATCCACACCGACCAGCCCATTGGCCGCATCATCAGCCAGGCCATAAAAAACGATATCGCAATTATCTCCTGCCACACCAATCTTGATTGTGCCCCTGGCGGAGTAAACGACACCCTGGCTGAGAATCTCGGCCTTACCAATATCACCACCTTAGCTGACCCTGACATCGGCTCCAGCCCAGGCTTTACCCGCCTGGGCACCCTTGAGCCGGCCCTGACAGGAATTGACTTTCTCCAGAAAGCAGCTGAGGCTCTGACCACGGACAAACTTGCCATTGCCGGACCAGTCCCTGACCATATCAGCCAGGTGGCGGTATGCGGTGGCTCCGGCTCCGAGCTGGCACCAGCAGCCCGAAAGGCTGGAGCCGACGTCTTCATCAGCGGTGAGATCAAACACAGCATTGCCCGCTGGGCGGAAGAGAGCGGGTTCTGTATTATTGATGGCGGCCATTGGGCCACCGAGAACATTATTGTACCCCGATTGACCGAGCAGACCCGGCAATTTTTCCAGGAAAAGAGCCTTGATCTGCCGGTGATCAGTGCCAACTTCCAAGCCGACCCTTTCAGCTATTTCAACCGAGCCTGACCGGAATCATCAACTGCCGGCATAAATAAAAAACGATTATTAATCTTTAAAATATAGACTTAGGAGAAAAAAATGAAAGAAGAGCTCAATCACCTAATTGAACTCCAGGCCATTGACCTCCAGATCCAGGCCATGGACCAGGAGCTGGCCGGAGGTATTGCTGATCTTGAAAGCAGGCAGGCTGAAACTGCGACCAAAAAAGAGAAAAGCGAGGCTTACAGCACCAAGATCACCGACGGGGAACAACGGCGCCGGGAACTGGAAGCAGCCATGGAAGACGAACTGGTCCACCTCAAGGACCGGCAGACCAAGCTGATGAATGTCCAGACCAATAAGGAATACCAGTCCCTGCTAAAAGAGATTGAGGACAGCAAAAAACAGAACAAGGAACGGGAAGAGGAAGTTGTGCACCTGATGGAGCAGGCAGAAGAGCTGCTGCAGAAAATCACCGAACTGAACAATGTGATCAAGGCGGAAGAGGACTTGCTGGCAGAAGAGGAAGAAAAGGTCAGCAAAGACACCAAAAAGGTCACCACCAAGAAGAAAAAGGTGGAAAAGAGCCGAACCACCAGAGCCAACAAAGTGTCAGATTCAATCCGCCGGCGCTACGACCAGCTGCGGGAGCGCCGCAACGGTCTGGCAGTGGTAGGGGTCACCAACGGGGTCTGCATGGGTTGCTATATGAGCCTGCCCCCCCAGCAGTTTAATGAGGTCCTTCGGGGCGACCAGCTTCACACCTGCCCCACCTGCCAGCGCATGATGTATCACCTGCCGCCAGCGGAAGATAATTAGTGAACAGGCAACAGCGGGAAATCCTTAACACCCTGGCCCAATTACCGGATCTGATCCTCACCAGCCTGATGCCGGAAACCGGGGCCAGACCCATCCGTGAGGCCCTGCTGGCCGCCTGTGGCGATGACAAAAAACCGGAACCAGCGCCCCTGGCAATCAAAAAGAACCTTGGTTTCCAGCTGTTTTGCGACGGCGCCTCCCGGGGAAATCCCGGCGAGGCAGGGGCTGGCTTTGTCCTCCTCGACCACCAGGGCAGGGAGGTCCTGGCCCAGGGTCATTATCTGGGCCAATGCACAAATAATGTAGCTGAGTACAGCGCCCTGATCCTGGGCCTGGGCCAGACCACCGAGCTTGGTTGCCGCAAGCTGGAGATCTTTCTTGATTCCGAGCTTATTGTCCGCCAGCTCAATGGCCAGTACAAGGTGAAGAACCAGGCCCTGCGCTCCCTGTACGCCGAGGTAAAAAAGCTGCTGGCCAAACTGGACACCTATCAGGTCAGCCATATCCCCCGGGCCCAGAACAGCCGGGCCGACGAACTGGCTAATCGCGGCATCGACGACAAATAATCACAGGCCCAAGCTGCCACCACCGGCAAGATTCGAACCTCTCCTGCCCAGCTCCTGACCAATTCCTGACCAGATGCTCCACCGCGACACAGAAGATCAGTGGACTTTCAACGCCAGACCCAAAAAATATTCAACCAGAATAATGGCTAAGAAAAAACCTGATACTCAAGGAGCGGGGGTGGCGAATAAGCGCAGGCATACAACAGTATGTCGAGGATTATGAGTCCCCCCCGCGACACAGAA
>CAZZCA010000020.1:0-20893 GCA_964653055.1 uncultured Desulfobulbia bacterium | reverse complement strand
TCGAGGATTATGAGTCCCCCCCGCGACACAGAAGATCAGTGTTTTTTCAACGCCATTAAAATTCGATACCCGGACGGGCCCTAACCCCTTCCCGGTAATGGTGCTTGCGCAAGACCATTTCGGTAACCAGATCAGCGACCTCCAGCAGACCCTGGCTGGCGTCGCGGCCGGTAATGACAAGATGCAATGCAGGCGGCCTCGACGCAATCAGCGCAAGGACCTCATCTTCTGCCACCATCTCATAGGAGACCAAGTAAGTTAATTCATCAAGCACAACCAGGTCAAAGGCTCCACTTTCAATCTTTTCCCGGGCAACAGCAAAGGCCCGCCGGGCTGCCGCCACCGGCTCTTTCTTGTCCCCGGCCTGCCAGGTGAAACCAGAGCCCAGGGTATGAAACTCCACCAGACCACCCAGCCCGGCAAAGGCCCTGGCCTCGCCGGTTGCCTTCATCCCCTTGACAAACTGGATCACACAGACCCGCAGGCCCTGACCTGCTGCCCGCAGAGCCTGACCGAAGGCAGCGGTTGACTTGCCCTTACCATCACCGGTAAAGAGCAGAACCAGTCCTTTTTCCGATTGAGAATCCACCAAGTTAATCCTTCTCTAATAATTGTTGATATTTTTCCAGCTGCTGCCGGTAATAGGGGGCATTGACCGGGTCACTGGCAATGGCCTGCTCCTGGACCGCCATGGCCTCGGCGAGCAGACCGTTAGCCGCATAAGCCGTGGCCAGGGTATCCCAGATATAACCGGCCTGCTTGAGAGTTATGGCGGTTCGGGCCAGCATCAGGGCCCGCACCGGATTACGCAGAAGACGCACTTCCGCCGTCAGCAGGAGCCAGGCAAGATTGTTCATTACATCCGGCTGCAGGGGCTGGAGGCTCAGGGCCTGCTCATAGGCATTAATCGCTGCCCCGTACTCTTTGCGGTTATGCTGGAGATCACCAAGGAGTCTGGGCCACATGGGGTTATCAGCCTCCTCCACCATCTTTTCCTGATACAGACCGGCCAGCCTGGTCATGGGGGCCTGCTCCAGAAGATCGGAGGGCAGCTGCCAGAGGGTAAGAGCCGAGGCCAGCAGAACCATAACATAGGCCACAAGGGCCAGATATACCTTGCGGTGATGACGGGCCACCTGGGCCGGCCGTTTCTCACAATCCTGGAGAAAATCCACCCGCTGACCAATGCCGAAATGATGCCAGCAGGGTTCATCCCGACCCTTGCCCCCTAAAGCCGCCACCTTCTCCAGGGCATTAATAATAGGGGCACTGACCCCTGCCGAGACCAGTGCATAAAGATCAGCCTGCCGTTCAAAATTGCGCATGAAAAAGGCAAAGACAAAGCGAAAATAAACAATCATCAGAACCAGCAGAGCCATGGTACTGATAAAGACCAGCACCACATCAGTTTTCTTGGCCAGCATCTCACTGAAGGCATAGAAGAAATCAGACTTGAGCAGGACATACATAAAGAGATAGGAACCCAGCTGGGCAATAAGGCCAAAACCCATGAGCAGAAAGATATAGAGCTGGAGATGATAGCGTTTGACATGGCCGACTTCATGGGCCATTACCCCTTCCAGCTCCTCCAGGGTCAGGGCCCGGAGCAGGGCCGGGGTTAGCAGCAGATACCTGAACCGGCCCACCAGCCCCATCACCCCGGCGGTTAAGGCTTTACCCTCAAAAAGAGGCCAGACCATGATATCGGCATAGGCAAGTTTATGGCGGCGACAGGTATTTTCGAGAAAGGCCCGCAAAGGGCCGACCTCCATGGGCCGGCAACGCCAGATCCGGGTAATCACCAGAGGAAAGACCACTGACAAAAGCAGAAAAAAGACCACAAAAAAGGACATCTCCCCCCAGCTCGACCGGAGAAAATGTTGAAGATCAGCAAAAGGCAGGAGCAGGAGCAGCTCAAAAAACAGCGAGAGCAACAGCCAGGGCAGGATAATGGGAAGATTGGCCGTAACATTGGTACGGATAAAGGCCCATACCTCATATTGCCGACCGAGAATACGGCCATAACTGCGACAGCCACCGGCCCAGATCAGGGCCAGATAGGCGAAAAAAAGGACAATACCACCCAGACTGGTTAATACCGGCAGGCTGCCAAAAAGGGGCAGCCGGGTGATATAATACTGGCAATCGAGAAAATAGATATCAAGGGCCAGAAAAAAAACCGCCAGCATGGAAAGACGTTGTTCTGCGGCAAAATACTGGTCAGCGGTGGTCAGCCGGCGGGGCGCCAGAAAAAACCTGGTCATGGCGGCAAAGGCCAAAGCCTTGCCGATAAATAGAGAAAATGCCGGCAAAGGCGCGATCTGGGGCAGGGCCGGAACCGTATTGGCCGACAGCAGAAAGATAACAATAATTAGATAGATGAGATTATTATAGATCACGGCGGAACCTGGTATTATGGAGGCATTGACGGCTAAGAAGTGACTTGAGCCGACCCTCGCTGATTATCTTCTGGTCAACAAAATATCGTCCGATCTTTGCCCTGCCATGGCCCTGGGCAACAAGAAGTGACCGGAGCTGCCCCTGACTGAGCAGACCTTTTTCCAGGGCTGACTGACCAAATGGCTTACCATGGACAACGGAAGAGGCAATCGTTTCGACCTGCCCGGCCGAGAGCCACCCCCGGGTACGTGCCAGATCCCCGAGCCGGGGACGCTGCCGACGATGCCAGATCAAGGCCCGCCCCAGACATTGCCAGTCAATTACCTTGGAATAACAGAGGAAATGACCAAAGAGAAGGGGGCGGGACGGAAGCTGTGCCGTGCCGGCCCCTGACTGCCGGGCCTTTACCCTCTGCCTGCCACGATGACCACCGGCCGGCCGGGGAACAGAACCCATTACGGTAGCCTCAGGGCAAGCCTGGCGATCGAGAAAAGAGGTCAAGGTCTCATAAGCCTGGCAGACCTGCCAGAAATCATGGGGGGAAGAGCCATTCCCCCCGTCGGGATGGGTCTCTTTAACCCGGCGCCGAAAGGCGCTTTTCAGACCAGCCGGCTGCAGATAGGCCAGAAACTCCGACGAAACCACAAGCTGGGGACCAAAGATCACCCGACAGGCCTGATATATTTCCCCTTGCTCTTCCATCTCGCTCTTAATTCCCTTTTCCAACCGCTGAGAAGCTCACTGACAAAAATATAAAAACCAGCCACCATCAGGCAACCTGCCGGCGAAACCAATGCTCAATAACATAGGGTTCCGGCTCGGCAATCTGTCGCTGACCGGTGAGGATGAAATCAGCCTGATCAATCTGCGGAAAATAGACATCACCGGCAACCTCCCGGGCAAGGCGGGTAAGGATAATCATATCCGCCATGATCATGGCCTGTTCATAGAGCTGGGCTCCGCCAATAATAAAAACCTTGTCATAGGCCCCACAGGCAGCAATGGCCCCAGGAAGAGAATGACAGACCTCACAGCCAGCCAGCACCAGATCCGGGTTGCGGCTTATCACCACATTATGCCGTCCGGGCAGGGGCCGGCCGATGGACTGCCAGGTCTTACGCCCCATGACCAGGGCATGACCCCAGGTAACCGCCCGGAAATGTCCCTGTTCCCCGGGGACATGCCAGGGAATGTCATTATCACGACCAATTACCCTGTTAGCAGCCATGGCTGCAATTAAAACTATTTCCACCTTTCCCCTTGCTGAAAAGAAAATGAAACTTTATCCTGAACCCTGTCCATCTTACTTGGTTTTTATTCTCAATAAAGCAGAAAAATCATTATGAAAGAAAAAGCCTCGGCCATCAATATTATCTGGCTGGCCATGATCACCCTGGCTACCCTGACCGCGGCCTATACCGGCCGGATGAGTGAACTGACCACCGCCTCTTTTGATTCAGCCAAAGGGGCAGTTACCCTGGCCATTGGCCTGATCGGCCCCATGGCCCTGTGGCTGGGGATCATGAAGGTTGCCGAGGCCGGGGGCCTGATGAAGATCATCGCCCGGGGGGTACGCCCCCTGATGGTCCGCCTTTTTCCGGAAGTGCCGGCCGAGCACCCGGCCATGTCGGCCATGATCATGAATATGGCCGCCAATTCCCTGGGCCTGGGCAATGCCGCCACCCCCATGGGGATCAAGGCCATGCAGGAACTGGCCACCCTTTCCCGGGAAAAAGAAACCGCCACCAATTCCATGTGTCTTTTTCTGGCCATTAATACCTCAAGTGTCACCATCCTCCCCCTGGGGGTCATTACGGTCAGGGCCGCAGCCGGGGCCACCAGCCCTGCTGCCATCCTGGTCCCTGCCCTGGTGGCCACCCTATGCTCTACCTGTGTCGCCATCATCGCTGCCAAACTCATGGCCGGCCCTGTTTCCCCGGGCGGGCCGGAGCATATTAGCCAGAGCCATCAACCAGAACCCATGGCTGAAGACGACCAGCAGAATAAAGCCCAGGTAAGCCAGGGAGGCAGATTATTCATCTGGCTGCTCATCGCCCTTTTTATCGGGGCCATCTACCTCAGGCTCAGCCAAGCCACCAGCCTGGCCCTCGACCCATCCAGCCTCAACAGCGTCTCCAGCTGGATGATCCCGGGGCTTATCTCAGGGCTGTTAATCTTCGGCTACCTCCGGGGGGTAAAGGTCTATGAGACCGTTACCGAAGGGGCCAAAGAAGGATTTGAAACCGCCATCCGGATCATCCCCTTCATGGTGGCTATCTTTGTTGCCATCGGTATGTTCAGGGCCAGTGGTGCCATGGAGATTATGATCCAGTTGCTCAATCCGCTGACCAGCTTCTTCGGCATGCCTGCCGAGGCCCTGGCCATGGCCCTGATGCGGCCCCTTTCCGGCAGCGGCGCATTCGGGATCATGAGCGAGATTGTCAGCCAGGAGCCGGACAGCTTCCTCTCTTTTCTGGTTTCCACCATGCAGGGCTCAACCGAGACCACCTTTTATGTCCTGGCCGTCTATTTCGGAAGTATCGGGATTAAACAGACCAGACACGCCCTGCCCGCCGCCCTCTGTGCCGACGGGGCCGGCATCATTGCCTCGGTGGCTGTCTGCCAGCTCTGGTTTTAATTATGGAATCAATCGGCATTATCCGCACCCCCTTTACCACCATCAATGACATGCCCATCCAGCCCAGGGGCGAGGCTGCCTGTCAGGGCCAGGTGGTGGTGAACAAAGACCTCCAGGAAGGCCTGGCAGACCTGGCCGGTTTCAGTCATATCTACCTCCTCTATCATTTCCATAAGGCCAGCCGCACCGAACTTACGGTAACCCCATTCATGGACAATGAACCCCGGGGGGTCTTTGCCACCCGCTCACCTCTACGACCCAACCATATCGGCCTTTCCATTGTGGAATTAATGGAAATCAACCAGAACATCATCACCGTTGCCAATATCGATGTTCTGGACAACACCCCCCTTCTGGACATCAAGCCCTATATCAGCGCCTTCGACCGGGTTAATCTGAGCAGATCCGGCTGGATGCAGGCCAGCGAGGAGGAAGTCCGCCAGAAACGATCTGATACCCGTTTCGGCAGGTAAATAGGCACAAACAAAAAACAGGTAAATTCCAGCGCAGGGGCAAAACCGGCTTCCGGCAGCCCCGCAGGAAGACCGAAAGAATAATGGCCGTATGGCAATAACATCACCGGCCTTCAGGAATCAGGCCTTACCGGAAAAAGGGGGCTGGGGAGAAGGAAAATCAATGGAAGAGCTGCAGGTCGCCATTCGGGCCTTTAACGATGAACGAAACTGGGAGAGATATCATTCCCCCAAGAATCTGGCCATGGCCCTTAGCGTGGAATGCGCCGAGCTTTGTGAACATTTCCAGTGGCTGACCCAGGGGGAAAGCAGAGACCCTGACAAGAAGACAAGGGGGAAAATCGCAGACGAGATCGGAGATGTCCAGATATACCTGGCCTGTCTGGCTGACAAACTGGGGATCAACCCCATTGAGGCCGCCCGGGCCAAGATGAAAAAAAATGCCGTCAAATACCCAGCCCCGAAAGAAGAAGAAAGTTAACGGGTCTCGATGCCGTCGGCCCGCATGGCATCTTTAACCTCGGCAATCTCCACCTCATAGCGATGGAATATCCCTGCCGCCAGGGCCGCCTCAACCCCGGTATCATGATAGACCTCAACAAAATGATCCGGACTGCCGGCACCACTGGAGGCAATTACCGGAATGGATACCACAGCCTTAACCATCCGGGTCAGCTCCAGGTCAAAACCAAGGCCCGTCCCGTCCCGGTCCATACAATTAAGCAGAATCTCCCCTGCACCCAGCTCCTCACAGGCCTGAACCAATTGCAGAACATCAAGATCACGGCCCTCTCGTCCGCCCTTGACCGTACATTGATACCAGCAATACTCCTCGCCATCCGGCCCGGGAATATCTGTCCTAATGGCATGGTGATGGGTATCATCCGGATTTTTGACATAAATCCGGCGGGGATCAACGGAAACCACCACCGCCTGATTACCGTAAACCATAGAGATCTGCTCAAGTGAGCTCTTGCCGGTCTTTTTGCCGGTGGCCAGGTAATCTTCCACTACATAAACCGCATCACTGCCAATGGAAATCTTGTCCGCACCAGAGCGAAAATATTCAGCCGCCACATCAAGGGCGGAATAATAAACCCCGTCTGATGCCGTATATTCCCGGATGCCACCACCTATGGTAAGGGGGACAAAGACCTCTTCCGAGGTCCTTTTCAATACCTCCAGCATGGGCATGTCCTTGATGGGAAAATCACGAAAACCAGTGATATTAAGAAAAGTTATCTCGTCTGCCCCTTCCTTGAAATAACGACCGGCAAGTTCCACCGGCTTGCCCAGGTTACGGACCTCGCCCTCTTCCCGGACATCGTACTGATCGCCCTTGGTAACCACCAGGTCACCATTATCATTGGTCCGAACATCGAGACAAGCTATAACCCGCCGAGCAATTTGGGTTTTACTGGGGTCAGCAGGGCCAACAGCCCTGACCGCAGAACCACCGCTTAAAAAATTATTTAAGATATCAAGGCCGATTGTCCCTGATTTTTCCGGATGGAACTGAAAGGCCGACACCTGTCCCTTCTGCACTCCGCTGATGAACTCGTCCCCATAATTGGTGGTGGTAAGCACCCAGTCCTGATTAGCCGCCGAGGGCATGGCCCGGTAAGAATGAACAAAATACAGCTTTTCCTCCCCATAGCCGGCCAAGAGCGACGAATCTTTGCGGGGAATTACGCCGTTCCAGCCCATCTGGGGTATGGCCCGGTCAATATCGGCAAAACGCTGAACCTGACCGGGAATCAGGCCAAGACCTGCCACCCCGGGTGACTCTTCACTGCCCTCAAAAAGGGTCTGCAGGCCCAGGCAGATCCCGAGAAAGGGCCGATCTGCCTTAAGATAAGCCAGAAGAGGCTCGGTGTAACCAAACTGGTCAAGACGCTCCATGGCCCGACCGAAACTACCCACCCCGGGGAAAATCAAACGCTCCGCCTGGAGAATATCATCAGGGTTTTTAACATCCTTAACCGCAAAACCCAGCTTCAAAATGGCATTACGGACACTGCGAACATTACCGGCCCCATAATCAAGAAGTGTAATCATCTCTGCTATATCCTCAAAAATCCTTATTGGTAAAATTTCAAAAAATTAATCTACTGCAGCATCTGCAGAAAAACAAGGGCAAGCCATGGCAATTCTTGCTTTTAGCCCCTGGATACGATAGACCTGACTGTCTCCAGACCAAGACACAGGAACAACATGAAAAAAAACCACGGCTTTACCCTGACAAAAGAAGACAAGGTGGCAGAAATCGAGGCCCAGGCCCGGGTTTTTCGCCATGAGCAATCCGGCGCCCGCCTCCTCAACCTTGCCTGCGATGACGATAACAAGGTATTTACCATCTTCTTTGCCACCCCGCCGGCGGACTCCACCGGGGTTGCCCATATCCTTGAGCATTCCGTCCTCTGCGGCTCCCGGCGCTTCCCTGTCCGGGAGCCCTTTGTTGAATTAATGAAAGGCTCCCTTAATACCTTTTTAAACGCCTTCACCTTTGCCGACAAAACCGGCTACCCGGTGGCCAGCCGTAACGAAGACGATCTCTTCAACCTGATGGATGTCTATCTTGATGCTGTCTTCTACCCGGCGATCTATCAGAAGCCAGAGATCTTCGCCCAGGAAGGCTGGCATTATCAGATGCCTGAACCCTACTCACCCATTTCCATTAACGGGGTGGTCTATAACGAGATGAAGGGTGCCTTTTCCTCGCCGGAGCAGGTCCTTTATCGCAAGATCAGCCAATCCCTCTTTCCCGACACCCCCTATGGAGTGGAATCCGGCGGCGACCCGGAGGACATCCCCAAGCTGAGTTATGACGACTTCATCAATTTCCATCGCCGCTATTATCATCCGGCCAACAGCTTCATTATCCTCTACGGTGACGGCGACCTTGACCGACAGCTGGCCTTTTTAGACAATTATTTAAACAAATTTAACGACAATGGTCTGAACCTGGAAATAGCCAGCCAACCCCCTTTCCAGCAGCGTCGTCTGGTCAGTGAAAATTACCCACTGGGTGATGACGAGGAAATTGGCGAAAAAAGCTATTTTGCCCTGAACCATGTCTGCGGCTCCATCCTTGAGCATGAGACCTGCCTGGGGATCTACATCCTCAACCGGATCCTGCTGGAAACCGAGGCATCACCCCTGAAAAAGGCCTTAATTGATGCCGGCATCGGTCGGGAGATAAACGGTTATTTCGATAACGATATCAAGCAGCCGGTATTGTCGATAATTGTCAAGCAGGCCAATGAGGAAGACCGGGAGCGTCTGCTCCAGATAGTGGATCAGACCCTGAACAAGATTGTCACAGGCGGCCTGGACAGAAAACTGGTGGCAGCCGCCATTAATAATATTGAATTCCAGCTGCGGGAGGCTGATTTCCAGTCCTTTCCCCGGGGTCTGGTCTATACCATCCAGGCAATGGCCAGCTGGCTCCATGACGGGGATCCCTTAACCCCCTTGCGCTATGAGGCCCATCTAAAGAAGATCAAGGAAAAGACCGGTGATGGTTATTTTGAGAAATTGATCAAATCATTTCTCCTGACCAACCCCCATTCCTCCCTGGTCAGCCTGATCCCGGAACCGGGTCTGGCCAGCCTTAAGCAAAAAAGAGAAGAAAAACGCCTGGCAGAGCTGAAGGCCGGGCAAACCGAGGAAGACCTGCAGGCAATCCACCTCCAGAGCCAGGCGCTTACAAAACACCAGGAAAAGACCGATAGCCCTGAGGCCCTGGCCGCCATGCCGCTTCTGCCCCTGTCCGCCATTAAACCGGAATGCGAAAAACTGCCCCTGCTTGAACTTACTCCCGACACCCTTCTCCACCCGGTCAGCGCCAATAATATCGTCTACCTATCCCTTTATTTTGACAGCAGCCAGGTCCCGGCCGACCTGATCCCCTACCTGGGCCTGCTGCCCAGTATTCTGGGCCGGGTTGACAGCGGCCGTCGGGGTTATATGGACCTCAGCAACGAGATTAATATCCACTTGGGAGGGCTGAGCTTTGACACCCAGGCCTTTGCCCTGTACGGGGAGCGGGACCGCTATTTTCCCAAATTTACAATAAACACCCGGATTATCCAGGGCAAGGAAAAGGAGATGACTGCCCTATTGACAGAGATCGTCCAGACAAGTGATTTCACCAGCCATAATCGGCTCAAAGAGCTGATCCGGGAACTGCGTAGTCAACTGGAAATGGAGATCATGGAGATGGGCCATGCCTATGGCCGCCGCCGAATAGCCGCCTGCCTCGGGGAACGGGGAGCCTATAACGAGCTGACCTGCGGCATTTCTTTTTATCGATTTGTTGCGGATCTTGACGATAATTTCAACCAATTGGCCCCTGGGATCGAAAGCGCCCTGAACAGGCTCTGCCACCTCTGCTTCAACCGGGATCTCCTGCTGACCAGTATCACCGGCCGGGAGGATCATTGCCGACAGACCCTGGCAGCGCTGGCCAAGATGACCCGGGCCCTGCCCATGGCCACCGGTCAGCAGCAAGACTATAAATTAAAAAGAGAACCGCTAAACGAGGGCTTCATCATCCCGGGACAGGTTCAATATGTAGCCCGGGGCAGCGATCTCAGCCGGGGCAATTGTTCCTATCAGCACAATATGATGGTGCTGCAGAAGGTCATCAATACCGATTACCTCTGGCACCAGATCAGGGTCCTGGGTGGTGCCTACGGGGCCGGAGCCAATTTCAGTCACGACGGCTCAGTCTTCTTTTCATCCTACCGGGACCCCCATCTGACCAGGAGTATCCAGACCTATAACCAGGCGGGTAATTTCCTAAAAGAATTCAACCCGGGCAAGCGGGAGATGGACAAATACCTGATCGGGACCATGGGCCGTCTGGACAGCCCCCTGACCCCGTCGATGAAAGGAGAAAGAGCAGCCCTGCACCATATCTGCCGTATTGATGATCAGCAGCAGCAGAAGGAAAGAGACGAGATCCTGGCCACCCGACCAGAAGAGCTGAGCAGCTATGGCCAGCCCCTGAACCGGGCCATGGCCGAAGGCTGCTCCTGCGTCATTGGCAGCCAGGCCGCCATTAACCGCAACGAAAAGATCTTTCAGCAGGTGAGCAACCTATTGTAAGAAAACTAATCCAGCCAGCCCTGGAGAACCTCAATAATTTTGGTGGCCTGGGCCGGGCTTGAGATATTAAACTTGCTCTGGGCCGAATACTGGCCATGCATCTTCCGGTAACGACGGATGGTATAACGATCAGGGCTATAATCTTCTTTCTTCCGGTCCCATTGCTGGTAACGGAACATCAGAGTGGCCCAGGCCCCTTTGGTCAAGACGGCCTTATCAAGCTCCTTGACAATCAGAACCCCGTCTTCCTCATAATTAATCGTTATATCATCAACATGCTCAGCCATGGTATCTCCCTGAAACAAATAATTAATCTTAATCTACCAAAATCCCACCGGCGTACCGGGTGGGAGGACAATGTAACAGGTTATTTTTTTTTGGCAAACAGCAATTAAACAGGGCAAATCCAGCAATTTAGAAAAAACTTCCCTTCCATAATAAAAAAAGATATAATAATTCCTTTTTTTGAAATTACAGCCTTGACAAACAAGGCAATGCCCCGTAACCCAGGAACATAAAATGAGTGCCAATATCAATTCATTGCGACCACGGGAAGAATGTGGCGTCTGCGGCATCTATGGTCATGCCGACGCCGCCAAACTGACCTATTTCGGGCTCTATGCCCTCCAGCACCGTGGTCAGGAAAGTACCGGGATTGTATCGTCCACCGGCGACCAGATCCACGAACACAAAGACATGGGTCTGGTCTCTGAGGTTTTTAATGAGACCGACCTCCAGCGCCTGGACGGCCACCTTGCCATTGGCCATGTCCGTTATTCCACCACCGGCGAGTCCAGTGTTATCAACGCCCAGCCATTCAGCGCCAGACACCAGGGCTGCTACCTGGCAGTTGCCCACAACGGCAACCTGGTAAATATTCGCCAATTGCGACAGGAACTTGAAGCAAAAGGATCTATCTTCCAGTCCACCATGGACTCTGAGGTCTTCATTCACCTGCTGGCCGGAGCCTGCGATCTTAGCTTCCAGGACGCCCTGGCCGCCACCCTGAGACAGATCGAGGGTGCCTACTCCATGCTGATGATGACCAAGGACAAAATGATTGCGGTTCGCGACCCCCATGGCTTTCGCCCCCTATGTGTAGGCAAACTGGCCAACGGCGGCTATGTCGTTGCCTCCGAGACCTGTGCCCTTGACCTGGTGGAGGCAGATTATCTCCGGGACGTGGAAGCAGGAGAGGTCATTATAATAGACGAAAACGGCCTTACCTCCTTCTTCCCCCAGGAGAAGCGGCAGCCAAGTTTCTGTATCTTCGAACATGTCTATTTCGCCCGGCCGGACAGCGATATCTTCGGCTTCAATGTCTATAAGAGCCGCAAAAAAATGGGTGAGATTATGGCCCGGGAGTGCAAAATTGACGCAGACCTTGTCATGCCTTTTCCCGACTCGGGCAATTATGCCGCCATCGGCTATTCCCAGGCCTCAGGCATTCCCCTGGAGATGGGGGTCATCCGGAACCATTATGTTGGCCGAACCTTTATTCAACCCTCCCAGTCCATGCGTGAGTTCTCGGTTCGGGTCAAACTGAACCCGGTCCGCTCCTTTCTCAAGGACAAACGGGTCATCATTATCGAAGACTCAATTATCAGGGGTACCACCGGCCGCAGCCGGGTTAAATCCCTGCGTAATGCCGGGGTCAAGGAAGTTCACATGCTGATAAGCTGCCCGCCCACCAGGCACGCATGTTATTATGGAATCGATTTCCCCTCAGAAGACCAGCTCATTGCCGGCAATAACTCAGTGGACGAGATCCGCCGCCACCTTGACCTTGACTCCCTCCACTACCTCAGCCTGGACGGGCTGGTGGAGGCCACCGGTCAGCCCCATGACAATTTCTGCCTGGCCTGTTTCAATAATACCTACCCGGTTGAACCGGACAGGGATTTCCATAAACTTACCTTGAGCGACGATTAAGATGTCCATCTCCCTGGCAAAAGAGGTCCTGCAGACAGAGGTCGAAGGAATTAACGCCCTGATCGACCAGATAGGCAGCGAGTTCGAAGATGCGGTCAATATGATCATGAATTGCCCAAGCCGGCTGATCATTACCGGTATTGGCAAATCAGGCATCATCGGCCAGAAGATCTCCGCCACCCTCAACTCCACCGGCACCCCTTCCTTTTTTCTCCATCCGGTGGAAGCCATGCATGGTGACCTTGGCATTGTTGACACCAACGATATTGTCCTGGCCATTTCCTATAGTGGCGAAACCACAGAGCTGACCCTGTTAATGTCAACCCTGCAGAAACGAGGGGTCAAAACCATTGCGCTTACCGGCAACCCTGAGTCCACCCTGTCATCCTGGGCCAACATCACTTTAAAAGCTGCGGTTCCCCGGGAGGCATGCCCACTGGGTCTTGCCCCCACCGCCAGCACCACAGCCGCCCTGGCCCTGGGAGACGCCCTGGCTGTTGCCCTGCTGGACCGTAAAGAATTTGCAGCAAGCGACTTCCGCCGCAACCATCCCGGAGGCAGCCTGGGGGAACGACTGAAAACCAGGGTAAGCGAGGTCATGCTCACCGGTGACCAGATTCCAATGGTTCATCCGGAAGATGATTTCACCGCAACAATTACGACTCTTAACAATAAAAATCTCGGTGCTGTCCTGGTCTGCGATAACGACCAACAGGTTCAGGGCATTATTACCGACGGCGATATCAGAAGATTATTGACCAGCCCCCATGACCTGAACAAATGCCAGGCCAGTGAGATCATGACAGCCAACCCCAAGAGCATTGAAGATAAATTACTGGCCGCCGATGCCTTAAGCATTATGCAGCGCCATGAGGTTACTATCCTGCCGGTCTGTGCCCGGGAAGGACGACTCCAGGGGATCATCCACCTTCATGACCTGCTGGGAAAAGGGGAATTTCGCCTCCTGGTCTAAGCCTGACCGGCAGAATATGATCATAAATCAAAGACAACAGGAAAATTTCAACCAGAAAAAATTGACAAATCAAGCAGTTTTTATTAGCATTTCGCCTCCAAGTTGAACCTTCGACAGGTTCCTTACCAGGCAGAAAAGCACAGAAAACCAAAGATTTTATTATTATAAATTTGCCCCAAGGTCGCTTCCAGGCCCTGGCCGGCAAGCAAGACGGGGACGCTCTGCACCGCAATAGTTGAAGCAGATTCCCCCTTTAAACAGAGGAAGTTTATGGCTATTACCAACAAAGAAATCAACAACGCCTTCAGCGCCGAAGTAAGTCAGCTGCCCGGCGGCGAGTTTCTCAACCGCTGTTTCTCCTGCGGGGCATGTAGCGGTATCTGCCCGGTAAGTCAGGCTGTGGCCGATTTTGACCCCCGCAAGATCATTCATATGATCAGAATGGGCCTTAAGGACCGGCTACTGGAATCTGACCTGCTCTGGTACTGCTCCAGCTGCCGCAATTGTGTCTTTGTCTGTCCCCAGGACGTTCGTTTTGCCGATATCATGTCCGCACTTCGGGAAAAAGCCTATAACGACGGGTTGATTACTGACCAGGACCTGATCGACAAAGGCGAGGCTGCCACCATTGAGCGGGATCTCTGCGTATCCTGTCTCACCTGTGTCCGGGTCTGCCCCTGGGAAGTTCCAGCAATCGACGAACAAGGCGTGGCTGCAATTACGGCAAAAGACTGCCATGGCTGTGGAATCTGTGTCACCGAATGTCCAGCCAGGGCCATTAATCTGAACCAGTCTGAAGATGAGAAAGTGATCGTCGCCGCCGGCGCCTGATCCTCATCAATTACGGAGACCATAATGAGCTTTACTCCAAATATTCAAGCATTCTGTTGTCATTACACCTCACAGCAGTCTCTGGCGGAAGGCAAAGAAGGCCTGAGCCAGGACGGCATGCCGGCCAATGTTACCATCAACCGGATGGTCTGTGGTGGCAAGCTGCAGGTAAGCAGCCTGCTCAAGGCATTTGAAGACGGAGCGGACGGAGTTTATGTCGTCGCCTGTCCTCCTGACAAATGCCATAATGTTAAAGGCAGCGAACGAGCCGGCAAAAGAACTGCTGCCGTAAAAAAAGCCCTGACCGAGCTCGGGGTTGAGGCTGAGCGGGTGGAGATGTACCACATGGAACGGGGTCTGCATCCCGAATTCATTGTTGCCGCCCGGGAAATGAATAAACGAATTACAGATCTGGGACCCTGCCCCTTTAACGGAGGTTCAAAATGATAGTAGCAGAACGTAAACCGGCTGATGAAGTTGTAGCCATGGTCCAGGACGCCAAAAAGATTTTGGTTCTCGGTTGCAGGGGTTGTGTAACTGTCTGTTCAGCTGGCGGTGAAAGAGAGGTTGAGATCATGGCCTCCCTCATCCGTCTCGGCCTGAAGAAGCTCGGCAAAAAAGCCAAGGTAATCGAAGGTACCCTTGTCCGCCAATGTGACAAGGAGTATATTGACGGTATTGACCAGTGGAAAGGCAAGTATGACGCCATTGTCTCCATGGCCTGCGGGGTTGGTGTCAACTTCATCGCCAACCTTCGTTCCAAAGACCGGGTCTTTCCGGCCTTAAACACCACCTTTTTCGGCGGCTCAACAGACCAGGGCGTCTGGAGTGAGCAATGTGCCGGCTGCGGCGACTGTGTCCTTCATCTCACCGGCGGACTCTGCCCCATGGCCCGCTGTGCCAAGAGCCTGATGAACGGTCCCTGTGGCGGCTCTGTGGACGGTCGCTGTGAAATTCACCAGGATGTAGAGTGTATCTGGCAGTCAATCCATGACCGGCTGGGCCGACTTGACAGCCAGGACAGCATGAACAATATCGCCCCTATCCGCGACTGGAGCCATGGCGGCCATGGCGGCCCCCGGACCAGCCAGCGGGACGATCTCACCGTCTGATTCTCCTGGGAATCAAATAAAAAAAGCCGCTCCCTGTAATAGGGAAGCGGCTTTTTTTTATTGAGTTTTAAGCTGGCAATGCCTGCCTACCCCATTAAGGGTTTTTCAGCGACTAACCATTATCCGGAGACGGACAGATGATTGCCAGTTCAAGCAGCTCCCGAACCACCCGGGCCACCGGCAGGCCCACCACATTGGTATAGGAACCCTGAACCTCTTCCACCAGAAAACTGCCCTGTCCCTGAATCCCATAAGAACCCGCCTTGTCCATGGGCTCGCCACTATTCACATATGCCCGGCATAATTCAGGAGTAAGGGAACGGAAACGAACCCTGGTACAGACCCCCTGCAGGGCCAGGATACCTTCCTCCTGCTGACAGATGGCAAATGCTGTCCAGACCTCATGCCAGCGCCCGGCCAACCGCTGAAGCATGGCTTCAGCCCCTGCTGCAGAAGAGGGCTTCCCCAGGATCTCATTATCAATCACTACAATGGTATCCGCGGCCAGCACCCAGGCATGGCTCTGACCGGCCACGGCTTCAGCCTTCTCTATAGCCATACGCCGGACAAAATCCTCAGCCCCTTCCCCGATTTTCTGTGCTTCATCGATCTCAGGCGGACAGACGGTAAAATCAAGGCCAAGGCCAGAGAGAAAATCCAGGCGTCTGGGAGATGCTGAAGCAAGAACAAGGGGTTTTAAGGTAGCAAATGTCCCTCTTTCTCCAATCACAGAATATTTCCTCAAGCCCGAATGGAATAACCGCCATCAACCACCAGGGTCTGGCCGTGAACCATCCCTGCCTTGTCACTGCAGAGATAAAGGGCCATATCTGCCACATCATCAGGGGTGGTCAACCGTCCCAAGGGAGTCCGGGCCCGAGCCACATCAAGGATCTCACTGCGGTTAGGAAATTTTTTCAAGGCCTCGGTATCAACTGCACCAGCACTTATAGTGTTCACCGTTACCCCCTCCGGTCCCAGCTCCACCGCCAGATGGCGAACCAGAGACTCAAGGGCGGCCTTGGATGCACCAACTGCGGTATAATTCTCCACCGCCCGCACCGAGCCCAGGCTGGAGACAGCGATAATCCGCCCGCCACCATCCATCAGAGGAACCGCCTGCTGAGAGAGAGCCAATAAAGCCCTGGCATTAATATCCATGGCCCAGTTCCAATGACGACTGCTCAGCTCCATGGCCGGTTTCAAGACACCAGATGCTGCATTACTGACCAGAATATCAAGCCGTCCATAATGCTTCCGAACCTGTTCAAACATGGCAACTACATCATCGTCTTTGGCAACATTGGCCTTGACCACCAGACAGCGGGCACCTTTAGCCTCAATCTCAGCTGCGGTCTCTTCCGCATCACGCCGGTGCCGGACATAATTAACCACCAGATCAACACCGCTCTCGGCAAAACGAAGGGCAATGGCCCGACCAATTCCCCGTGAACTGCCGGTTACCAATGCCACTTTTCCCTGCAGATTATACATAAAGCCTCCTTTTATTTACTCCGGCAGCTATCCTGCCAAGTCTTTTTCCCATCGCGAGTAAAGGTAAGTATAAAATCGCCATGGCCAAATGTAAATCAATAAAAAAAGGCTGATTCTGAGGGGGACAGAATCAGCCTTAATAAAGGAGAAAAGAGATAATTAACTTTCTGATTATTTATAAGTAGCAACATGCATGCCACTTGCCATAAAATAAATAAATAACCAGCAAACCCCCTTCCTCAAAGGGCTGAAGCCTAAACACCTGAACACCGACTCCAAACCCCCTGGGTACAAATTTTTGCACCCAGCCAAACAACAAAGACACAAATGCAAATTTGTACCGACTTTCAGCAACTTGCAAGAGGTATAATTTCTTGAACCTCCCCTCAAACCCCCTTAAACCAAGGGCCCATCAGGCCCTCCGCAGCCAGGAACAGAGGCATTGGTACAAAAATTTATACCACCCGCCTTTTAATTATCAGCACCCTTGGCCCAATTAAGCAGACCACCAGCCAGCAGGATCTCCCGATGACGGCTGGAAACTTCAAGACGAGCCTGAACCTCCTGACCATTCACCTTAACTGCAAGGACATCATCTCCCGCCTTCAGCCGGCTGCTGAGATCAGCAATTTCAACTTCCGCCCCTTCACTCAGGAGATCATAATCTGCCAAGTCAACAAAGGTCAGGGGAAGAATCCCGAAATTAATCAGATTGGCCTTGTGAATCCGGGCAAAGCTTTTAACCAGCTTAACCTCAACCCCAAGATAGCGGGGAGCAAGAGCCGCATGCTCCCGGGATGATCCCTGTCCATAATTCTCACCGCCAACCACCATTCCCGGACCAGCCTGACGGGCCCGCTCAACAAATTCAGCATCAAGAGAATTATAAACAAACTCACTGATTGCCGGGATATTACTACGCAGAGGCAGGATATGAGCCCCGGCCGGCATAATATGATCGGTGGTAATATTATCTCCAGCCTTGAGAAGCACGGTCCCCTTCCAGGTATCGGGCAGGGCAGCAAATTCCGGAAACGATGCAATATTAGGTCCCCGGCTGATCTCCACTGCAGAGCCATCATCCAGAGGCGCCTCAATCCGACTGTCACCAGGGAGATAACGCAGAGGAAGATTAAAGCTGGGACAATCACCCAGTTCCCGGGGATCAGTAATCCTACCGGTAATGGCAGCGGCCACCGCCACCTCCGGACTACAAAGATAAACCTGGTCACCAACTGTTCCTGAACGACCAGGGAAATTACGGGGGAAGGTCCTAAGAGAAATGGTCCCGGTTGACGGAGCCTGTCCCATGCCGATACAACCCAGACAACCGGCCTGATGAACCCGGGCCCCGGCCCGAACCAGGGTCAACATATCACCCTGGGCAGTAAGATTCTCCAGGACCTGGCGACTACCGGGATTAATCTCAAAACTGACCTCACGGCTGACCTCACGACTCTCCAGGGTCTTGGCCACCACCATCAGATCACGCAGAGACGAGTTGGAACAGGAGCCCACCAGGACCTGGGAAACCGGCTTACCGGCAACCTCGCTGACCTTAACCACATTATCAGGGGAAGAAGGACAGGCAATGAGAGGCTCAAGGGTTGACATATCAATCTCCAGCACCTCATCATAAACCGCATCTTCATCCGCCACCAGTTCAGTCCAGCCTTCGGCCCGACCCTGGCTTTCGAGAAAGTCTTTGGTCTTGGCATCAGAAGGGAAGACTGAAGAGGTCGCCCCCAGTTCAGCCCCGAAATTGGTAATGGATGCACGATCAGTAACCGAAAGCTCGTTAACCCCAGGACCAAAATACTCCATCACATAACCAACCCCGCCCTTGACCGAAAGCCTGCGGAGAACCTCCAGCAGAATGTCCCTGGCCGATACCCATGGACTGAGCTTACCGATGAGTTTTATCCCGTAGACCTTGGGCATGACCAGATAAAAGGGCTTGCCGGCCATGGCCATGGCCACATCGAGACCACCGGCACCAATGGCCAGCATCCCCAGACCACCACCTGTGGGAGTATGACTGTCGGAACCGAGCAGGGTCTTGCCGGGCAGACCAAAACGCTCCAGGTTAATCTGGTGGGATATACCATTACCCGGAGGCGAGAAATAAAGACCGTAACGGCGGGCCACTGACTGGAGAAAGCGATGATCATCCGCGTTCTTGAAATCTGACTGAACCAGATTATGATCAACATAACAGACCGAAGTCTCGGTCTTTACCCGTGGAATTCCAATTGATTCAAACTCGAGATATGCCATGGTTCCGGTGGCGTCCTGGGTCAGAGTCTGATCAATCCGAATTGCAATCTCCTCGCCCTTAACCATCTCCCCTTCAACCAGATGAGCGGCCAATATCTTTTCCGTAACTGTTTTCCCCATAATTCAACAACTCCTTCAACGATAATTAATCAACTTGGACAGCAACATCAGTCCCATGAATTTCATAAGTAAGCACAAGGAAAGAACCTACCATAAAAGTGCTATTTTGTACATCTATGCCCGGGTCAAGTTACGACAACAAGAACCCGAAAAATCAATTTATTGTCACCGCCAGTGTCAATGTCAGAAAAATGACAACCAAACGAGCTGGCAAGAACCAGCCCAATGCTGGCCAATCCCTGCCATAACTGTATTTTACGTTGTTTTACTCTTTCTGCCTTTTATGGCATAATATTTGCCAAACTAGATAGCTAATGCAAAAAATCTTAACTGCCCTACCTTTAGGAGAGAATCGATGGCTGAAGAAAATCAAAACCAGGAAAACAGCAATAAGCCTGCCCCAAAATCCAAGCTGACGCTAATCCTGATCATTATCATTGCCCTGCTGCTTGCCGGTGGCGGCTATATGGCCTACACCATGTTCATGGCTCCCACCAGCCCAACTCCGGAGCAACCGGCAGACAAGCCTGTTAATCAGGCGACACCGGTGGGCGAGATCCTCAATCTCGAGCCCTTTGTTGTCAACCTGGCTGACCCGCGGGGTAAGAGATATTTGAAGCTGAAACTCAGCCTTGAGCTTGAAACCCCCCAGGCCGCTGAAAAGGCCCAGCGTCTTGCCCCGAAATTACGGGACACCGTCATCATGATGACCACCAGCCTCTCCTTTGAAGAGGTCATGACCCCGGAAGGCAAACTGCGGATAAGAGACGAGCTCCAGGAACGTTTCAACCGGGCCCTGCGCCCTGACAAGATACGCAATATCTATTTTTCTGAATTTGTCATCCAGTAAACAGGAAAGATAATGGAACAAATCCTAAGTCAAGACGAGGTGGATGCCCTGCTCAAAGGGATCACCGGTGGCGAAATCGAAGAGCCGGAAGAGTCGACACCGGCAGAAGCCAGTGAATACACCGCCTATGATTTCAGCCAGCAGGAGCGCATTGCCCAGACGAGAATGCCCACCATGGATGCGATCTGTGATATCTTTTCGCGGCGAGTGAGGTCCTCTCTTTCCGGGACGCTACGCCGCATTGTCGATATCACCGTCGCTCCCACTGAACTGGAAAGATTCGGGGCCTTCACCAGAACCCTGCCCGTACCAAGCAGCCTCCAGGTTTTCAGGATGGACCCTTTCCGCGGCCATGCCCTGATGATTATAGAGCCGCGGCTGGTCTTTGCCTTTGTTGAAAGCTTCCTCGGAGGCAGCGGCAATCGCAATATTCGCATTGAAGGCCGGGATTTCACTGGCATTGAGCAACGCCTGATCCAGCGCATTGTCAACCAGATCCTCACCGATCTGGAAAAAGCATGGCACCTGCTGCAGCCGGTTAATGTTCATTATACCCGCAGTGAGATCAACCCCCAGTTCGCCAAGATCTGTGAACCGGAGGATGTGGTTGTCATCAACCGTTTCGACCTGGAGATGGATCGGGCCACCGGCAGTATTACCATCTGTACCCCCTTTAATAAC
>CAZZCA010000019.1:0-32292 GCA_964653055.1 uncultured Desulfobulbia bacterium | reverse complement strand
CTAAAACATACTCTTGCCCGCTTATAGCTGCTATTCAGTTTTCAAAGATCTTAGACGCTCAATTTTCGAAGCGAATCTTTTTACTATATCTTTAACCCAACTTGCTGTCAACAGTTTTTGTAACATTTTTTCAAACGCCACATGGCTGGATCAGCAAAGAAGAAATGTATCTACCGAACTTTTAAGCTCGTGTCAACAAAGCATTATTTATTTTTTAACCAGACCACACCCAAAGACAACCCCACCAAGCCTAACAGTATGAATTTGCGCCAAACTTCAACCATTCACAATATTTTTTGGCCCTTATTGCTTATTGTGACAATATATGATTGACCTTTTGCCTAATAAAATGTTTATTAAACAGATTTTACTTTTGCCCTGAGCCAAAAAAGCAATGGACAGCATGGGGGTAGCACTAGTCGTTTTGCTATTAATGATATACCGAATACTGGGCATTGCCCTGGCCTTGTCTCTGGCACCTTTAATGCTGACCAGGTCGCTGATCAGGGGTAATGGCACCGGCACCATTGGTCAGCGCCTCGGCCTGGTTAAATTGCCCGGCACAGATAATGATCAACCAAGGGTATGGTTACACGCCGCTTCTGTGGGCGAGGTACAGGCCGCAACCAAGTTAATCAATGAGATGGAGGATAAATACCCCAAGGCCACTTTCCTGCTGTCCACCATAACTGAGCAGGGGATGAATGTTGCTCGGCAGCAGCTAGGGGACAAGGTCTTTTGTTTTTACGCCCCCTTTGACTTGCCATTTACAGTAAGACGCCTGCTGACAAAATTAAAACCTGACCTTTATATATGTATAGAGACCGAATTGTGGCCCAATTTACTCATTGAGGCTCAAAGGCAGGGAGTTAAACTGGCTCTCCTTAATGGCAGGATGTCAGAAGGGTCATGGACCCGTTATAAAAAAATAAAACCCCTGATCAAAAGGACCATTAAGTGTTTTGATCAAATATCGGTTATTACAAAGGACGACGGCCAACGTTTTATTAATCTTGGTGCCGATCCAGACAAGGTGAAAACCCTGGGTAACGCCAAATACAGCAATAACAAACAGCCCGACAAGGGAGAAGGAACAAAACTCAGGAAAAGATACCTGATTGACATTGACCAGCCAGTGCTGATATTAGGCAGTACCCACGGCAATGAGGAGGAAATGCTCCTGCCGACCCAGCAATCTCTCAAAGAATCTTTTGAGGGCCTGGTAACAATAATCGCCCCTCGCCACCTTAACCGCCTGACCGAAGTGGAAAAGCTGTTAACTGGAGAGGGAATAGATTATAGTATGCTGAGCCGGATTGAGGATCAAAAGTCAAGACACGACCTCATCCTGGTAGACAGCATGGGGCATCTTGCCAACCTCTATGCCATGGCAGACGTTATATTCTGTGGCGGCAGCCTGGTTGCCAAGGGTGGCCATAATGTCATGGAGGCGGCAATTTGGGGGAAACCGGTTTTTTACGGACCTTACATGAAAGACTTTGCCGACGCAGCCGCCCTACTTGAAAAGGAAGATGCATCAATCCCGATTCAATCAGCAGATGAATTGACATCAGGGATCAAAGCCCTGCTGACTGACCCTGGCAGGTATCGCAACCTATGCCAAAAAGCAGTAATTGCGGCCCAAAGCCAACTGGGAAGCGCCCGACAACAAATTGAAAATATCACCCACCTTTTACCAAAGACTGGGAAATGAAACTTATTTAGACTTAAGCAATAGCGACAAACAAGGGAAAATATCTATGAAGGCCATTATAGCCCTGGAAGACGGAACTATTTTCGAAGGCAAATCATTTACCGGACCGGGAGAGACCACCGGCGAAATTGTTTTTAACACCGGGATGTCAGGGTACCAGGAAGTCCTGACAGATCCATCATATAAAGGGCAGATTGTCACCATGACATATCCCCTCATTGGTAATTACGGTGTTAACGAAGAGGACATGGAATCTGCAGCCATTCATCTTGAGGCATTCCTAATCAAGGAATACCAGGACATGCCCAGCAATTTCCGATCTACAGGTAATCTGGCCGATTTTTTGAAAAAATATAATGTCCTTGGTATCGAGGGAATCGACACCAGAGCCCTTACCCGCCATATCAGGGTTGCTGGAGCTCTTAAGGGTGTTATATCCACCGAGGACCTGGACCATGACCAGCTTATTGCCAAGGCCAAAGCAAGTCCCGGTCTTGTTGGTCGTGACCTGGTCCAGGAGGTTACCTGTCGCAAACCCTATGGCTGGACCACAGACGGCCCGCAAGAAGGTTCTTCATTCAGTACCGCCACAGAAGGTAAACACCGGGTTGTCGCCTTTGATTTCGGCCTTAAGTACAATCAACTGCGCCTGTTGGCAGATCGCGGCTGCGCCGTGCAGGTGGTGCCGGCAACTACCCCGGCAAAAGAGATCATGGCCATGAATCCGGACGGAATTTTTCTGTCAAACGGACCGGGGGACCCCGCTGGTGTCGAAGGCGTAGTGGACACCATCAGAGAACTTCTCGGCCAGAAACCAGTTTTCGGTATCTGTCTGGGCCACCAGATGCTTGGCCTTGCCTTTGGCGGATCAACCTATAAATTAAAATTTGGTCACCGTGGGGTTAACCAGCCAGTCAAGGATCTGGCCTCTGGCAAGGTGGAAATAACCTCCCAGAACCACGGGTTCTGCGTTGACCTTGACAGCCTTGACCCCAACCAGGTTGAACTGACCCATATCAATTTGAATGACAATAGTCTGGAAGGGATGCGTCATAAGCAATACCAGGCATTTTCGGTGCAGCATCATCCGGAAAACGCACCTGGTCCCCACGACTCCATCTACCTCTTTGACCATTTTATCGAGACCATGACCAGTTAGCAGCCGAATCCTAATCCATAGGCAAAATAACAAAACTACCGGTAATCTTTATTAACCGGATCTACCTGAAACTATATAAAAATATCTGACAATTATGCCAAAAAGAACTGATATCCAAAAAATCCTGATCATCGGCTCCGGCCCCATCATCATCAGCCAGGCCTGTGAGTTTGATTATTCAGGCACCCAGGCGGTCAAGGCCCTGAAAGAGGAAGGCTATGAAGTTGTTCTGATCAACTCCAATCCGGCCACCATTATGACCGATCCGGAGATTGCCGACCGAACCTATGTTGAACCCATTACCCCTGAGATGGTTGCCAAGATCATTGAGAAAGAACGACCAGACGCCCTACTACCCACTCTGGGTGGCCAGACCGGGTTAAACACTGCAATCAAGGTTGCTGAAACCGGAGTCCTCGAAAAATACGGGGTGGAATTACTGGCGGCTGACATCGACGTAATCAAGAAGGCGGAAGGCCGTGATTCCTTTCGGGAGGCAATGTACAAAATCGGACTAAAGGTTCCGGAAAGTTACATTGTCCATACCATCGAAGAGTCCATGGCAGCCAGCGAAAAGATCGGGTTCCCCGTCATCGTTCGACCAAGCTTCACCCTGGGCGGAACCGGTGGTGGCGTTGCCTATAACAGTACTGAGCTGGAAGAGATGTGTACCGCCGGCCTTGACCTTAGCCTTAACACCGAGGTTATGCTCGAACGCAGCCTGCTGGGTTGGAAAGAGTATGAGCTTGAGGTCATGCGGGATAAAAATGATAACGTGGTAATTATCTGCTCAATTGAAAATATGGACGCCATGGGAGTCCATACCGGTGATTCCATCACCGTGGCCCCGGCCCAAACCCTTTCTGATCGTGAATATCAGGAAATGCGTAATGCCTCCATTGCTATTATCAGAGAGATCGGAGTGGAAACCGGAGGCTCCAATGTCCAGTTTGCTGTCAATCCGGAAGACGGCGAGTTAATGGTTATCGAGATGAACCCCCGGGTATCTCGAAGTTCGGCCCTGGCTTCCAAGGCCACGGGTTTCCCCATTGCCAAAATAGCCGCCAAACTGGCAGTGGGCTATACCCTGGATGAAATCCCCAACGATATCACCAGGGAGACATATGCCGCCTTTGAACCTACAATTGATTATTGTGTGGTTAAAATACCACGTTGGACCTTTGAGAAATTCCCGGAGGCCGAAGACCTGCTCACCACAGCGATGAAATCTGTGGGTGAAACTATGGCCATCGGTCGAACCTTCAAAGAGGCCTTCCAGAAAGGATTGCGTTCCCTTGAGATCGGCTGTAGCGGCTTTGGCGCTGACCCTAAATTTGAACTGGGCGAAATGGATCAACGGGACCTGGAACGGAGCCTGAAAATCCCTAATTCCCAAAGGATTTTTGCAATCCATGAGGCCTTGGAACGACAGATGCCCCTGGAGGAGATCTATCGGCTCACCGCCATTGACCCCTGGTACCTTTACAACCTCAGCCAGATCATTGTCCTTGAACAAGAAATTGCTGAGACCGGTTTTTCCGGACTAAGCCAGGATCTGCTCCGCCAAGGTAAAGAGATGGGATTTTCCGATCGGCAACTGGCCTATCTCACCGGCACCAGTGAAGAAGACGTCTGGGATTTGCGTCAGGAAAAAAAGGTTTTGCCAACTTACAAACTTGTAGACACCTGTGCCGCTGAATTTGAGGCCTATACCCCTTATTATTACTCCACCTACGAGACGGAAGATGAATCCAGACCATCAACTGACAAAAAAATCATGATTCTTGGTGGCGGCCCCAACCGGATCGGCCAGGGCATCGAGTTCGATTATTGCTGTGTTCATGCCTCTTTTGCCTTAAAGGAGATGGGGGTTGAGTCCATCATGGTAAACAGTAATCCGGAAACTGTCAGTACCGACTATGACACTTCCGACAAGCTGTATTTCGAGCCCCTGACCAGGGAGGATGTCCTCCATATTATTGAAAACGAAAAACCGGATGGAGTCATTGTCCAGTTCGGGGGCCAGACCCCCCTGAACCTGGCTGTTCCCCTGGCCAAAATGAATGTTCCCATTATCGGTACCTCTCCTGACAGTATCGATAGGGCCGAGGACCGCAAACGTTTTCAGCAATTCCTCCAGAAACTTAACCTGATTCAACCAGACAACGACACTGCCTATACCACCGACGAGGCTATTGAAATCGCCAGCAGAATCAGTTATCCGGTGGTGGTTCGCCCCTCTTATGTTCTTGGCGGCCGGGCCATGCGCATTGTCTATAACGAAAACGACCTGCAGGAATACATGAGAACCGCCATCAGTGTTTCCTCAGAGCACCCCATTCTCATCGATAAATTTCTCAAAGATGCCATTGAGGTAGATGTTGATGCCATCTCTGACGGTGACACAACAGTCATCGGCGGGATCATGCAGCATATCGAAGAGGCAGGCATCCATTCTGGTGATTCAGCCTGTGTCTTACCCCCCCATAGCCTGTCGGCTGCCATTATCGAGGAAATCAAACAGGCTACCCGGGCCATGGCTCAGGAACTGAACGTCATCGGTCTGATGAATATTCAGTATGCCGTCAAGGATGAGACCCTCTATATAATTGAAGTAAATCCCCGGGCCTCCCGGACCATTCCCTTCATCAGCAAGGCCACCGGGGTTCCCCTGGCTAAACTGGCAACAAGAGTAATGCTTGGCCAGAAACTGAAAGACCTTGGTCTTACCACCGAAGTTGAGGTTGACCATTACGCAGTTAAGGAAGCGGTCTTTCCTTTTGACCGTTTTGACAATGTTGACACCCTGCTGGGGCCGGAGATGAAATCCACCGGCGAGGTAATGGGCATCGATTCTTCACTGGGTGTGGCCTTTGCCAAATCACAGTTTGCCGCCGGCCAGCCCATTCCTGACCAGGGAACCGTGTTCATCAGTGTCCGCGATGCTGACAAAGCGGCCATTATCCCTGTAGCTCGCCAGCTCCAGGAACTGAACTTCAATATCCTTGGCAGCAGGGGAACGGCAGCTCATCTTCAAGAAAACGGCATTGACTGCCAGCGAGTCTACAAAATCTCCGAGGGTCGCCCCCATGTGCTCGACAAGATTCAGAACAAGGACATCCAATGGATTGTCAACACCTCCATGGGTACCAGAACAACAGAGGACTCCTATATGATCCGAAGAGCTGCCCTTGACTACCACCTGCCTTACACCACTACCGTGGCCGGAGCCCAATCAATGGCTAAAGCCATTAAGGCCATCAGGGAGTTTCCCATCGAGGTCAAATCATTACAGGAGTATTTTGATTAACCCAAAATTCAAGATTTAAGTATCAAGCTTTAAACAGATCCCAGGGGAATTATTGCGATTATTGCTGGACTTCCCAAGGTGTCGTTCTTATTGTTTGTATTTCTATAGATAACTACAACATACTTATAAAAAACTTTGCTCCATTTGCTTAAATCCTAAAAATAAAAACACTTATGAATAATTTCTATAAAAATCTCTCCATGTGGCTGGTCATTGGCTTGACCATGATTCTGCTGTTTAATATGTTCAATCAGCCCCAGAACCGAATGATGGAAATGACCTACAGCGATTTCATCGGCGCGGTTGAAAGCGGGAGCATCTCCCAGGTAACCATGCAGGGAGACCAGATAACCGGCAAGAGCAGCGGTCAGGCCTTTCGGGTTGTTATCCCGGCCAGTGACACTGAGCTCATCCCCCTTCTCAGGGAATCGGGGGTTAATATCAGTGTGGACCCCCAAGAGGAAACCCCCTGGTATATCACCATCCTTGTTTCCTGGTTCCCCATGCTCCTTCTCATCGGGGTCTGGATCTTCTTTATGCGACAGATGCAGATGGGAGGCGGTAAGGCCATGAGCTTTGGTCGCAGTAAACACCGGGTTCTGGGTGAGGAGGAATCTAAAGTTACCTTCAAGGATGTTGCCGGCATTGATGAGGCCAAGGAAGAACTTTCCGAGGTAATTGATTTCCTTAAAGAACCGAAAAAATTTACCCGCCTTGGCGGTAGAATTCCCAAGGGAGTCCTGCTGGCTGGCCCTCCAGGCACTGGTAAGACATTATTGGCTAAAGCTATTGCCGGTGAGGCCGAAGTTCCCTTCTTCTCCATAAGTGGCTCTGATTTTGTCGAAATGTTTGTCGGAGTCGGTGCCTCCAGAGTCCGGGATCTTTTCAACCAGGGCAAAAAAAACGCTCCCTGTATCATCTTCATCGACGAGATTGATGCGGTAGGTCGTCATCGCGGTGCCGGACTCGGCGGCGGCCATGACGAACGTGAACAGACCTTAAACCAGTTATTGGTTGAGATGGACGGTTTTGAGTCCAATGAAGGCGTTATCATTATCTCTGCCACCAACCGGCCAGACGTCCTTGACCCTGCCCTTTTGCGCCCCGGCCGTTTTGACCGCCAGGTAGTGGTACCCATTCCTGATGTAGGCGGCCGTGAGAAGATCCTTGAAGTCCACGGCCAGAAAGTACCCCTGGCCGATGATGTCAAATGGGAAATCATCGCCAGGGGAACCCCTGGTTTTTCCGGAGCTGACCTGGAAAACATGGTTAACGAATCAGCCCTTCTGGCAGCTCGCCATGATGCTGAGAAAGTAACCATGGCTGACCTGGAAAAAGCCAAAGACAAGGTTATGATGGGTGCGGAACGGCGCAGTATGATCATCACTGATGCGGAAAAAGAGATTACCGCCTATCATGAGGCCGGTCATGCCCTGGTGGCCAAATTACTGCCTGGCACCGATCCGATCCACAAGGTAACCATTATTCCCCGGGGTCGCGCTTTAGGGCTTACCCAGCAACTGCCCACTGTTGAACAATATACCCATGCCAAATCATACCTGATCAATAATATTCGCATCCTCCTTGGAGGCCGGGGAGCGGAAGAGTTAATTTTCGGTGAAATCACCACCGGTTCCGGCAATGATATTGAACGGGCCAGTGAACTTGCCCGTAAAATGGTCTGTGAATGGGGAATGAGCGACGAAATGGGTCCCATGACCTTTGGCAAGAAAGAGGAACAGATCTTCCTCGGCCGGGAAATATCCCAGCACCGTGATTACTCTGAAGCAACAGCGGTTAAGATCGATACTGCAGTCAAAGACATTATCTCTAGTGCCAACAAGAAGGTCTACCACCTCCTTTCCGAAAATCAACAGATCTTAAAAGATATTGCCGAGTCACTCCTAACACAAGAGACATTAACAGCTGAAGATATTGAGAAGATGCTGGCAAAACATGACATTAATTTGCCAATGGCTGAAAATAGCAAGGAGCAGGCAGAAAAAGATAACGCCCCGACCACATCCTAAGCCGGGTTTACAATAGATGAAAATAATCACACCCCACCATCAACTTGACCTTGCCAGTGGCACTCATGTCATGGGGATTTTAAACCTTACCCCTGATTCATTCTCTGATGGCGGTGAATTACACAGTGATAAAGACCTGCTGAACCAGGCTGAAAAAATGGTCGCATCCGGGGCGGACATCCTGGATATTGGTGGCGAATCAACCCGACCAATGGCTCCGGAAGTTGAGCTAAGCGAAGAGCTAAAACGAGTAATACCTGCTATTGAAGCCATCCGCCATCACTTCACCATCCCCATCTCCATTGATACCACTAAGGCAGAAGTTGCCAGCCAGGCCCTGGGGGCTGGTGCCGACATAATCAATGATATCAGCGCTATGGTTAACGACCCGGCCATGATTAAAGTTGCAGTTAAGCACCAGGTGCCGGTTATTATCATGCACATGCAGGGCACACCACGAACCATGCAGGTTAACCCCAGTTATAATGATGTGGTGGACGACATCTGCAACATACTGGCCGCCCGTATTGACTGGATAATTAGCCATGGCCTGAACCAGGACAGGATCATCATCGACCCGGGTATCGGTTTTGGCAAAACCCTGGATCACAACCTGACTATCCTGGCCAATATCGACAAATTCAGCAAATTGCAATGCCCGGTCTTAATCGGTCATTCTCGTAAGTCATTTATCGGTACCATGCTCGACATTAAAGATCCAACCAGGCGGGATGAGGCAACTGCTGTTATATCGGCCCTCTGCGCCCAGGCCGGAGCCGCCATTGTCCGGGTCCATGATGTGGACAAAACGGTTAAGGCTGTCAAATTGACTGAAAGGATAATGGCTACAGCCACAAACCATTAATTGCAATTAAAACCTCGGAGTCCTGATGACTGACCGAGCCAAGAGATACCAATTCTATAACAGAAGCCGCAAGGTCAGAGCAGTATCTCTGGATCCTGCCAAGGCCGCCTTTTTATTCAAGATAATCCCCTGCCTTCTCCATTATAACAAACCAAACCTGCCAGGTTATATTGATGAAATAGACTGCCCCCACGGCATCTTTCGCTTTCTGCCGGAAAATTACCTGGAACCCAGGCTACAAAAACAATATCTTCCCAATTTTTCCGAATCCGCTGACCAGAGTAAGCTAAAGCAATCAGCCCCTGCCATTCATTCTTTAATGACCCTGGGCAGTATTGGTACCATTGCCCAGACCTCACGTTCTGACTGTGATTACTGGGTAAGCATCAGGCTGGCGGAAATTGGAGAAGCAGGTCGGGATATGCTGGCTGCTAAATGCCGGAAAATTGAAAATTGGGCCGTCCATCGTGGACATAAGATCCATTTTTTCCTGATGGATACCGACCAGGTCAGAGATAACCTGTTCACCGACGCCACTGACAGCCATGATGCCGGCTCTGCCTTGCAATTATTGCTTAAGGATGAACTCTTCCGCACCCATATCCTGGTGGCGGGCAAGATGCTGCTCTGGTGGCTGATCCCACCCAACCTCAATGAAAACCAGTATCATCAATATGTGGAGAAACTTGTCCACAAAAAAAGGCTTAACCTGGCAAATTATGTTGACCTTGGCTATTTCGATACAATTCCGACCAAAGAGATATTCGGGGCATGTCTATGGCAATGGAACAAGGCCCTGGACAGTCCATTCAAATCGGTGCTCAAATTCGCCTATCTTGAACTCCTTATGGGGCAAACGGATGAGTTTTTTCCTTTTATTTCCGACACCATCAAACGACTGGTCACCTTCCCTGAACAGCTGGCTGCCACCGAAGACCCTCTCGCCCCGCCCATGATCGACCCTTACCTCCTCCTTGCCCGGGAGATTGTCAATTTTTTCCATGCCAGCAAAATGGCAGAAGAGAAATTAATCCGCAAATGCCTGTTCTTCAAAACCATTGAAGGGGTAAGGGCCCATGAAGATAATGTCCATGTTGCCATCCTCGGGCTAATGGCCAGGTGGAACCTTCTGCCGGAAGATCACCACCTTCTGCTTAAAGACCATTGCCGGAGTTTCACTGACAAACTGGCAATGGGCAATGAGGTGCATAATTTTCTCCTTGCCTCTTATAACCGTCTACGCCAGATCAGCCCCGGGGTCGAAGGCAATCAGGCCATCAGCCAGCGGGACCTTTCAGTTCTTGGCAAGAAATTATTCAGCTACTACCAGGACAAGCCACATAAAATAAATTACCTGCAGAGCATCTCACGTTTCAATATGGAGGAAGAAAGCCTGACCCTGCATCTGAAAGGTGAATTCTTCGTCTATGCCGGCAAGTGGACCAGGGATGGAATAATTAATCAAAAACCCGAACCCATAGCCCATGACCGCAACCTGGCCCACCTGCTCTGCTGGCTGATCATCAACGGAATTTTGCAGGAAGAAAGCCGGCTCTATCTGACAACATCCTCCAGCCCAATAACCATCAATGATATCAGGGAAATGGCCGCTGTCATCCTCCGCAATTTCCCCCTGGTATCTTTCAATAAAATCAAGGCAACAGAGATGGTAAAACCGGAAAAAACCGTCAAGGCCCTGATTATTGTCAACTGGGAAAAGAATCCCATATATAATGATGAGGAATTATCGGCTGATATTATTACCGCAAACAATCACGGAGAGTACTTCCTTAAGCCCCATAAGGGTCTGACTGCGACAAAAAAATCCATGGGGAAATTAATGACCAGACATTTTGTCAGCCGCTGGAATAAAAACCTGGAGATATTTATCCCGTCCCAACCCCGGCGACACTCTCTCATGCAATTATTACAAGGATAAAAACATGGAAATTACCTTTTACAAATCAAGCCTCTGACCCCGCTGCCTGCTGGCCGGCCGGGTGCTGACTAAAATGGCAAAAGAGGGGGAAATTAATCTAAGGAAAATAGACGTCCTGACCAACCTCCAGCTGACCGGGGAGCAGGGAATCACCATGATTCCTGCAATAATCTGCGGCAATGAAAGGTTGAGCGGCATCTATCTCAGTCCGACCCGAATCAGAAACTTCATTGAGAAATGTCGTATGGACCAAGGCCATCAATCCAGCCCTTGACCCCCTTGACCAGAAGCTCAAGGTAGCGATCACTGCCCCCGAGACCACGACTGCGAAAGGCATAATTTATTTCAAGAAACAAGGGGCTGGGATTATGATCTTTACTGGCAAAAAGAAAATCAATGCCAGCCAGATTGATTCCGGTAAGCTTTACCAGTTTGCGGGCAGCTGCCACTGCTTCTTCCTGGAGGTCTAAGCGATATTCATAATCAATAACAGCCCCCCTGGCCAGGTTACTGTAAAAACCATTACTCTCGGGTTGCACCCGCCAATATGAATAAAAATCATTCCCAATTACCACCACCCGCAGACTTCGTCCCCCGGTCTCAATATATTCCTGAATAACCAGGCCGGGCTGACCAGCCCTCTCCCAGCCACGTGCCAGTTTCAGGCATTCAGTTAGGCCATCAATTGAAAAAACGGGAAACACCCGACTCCCCTCCCCGCCCCAGGCTGACTTGAAAACAAAGGGAAAAGCCAGAGGAATTTCGGCCAGATCCGGCAACTCAGCCATGGTCTGGTACGCAAAAGACCGGGGGGATGGTAGTCCATGGGCTTTAAAAAGAGCTGCCTGGCCAGTTTTCCCGGGATAAGCAAAACGTGCATCATAATCGGGAAACACTGTGGGACAGATATTTTTAACTGAGCGGTAAATATCTTCATTACACCCCTGGGGCAGGATAACCCCACAGGCCCGGCTTAAGGCAGCTTCATCCTCTTCAGTTAAATTGCCACCCTGAAAAGTACGGTTCCAGCCAGTTTCTAATAATAGGTGATAGGAAAGGATCGTCACTGGTTCAATGTCTTAGATAAATGTGTGGCAAAAAAAATTTATTTCGGTTAAAAATATCTGCTTCTAAATTCACTTTAACTAAGTCGTCATTATAATTACAAATAGAATTTCCAATTAACTTTTAACAAAGGAGATCTGTATGTCCCGAAAAATGGTCACCATTGATGGCAACCAGGCATGTACCCATGTCGCCTATGCCACCAGTGAAATCATCACAATTTACCCAATTACCCCTTCTTCACCCATGGCTGCTGAAGCAGATGCCAAGGCAACTGCCGGCCAGAAAAACATCTGGAACAGTGTTCCTACTGTTACCCAGATGCAGTCTGAAGGTGGTGTTGCCGGTTCACTGCACGGTTCGCTGACAACAGGTTCCCTGTGTACAACCTTCACCGCATCCCAGGGCCTGCTTCTTATGCTGCCCAATATGTTCAAACTTGCCGGTGAGCTGACCCCCACTGTTTTCCATATTACCGCCCGTTCTCTGGCGGCACAGGGTCTGTCTATTTTCGGTGATCACGGTGATGTCATGGCCTGTCGTCAGACCGGCTGGGGCATGCTCTGTTCTCAGAATGTTCAGGAATGTCAGGACATGGCGCTTATCGCCACCCAGGCTGCCCTTAAATCCAGGGTTCCGTTCATGCATTTCTTCGACGGTTTCCGGACCTCCCACGAAATTCAGAAAATAGAACAGCTGACCAATGAAGACATGGCCGAGATCATTGATGAAGATCTGGTAATTGATCATCGTCTGCGGGGTCTCAGCCCGGACCGTCCAAGGATTCGTGGTACTGCCCAGAACCCTGATGTATATTTCACCGGTCGTGAAACTGTTAATAAATACTATAATGTTATCCCCGGCATTATCCAGGACACCATGGATAAATTTGCCGACCTCACCGGCCGCCAATATAATCTCTTTGATTACTATGGCGCCCCGGATGCTGAAGAAGTTGTAGTTATGATGGGTTCCGGTGCCGAGACCGTTGCCGCCACCATTGACTATCTGGTTGCCCAGGGTCGTAAGGTTGGTCTGGTAATTGTTCGCCTGTTCCGTCCTTTTGACATGAAGGCTATGGTTAATGCCCTGCCGGCTACTGTTAATCGGATCACCGTTCTTGATCGGACCAAAGAGCCCGGTAGCGCCGGTGAGCCTCTCTACCTGGATGTCCGCGCAGCTGTGGGCGAGGCCATTGAGACCAATACATCCGCCTATATGCCGATTATCCTTTCTGGACGCTACGGACTGGGTTCGGCTGAATTTACTCCGCCCATGGTTAAAGCAGTATTTGACAATATGTCTGCCATGGCGCCAAAAAATCATTTCTGTGTCGGTCCCAACGATGATGTGGCTTTCACCAGTCTGTCCTATGATAAGGACTTCAATATTGAAGGTGATGATGTTTACCGGGCCATGTTCTACGGTCTGGGCTCTGACGGTACTGTCGGCGCCAATAAAAATACCATCAAAATTATCGGTACTGAGACTGACAACAGCGCCCAGGGTTATTTTGTTTACGACTCTAAGAAATCGGGTTCCCTTACTGTCAGCCATCTCCGTTTCGGTGAGCAGCAGATTGTTGCCCCTTACCTTATTAATAAGGCCAGCTTCATTGCCTGTCATAATTTCACTTTCCTTGACAAATATGACATGCTCTCCAACCTGGAAGAAGGCGGCACCTTCCTGCTGACTACTTCGTTTACCAATAAACAAGTTTGGAAACAGCTGCCGGCCTCTGTCCAGAAACAGATCATCGACAAAAAAGCAAATTTCTACATCATAGATGCTATTAAGCTGGCAGAAGCTATCGGGCTTGGCGGCCGGATCAACATGATCATGCAGACTGCTTTCTTCCTGATCTCTGGCATTCTGACCAAGGCTGAGGCGATCAAGGCAATTAAAGATGCCATCAAGAAAACCTTTGGCAAAAAAGGCGACAAAGTCGTCAATATGAACTATGACGCCGTTGATGTAGCTATCGACAATATCGTCAAGATCAAAATCCCCAAAACAACCTCCGGTCATGAAATGCCGCCCACAGTTGCTGACGATGCACCTGATTTTATTAAAGAGGTCACCGCCAAGATGATCCAGGGTAAGGGCGAGGAGATCAAGGTCTCCGAAATGCCTGATGACGGTACCTGGCCCACCGCAACCACCCAGTACGAAAAACGTAATATCGCGGTGAATGTACCCACCTGGCTGCCTGAAAACTGTATCCAGTGTGGTCGTTGTTCACTTGTCTGCCCCCATGGCGCTATTCGGATGAAGATCGCCATGGCTGCAGACATGAAAAAAGCTCCCAAAAGCCTTGTTAATGTTGCTGCCACCGGTAAGGAGTTCAAGGGACGCAAAACCACCATCCAGGTCTTCACTGAAGACTGCTGCGGCTGTACCCTCTGTGTAACCGCCTGCCCCGCCAAAACCAAGGCCCTGGAAATGGTACCGAATACTGAGAAAATCAGGGTCAGCGAGGCCAAGAACGTTAAAGCCTTCCTTGCTCTGCCTGAAATGCCTTATAGCGAGATCAATCAGGCGACAGTTAAGGGTAGCCAGCTGAAACGGCCACTTTTCGAGTTCTCCGGTGCTTGTGCAGGTTGCGGTGAAACACCATATATCAAACTGGTAACCCAAATGTTTGGTGATAGGATGTTCATTGCCAACGCCACTGGTTGTTCTTCAATCTACGGCGGCAATCTACCCACCACCCCTTATTGTCAGCGGGATGACGGCCGTGGACCAACCTGGGCCAATTCTCTGTTTGAGGATAATGCTGAATTCGGTCTCGGCATGCGCCAGACTGTAAACAAACTTGCTTCCCAGGCCCTCGAGCTTCTTGATCAGGCAGCTGATGCCAAATTAATCACCAAGAAGATGCGGACTGACCTGGTTAAAGCCAGCCAGAAAAACCAGGTGGATATCGAAACCCAGCGCGACCGGGTTGATGCCCTGAAAGATAAACTGGCAGACAGCAATGATCCTGTAGCCAAACGCTTGACCTATGTTGCCGATTATCTTGTCAAGAAATCCTGCTGGATTTTCGGTGGTGACGGTTGGGCCTATGATATCGGATACGGTGGTCTTGACCATGTCCTGGCCTCTGGCGAGAATGTAAATGTTCTCCTTCTCGATACCGAAGTTTACTCCAATACCGGTGGTCAGATGTCAAAATCTACCCCCAGGGCCGCGGTTGCCCAGTTTGCTGCAGGCGGTAAGACCATGCCTAAGAAAGATATCGGCATGATCTTCTCTACCTACGGTAATGTATATGTAGCCAAAGTTTCCATGGGTGCTAACCCCATGCAGGTTACCAAGGCGATTGCCGAGGCAGAGGCGTATGATGGACCTTCCATCATTATAGCCTACTCCCATTGCATCAACCACGGGATCAACCTTGCTAATGGTCTTGACCAGCAGAAAAAAGCAGTTGCCTGCGGTCATTGGCCCCTGTACCGTTACAACCCGGATCTGGAAGCTGCTGGCAAAAATCCCCTTTCCATTGACTCCAAGGCCCCCAGCATGCCATTCTCTGAGTATGCCCTGGCTGAAAACCGTTACCGGATGCTGAAACTAAGTAACCCGGAAATGGCTGACCAGCTTATGGAACAATCACAGAAGGATGTGGACAAGTCCTGGAAATTCCTGATAGGAAGGGCAAAGGCTCTTGAGCCTGCTGAATAAGAATTATTAATTCAGCAAAACAACAAAAAGCCTGGTTTATTTAACAGGCCTGAGATTTGGATTTTACTCTAAACGGGTCAAATCCAAATCTCTAAAATAAAAAAGCCGCCGGAGTTAATAACTCCAGCGGCTTTTTTCATGTATATCTTTTAAGTATAAATCCTACTGAATTAATCTGCCTCCTTGAGCTGACTGGTGCTGGCCGATAACCGGATATTTCTGACACCAGAGAGCATCTTCCAGGGTCATATCAAGGGTATGGGCAAAACTTACTTCGGAATCATCCTCCTGGATAAGAGAAACAGAGAAATTGAAAGTATAGGTTCCGACCACCATATTGGCCGTATCAGCCTCAAATACCTGATGACGGGCAAGCTCAAAAAGATTCCCTTTATATAGAACCTGCTCATCTTCACGCCACTGACCTTTTGCCGATAACCAGCGTAGAGAACCATCCGGAGCCTCATACCAGATACTGTAGCGGGCAGGAACCGAGGCCGCAACCTTATCAACCGCAACCGACAGAGAGAATTGCTGCCCTTTTTCCAGCAGGATACCCTCGGAATTGCCATTGGCCATAATAACCACTTCCGGTACCACCGGCTTGGTGGCCTTGGAAACACGCACCGGCCAGACATAGAGAGGGAACGACTTGGGATAATTTCGGGGCGTACCCTGGCGCAGGTTCATTCCCCAGGCATAATAAAGATTATAGGGGTTCTCCTTCATTGTCCAATAATCCCGCGCCTTGACATTAACCACATCCTGGTCATTAAGCCAACTGGCCGGCTCCTGGTCAACCGCCTTGATCAGATCATGCATGGTACCAAACTCCGGCAACTCCCAGTCATCATAATCTGCCGTATAATCAACGCAATCAAAACGGGAAGGATTACGACTAAGACCGTTAACCGAGCGAAATCCATCCTGCCATCTCTGCTTACCGAAACAGGCCCCGTCCTTAAGCCACATCAAGCCGGTCAGGTTATCAGAAACCGTGCCATCGCCATGATCGGTAAAACGATTAATTGGCCAATTTATCTCAATAAATTCATCAGCAGGGTTTAAGAAAAAATGTTCCTGCACCACCATGGGTGCCTCTTCTGAACCGGCAATACGCTCCCGCTCGGGACGACCAGCCACCGGGCGCACCGGCCAGATATAACGACTAAGCACCTTGTCACCCATCCGCATATCACCCCAACCCATATGAACATCATAGGCCTTGGAAGGATAACCAGGAACCGTGGTGGATGTCCAGTAAAGGGGCTCAACCCCATCTACCGGAAAATCAATTGGAATAGCCGGCAGCTCAGTATAGTGATCAACAATACTACGAAGCTCGTTCCGGTTGGGAAGGGCCCAGTCCTGATAATGGACCGCCAGGTCAGCACAGGCAAAATAATCAGGATCCACATTAAAGGTATCAACCTGAAGCATGGCATCTTCCCAACTCTCCTCGGCAAGACAATTTGCATCTTTCAGCCACATGAGACCGGATTCCAGATCAGTAACCGTACCGTCACCGTTATCAACAAACCGAACAGCATCATCGGCCCGTCCATTATCTGATACCGGACGACCAGGCCCCGGTTCCAGACGCCGGACAAGGAGGGTATGATAATACTTTACCTTACTCTGCTTAAGAACCTCACCGGTATCAAAATTCATGATCCAGGCTGAATAGGGATTTAAAGTAGGGCTTACCGCCCAGTACCCATCAGGCTCAACACCCTTAAACCAGTTGCGCTGAAGCCATTCGTTGCCAAATGGTTCTTCTGAGTTAAAAAGACTCTCAAGCTCACGGATCTCCGGCAGAGACCAATCGTCATAATCAACACTGAGACCGGCACAGACCTTTTCTTCACCATTGAAATTAAAACGACGAACCATGGCCATGGCCGCCGGCCAGGTCATATCACCAAGACAGCTGCCGTCATCGATCCACATCAAGCCGGTAAGATGATCAGTAACAGTACCATCATCATTATTGGTAAAACGGGGCTTGGGCCAGACCACACCGGCCTGAATATCACCGTCCTGGCCACATTCGGCAAAATCAATAACATTGCCATCCATGTCATAACAGGTACGCTGACCTGTCCGACCTGGCTCTGCCATGACATTACCGCAAGCGAGCAATACCGTCAGCAAAAGCAAGATTATGTTAAGCCATCTAATCATTTATTATGGTCCTGTCTTCGTAATTTCCTATGACAACTATAACACAACTTCAGTCCAACGGGACGGCGTAGATAATTAGGTGAATGGTCAACCAATCTGCCCTGGTCATGGAAAAAATGACAGGTAATACAGGTTAATCGTCCATCAGGATCCAAATACATATCATCCGGTACCGACATTGTTGGTTTGACAGCACATGGATGCCTGCCCTCCCCATACTGCTCATTATCATTACAATGATTCGTCTGATGACAATTATTGCAGATAGCAGCAACATCATCATAAAATACCAGAGCCCTGCGCTCCAGGGGCAAGGTCACATGACAATCACCGTGATGGTAACCATGATCATCTCTCCAGCAAAAAGATCAGCCAGAGAACCAGATGATTGACTCATTCTTTACCCCCTCCCCCCTCTGACACCTCGTTATTACCAACAGCAGGATCAATTGTCCGATCATAGTCCCGGGGACGATGACAGCCAGGGGCACAGGAACCACCATTTGCGGTCCTGGTGAAATTCATCGGCATACTCCAGGCGCCAAAGGGAACTGGCTCGATAATTAATTTAGGCCTGGAGGACCCATGAGCGCCATGGCAGAGGAGACAATTACGACCACGTTTTTCTTTTTTGACATGGAGAAAATGGAGATTCTGTTCTTTATCCCGGAAACCAGTATCAAAGGCGGTGGTGGCAAACATCAGGATATCACGATCATGGCATGAAAAACATTGTCCATAGGTGTTCTTGTCATAATCAATATACGGTTTTATCAGTTCCGGGTTTAATAACTGCTGTTCCAAATTTCCATGGGGGTCATGGCAGCCCCTGCAATTACCATCCATAACCGGCTGATGAGGAAAAGGGTAATCAGCTGCGTCTTCATGGCAATCAGTACAGGTTTGCTCCTTTACCCTCATCAAGCCGTTGTCATCAACATGCTCCTTCAGATCTCCCTGATGACAATCGACACAAACAGCCTCCTCCGGATGTACCGTAATTTCTCCAGATGTAAAATCCGGATGACATTGATCAGTGGCGCATGTTTCTCCGGCCAGGGATTGACCTGCCACCAGAACAAACCCAACAAGAAGCCACCAGAACCTATTTAAAATCAACCTAAACAAATAAAACTCCTATTTGAGAAAATAATGACTATCTCCACCATGGGCATCATGGCAACTGACGCATTCCATGCCGTGCTCCATCACCAGAATATGCATCTCCACAGCCAACCTGGCTTCATGATGACATTTGTCACAAATATCACTCACCCCCTCCTGCAAGAGAGACGGATGGGCTGAGGTATGGGGAACATGGCAGGCCAGACAATCACGGACCGCCACTGGACCATGGGTATTAACCCCCTTATTAATAACAAAATCCACATGACAGATCTCACAAAGCTTATCATTTTCAGCAAGAAGGAGATTTTTGTTCTTGAAATTATGGCACCCCTCACAATCCTTTTCCACATAGGGGGGGTGCCCGGAACCTGCCACCACAACCTTTTTCGTTTCAATATCACCGGCTAATGCTTCAGCCAGCACATTTTCATAATAGACATTAAAAAGATCATCCATATTATCTTCACATAATTGTTCAAGAGGCGGCAGATCAGGGACACCATCAAAAAAATCAGTGAGAACCTTATGCTTAAGCAAAGGATCTTCATTGCAGCCGGCAAAAAACAAGAGGCCAATTGAAATGATGAGGGAACAAAAATAACGATTCATCTTATTTCTTTTCCTGCATCTTTTTTCTTTCCTGCTTATTTTCAGCTGGCGATTCCCGATCGTAAGCCATGCCCTGATGACATCCGGGAACACAGCTGCCCCCTGTGTCAGTTGCTTCAAAACGCACAGGGATCCGCCATTTACCAAAGGGGATACCTTTAGGATTAATCAATTTGTCACCATCGCTGGCATGGGAGTTATGACAAGCTTTACAGGTACGGCCCTTCTGTTCCATGGCAACATGAAGATGATGAAGGTTTTCAGAACCATTACGAAAATCAGTTTCCGAATCAGTTACCGCAGCGGTCAATAATTCTTTTTCATGACATTGAAAGCAAAGGTCATAAGAATCAGATCGAAAAGGAGCATAAAACGAACCAGGGAAAGACCCCTTGAGAATCATGTCATTCCTGCTGCCATGGGGATCATGGCAGGCAACACAGCCATCATCCTCAACCGGGGAATGGATATTCTCTTTATCTTCGATCTCTTTGCGCATATCTCGAAGATCTGATCGTTTATTGCCCCCCTTGGAATGACAATAAAAACAAAGATCGTTGCCAGAAAACAAAAGCAGGCCAGGATGATCAGAAAAATGTGCCGTATGACAATTGGCACATTTAGCCGCTGTGTACAATGCCTTATGTTTTTTCCGGGACCTTCGATATTTTTCCCGAATATCGGGATGGCATTCAAAGCAGAGTTTTGTGGTATCTTTGCGTAATAACCCTTTGATATCACTGGAATGGGGATAATGGCAGGAACCACAATCAAGTCGTTCAAGGGCTGTATGAACATGGGAACTCTTTGTCATGGCTTCAGCAAAGTCCAAATGACAGCCAAGACATAACGAAGTTAAAGAGGCCAGCAATAGGGACTCATGAGAACTGGCGTGGGGAGCATGGCACATCAGGCAGGCACCAGAGGCAGCAGGACCATGTTCATAACGGCGGCCGAAATTATTATCCTCATGACATTGCAGGCAAAGAAGGTCACCCTGGGCAACCAGGGAGAATTCATCGCCCTGACGATCAGGGTGATTCTTGGCTGTTTCCATATGACAATTAAGACAATCACCTTCCATTACCGGGGCATGTGTTGAAATCTCTTTAGCCACCAGACCGGAATGACAATTATCGGTATTGCAGGATGAGGCATATCCCTCATCAGAAATTGACAAGAAACAGATAAATATCAGAGCAAGGGTTACCAGATGAAGAACTCTGTAACACCAACGGTTAATATTAAAATCAGGCATAATAATTATGACCTAAAAGCTGGTCCGTCTATAAATTATCCTGTCGACAATACAAAAAAGGTGTCAGGAATTAAAGTTTTCTAAAAAAGAGTACTTAACAAAACATAAGGCATCAATTAAATATGCAAGATCCACACCACATGCAGCTTTGATCATGGTTCACCTTCTGTGAGGAAGTGCCTTTCCCTTCTGGTTTTAAGATATATACTGGTAGCCGTAGATGTAGCCTCCATGTCATGAGCCAGACCATGGCATTGACCGCATGAGACAAACCTGCCAATAATGACATCAGGATGGGGTCTTACATGGCACTGGACACAGGCAGGAATATTGCCATGACGATCTGCATGACACATGACACAGCCAACCTGACGATGCTTGGTGTAAGTTTGGCCAAGAACATCATAAGCCTTTACATGACAAGAACCACAATCAGCAGAAACAATACCGGGGCCATAAGAAACAGCAAGTGGCTTATGGGCACTGTGGCATTTGACACAACTATCAGGCTCCATGGTATCAGAATGGGGCTTATGGCAGTTACCACATGGTTGCAACTGCCCATGGAAATTATGGCAGGCCGTACAGGCAAGTTGAGTATGAATACTGGGATTTGCCTGCAATTGCTCAAACTGACCCACGTGACAGGTAAGACAAGGTACGGTTATATCATGGGTCAGCTTAATCGAAAGAGGAGCGTGGGGATCTTCATGACATTTAAGACAATTTACCAGCTCAAAGTGAGACTCACCGACATGACAGGAACTACATAATGGAATAATATCCATATCAGCCGGGGGATGCCCCTGATGACACTTAAGACAGAGAGAAGCATGAGCCCCCCCTTTTTGCTGCAGAACTTCAACCACCCGGTCATGACATTTTGCGCAATCCAGACCATCAACTCCGGCCACAACGGAGGCATACACCCAAGAAGGTTTAACCATGGCAAACGCCAAGATGACCCAAAAATAATAGTTAGAAAAATACGGACTGCTCAAATCGCTTCTTTTCACCAGGCATCCACCCGTTATAACTTAACAATGAACGACAATTCATTTTAACGGAAAAGCCGTTTTGAGCAAAGAGAAAAACTTGCCGGTTGACAAATAATTGCGGTGGTGTCATTTTAACTTAAATTCAGGTTAACAAATGCAGACACCTTCCCCAAATAATAATTCAATACTTATACCACTAACTGCCATTATTATTGGCGGGATCTGCCTGAGCGGGTGTCTGCCCAAATGGTTAGCCATCAACAACAAACCGGCTACCAAAAGAAAAATCAAAGGTACCTGCCTTACCGGCAACTGCATAGACGGACAGGGAACCTGGCAATTCACTGACGGCAGGCGGTACCAGGGATCATTTATAGCGGGCAGACCTGGCGGTTACGGTACCATCTTTCTCCCATCCGGCAGTGAATACGACGGAAATTTCCGGCATGGCAAATATAGCGGCCAAGGTGACATCCTCTTTGCCGATGGCAGCGGAGCAGAATGCGAATCAGGTAACTGCATAAACGGCCAGGGCACCATCCTTTATGAAGACGGCTCACGCTATAGTGGTCAGTTCCAGAACGAAATCAAAGAAGGTATGGGCACCACCCATCTTGAAGATGACACATCCTATTCCGGCAGTTTTCAGCAAAATCAATTCCATGGCGAAGGGACTTACCGCTCTGCGGACGGGATTATATACCGAGGAATCTTTGCCAACAACAAGATGAACGGAGAAATACTGGCTACCTTCCCCAATGGACATAAATTCAAAGGACTGTTCGCCGACCATAATGTTATTCCCGGACAGGGAACAATAACCTTCCCCACCCATATCAAAGGAAAATGCCTTAGCGGTGACTGCATTAACGGGCCTGGGAAAATAAAATTTTCCAACAGCAATGTATATGAAGGGGAACTGGTAAATTGCAGCAGGCACGGAACAGGATCGTACACCTTTACCGACGGTGCAAATTATAATGGTGAATTTCACCAAGGCAAGAGACACGGCAAGGGCATTTACACCTACCCCAGCGGACTAACTTACGAAGGGAGATACAAAGAGGGTCACAGAGATGGAGAAGGAATCTTCACTTTTCCAAACGGCAACACCTACAAGGTTCGCTTCCGCAAAGGCCATCTTCAAAAATAATTAATTCACACCCAAAACTAAATACGTCAGCTCCTCCTAATGATTTAGTCCAAAAAAAAAGAGACCCAAGCGGGCCTCTTTTTTTGTCATTTTCAACCCCGAAAGGTCGACTTCAACAAATACTACTTGATGTGACAAACAAGACAGAATTTACTTTCACGATCAGATCTCCAAAGGAAGGTCTCACCGGTATTCTGGCTGTTATGGACATCATGACAGGTAACACATTCCATATCACCATTGTAGAGCAAAGAAGCAATGGTAAGAGGCTCACCATCTTTGTTACCCAGCGTTACAGTTGAATCAGCAATCTCAGCATCGAGAGCTGCTACTGCATCATAGTTAAAACCAATGGGATGATGGTTGGCGAGGTTGCCACCACCACCAATCTTGAACTGAGAAACAATGGTACCATCACCAGTCTGGCGGGAATTAGCACGCTGAGGTGCATTACCATAGGTATCAACAGCAACAGTTCCGTCATGACAGCTGAGACAGAGACGGGAAACTGAACCAGGCTGACCGATATCGGCGTTTAATAGATGACTGTCAGTAATGTCACCATCTTCAACCGAATCAGGACCTTCACCGAAATCACTCTGATAGGTGTTATAGGTCTGGGTGGTTATTCCATGGTTCCACAATGGCAGATAGGTTACACCAGCGGCTGCAACTTGCTGTACAGCATGATGAGGCGCATGACAGAAAATACAGATCCTATCAAGTTCGTCACCCGAACCATATCCTTGGTAAGCCCCTACGCCGGTTGCAACACTCAAGTCATGCTTCGACCCGGTAATGCCGGCTCCGGCTGCAGCATTGTACGAGCCGGTTGTAGAGTCAGCCTGTGCTGTACCGACTACGATAAAGCTCAAGGCTGCTGCTAGCAAAATTTTCTTTTTCATAAGTAATCTCCTCAAAATGACCCCGGTATATATATACCTTGGCGGCCATCACATTACAGTGTGCCACTGCTCTGTTTCCAGAACAGCACTTCATGTTTTCCCCCGAATCCATGTGCACGTTCCAAACCTCAACCAAATACATTTGGATGATTAAGGCTTTTTAATATGCATTGAGTAGTTGCAGTTCTCATGCCACCACAAAACTCAGGCCCCAAACACCAACCAAAACCCTGACTTTACGCTGTTCATAACCACCACCCACCAACAATGTCATAAATTTCATGGCAATCACACCAGGGTCTTTTCACCCTGAGATAGCCAAATGCCCCAACACATTCGGCCTGCAATCACCACTAAAAGATCATCAACAAAAAAACATCACCCCCTACACAACCAACCACATATCCCATCAAGCAAAACACAACAGGCGGCACTAAATTTGCAATTATTAATAAGGTTACATTTACCTAAGCAGATGTTATATTTAATCAATTCTAAACCCCACAACTCATTAGAAAGGTTGAACAAATGAATAAACAGGCAAACACTTTCATTTCACTTATTTTCCTTACCATAATTCTCACCGGTGGCTGCACAACCTCACCCCAACAGCAACAACTTGCAAACGACCCTGTTTTTTATCCGGCCCCACCAGCCCCGCCCAGGCTTCAATTCTTGCGAAGCTTCAGTTCATCATCTGATATTGATGGTGGCATAAGCACCTTTGACACTTTTCTAACCGGGCAAGAGACAAAAGGATACTCGCTTATTAAGCCTTACGGGGTTGCAAGTCATGATGGCAAAATTTATGTATGTGATGTTCAGGCATCAGTTGAAGTTTTCAACCTGGAGAAAAAGAAACTACACCGAATGGAAGGCGCAAAAGGCCTGGGCAAGGTAGTCCAGCCCTTGAATATAAGCATAACAGAAAATAACAACAAATTTGTAACCGACCCCGTTCGGGGTGAAGTATTGATGTACAACAAGGAAGATCAATTTGTAAAAAGCTTTGGCCTTGCTGGCAAATGGAAACCCACCGATGCCGCTGCCTATAAAGACAAGCTCTATGTAGTTGATGCTCAGAACCGCGACATTAAGGTCTTTAATATTGAGACAAGAAAGCACATTAAGACCTTGGGAAAGAACAATGATGACTCCATGAAAAATCTTGCAATTCCAACCAATATCGCCATCAACAAAAAGGGAAAACTCTTTATTTCTGACACCGGCCGCTTCCAGGTAGTAGTCTATAACCGCGACGGAAGACAACGAGGAGAAATCAGTAAAGCCGGTGTCAACCTTGGCCACCTGGCCCGTCCAAGAGGAATTGCCCTGGACCGCAACAATTTAACTTATGTCGTTGACGCTGCATTTGAGAATGTCCAGATATTTCAGGAAAATGGCCAATTTCTAATGGCTTTCGGTGGTTCCGGCAAAGAGCCGGGCAACCTCTTTCTACCTGCTGATGTTTATATCGACTATAACAATATTGAATATTTCCAGGACTATATTGACCCGGATTTCGAAGCGGAATACCTGGTTTTTGTAACCAGCCAGTTCGGCCGTCAATTAGTAAATGTTTATGCCTTTGGTAAACATAAAAAAGGAAATTATCTAACCGAAGAAGAACTTAAGGAAAAAGCCGAGAAGAAACTCAAACAATGGAAAAAAGACAATAACAATTCAGACCAATAGGTTTTTCGTAAATTGTCTAACTACTTAATCTTAGATTTCCACCAGGGCTAAAACCTTAAACAATCAGATAAATGTCTAAATTTGCTCAGATAGCTGCAATTATATGCATTTTTGTACTTAGCTCCAACGCTGGAGCTGCGCCTGGCAAATTCACCCCATCTTACCATACCATCAAGGCCGATTTAACCGCACGTGGACTATATGAAAAAAACAAATCATCTCGCCCCGACTCCACACAGAAAGACAGCCAGATAAATCTTCAGGAATTTATCAAAATATATGGCTTTGGCTATATTTACAGCCCATATTTTATCACACTTGAATCATCAATTGGCGTCGGCTTAAAGCAAGAACGAATCAAGCAGGACATTACTAGAGAAAGTGACGAAGAAGCCACCAGTTTCTTCCATAAATTCCATTTTCTCCCATCACACCCCTACAACTTGGAACTATTTGCTTCCCAAACAAATCCTATGTCAGGAGGCCGAGCAGGAGACAGCTCATCCCGAAGAAAAGACAAATTCGGAGCCATATTCAAGTACAATCAAAATCCAATTAATTCAACGATCTCTCTGGAAAAGCAAGATGCAAAGGATGATTTTAGCGGCGACATTGAATCTATACTAGTCAGCCTTAATTACTCTAAATCTGATTTGCTGGTGGGCAATAATTATAATTACAGCAAAACCGATCGAAGTGACAGCTCCAATCATTACAGTTTTTACAATCTGCATTTGCATAAAAAACTTACCAGGATGTCCATAAATGCCCACTGGGGCAATAATCGCCTAAAGCACGATGGTACGGACTCAACAACATGGAACAAGGGAGATGAATGGTACGGCGAAATAATTCCTGTTCTTCCTGACAAGTTCACATCAATGCTCAATTTTAAGAAAAACAGAAAAAAATTTGACTACCAATCCAGCTCCGATGATGACCAATTATTACATGACAGCCATGCTTTCCTTTTTCGCTTGAGCCACCGGCTATTCTCTAGTTTAACAAACACATTAATAACTACTTTCCAGGAAAACGAGTCCAAGAAAAACCAAAAGGCCCTTGGTGAATCAAACACCTTGAACTTACAGATAAACAGTAATTACAGCAAAAAAATTAGACCTGGCCACTTAGGGATAAACTTTCAGGCCGGCTTAAACAATCTTGACAATAAAGGGTTCACTGTTGCCTCAGAATCCCATCCCAGTGATGCAGCCAATTACAAGAAAGACGAGCTGCCCATAACTTTTACCCTCAGGAATACTAATGTTCAGACGGATTCGACAATAATCCTAATCAAAAAATACGATACCCACAATTACCAACTCCTTGCTGAAGGAGTTCACTTCCAGCATGAGACTGTCAACGATGTCACCACCGTAACAATCAACGATATACCTGCCGGTATTGATGAATTTACCATTAAAGCCACATACACCCATGGCCAAACAATGGCTTACAAATTGCAAACAACAAGCTGGGGTTACAACCTTGAACTTAATCTCTTAGACAATCTAATTAAGCCTAATTACAGTTTCTCAACCAATAAGCAAAGCGAGAGGGGAGGCAACTACTTCGGGGAACTGGCAACATCAACAACCCACAATATGCAATGCAACTTCAGCAGACCACCCCTTACTGGCGGGATATCCCGCCAGTGGCATAAATCAGTTGGAAATGATTGGCCAGCCAATCCCCCTCTCAATAAAACCTCGAATAAGCAATATGAAGATCGATTTAATACAAACGCCCGCTACCAGAAGAAAATAAATGACTTCAGTAATGGAAGCATTGGCCTTGAGTACGAGAACAACAAGCAAAAGCACCAACAAATAAATAACACCGATGACATCATCACCAATACACTAAACAAAACGTCAGAAGACCGATATACCGCAACTGCCCAATTCCAGACAAACTGGCCACATGCTAATCTTACCGGAACAATTTTCGGCAATTATTCTCTGACCAAAAGCAACAGCGAAGATACATCCTACACCCTGCAATCAAACCTGCGCTGGCAGTTTGGCAAACTTGACCTTAGCCTTAATGCGGCATACCGTAACTACGAATCTATTACTGATGGTGAAACCAGCACTACTGAAAACACCTCAATCAATTTAAACTTAACCCGTAATTTATTTTAACAAACTCCCGGAAATTCAATGAAAAACAGCAGACAGATTTTAATCGTTCTTAGCCTTACAGCCATAATTTCCTGCTCAGCAGGCAATATCTTTGCCTGGAAGGGTATCAGCTCCAGGACTCCAACCACTCCACCCTCAACCGAGGACAGTGGCGCCCATGAAGTCCGCAAAAAAATCAGCTCCCAGCACCAGGAAGAGATGATGGCTGTAGTCGCCAGAATCAATGGTACCGAGATATCCATGAAAAAGCTAATGAACACCATTATGAAAATAATCATGGAAAAATTCGGGGACCAAACCATCTCTAACGACCTTGCTCAACAGATTCGCTATGAAGCCCTTCAGGAACTAACTCTCGAGGAGTTGGCCTATCAACGAGCCCTAACCCTGGGGATTGAAATCGACGAACAAACAATCAATCAGCAAATCGAAGCCATACAAAAAAGCGCTGGCAGCCCTGAAGCCTTCCGCCAATCCCTTGCCAACAAGCAACAGACACTGGCAGACCTTAAAACCGAGATTGGACGCTTTCTGGCAGTAAAAAAAGCAATCAAACTGGAAGTGGAAGACAAAATAATTATTAGCGACAAGGCGGTGGAAAAAACATATCAAGACAATATCGATCAATTTGTTATTCCGGAACAAATTGTTATCACAGATATTATATTTTTCCTTGACCCTGAAGACCAGGAAACAAAAAACAAGGTTATCTCAATCAGAAATAAAATTATTGACGAACTGCACAATAACCCCAATCGCCTGGAAGCAAGTGGACTTACTGTCATGCCTGGAATCAAAGTATCCCAATTGAACTATCCAGACCTATACAACGAAGCCAAAAAACTTGAACTAAACGAAATCTCTGACTTTCTGGTAATTGATGACACCCCGCATCTCATCAAACTGGAGCATTTCCAGGCAGAGCAAAAAAAACCCGAGGCAAATGTTAAAGAATATATCCGCAGAAGCTTAATGTCCCGCAAGCAAAAAGCCGCGCTAATTGAATGGCGCCAAAACCTGAACAAAGGAGCTGAAATCGAAATTGTGCATGAGCTCCTACAGAGCAAAACTGGAAATGAATCAACCGGAAATTAATTCCAGTCAATAATTAGGCAAAAAAGATTGAGATAAAACAAATTAATTTCGCCTGACCCATATCATGCTATACTAATCAAAAAACTACGAAAATAAATTGAATCATTCAAGATCAACACAATTTACCTTACTCCTTCTGCTATCCTGCCTTATGTCAGGGCTGATCGGTGGTTGCGCCCAAAGCAAATGGGCACCAGTTCTGACCCAAAACAAAGAAATATCCTGGCCGGCACCACCTAAACCCACCAAGGTTAGCTACCTGGGCACAGTCAACCATTTCGAACAAACAAATACCAATTTACTTACTGCCATTTTCGGTCAGAGCCGATCTGGCAAAATAGGTAAACCCGTTGATATCGCAGTTGGCAGCGACGGAAGAATAGCCGTTGCTGACCAAGGCTACAAAGGGATCCACCTCTACCTGCCGGACTCCGAACAATACATCTTCCTGACTGGCGATCGTAATACACCCATCTCCTCTCCGGTTGCACTTACTTTTGATGACCTTGGCAACCTATATGCCACCGATTCTCTGCTTGAAAGCATCCTGGTTTTTGACCCCAACGGTGAGACTAAGCAAATAATCAACATGGCAGGTGACTCTCCTGTTTTACGACCAACCGGGATCACTTATGACCCGACCAACAAACTGCTCTATGTCAGTGACACCATGCGGCACCAGATTCTCATCTATGAGACAAATGGCAATTTCGTCGGCCATATCGGTTCCCGGGGTCAGGGAACCAGCTTTTTCAATTTCCCCACCCACCTCACCATTCACAAGGAAAATATTTATATCACCGACAGCATGAATTTCCGGGCACAAATTATTGCACCAGCAACAGGCAATAGCAGGAAATTTGGCACTCATGGCAATGCCGGTGGAGATTTTGCCAGTCCCAAGGGAATCGCCGTTGACAGCGACAGCACTATCTATATTGCTGAAACTCTGTTTGATTCAATCCAGCTCTTTAATCAGGAAGGTCAATTCCTGCTCAATCTCGGATCACAGGGCAGCGAACAAGGACAATTCTGGATGCCTTCCGGGATATTTATTGACAAACACGATATCCTCTATGTCTGTGATACCTACAATAAAAGAATCCAGAAATTCCAGCTCATAACCAGCAAATTTCAACGAGAACATACCAAGGAAAAGGATATTCACAAATGAGATCTGCCAACTGGTCAATAAGTCTGCTGACAATTTTCTTTGTCCCGGCTTCGGTCTCGGCTTCGTCCAGCATCGTTAACTCCAAACACAATCTGTCAGTCAGCGGCCCTGGACAGATTAAAGCCACATCAGAAACAAAAATCTGCGTTTTCTGCCATACCCCCCATAACGCACATCCCCAGACACCGCTCTGGAACAGAGAGCTGGACACTCAAACTTATACCCTTTATCAAAGCAGCACCATGAGCAGCACCCCTTCCCAGCCCAACGGTCCCACCCGTTTATGCCTAAGTTGTCATGACGGCACAATTGCCCTTGGTGATTTTCTACATTCTGATTCAGCAATTAGCATGACAGGACAGATAACCTCCAGCCGAGCCTCCTACTTAGGGACAGATATATCTGACGACCACCCTGTTTCATTTAATTATGCCGAGGCACTGCCTAATCCAGAACTTGCAGCTGAAGTCCCGGCCGGCATAAAAACTTATGGCGGTGGAAATATCCATTGCACCACCTGTCATGACCCCCATGACGACTCATTTGGCAAATTCCTGGTCATGAGCAACAATTACTCAGCCCTCTGTACTACCTGCCACAGCAATAAATCAGGCTGGAGCAACAGCACCCACCGAACATCTTCTAAAACCTGGGATCCACCCGGCACAGACAAGCCAGCCAAAACCGTTGCCGAACATGGCTGTGAGAGCTGTCACCTGCCCCATTCTGCCGGAGGACCAAAGCGGCTTCTCTGGTACCTGAAAGAAGAAGACAACTGCTATTCCTGCCATGACGGGAATGTTGCCAGCCATGACATCGAAAGTCAGTTCAATAAAACATCCAAGCATCCCATTGCAGCGACCACCATCGATGTCACCGGTAATTACCATGACGCGGCTGAAAGCGTCAGCTACCTACAGAATCATGTGGAATGCGTCGACTGCCATAATCCCCATGCCAGCAAGAACTCTACAGCCAGCAGTCCCAACGCATCAGGACGACTGGCCATGGTAAAAGGCAAAAACCAGAACAGCTCGGTTGTGAACCCCCTGACCTACACCTATGAATTATGCTTTAAATGTCATGGCGATTCTGGTCAGACCACACCCAGAGTGACAAGATGGAATAACGAGAATAATGTCATCGTTGAATTCAGTCAACACAACCCGTCCTACCACCCTGTAACCGCTCTTGGCAAAAACTCTGACATGCCCAGCCTGCCCAGCAGTGATGAACCGTCTCTCTCAGTCAGTTCATATATCTCCTGTGTTGACTGCCATGACAGCAATGAGTCAACCGCCATCGGCGGTAGTGGCCCGGTTGGACCCCATGGCTCCATATACAGCCCCATCCTTCGCCAACGCTATGACACCACTGATAACCAGGCAGAAAATTCAGCAATCTATGCCCTCTGTTATCGCTGTCATAACCGGACCAATATCCTTCAAGATCTCAGCTTTCAGAACAACAATGGTAACGGTGGTCACAAAAAACATCTGCAACAGGTACAGGCCCCATGCTCAGCCTGCCATGACCCACACGGGGTTCAGGCCGATGGTAACGGTGACCACACCCACCTGATTAATTTCGACAGCAATATCGTTTCAAAATATGGCAGCAACTCAGCTCCCATATTCAATGACAATGGTTACAGATCAGGCTCATGCACTCTGGTCTGCCACGGCGAAGATCACAATAATTATTCATATCCCTGATCTTGAATAATAAAACCAATAAAAAAAGGCAGCCAAAAGGCTGCCTTTTTTTATTGTAATATAACTTTGATCTTAATTGGTTATTTGCCAGATCAATGGCAAACCTCCAATATTACTTGAATTATCTATCACATTAGCATCCATCTCATAGAGCCATAATTGGCCACGGCTAACATGGCGCAGCAAAATATCGGCCTTACCGTCACCGCCAAGATCAGTTACATCCGCAATATCCCAGTCAGTACTCAAACCGCCAATATTATTACTATACTCAATCACATTCTGAAACATCTGAAAGAGCCAGAGCTGGCCACTAGTAGAATTCCTTAAAAGGATATCCGCACTACGATCACCACCGAGATCTGCTACAGCCACCACATCCCAAACAGGATTCAGACCACCGATATTTGAACTACGCTCAACAATATGGCCATCCATCTCATAGAGCCATAATTGACCTCGAGT
>CAZZCA010000018.1:1920-35567 GCA_964653055.1 uncultured Desulfobulbia bacterium | reverse complement strand
CTGCTTGCTCTCTACTCCTCACTGTGGTTCTGCCTGTGAGGGGATAACGGCAGGATGCTGCATGTTTCCCGGCTGGTGTTGGAATGCGGTTGCCGGTTGATTACCTGCCTCCTCTGCCCCTTTATCCTGGTCTGGTCGAAAGTGAGCGGTGTGGCAGGAAGTCGGCAGGACAACCAATGGCAACCTTATTCCGGGGTTAGATGATTCTGCCCGTGCTCTCCATTGCTCATTTAAGCTTTAACCTCTAATAGGTATAGGTGATGCCGAAATCAACCAGGTAGGCACCGCCGTCAGTGAATTCACCGTCGATTCCACCGGCATTGGTGACATGCCGGTCATCGGTGATGGTGACCAGGGCCGCAGCTCCGAAGCTCATATTGTCGCTGTACTGGTAATTGAAGCCCAGGGAATAGATCTTGAAGTCAGAACCGGGCAGTTCAAAGCCCAGAGTAGCTTCAGGGATGGCGGTTTCGTCAATGGCGAAGCCGGCCATGGCGGTAAATTTATCAGTACATTGATGGCTCAGGCCGATGCGGAAGGCATCGGTATCTTCCCAGTCTTTGGGGATGGGGTTATCAAATGCACCAAAAAAAGGATCAGCGCTGAAGTCAGTATCATAGTCAAAGTCAAGCTCTTCGTATTTCGACCAGAAGGTGCGGTCCCAGGCAAGCTCGATGGTGGTCTGGTTGAAGCTGTAGGCGGCACCTACGGACAGAACCGCCGGGGCAACGGCGCTAACTTCGGCGTCTCCGCTGTAATTGCCGGGATAGGGAACTCCTAGCATCATGGCGTTCAGATCGGCTTCACCTTCAAGGTCAAGGTCAATCTTGGAGCGGTAGGTGGCCCCCAGGGTGAAGCTGTCATTTGGTTTAAGACTCAGGGCCAGGTTATAGCCAAGCTCCACTGTATCCCCATCCAGATCACGGCTAATATAGGTAAGTGGATCCAGGCCATTGGAGTTACTCTTTACCTTGCCCTTGGCATAGATCACCCGGGCGCCGCCTGCAAGGGCGAAGAAATCATTGACCTTATAGGCAATAGTGGGGTTGGCCTCCACGGTCTGCAGGGTGAATTCCTCGGCAGAGGCTTTGGGGAAGGGGTCTTCCCAGCGTTTGGACAGGCCGAAGGGCGAGGTCAGGGCCAGACCGAAGCGGATATTATTATGGTCTTTCGAGCTGTAATAGAGGTGGGGGATGAAGAAGTTTTCGGTCTTGGAAGAGCCGTCCAGTAATGCCAGATTGTCGTCAGTATATTCCATATGGGGCAGGTTGATATAGGTCAGGTTGGCTGCCACCTGGCTTACATCGTTATTCCAAACCATATTGGCCGGGTTGTAATAACTGGCGTCAGCACCATGGGCCCCGGCGATATAGGCGTTGCTCATGGCAATGGCATTGGTGGACTGCTCCGGGATGCGATAGCCGGATGCCTGGGCAGTGGCTGCTGCAGCCAGGGCGCTGATGGTGAAGATGGCGATTTTTTTCTTCATTTTTCTCTCCTCTTGAGGTGGTTCCTGTTCTTTTTGATTATCAATTATATAGATAACGCTTGATCTTATGGGTGGCGGTTTTGATGAAGGGTTCCTGGCGTTCCTTGACCTGTTTGATCCGGGAATAAACAGGAAGCTTGCTGTTAACTTCTTTCTGGAGTCCGGTCAGGATGGTATTGATAAATTCTTTCTGCTCAGCAGGGCTTTTTTTGCCGGTTTCCTGGTCAATGAGATCATAGTCAAGGTGGACCCGGGCTTCAAGTTCCTGATGGCTTTCCAGGACCAGGGCCTCCACCACAAATTTATGGGAATTTAATTTCTCTTCAATGGTTTCCGGGTAGATATTTTCGCCGTGGGCCAGGACAATGACATTTTTCGAGCGGCCCATGATGTGGAGGTTGCCCTTTTCATCCAGCCGGCCAAGGTCGCCGGTGGCAAGCCAGCCGTCCCTGTCGATGGTTTCAGCGGTTAGCTCTTCCTGGTTATAATAGCCATGCATGATATTGGCCCCCCGGGCCTTGATCTCGCCGATGCCGCTTTCTGCATCAGGTTCGTCAATTCTGATCTCAACCCCGGGCACAGGTTTGCCACATGAGCCAATGGCGATTTCAGGATCTCCCAGGGGTCCGGCGGCCAGAAGGGGTGATGTTTCGGTGAGTCCGTAGCCGACGATATAGGGAAAGCCGGATTCAGACAGGAAGTTTTCCGCCGCCCGATTCAGGGGGGCACCGCCGATGGAGACCAGCTTGAGGTTGCCGCCGAAGAAATCAAGGAGTTTACTGCCTATCTTGCGGTTAATTTTCTTTCTGGTCCATGCAATTTTGGTGATCAGGGTGAGTAGCGAGCTTTTATCAATGGCGGTCATTACCCGCTTTTTGTAGATCTTTTCCATGATCATGGGGACCACACACATGGCCTCTGGCTTCTCATGGGCACAGATCCTTTCCAGGATGCGGGGGGTGGGTGCCTTGCCGGCATAGACGATGCGGCAGCCGTTAAAAAGCGGCATGAGCAGGCCCATGCTGAATTCATAGGTATGGGACATGGGCAGGATGGAGAGAAATGTCCATTGGCAGGGGATGTCCGCCAGTTGGCAGGCTGATTCGATATTGGCCATCAGGTTGCCGTGGCTGAGCATTACGGCCTTGGAATGGCCGGAAGTTCCTGATGTGTAAAGGTATGAGGCCAGGTCGTCCGGGCCGACTTTTTCTCCTTCTTCCTGCACTTTTTCATGTTTGTCTGCTGGTAATTGGTCGCCTTTGGTGAGCATGGTGGAAAAAGTCATGATATTGCCAAGGGCCCGGTCGGCATGACTGTCGTCGATGGTGACAATGATTTTGATGTTATGCCGTTCCAGCTCGAAGATCTTGTCGGTCTGCCGTTGACTGATGAAAAGGGCCTTGACCTGGGATTCTATGAGGATGTGCCTGGCATCGGCGCCGGTGAAGTCCGGCAGAATGGGGACAGCCTGGGCCCCGAGGCGGACTATGGCAAAATAGGCGATTCCCCAATTGGGGCAATTCTCCGAGAGGATGGCTACCCGGTCATTTTTTTTGATGCCCTGATCCGCCAGAATGGCGGCCAGGCTGATGATCTGCCGCTGGACTTCTTTATAGGTAAGGGATGACTGGAAAGCCATACCCATGGCCGGCCTGTTTTTGTATTCGCGGCAACTCTTGTCGATAAGGGCGTTTAAGGTGTTGTTTTCCATATCGTTACGGGCTGATATTATAGGGTGGGGTAAATATTTAATCTTAATATCTTTAGTGTTAAGTGGGCGTTAAGTCAAGAAAAGTCAGGTTTACAGGTGTTTTTGGGAATTAAACCTTGCCCGCAGAGACCACAATGTGGTAGCTTGTGTTTAAGTCTAAGGTTAAATTGCTTTGTCTGGTCTATTAATTTAGAGGTGAATTATGAGGTTTTTGGTAATATTTTCCATGGTGTTGATCATGGCAGGGGCTGTTCATGCCAGCCCCCAGAAGCGCTTTGATGCTGCTACCAGGTCTTGTCGGCTTCTTGGTTTTGATGCCAATTGGTGGGGGAGCGGTAATAAGATATTTCAGCAGAAATGTAAGACCTGCCATTTTCGTGATAATCAGCAGGGGGCGCCTTTTCTCCATGCTGAATCAAAAACCCCCAGGGGCTGGAACAGGGTCTTTGCCCGTCGTTATCCTGGTTGTGCTAAAAATGGGAAATGGCAGGATCTGGTCATGAGCGAGCAGCTGGCCTTGAATGATTTTCTCTATAAGAATGGTTCAGGGGCATATAATGCCTATGACGCTGATGACTGTGGCTGATGACTCCTCACCGGCAGGTAGCCGGTTTTCATTTTTCATTCCTTGCTGTGGTTTTGGCTTGCAGGTGGTAAGCGTATGCCAGCTCTTATCGATTAAATTGCCAGCTTAGGGGCTCATTGTCTTTATAGGGCATATGGCCGTGGAAGATAGCAGGGTTCTGGTCAAAGACCATGGGGAGGAAATGGCGGTCTCCTGGCCACATGGGCAGTTTATGGAGCTGGTCCAGGGGATGCCAGACCAGGCTCCCTTCCTCATTTTCCGTAAACGGGGTGCCGGAGAATTGGTCCACCCGGAAGATGAAGCCCAGCCAGTTCTCTCCGGCCGGACCGAAGCCGGGCCAGTTGATGGTGCCCCGCAGGTTAATATCGATGCACTCTATCCCGGCTTCTTCTTTGATTTCCCTTTTCAGGCAGCCGACAATATCCTCATTATATTTCATTTTACCGCCGAGCCCGTTGAATTTGCCAAGGTGCTGGTCGTCGGGGCGGGCATTACGGTGAACGAGCAGGGTCTGTCTGCCGTCCGGGGACATGACAAAACCCAGGGTTCCGATAATGGGTTGGTACATAGATAATCCTTTGATTGGAATGAAAGGTCAAAAAGTATTATATTGCTGATTGTTTAGCATAAAAACAGTAAATCGTCCAAATATGTCAAGCCCTCAGGGCCATGGGTTGTTGATCATGAGTTTATCACAGAGCCAGTTACAGACCGCCAGACGCCGGGCATTGATCTCGATTTTTCTAAATATCATGCTCACGGTTCTCAAAGGGGTGGCCGGGGTTATGTCCGGCAGTACCGCACTCATCGGTGATGCCATTCATTCCGGGACAGATGTGCTTGGTTCTACGGCGGTTTTTGTCGGGATTTGGGTGGCTGGCCGGAATCATCCCTCTTTTCCCTATGGCCTGTATAAGGCCGAGACCATGGCTTCTTTAGTTGCTGCCGGCGGGGTATTGCTGGCTGCCTATGAGATTGGTCGTCAGGCATTGCTGGGGCCGGTTCGGGTGCCGGATGTGACTCTGGCCCTGCCGGTTGCTCTTTTTTGTTTTGGAGTATCCCTGGCCTTTGGTCTGGTTCAGCTCCGGGCCGGGCGCAGGTTGAATTCCCCTGGGCTTATGGCTGATGCCCGGGATTATCTGGCTGACAGCATGTCCACCGGCATTGTCCTGGTGGGACTGGTGGCTACCTCCCGGGGCTGGCCCATTGACCGCTGGGCTGCCGCCATTGTCTCTCTTTTTGTGTTTAGGGCCGGGGTGGAGCTGCTTAAGGTTGCCATTCGTGATCTGCTGGACGCCTCCATTGATCGGGAGACGGAGCGGGAGATTGTCAGCATGGTGGAAAATTGTCCCCGGGTGGGTCGGGTGAAGAAATGCCTGAGCCGGACTGCTGGTGGTCGTTTTATTGTTGATCTGGATGTGGTGATGCAGACCCCGTCCCATATGATTGCTGACCAGGTGGCGGATCGTCTGGAAAGGGATATTCCGGCAAAATTTCCCCGGGTGGTGATGGCCAGGGTAAGGCCCCATTATGGTCATGGTGAGATAATCCGCCGTTTAAAGCCAATGACTGCCCCGGATGGAGTGCATACCGCCCATCTTGGTTCGGCCCCCTGGTTTCTGCTGGAAAAGGATGATGGCTTAACCGGCCAGGTTACCCGGGAGTATCTGGAAAACCCCTGGGTAGAGGCGGAGAAACGCCGGGGATTTCTGGTGGGCCAATGGCTGCTGGGTCTTAAACCCGATCAATTATTGCTGCCGTCGGGCTCAGGCCGGGAAGGAGTTGCCATTGCCCTTCTGCGGGAGGCCGGGGTGGAGGTGAAAAGCGGCCTGGCCGGTGAGGTTAGGCCGGAACTGCCCATGGCGTCCGGTTAAGCCGTCGTTTAGAAATCCTGGAAATCATCGTCGTCAAAAGGGATGACCTCTTCTGCTGATCTGGCCGGGGCTGGTTTAGGTTTCCCCGGTGTTTTTAGCTGTTTTTTAGGGGGTGCCAGGGCCGGTTGATTATTGAGCGGCTCTTCCAGGAGTAGGCCTGGGGCCGGTTCCGGCTGGCTTTCGGTATTAGGTCCTCTCTCTTGGTTTTGGCCATGGAGCAGAGCCTGGAGGCTCTGGATCATATCGGCCATTTGGTTGGCCTGTCTTTTCAGTTCCTCAGCTGCTGCCGCTGATTCCTCGGAGGAGGCGGAGTTATGCTGGGTGACAATTTCCATCTCTGAAATTGCCTTATTAATCTGGTCGATGCCCTGGGCCTGTTCCCGTGAGGCGGTGGAGATTTCGTCCACCAGGCCGCTGACCTTGTCGCTGGAACCGGTGACCTCGCCAAAGGCCTGACTGGTATTCTTGGCGATTTCCCCACCTTTTTTGACTTTTTCCAGGGTGCCTTCAATCAGGGTGGCGGTTATTTTGGCCGCCTCGGTGGAGCGTAGGGCCAGGTTACGGACCTCTTCGGCCACCACGGCAAAGCCGCTGCCGGCCTCTCCGGCCCGGGCGGCTTCCACTGCGGCGTTCAGGGCCAGCAGGTTGGTCTGGAAGGCTATTTCATCAATGGTCTTGATTATTTTAGAGGTCTCTTCACTGGCATTGGTGATGGAGACCATGGCCAGTCCGAGATCGTCCATGGCCAGGCCGGTATTATCGGTGATCTCGTTCATCTGTTTCATTAATTGATTGGCCTGACCGGCATTGTCGGCGTTATGCTGGATCATGGAGAGGGTTTCTTCCATGGAGGCAGAGGTCTGTTCAATGGCGGCCGCCTGTTCCGAGGCGCCACCGGCCAGGGAATGGCTGGAGCTGGATATTTCGCTGGCAGCAGCAGCTATTGTCCTGCTGGTCTGGCGCAAATGGTTGATGGCCTGGTTGAGGCCCCGTACCAGAGAGGCGCTGGACAGGTAGAGGAAGAGGCAGCTTGTCAGCAGCAGTAGGCCGCCACCGAAGATAAGACCCCATTTAATCTTGTTGATCAGGGCCAGGCTGGTACTGGCGTCCCGGACAAAAACCAGGCAGCCTTTGATATTGCCGGAGAAATCCCGAATGGGCAGGCCGGTGAGCAGCCGGCCATTGACCGTGGCTGAGCTCTGCCCGGTAAGGGAGGCGTTGATCAGCTCTTCCTGGATATAGGGGTCGGTGGCATCGGGGGCAGAGGAAAAGACGCGGACAGTTAGCCCGGTATGGGGCAGGTTTTTTTCTTTTAGCTTGGTGGCAATATTCAGGGCCGGGGCCAGCATATAGACAGCGACCTCATCTGTTTTGAGGAAGCGGCTGGTGGTAAAGATGGAGTTAAAGTCCAGAAGGGTTTCCACTGAGCCGAGATGGGTGCCGTCGGTTGCTGTGACCGGAACCAGCCCCCGGATGGCGAAACCGCCGCGACCGATTTCAATGCCGGTGAGGGGCTTTTGCTCACGGTTGACCTGCAGGACGGTCTGGCGGAAGCTTTTGATATCGTCGCCCCCGTCTTTCTGACCAGGTTGTCGCCAGATTCGCAGCAGACTGGTGGCCGGGGGCAGGTGGAAGTGGATCTTGAAATGTTCGACTCCCAGGGTCTGGGTCAGGCGTTGATGGATCCGGTCAAAATTCTGGCGCAGCAAGGTTCTGGCCTCGTCTTCTTTGCCCTGGCCGGCCAGCTGGTATGCCTCTTCCACCCCGGGCATTTCAGCGGCAATAGTGGCCACGGTAAGGGCCTGGCGTTGGACGCTTTCAAGGCTTCTGGTGGCGATGCCGGCCTGGCTGGCGGTGAGCTCGTTCACGGAATCACGCCATAATTTGTCTTCCACCCAGAGGGAGACCGTAATCAGAAAGCAGGTGGAAAACAGCATAAGAACCAGAGGGATAATCAGTACTTTGCTTCGCAGTGAAAATTTCATATTATTCTCTATTGGTTACGGATGGAAAAAATGATTACATGAAAGATCCTGATCCAGGACATATCCTGTTATAATTATTAATTAGTCTAATGCTATCAGAAGCATATACTCTTGTTCAAGTTAAATAAGGTTGCTTAAGGATGAAGAAGAAAGAGCAGACATGTTTTCGTAATGATTATCAGTCACCTCCCTGGCTGGTTGACCGGGTTGATCTTTATATCTCCCTTGCCGCAGACGGGGCCATGGTTACTTCCCGGCTTGTCTGCCGGCGTAATCCTGTTGGGGCCGGCGGTCACCTGGTTCTCCAGGGTGAGGAGCTGGAGCTTATTGGCCTTACCCTTGATGGAAAGTCGTTGGAGTCGGGGGATCATCGTCTTGACGACAAAGAGCTTATTATCCCTGTGGCCGGGGATCGAGCCGAGGTAGAGATTATTACCCGGATGGATCCGGCTGCCAATACTGCCCTTGAGGGGCTTTATCTTTCCAGCGGGAATTATTGCACCCAGTGTGAGGCGGAAGGTTTCAGGAAAATTACCTATTACCCTGATCGGCCTGATGTCATGGCCCGTTTTACCACCACAATTGAGGCGGATCTCTCCCTGCCGGTACTTCTTGCCGGCGGCAATCTGGTGGGGAGCGGCACAATGGGTAATGGTCGCCATTGGGTTAAATGGGACGATCCCTTCCCCAAGCCTTCCTATCTGTTTGCCATGGTGGCAGGTGATCTGGTTCGGATCGCTGACAGCTATGAGACCGGTTCCGGTGGTCTGATTGACCTCCATATCTATGTGGAAGAGCATAATAAAGACCGTTGCGGCCATGCCATGGCTTCTTTGAAGCGGGCCATGGCATGGGATGAAGAGGTATATGGCCTGGAGTATGATCTTGATCTTTATATGATTGTTGCGGTGGATGATTTTAATATGGGTGCCATGGAGAATAAGGGGCTTAATGTCTTTAACTCCAAATATGTCCTTGCCCGGCCGGAAAGCGCCACAGACGATGATTATGCCGGGATTGAGGGAGTGGTGGCCCATGAGTATTTCCATAATTGGACCGGCAATAGAGTCACCTGTCGGGACTGGTTCCAGCTCAGCTTGAAAGAGGGTCTGACGGTTTTTCGTGACCAGCAGTTTTCGGCTGATATGGGTAACTCTGCGGTGAAAAGGGTGCGTGATGTTCAGGTTCTGCGGGAAAATCAATTCCCTGAAGATGCCGGCCCCATGGCCCATCCTGTTCGCCCTGATTCTTATATTGAAATCAATAATTTTTATACAGCCACGGTTTATAACAAGGGGGCAGAGGTCATCCGGATGATCCATGTCCTCCTGGGGCCGGAAAAATTTCGCCGGGGGATGGATATCTATTTTGAGCGCCATGATGAATCAGCAGTAACCTGTGCTGATTTTGTCCGGGCCATGGAGGATGGTGGCGGCATTGACCTTGGTCAGTTTCGTAATTGGTATCGCCAGGCCGGAACCCCGGAGCTGAAGGTTGAATGTATTTATGACCAGGCAGCAGGGGAGCTGAAAATGACCCTCAGTCAGAGCTGCCCTGCTACCCCGGGCCAGGAGCTGAAAAAGCCCTTTTGTTTCCCCATGGTTATGGGCCTGCTTGACCGCCAGGGCCGGCCCATGCCGGTACAGCTGGCTGGCAGCGATCGGGAGGGGTCGGAGCAGGTGGTGCTGGAGGTTGCAGAGAGTGAGGAGGAGTTTGTTTTTACCGGGTTAGCCAGCCCCCCTGTTCCTTCACTGCTCAGGGGGTTCAGTGCGCCGGTGCGGCTGGATTATCCTTATCCGGCAGATGAGCTCTGTCTGCTTACCCTCCATGATCATGATTCCTTTAGTCGCTGGCAGGCAGGCCGGACCCTGCTGACCCGTCTGCTCCTTGAGCTGACTGGCAGTAAAAGCCGTCAGCAATTGGGGCCGGAGATTATTGAGCTCTATGGCCAATTACTTGCCCGGGCCCCTGGGGGGGACATGTCGCTCATTGCCGAGCTATTGGCCCTGCCCTCAGAGCGATACCTGGCCCAGGAGATGCAGGTTGTTGATCCGGCAGGAATCCATGGGGCTTGCAGTTTTGTTGAAGAAGAACTTGGTCGGGTTCTTTTTGCTGATTTTCTTCAGGTCTATCAGGAGACCGCCACTTCGGAGCCTTATTGTTATAGCCCGGAAGGGGCAGGCAGGCGGCGGTTGCGTAATGTCTGTCTGTCATTTCTGGTGGCCGCCGGTTCCCAAGGGATGGAGCTTGCCCGCAGTCAATTTGAGCAGGCTGATAATATGACCGATGTCCAGGCCGCTTTCCGGGTAATTGTCCATGGTGGGCATGGCCCGGGTCAGCAGGAGGTGATTGATCTTTTTGAGCAGCGCTGGCAGGATGACCCGTTGGTTATGGATAAATGGTTTGCTGTCCAGGCCACGGCGCCTCAGGATGATACCCTGGCCCGTGTACGGAGTCTGCTTGGCCATTCGACCTTTTCTCTTACCAACCCTAATAAGGTTCGTTCACTTATCGGAGCCTTTGCCTGTCTTAATCAATACTCGTTCCATGAAGCTGGCGGTCCGGGGTATTCATTTCTGGCCGATCAGGTCATTGAGCTGGACCGGATCAACCCGCAGATCGCCGCCCGGCTGGTGACTCCATTGGGTCGCTGGCAGCGCTTTGATCATGGCCGCCGGCAATTGATGAAAAGGGAGCTGGAACGGATCATGGCAACCCCGGAGATCTCCCGGGATGTCTATGAAATTGTCAGTAAGAGTATGGCCTGACCTGCCGGGTTTGTAATTTCGGACCATTTCCCTGGCAGGATGTGCTAATATGGGAAAAGGTGAAGTTGACAGGTTAACCAAGGTGAGGGCTCGGTGTTAAATTCCAGGGAAATTACCGCGATAAAACGTTATGGCTGGCTGCTGGCTTTTTTCTGGCTGGTGGCGGTGGCTGGTTCTTTGTTTTTTAATTCCCTTGGCCCGGCGGTGTTCTGGCAGATGGCCGCCGGGCATCTGGCAGTTGGGGTCATTGGTCTTATCGGTATCTGGCTTGGCAGTTGGCGGTTGATCCGGGGGGCGAGGCAGCGGCACGAACTTGCCGGCACCCTCAGCCGGGAGCGGGCACTTTTTCTGGCCGGGCCGACGGTTATCTTTCAATGGCAGGCCGAGCAGGGCCGACCGGTTGCCTATGTTTCGGAAAACATTGAGCAGCAATTTGGCTATCTGCCGGCTGATTTCAGTGGCGGCACTTCCTATCTTGAGCTGGTCCATCCTGATGACCGGGACCGGGTGATTAATCATAGTGAACAATTTGCCCAGGCCGGGGTTAATTATTTCGAGCAGGAATATCGACTGCGGGACCGGAAAGGGAATTATCGCTGGGTCTATGAGCTGACCATGTTTGTTCGCGCTGATGGGCGGATAACCGGTTATTATGGCTATATCCAGGACATATCCGGCCGCAAGGACCTGGAGCGCTGGCTGAAACAGAGTGAAGAACGGCTTAAGCTTGCCCTTTACGGGGCTGATCTTGGTCTCTGGGACTGGTATGTCAAGAGCGGAGAGGTTACCTATAACCGGCGCTGGGCCGAGATGCTTGGTTATCGGCTGGAAGATCTGGAGCCCCATTACCATACCTGGAAAAAACTGGTTCATCCTGATGATCTGGCTGGGGTTCTGGCTGTTCTGGAGGCTCATCTCCAGGGTGAGACCTCATATTACGAGTCTGAGCACCGTCTTCTCCACAAGGATGGTCGCTGGCTCTGGGTTCTGGATAAGGGTAAGGTTATTGAGCGGAGCGATGACGGAAGTCCGCTGCGGGCGGTTGGTACTCATCTCGATATCAGTGAGCGCAAGGAGCTGGAGCGGGAGCAATTGGATATGGCCCGACAGCTTGAGCAGGTGGAGCGTTTAAAAAGCTTAAATGTCATGGCCGGGGCCATTGCCCATCATTTTAATAATATTATGATGGCGGTGCAGGGTAATCTTGAACTGCTTCAGATGCAGCTGCCGGATGGCTCTGAAGAAAAATCCATGGCCAGTGAGGCATGGCAGGCTGCCGGCCGGGCCTCACAATTAAGTCTTTCTCTGTTGACCTATGTCGGGCAGAAACCCCTTGAGCGTAAGATTATGGATGTGGGCAGTCTGGTGGCAGGGGTTGTTGACAACCTGCGCCAGGAGGTGGGGCCCAATATCGTCTTTAACCAGCAGATGGCGGTTGAACCATGTTATTGCCTGGTTGATGCTGAGCATTTCAGTGATGTGATTCGTGGTCTGATCCTTAACAGCAGTGAGGCCATCGGCACAGAGCTGGGAGAGATCAATATCAGCAGCGGCCTTGTTTTCAGTGAAATGGATGATCTGCCCCTGCCGTTTCGGGAGGAGAAGCTGGTGGCGGGTAATTATGTCTTTGTTGAGGTTCGGGATAATGGCTGCGGGATGGAGGAGGATGTCATGGCCAGGATGTTTGATCCCTTCTTCACCACCGGCTTTACCGGTCGCGGCTTGGGGCTGGCTGTGGCGGTGGGAATTGTTAAGTCCCATGGCGGGGCGATGATGGTGAGCAGTAAGCCTGGTCAGGGAACCACCATGCGGGTTCTGTTGCTCCAGAAGAAAAAACCAGCCCCGCAACCATAATCTTTAATTATCCCTCCCCCTGCTTACTCCCCACTGCGATAGCTATTCTTAATTATTCCTGTAGTCAGGTTGCCGGGTCTTGGGCCAGCCGCGGCAAGGTGATTAACGCCAATGGCCGGGAACCCAGCGGCCCCGCCGGTTATAATGACCGGGAGCCCATGATCTGCCCCGTTTCTTATGAGGGACCTTGATGGCTTTCCAGTGACCGGCGATGAATTTGCCTCCTGGATTATGATGACCGGGAACCCAGATCTTACCTTTGACGGCTGCGCCGGTATACTGCCAGTGACCGGGGATGGTGATTCCTGCCGGGGTGGTGTGGGCTTTAATCCAGATAAAATTGGGTCCGGGTCTGGGGGGTCGGGCATGGACACAGGAGAACAGCAGGAGAATAATGGTGGTGCAGAAAAGGCCGGTGATTAATCTGTTTTTTTGCTTCATTGAGTCTCTCCCCGGTAAAGATTCCGTCTGATTTGCCGCTGGCGTTGACTTATTATAGTAAACATAACAGTCAGGGGCGGAAAAAGTTTTGCTGCCTCAGGGAAAATAAGGCAAAGGATATGGGTGCTCAGGGAGTGGCGATTTTGCTGCGGAGATCAAGATCAGTGAGGTCGGAGCCGGAGGTCAGGGCCCGGGCGATGATCAGGCCCAGGCGCTGGGCCTCGTCATGCTGCTGGCTGATATGGCCATAGCGGGGATAGCGTGAACCTAAGAATTTGGATTTTTCCGGCAGGCGACCGGCAAGTTTAAGAAAAACCCCCAGGGTGCGCCATGGCTCTTTGCTGGGGTGGGAGAAGACCATGGGGTTCCCCACCTTTGCCCCGCATTTACGGAGAAGATTGCGCAGACCCAGCCAGTGCATCCGCCAATACCCCCGACAGGAGATCAGGGGGATGACAGTCTGGCCGTTGAAAATTGCCCCTCCCTCCCGGTGGATCAGGCTTAAGATGGGGCCACTGGGGTTATAGGACCAGGTGGGACCGGCCAGGATAATCAGGTCATGGGGCTCATGGCTGGCTGGATTTAATGGTTCGATGGGTGTCTTCTGGCGAAAAAAGGTTGTTGCCATTTTGCCAAGGGTGGTGGGGATGGAGCCTAAGGGAAAACGGATGGGGTCAACGGGGCAGAGCCGTTCGGTGGTGACACTTACTCCCCCCTCTTCCAGGCCGGAGGTAAGGCGCAGGCGTAAACTGCTGGTCTGACCGCTCATGGAGTAGCAGATCAGCAGGACTCTTTTTGTCCCTGTGTTTTCCATCAGTCTATCTTAGCCGATTTATTCGACTTTTTCATTCCCTGGCTTATGTTTTTCGGGTAATAATTGATTTTCATAAAATATGCTATTTTATAGCAGGGCAACCTTTGTAAGGTTTCCTGCTTTTGTAGGCAGTTTCCAGAAAAGATCAGGGAAAAGGTTCTTATGGGTATGGGTGAGATGAAAGATAGAGATGTGGTCATTATAGGCGCCGGCATTTCCGGTCTCAGTGCAGCTCATTTTCTGAAAAAACTTGCCCCCGGGTTGAGTGTTGTTCTGCTGGAAAAAGGGGGTCGGGCCGGAGGCGCGATCCGTTCCTGGCGGGAGAAGGGCTTTCTTGCTGAATGGGGTCCCCATGGTTTTTTAGATAACGCACCTGCCAGCAGGGAGATCCTGGCTGATACCGGCCTTGATCAGGAGGCCTTGAAGGCACCCCTTGGAGATTTTCATCGTTATGTCTGCCATAAGGGCAAGTTGGTGCAGATCCCCCAGAAACCGCCTAAAGTATTGACCACCCCTCTTCTGTCACCGGCGGCTAAACTGCGGGTTCTGGCAGATCTGTGGACCAGGCCGCTTACCCAGGATCAGACCATCGGCCAGTGGGCTGCCCGTCGTTTTGGTTCGGGGGTTCTTCCCCTTGTCGATGCCGCGATTACTGGTAGTTTCTCTGGTGATTTCAATAAGTTGAGTATTGATGCTGTTATGCCGGGAGTTCGTGAGCTCGAGCAGGAATTCGGCTCGGTGATTAAAGGGGTTATTGCCAGGAGCAGGGCGAAGAAGGATAAAAGCAAGAAGATGCTGCCGGCGATGAATAATTTCCCAGATGGTCTGGAAAGGCTGGTTGAGGTTCTGGCAGACGGCCTTGATATCAGGTTTGACAGTCCGGTTATGAAGTTTGAGCCCCTTGCTGACGGCTGGCAGGTGGAATCGGCCACCGGGTCTTTTTCCTGCCGCAGGCTGATAATGGCTCTGCCTTTAAATGGGGCGTTAAATTTCCTTGCCCCCCTAGCAAAACCGCCCATAGAACAGGCACCGGTTTCCCGGATTTATAATGTGGTGCTCGGTTTCTCAGATAAGGCGGTTATTCCCCATGCCTTTGGTTATCTGGCCCCGGAATGTGAAAATCGTTTTACCCTGGGTGCCATGTTCTCGTCCCAGATGTTTCCCAACCGGGCCCCTGCCGGTTGTGTTCTGCTGGAAGCCCTGGTGGGCGGTCGGCGTCATCCGGAGAGGCTGGATCTTGATGATGATGAGATCATTGCCCGGGTCTGTCAGGACCTGGGGCAATTGCTTGATCTGCCGGCAGAGCCTGTTCTTGCCCGGGTTCTGCGGCCGGAGGGAAGTATTCCCCAATTGGAGATGGATCACCCAGGTCTTCTTGATTATCGTCGTCGTCTGGAAGAGGAAAGGTCTGGTTTACATATCTGCGGATTTGGCTGGGACGGAATCGGGATTAATGATATGACCAAGGCTGCCCGGAAGGTGGTGGTTGATATTGCCCAGGGGGTTCGGGGTGAGGAACAGGCCCAGGTGAAGCCGGTTTATTTTTAATTTTTCCGGATTTTTTGGCTTTAAACCAGACTGCTGGTCTGGGGATTGTTGCTGCCAGTGGTCAGATGAGGTGTTTTTCCAGCTTTTCGGCAAGGAAGTTGACCTGGCCCCGGACACTGGCATTGCGGGCCATCTTTTCGGTGATTACCCGCACTGAATGAACCACAGTGGAATGGTCACGGTTCAGGATCCTACCGATATCTGCCAGGGATTGATCAGTATACTTGCGGGACAGGTACATGATTACCTGGCGGGGAAAGGCCACGGTCTTTTTGCGGCTCTTTGAGCAGAGCAGGTTGGTGTCAACCTTGAATTGGGCGGCAATAAAGTCCCGGATCAACTCAGGGGAGTATTCCTGAGCCTGATTAATGATATTGGCCAGGGTCTCCCGGATCATGGCGAAATCAGGGTCTGTTTTCAAAAGAGCGGCCTGGGCCTTCAGGTTTATAATGGTACTTTCCACCTGCCGGACATCGCCCTTGAGATTGGCGGCCAGGTATTCGATAAGGTCAGGGCTCAGGCTCAGGTCGTTATTTGAGGCCTTGCGCTTGATGATCTTGACCCTGGTGCCTTGATCAGGGGGGTTGATTGTCGCTATCAAGCCGGAAGACAGGCGGGAGCGGAAGCCGGGATCGATATCGGGTATTTCACAGGGGGGCAGGGAACCGGTGAAGATGATTCGTTTGCCGGTTTCCATGAGAATATCCAGGGCCTCGGCCAGTTCTTCCTGGGTCTTGATTCGTCGGGACAGGGCCTGGATATCTTCCAGGAGCAGGACATCGCATTGATTATGGTATTTGTCCTTGAAATTGGCCATGGTCTTATTCTTGATATGGTCAATCATATCAGAGGTAAGCTGCTGGGCACTCAGGAAGTGGAGGCGGGTGCCCGGTGAATTATTGACAATATGATGGGCCACGGCATGGCTGAGATGGCTTTTGCCCAGGCCGGTTCCCCCTTTTAGATATACACAATTGCCCATGGCCGTATCGTTGGCGGCGAGGGCTTCGCAGGCGGAATGGGCAACGTAGTTGGGCTCACCCACCATGAATTCTTTAAAGGTGTATCGTGGATGGAGAGTGCGCACCCATGATTTTGCCCTGGGGATATTGGGCAGCCTTGGCGCTTGCTGACGGGCGGTAAGCATGGGCTGACTGGCTGGCGAATTTATATTGTTGAAGGCAATATCGAGATGACCGTGGCCGATTTCTGCCAGGGCATTTTTGATTTCGTCAAGATAATTATCAGCCACCCAAGTGGTGAAGAATTTGTCAGGGCCGCTGATTTCAAGAACACGGTTCTCCTTGATCGCTCCGCTTAAGGGAAGGATCCAGATGGAGTAGGCACTTTCCTGAAGATTATGGGAAAGTATTTCTTTAATCTTGGTCCATGACATAAATGATCTCTTGATAAAACATGGATGGTTGACTCTGGTCATTATTCAAGATTATTTATATAGGTGAGGGGAAAACTTGTCAAAGATGATTAAGCCGAATTCGTCCATTGCGGTTGGCGTAGTTTTCAACAGCCTGCAAACGCTTGTCCTGCCTGCAATGGGCTAAGCGTTAACTGCTAACGTGTTGTAATTATTGAGGTTGTGTAGAGTGTGGCTAAACCCCTGAAAATAGGGGGGCGAGCTGGTATAATTAAGTGGCTGCTTATGGTATGCGTGTCCTTGAGGATTTGTTTTTTACTCGTAAAAGCTCGCAAAAGCTCTTAATAGCTCTTTTGTTTGGTTTTTTGAAAAAAAGTATTTTGCTCATTTGATCAGGTTTTTATTGCACTTGAGGAGAAGAGGCGATGATTAAGCGATTTACCGTATCATTGGAAGAAGACTTGCTGGAAGATTTTGATAGGGTTATCGGCCGGCAGCAATACACAAATCGGTCTGAGGCGATTCGTGATCTTATTCGTAAGACCTTTATCGATCAGCAATGGGAAAATGATAAAGAGGTGGTGGGGGTCGTTTCTCTGGTTTATGACCATCATCAGCGAAAATTGCAGGACAGACTCACCGAGGTCCAGCATGATTTCCATCATTTAATTGTATCGGCCACCCATATTCATATGGATCATAATAATTGCCTGGAAGTGGTTATTGTTCGGGGCAGTGCCGGCAAGGTCAAGGACCTGGCTGACAGGCTTACCGCCATCCGGGGGGTTAAGGACAGCAATCTTGCCATGAGCTGTACCGGGGACGGTATTTCCTGACGGACCGGGGATTTACCCTAAAGCCTGACATTTGTCTAATTTGACTTTAGTGGCTAAATTTGGTTAATTAAATGTTTTAGTTTTTACTCAAAATATAGTTGTCTTTGACTTGTTCATCCAGAGGCAGCCCAGAAGAAGAAGGAAGTATGACCCCCGGCTTACCACAGAAAGTTTTATCTGCAGCAAATACTACTAAGTATAAATCCTATACTCTGAGTAATTACCAGAACCTGCCCCAGCTGGCTGCTCTTGGTAAGGAGGAGAGGTTTGCCATTGAGGTGGTGGGGCGGATTCTTCCCTTTAAAACCAATTCCTATGTGGTTGATGAGCTCATTGACTGGCAGCAGGCCCCTGATGATCCTTTATTTATTCTCAATTTTCCCCAGGCCGGCATGGTTGATTCCCGCCATTTCAATGAGATGGCCGATCTGCTGCGAAAAGAGGCAGGAAAAGAAGAGATTCAGGTCTGTGCACGGCGGATAAGAGACGAGTTGAATCCAGATGCTGCCGGTCAGTTGACCAACCGGCCCAGCCTGGCAGGTGAGATTCTGCCCGGGATGCAGCATAAATACGATGAGACAGTACTCTTTTTCCCCGGTCATGGCCAGACCTGCCATGCCTATTGTACCTATTGTTTTCGCTGGCCCCAGTTTGTCGGTGGTGCGGACCAGCGATTTGCCATGCGGGAGACGGAAAAACTAATTGCTTACCTTAAGGATCATCCCGAGGTGAGTGATCTGCTCATTACCGGTGGTGATCCACTGGTGATGCGGGCGTCAACCATGGCCTCGTATATTAATCCTCTGCTGGCTGCTGATCTGCCCCATCTTCGTTCCATTCGCTTTGGCTCCAAGTCGCTGGCCTATTGGCCCCACCGCTTCGTAAGTGACGGGGATGCCGACGAGTTACTTGCCTTGTTTGCTAAAATTGTAGACTCCGGGCGTCATCTTGCCTTTATGGCCCATTTTAACCATCCCCGGGAGCTGGCAACACCCATGGTCCAGGCTGCCATCAGTCGATTGCGGGGAGTGGGGGCCCAGATCCGAACCCAGTCGCCCTTGCTTGCCAATATCAATAATGACCCGGATCTCTGGGCCAGGATGTGGCAGGCCCAGGTCGAGCTTGGCTGTATTCCTTATTATATGTTTGTGGCCAGAAATACCGGGGCAAATCCATATTTCAGTGTTCCCCTGGTACGGGCCCGGCAGGTGTACAGGGAGGCAATTACCCAGGTCAGCGGTTTGGCCCGGACAGTGCGTGGCCCCAGTATGTCAGCCTATCCCGGCAAGATTCAGGTGGTGGGGGTGAGTGAAGTGGCTGGAGAGAAGGTCTTTGTTCTGCAGATGCTCCAGGGCCGAAATTCCGACTGGGTGGGTCGGCCATTTTTTGCGGCCTACGATGAAAAGGCGGTCTGGCTAAATGACTTGAAACCGGCCTTTGGTGCTGACAGATTCTTCTACGAAGATGAGTTAAATGAAAAGGGCCGGCTGTAAACAGCCGACCCGGTTTTCTTATTTATGGCAGGTCTTGCAGGATCGTCCTTTCTTCACCTTCATCTCTTTGTGACAGGGCCAGCATAATTTCTTGTGAAAATCATTTTTGGTCCCTTTCATATTGGTAATGGTGACAATCAGGTTGCCACCGCCCTGGGGATTGGCATGGCATTGACCGCAGGTTAGTTTTTCCTGGTGTTGACGGTGGGGGAAGATCACTGCTTTTTTCTTGCCCTCCACCTTGAACCTGGCCTTAAGATCCATGGCGGCCGGGCCCTGATCCCCGCCGGCCATGGCTGACAGGGGCAAGGTGACAGCGGTTGCAAGAAGTATTGTAAATAGCTTTTTTCTCATCTCAATCGGCCTCATAGAAATAATCTTTTTCTGCCCCGCATTTTGGACATACCCAGTCATCGGGCAGGTCTTCAAAGGCTGTTCCCGGCTCAACTCCGTGTTCGTAATCTCCTTCTTCCGGGTCGTAGATATAGCCGCAGGGGCATTCCATTTTTTGCATGATGTTCTCCTTATTTATTGATAATTTCAGTTTTATGAACCATGTCAATCGCCGGTAATACCGGGACCTTGGTGATTCCGTAAATGGCCTCCAGATGAATATCGTCCGGAACCGAGGTCAGCAGTTTCTCTGCTACTTTCTGATCAGCCTGGCGGTAGCGCAGTTTTACCTCAATTGTTATGGGAATACCCCTGGCCGCGTCAAGGCCGTAATGGACATCCCGATAGCCTTTGGCCGGAATGGTGTCATGCCGGGAAAATGATTCCACTTTCCAGGGGTCAATGGCAAATTGCAGCTCGCTGTCCTGGCCGTCTGAGTTGAAAAGACGAATATTCTCCGGCAGCTCTCCTTGAGCGTTTAAGGCACCGGTGGTCATTATTACCTTACCGTTATTATCTTTTGCTGTAACTTCCAGCCACATCTGACGGATATTGGTAAGAGAGGTAGGCAGGCTGTGACCGGCCCGAATGTTTTTGATCCGGACTTTGACCTCAGCCAGACGGTTATTGCGATAAATGGGGCTTATTGCCAGATCTGCCGCTGATTGAAGGCGGGCTACTGCCATCTGATATTTATTATTGGCATTTGCTGCCAACTCGTCATCGCCTGCTTTTTTGGCGGCAAGTTCGGTGAGATAATAGAGAAGGAAGTTTGCACCGTTGAAATAATGGCGGTATTCGTCCCGTTCCGGCCGCACCATTTTGTCGGCTGAGCGTTTGAAGGTGTCGATTTCCACCATATGGCAGTCCTGGCACTGGATATCATTTATTGCATAGGGGCTGTTTTCCCACTCACTATAGGTCTCTTCAATGGGGGTATGGGTCTTGTAATTGAATACCTGGTGGCAGGAAGCACATAGCTCGGCTTTCAGGTGCAGGGGAGATTCCCTGCATTCATGAAAATCCTCACCACAGCCCTCTTCCGCAGTAAAGGGCCCGTATTTCGTGCGGATGGGGCCATCTTCACTGTCCAGGCCGGGGGACATGATAAAAGAACCGTTTTCCGGCTTATGGGAAGGGGTCTGCCAATGGGTATGGCCCTTAATAGAGTGGCAGACATCGCAGGAGACCCCGGCTCTGGCCAGAGGACTGAGGCCTTTTAGTCCGGCACCTTTTATTTCACCTTTAACCATTGCCGCCGGGGTATGGCAGCCTTCACACTGGCGGGCAACCTCATGGCCAACTGCCTTGATTGCCAGCTTGAGCTCACCCTGATAAACCGGGTCCTGAAAGGCAAGTGAATGCATGGATGCCTGCCATTCCTCGTATTTATCCGGATGGCATTCGCCGCAGGTCTCCGGCGGTTCAAAATCTACGCTGCTCTTTTCCCATTGAATAAGGGAAGGGCTGTGTGGATAGGTTATTGCCTGATCACCTGCCCAGGCTGGGGATGAAAGCATTAAAAAGGCACAGGATGTAAATATTGCTTTTTTCATTTATTTCCTCATTCTTAAAAAGGATCAGATATCAAGATCAGCTGGTTCGAAATATTGCTGGGGATGGGCGCATACCGGGCAGAGGGCGGGGGCTTCCTTAGCCTCATGGGTATGGCCGCATTTGGCGCATTTCCATTTAATCGGGTTTTCCCGATTGAATACAGTTCCGGCCTCCACCATGGCCAGCAATTTACGGTAGCGGTCCCGGTGATGGGCCTCCACCTTGGCAATGGCGCGAAAGAGGTTGGCAGCTTCCATATTGCCCTCTTCCTCAGCCTCCCTGGCAAAGGTGGGGTACATATCGGATGTTTCAAAATCTTCTCCGGCTGCGGCCTCTTTTAAATTGGCGATGGTGTCACCGATACCGCCAAGCATTTTCAGCTCGTCTTTGGCGTGCTGACATTCATTGTCGGCAGTTTCTTCAAAGATTCTTGCAATATAATGATATCCTTCCTTGCGGGCAGCCTTGGCGAAATAGGTGTATTTGTTCCGGGCCTGGGATTCGCCGGCAAAGGCTGCCTTTAAATTGTCGATAGTTTTACTCATTTCTCTTCTCCTGGTGAAAAATTATTATAGTTGATAATAATTACTATTAAGCTAGCATGCCAATTAAAATTATGATATTAAAAAAATAATTATTTATTCAAGAGTAAAATGGGAAATTTTTCAAAAACTTACAAACCCTGAGTTTTAGAGTTCAGTCTGGTTTTATTTTGCTTAGGTTATAGCAGGTCAAGATGGCTGAAATGTAGAAAATTATAAAATTAAATTGGCAGGTCAGGGGAAAAGCCATAGAATACATTTGAATAATAATTTTGATCAAATAAATAGATCATTTTCCCGGAGAAAATAATGTATAAGCCACCATTAAATGAACGGATAATCTTTGCCTTGGATTTTGCCGAGCCGGCTGAGGCCTTAAGCTGGGTGCGCCAGCTTGATTGTGATCTTAAATTTTTCAAGGTTGGTCTGCAGCTTTTCCTGGCAGGTGGCTTTTCAGTGGTGGACGAGATAATTGGCCGGGGCAACAAGGTTATGCTTGATTTGAAATTTTTTGATATCCCGGAAACCGTTAAACTGGCAGTGCGCCAGTTGAATAACCACGGCATCACCTATACCACGGTGCATGGGAATGAGCCCACGGTCAAGGCCGCGGTGGAGGCCAGGGGCGATTTGAAAATTCTGGCGGTAACCGTACTTACCAGCATGGGGGAAAAGGATATTCGGGAAACCGGTTTCACCGGCTCGGTGGATGATCTGGTTTTATTTCGGGCCCGTCAGGCTCTTGAGCTGGACTGCGATGGGGTGGTTTGTTCGGCCCGGGAGGTATCTTTGCTTCGTGGTCAGCTTGGCTCTGGTTTTCATGTGGTAACCCCCGGGATCAGGCCGGGCAGCAACAGTGGCGATGATCAGGTCAGGGTAGCCACTGCTGGCCAGGCCATGTCCGATGGTGTTGATCATGTGGTAATCGGTCGTCCCATCAAGAATGCGGAAGATCCCCTGGCCCTGATTCGTAACCTGCATGAGGAAATTGCCCAGGCCCTGGCCTGAAGCAGGTAATTAAGAGGTGTTGAAGGACAATTATATGAGTTGCGATCCCCAGAAACAGTCGATTTTATTTCTTGGTTCCAAGGTTAAGATCCGTAACCTTCCCATTAAGGAAGTAAGTCTTATTGAGGAAGGTAATCTGCCGGCATACGGTTATAATCCCGGTGATTTTGTCGAGCTCATGGCAGGCAAGGTCGGGGTTGAAAATGGCCGCCTTGATCAATGCCAGACCTGGCTGGCATCTTATCTGGTGGAGGCTGGTCTTGATTCCCGGATCTCCACCGTTACCTATGGTGACCAGAAGGATATCTTTCAGATTTTCCGGAAAAAGGAAAGACCGGAGATCGACAAGGATCATGGCTGGTTCATGGTCCACCAGATTCTGCCCTTTGCCGGCCGCGGTGAAAACGAGAACCCGCTGGTGGTGGATGATAATAATCGGGATAAATTAAGTGGTCACCAGGGGATCATGGTTATTGATGACAGTGGACAGCCCCCCCGGATTGCTGCTGATTTGAAAGAGATGAATCCAGGCGCCTGGGTTATTGCCATGGGCATCAGTGTGGCTCGCTGGTCTGAATGGGTTGATGAGTTTGGTGAAAATTTCGTTCTTTTCGGCCGCCTGGCTGATCTGGAAACCACCCGGATGGAGATGGACAGTTCTCTGGTCTGGGAATCTCTGGTGGCCATGACTCTGCGGGCCCTGCGTTCACCGGAGGTTGGCCTCTGGGATGAGGGGGCAGGCCGTTTCCGTTGTCATGTAGTTATTGAGATGTTTCCCCATGGCCTGTTGAATATTACGCCGGAGCAGATTTTCTTCCGTCATCGCCCCGGCAGTCTGCCGGAGAAGAGTGCTCCTCGTCAGCGGGGGTCGGTTCCGGTTTACGATACCCTGGTCACTGCCATGCTGGCCATGGATTATGTTCGCCTGGGCAAGGCCATCAGCGGCCGTTGTCATTTTTATGATTTTTCCAAGAGAACCATGACCCATTGGGACATGCTCAATAACCACGGTTATTTTTTCAATGATGCCCTGGAGTTTCCCAACCTTGATTTTTATGCCACCTTTCCGGAAGGGGCGCCATGTTCCTTTCTGGATGGTGGTGATCCTTTCTTTGTCGAGTTGCCGGTGGCCTCGGCTCAGTTTAACCGGAAGCTTGAGGATGCTGCCAGTCAGGTCTGGGACAGCCGCAAAAAAGATTCCCTCCGTACCCTTTTTGATCAACCCATGGCTCCGTCCGTGAGTATTCCGGCGGTGGCAGAACCGGTGTCTGATTTCATGGGGGTTATTCTGGAGGTTTTACATCAGCTCAAGGAAGAGGTCAGCCGTAAATCGGGTTTTGACCGGCTGCGGATGTTTAATATCGGTCATCTGCGGACCACTGATCCGGCCGAGATCGGGCCGGTGCTGACCCTGCAGACGGTTATGGATTCTTATGTCAGCAAGGAGAGTTTCCAGCGCCCCCTCTGTCTTGGGGTCTTTGGCCCTCCCGGCTCGGGGAAATCCTTTGCGGTTAAAGAGGTTGCCCGGGTTGTCGGCACCAGGTTTGATAATGACCCTTTTGATTTTTTTGAATTTAATCTTACCCAGTTTTCTGATCCGGAGGAGATTAATTCTGCCATTGATCTGGTTCGGGCCTCGGTGGCCAAGGGGAAGGTTCCCATAACCTTCTGGGACGAGTTTGACTGCCGTTATGATGGTAATGAGTTCGGTTATCTCCGTTATTTTCTCCCCTCCATGCAGGACGGGGTTACCTATGTCCATGGTATTCCTTATTATATCGGCCGGGCCATCTTTGTCTTTGCCGGCGGGGTCAAGGCCAGCTGGCAGGGTATGGAAGACCTGCTGGCCAAGGCAAGTCCCCAGGATCTGCAGATGGCCCGGACCCTGAAGATCCCTGATTTTATGAGCAGACTCAGGGTTGTTCTGGATATTGACGGGATAGAGATCCCGGAAGAGCTGCTCCGGGAATCGGCCAGCAGTGATGAACTGGCAGAGCTGAGGCGGATATTGTTGAAACGGGCCTTTATTATTGCCCATCAGATGGATACTCACTGGAAGAAGGCGGCCCGTAAAACCTCAGGCCTCCTCCTGCGCCTGCTCATCGGCCATTATAATTATGGGGCTCGGTCCATTGAGGCGGTTATCGAGGCTAGCCGGGCCACCGATAGGTTGGTTTATGGTCTGCCTGAACTTATCGGCCCGTCCGGAGCCAGGATCCATGCCGGCTGGCGGGTTGAGCTTGAGCGCCGACTTGATCAGGTCCGTAAGCAGCAGGGTCTCAGATCAGTCTGGTAGGTTTTGCCGGCAATTTTGTTTTCCCTTAGCTGTATCATCAAATTGATGAAGTTGGGGAAGATCAAAGCCATCCTTGTGGCTCGGCCCTCAGCACTTGCTATATTCTTGTTGCTGATTCAGCCCGGATATAGTATATAAATTTTTTGCAATTCACATGCGCGCCTGTAGCTCATCTGGATAGAGTGGCGGACTACGAATCCGTAGGTAGCAGGTTCGAATCCTGCCAGGCGCGCCATTTCCTCTGAATTATCATACAGAATTCTGTTAGCAATGAATCCAGAATATTGTCTTGTCAACTTGTCCCCCTTAGTTGATCATCCTGCCAGCGTCCCATTTCCTCTGAATTATCATACAGAACTCTGTTAGCAATGAATCCAGCATTTTGCCTGGTCAGCTTGTTTCGTTAGTTGACCCTCCTGCCAGGCGCGCCATCACTTGCCAATTGGCCAATTGGCAATAGCCAGCAAGAGTCTGTGATACCTGGATGTATCAGGGGAAATTGCCTGTACCAGCAGTGCAGACCTTTTGTTCGTTTTCGCGCTGATCCTTAAAAGTTTTTTCATAACAATATAGACCTGCCCCGGCAGAATAATTGTCATCTGTTCATAATTGTTATTCGGGTAGTAAGGTGTGGGACAAATGGCAATATCTGGTAAAGACTCTGGTATGGCAACTTTGCTGCAGATAGATGGTGAAGTTCTTCCAGAAGGAAAAAAACAAATTTAGCGCATACACTTAAGAGATTAGAGAAGTATGGTATTGTTGGGCTGTGTAAGATTAAGGGCAAAATTTTGTCTGAGGTTAAAGCAACATATCTCAGGGATCATTTTGTCAAATAATAGGATCTTCTGAAGAATGGGAGCTTGGGGTCAGGAGATCAGGTTAATGGTATGAGAAGGCCTGGTTGTTTTTGGTTGAATTAAATTAATTCAGGGGTATTCCGTTGGATCTGATAGTCAATAATTTACAAATTTCAATTGAACGAGATAGTCTGGCGGAATATGAAAATGTTGCATTCCAAAAGCTGCAGACAGGGCTGGCCATAGTCAAAATTCTCAGTAAATCGCTGGATTTACGGAATCAGGATCAGTTCTATTATAAAATTTCTCTTTTAGTCAGGGTTGATGACAGTTACGGGAATCCTCATAATTTCTCTCGTTTCCAGGCGTATTCAGGGACCAGAAAGAAGAGCACCGCCATTAAGGGCCGGCCAATTATAGTAGGACTTGGTCCTGCCGGTATGTTTGCGGCTCTCGAGCTTATTGATTACGGCTTTAAACCCCTGATTTTTGAAAGAGGCAAAAAGATAGAGGAACGCTCTTTTGATGTGCAAAGGTTTATTGAAAGGCGGGAGCTTAACCCTGAATCAAATATCCAATTTGGTGAAGGTGGTGCAGGTTCTTACTCGGATGGCAAGTTGTTCTCGCGAAGACATAATAATACCAGTTCTGTGAATCGGGTATTGCGGACTTTTGTTAAATTCGGCGCACCTGTTGAAATAGAGTATATGAGTAAGCCCCATCTGGGGACTGATGTGTTGTGTAAAATTGTTCGCAGGATAAGGGATTATATTCAGGAGAGGGGTGGTGAGATATTTTATGGTTCCAAAATGACCGATATCCTCCTGACAAGTGGTGCGGCTGCCGGGGTTGTTATCAATAATGAGAAGGAGTACCTTGCTCCAGCCATTTTTCTTGCCCTGGGTCATTCGGCCAGGGATACCTTTAAGATGCTTAGCCAGAAGGGTGTAGCGCTTGAATCGCGACCCATATCTGTCGGGGTTAGAATTGAGCATCCTGTCCAGACGATTAACCTTATGCGTTATGGTAAAAAGTATTGTGATTTCCCCGGGCTTGGTGCGGCTACCTATTCGCTGAATTATACTGATCGTAAGATAAAAAGGGGAGTTTACACTTTTTGCATGTGTCCGGGGGGGGAGGTTGTTAATGCCTCATCCGAACAGGGAGGACTGGTTCTGAACGGGATGAGTTATTCGCAACGGCAATCACCGTATTCCAATGCCGCTTTGGTTGTAAGTTGTCATCTGGCAGATTATGGCTCAACTGATCCTTTGGCAGGGATCGGCTGGCAGAAGGAGATTGAACAGAAGGCCTTTAAGGCAGGTGGAGGTAACTGGCAGGTCCCTGCCCAGAACCTGATGCAGTTTTTAGGTGAGAATAGTTCTGTCAGCCTGCCGGACAACTCTTATAAAATGGGAGCTGTTGCTGCTGATATGCGAGACATTTTTCCTGATTTCGTGGCTGAGCAGTTGGTTGCTGCCTTTAAGAAATGGAAGGAAGAGGTTCCTCTCTTTATTTCAAATCAGGCTATACTTTTAGGGCCTGAGACAAGAGTCTCCTCGCCGGTACGGATTAAGCGAACGAAAAAGTATGAATCAGTAAATATTAAAAATCTTTACCCCATAGGCGAAGGATCTGGTTATGCAGGAGGTATAACCAGTTCTGCTGCTGATGCTATCAGGGCTGTGGAAGCTCAGCAGCAGTCGGATTAGCTGAAGAATGATTCGCTGATATCGTCTCCCAGTTTTTTCAGGGCTTCCACCGTGGATGGATCATCTTCAAAATTATTTATTCCCACATTCTCCGGGGTGGCATCGCTGCCGTGGAGCATTTTCAGCCCGGACATCTGACATTGGGCGTCCTGGCCGCATTTGATGCAGGGTACATTCCCGGCCAGAACCACGCTTCCCATGAATTTCATTCCTTCAGCCATCATATAATATTTAATGGCATTGATTCCGTTTTCCGCAGCAGGCGGTAGCTCGGGATTATCCATGGGGGTGGCCGAGGTAATAATGGCACCACCTGGTTTGCCGACCATCAGTCCATGACGGTGGCGCAGGGGGTAGAGCCTTTCAAGATAGGCCTTGGTCCGGCTGTCCAGGGTGGCATAGGGGGTGAAGCCGGCGACAATCAGGGCGTCAGCCTTGAAGGTTTTTTCTGCCAGCATCAGGCCATCATCATTCTGGACGCATTTGTTGTGGGTGGTGCAGCCCAGGCAGCCGTCACATGGTTTGATGTCGTAATCACTGAGTTTAATGAAATCCGATCTCATGCCGGTGGCGGCCAGGGCAATCTTAAGGGCCCGGTCGGTATTGCTGTCTTTTATTGGTGAACCTGAAACGCCAAGAATTCGCATTTTAATCTCCATGCTATTTATTATATTATGAGCAAATCTGAGCATTTTCTACCATGCCCAGTTGATAAGTCAAGAAGGACGGATATTATGGGGCAAGGGGTAACGTCCCTGGGCTGGGCTGTGGCCTTGTCGTCGGGCCTGACCCTGCCCCGGCAAATATGGGATTTTATTATCAGTAACCGCCTGTTTCTTCACCTCCACCGGCCGGAGGTCCTCTGGCAGGTGATTAAATATTATTCCGTATCTGGCATTAAGCTCCATGTCGTTGATATTTATAGGCCCGGAAGCAAGACTGAAGCCGTTAGTATGGAGATACTCCAGCTGGATTTTTTCAACATTCCGCCTGCGCCATTTACCCTGGATGAGGTGGAAGATCAATTGGTCCTGGCTGTTCTTTTTTCTCTGGCGATAAAACGGATAAGTGGTCGCACATGCTGATTCATGGTGAATCTCAATAAAAAAGAAAGGCAGGCCCGGAGGTGGGGGCCTGCCTTTGACAGAAGAGCAAGGTGAGGCAGTCAGTCTGCCTCGATGAAGGAGTTAGAATTCAATGGCCAGCTGAACAGTGGCGGTGGTGGTTTCGTCATCATTATAATCTTCTTCAGCAGCGATCTCAAAGGCGAGACCGGCATAATCATTGATGCCGATACCAACTGAGGCCAGGTATTTTTCTTCCGGCAGTCCCAAGTCTTCAGCTTCGTCAGTGGACTGGAAGGCCACGGCGATGGTGGTTTCCTTGCCGGAAATCTCGGTGGTATAGGCAGCCTCCAGGTTCATGGCATCAGGCTCGGCAGCTGCTGCGCCGTCTGCAAGTTCTCCAGCCTCAAACTCGTTGGTGGCGGTGATGTATTCGGCGATCAGGCTAAAGGGGCCGCTGGTAATGACACCGTGCAGGGCCATACCACCTACATAATCAGCAATTTCTTCCGGATCAGCAGGTACAAGGCGTTCGGCAATTGTATCGCCAATGCCATCGGTATCAGCGATATTGCTGATCCAGTCAGCACCCAGACTTACGGTCATGCCGCTCTGCTCAAAACCATAAGCCAGGCTGGCACCGACAGTGTCGATCTGGTCTTCTTCGCCGGTCTCATTGATGTCACCATTGAAGATATAAAAAGAGCCGCTGAATGCTCCGGCCTCAAAACCGGCAAGAGCGGCAGTTTCGCCGGTCTCAGCCATTTCCAGGGTCAGAGGGTCCGAGATCATATTAGACTCAAAGGAGCCAAAGGGAACATACATTTTACCGATGGTGAGGTATTGATCCCCACCCAGGGTAATGGTGGCCTCATCAACAATGATGTGGTCATCTTCTTCACCCTCTTCATAGAGAAGAAGGAGGTGGCCGCTTAAGCCATCGGTCATCTGGCCGTCAACCGCTACTTCAACGGTGGCCAGGGCCATGTCGCTGGAATCACCATCAACATCTGAATCAACCATGCCTGCTTCAAACTCGATGACAGTTGCCATCTCAACATTATTGGCAATGGTTTTAAGAAATGAGTCATTGGCCATTGCCTCGCTGCCACCGGCCAGCATGGCCATGGCGGTAAATCCCATAATTGTTTTCTTCATTTTTTCTCCTGTTTAGATTGCCCAAGGCATAAAAAAAGCCCTGTTCCCGTAGTTTACGAGAAGAGGGCTTTTGCAAATATTTTACAATATTGCAGCCGAACCCTTTCCTCGAAGGTTTCCTGTTGACTGATGAACCAGGCAGGTCTCCTGACTTATTCCTGATCAACCTGCCTTCCCGCCCCGGCAGGGGCAGTGGCAATGTGGGGCTGATTTGCTCTAAATAATAGAGTTGGAAATTACAGTGGCGGGACCGTTCCCGATTTGCACGGGATTCCCTGTTAGGCCCTGTTCTTGGGCACCTGATTCACCGTCTGTATACTCTTTAAAGCCCTGCAAGTCAAGTTAGGCGTGATTAACAGTCGCTGTTGTCCTTTGCATAATGGTTTTGTGGGGTCAATGTATTTTTTATGGAGGCCAAACTTTTTGCAATGCTCTTAATCTGCAAGTCATGTCTGCCTGGGGTTCAACTGTCAATTGCGGAAGGTGGGTAAATAGATTAATCTGTTCTGATTCGACTAAGAAAATTAGATTAGCCAGATTATTGTTATTCCCTCATATTGATCGGGAGAATGAATGAAGAAAGGAAAGAAGCTCAGTGCCAGCCTTGAGGACTATCTGGAAGCCATTTACCATATTGTTGAAGAGCATAAGGTGGCCAGGGGGAAGAATATTGCCGATCGGCTGGGGGTAACCCGGGCATCGGTAACAGAGGCTCTTCGCTCTTTATCCAAGGTGGGTCTGGTTAATTACGCCCCCTATGAAGTTGTCACCATGACTGACAAGGGTGAAGAGGTTGCCCGGGATGTTATCTTCCGCCATGAGGCTTTGCACAGGTTTTTTGTTGAGGTGCTGGCGGTTGATGATAAGGTTGCCGATGAGGGTGCCTGCCGGATAGAGCATGTGGTACCTCCGGAAATAATTGAGCGGATGATGCGTTTTATCGATTTTCTCGAGGCCTGTCCCCGTGGAGGGGAAGAGTTTCTCCATGGTTTTGCCGATTATTGTCGCAAGGGAGGGATTGCCGCCGACTGTGATCAATGCGTGTCGCATTGTCTTGTGAACAAGGATTGATAGCTATCTCAATGACTTTGTTTAGCAGTAGGATATTCAGTCTTGCCTTTTCAGTAACAATTGCTGTTTTTTGATTTATTTTCCCCTTCTTTTATTTTTGCCATGGTCTTGAATTTAAGGCTTTGGCTGCCAGCGTTCCTGCTGTGAATCTCCTTTTTTTAGTTGACGCCAATTTGCAAATTAAAGAACTTATTTTAACCCTTCAAGCCCTCTTGGCCTGAAAAGTGTTCGTTTTTATGATACCCCAAAATTGGTTGAAAGGCTGAACTCCATGCCAAACGGGGATTTGGCATGGGTAGAGGACAAAAAAGATGGGAGAATGGAAAAAATGATCAGTTTTTTACTTGCAATAGTAATCATTATCATTTAGGTTGATTTTCATCCTGATACAGGGAGTCTGTTTTAAAGATGCAGGATACGGCAACCAAAAGTGAAGCCGTTTTGAAAATTAATTTTTAAGGGAGTTAAAATAATGGCCTGTAAAAGAAAATGTGCGATGACTGACGAGCAGAAATGTGTACTTAAAGCTCTTGCTGCTAAAGATGAGCCTTGCGCCGGCAAAGATCTTGCCGCTGATGCCGGCCTTGAGCCGAAACAGGTCAGTTGTCGGATTACTGCCCTTAAGAAAAAAGGTTATGTTGCAAGCCCGGTTCGCTGCAAATACGAAATTACAGAGGAAGGCCGCAAAGCCCTTGCCTCCTGATTCATTAAATTAAATAATCAAAACTTTATCCATCTTATTACTAACGGAGTTAAATCATGTGTAATCTTGTAACCAAAGAAGCCCCCGAGTTCACCGCCACTGCTGTCATGCCTGATAATAGTTTTAAAGAGGATTTTTCTCTTGCTGGTCTCAAGGGCAAATATGTTGTGCTGTTCTTTTATCCCCTGGACTTTACCTTTGTCTGTCCTTCTGAGATCATCGCCTTTAACAAGGCTGTAGATCGTTTCAAGGCCAAGAACTGCGAGTTGGTCGGTGTTTCAGTGGACTCTCATTTCACCCATCTTGCCTGGAAAAACACCCCGGTTGATCAGGGTGGTATCGGTGATATTCAGTTTCCCCTGGTGGCTGATCTTGATAAGAGCATCTCCCTTGATTATGGCGTACTGCTGCCGGCCGGTATCTCTCTTCGCGGTCTTTTCCTTATGGACAAGGAAGGTGTTATCCGTCACTCTGTGGTCAATGATCTTCCCCTTGGTCGTAATGTGGACGAGGCCCTGCGGATGCTGGATGCCCTTCAGTTTACCGAGGAGCATGGCGAGGTCTGCCCCGCCAACTGGAAAGAGGGTGATGATGCCATGACCCCCACTGCCGAAGGTGTTGCTGATTATCTGGCCAAACATGCTTAGAGTTTTTCAGTGCCTTATGGCTCTATTTCTATAATAGAAAACAGGCAACTGAGGTGTTTGTTTTGTTACTGAAACACAGCGTTATCCTCAAGGCACTTGTTCCTAGACCTTCTTTTTTCATTTTCTCTCCTAAACACCGGGGGTGGGGTGGTCCCACCTTCGGTGTTTTTTTATGTCCTGCCTTTAAAAAAATCACCTTCAATGATATTCTGATCCTTAATGTGTCATTGTTAATGCCCTTTTAGGGGGGTGATAGAGGACGATCAGCTGTTTCTGTAAAGAGCAGGTGGGTTAATAAGGGTAGAAATTCATGCGGCTTAAAACCAGAATAATCATCTTTATCAGTGCCATTGTGGTTCTGTCCTATGGCCTGACTTTTTATCGGACGGCCTCGTTCCAGGAGGAGCTGGTGGTGGCCCAGGCTGCCCGTCAGGCCAGGATGCTCCATTATCAGATTAAATTGACCCGGAAATGGATTGCTGATCATGATGGTATTTTTCTGATTAAGGGGCCCGGAGTGGAGGCTAACCCCTTTCTTCCCCAGGGCGAGATTGTTGACATAGAGGGTACTCATCTGGTCAAGCGTAATCCCGCCATGGTTACCCGGGAGCTTTCTCTCTATGCTGCCAGAGAGGGTTTCTGCCGATACGGGGTTACCAGCCTTAAGCCTATAAATCCCGACAATGCCCCGGATGAATTTGAAAAGATCAGCCTCCAGTCGTTTAATGAGGGCGAGGGCGAGGGCGAGGCAATGACCATTGAGAAAACCACCGAGGGCACCATGCTCCGTTATATTGCGCCTCTTTATGTTGAAGACTCTTGTCTTCAGTGTCATGCTGAGCAGGGCTATGAGGTGGGGGATATCAGGGGCGGACTCAGTGTTGCGGTTCCCGTTGACTGGGCCTATGCCAGTATTGCTGAAAATAACAGGATGCTTCTCGGAATAGCCTTGGGCACCATTGTTCTGGTTGCCTGTTGTCTTTTCCTGCTGGTTGATTTTCTGGTGGTGCGTCGGGTGCAGAGGCTGGCCCAGGAGATGGATTCTTATCCGGAAAAGACGGTGGCAGAAGAGATGCCGGATGAAGAGATGGGCGATGAGGTCGGTGAGCTGGCGGTAAAGTTCAGGGAATTATGTCGGCGCCTTGAACGGGCCAAGTATGATCTGGTCAAGACCCAGGAGCAGGTCTTTCAGAGTGAGAAGATGGCGGCTTTAGGGCGCCTGGTAGCCGGAGTCGGCCATGAGATTAATAACCCGCTGGCCGGGATGCTAAATTGCGTTAAAAGCATGGGCCAGTCCCCGGATGATCAGGAGCTTAACAGGCGTTATCTGCCATTATTGGAAAAAGGGCTTAACCGGATCAAGAACACCATGCGTCAGCTTCTTGATTTTGGCCGGCAGGAGGCCCTGAGCCCCGGTCATGTAATGGTTGATAAGGTTATTGAGGAATGTTTCGAACTCCTGGGTTATGGCCTGAAAGGGGTGGATCTCCGGTTTAATCCTGGGGTGGGGCGACCGGTGCTGATGGATGGCGAGGCCCTGGCCCAGGTTGTGATGAATATTGGTCTTAATGCCATTCAGGCCATGGCTGATGGCGGGGTTCTCGAGGTGATAACCAGGTATCGGGACGATGGTCTGGTTAATATTGTCTTCCAGGATTCCGGGCCGGGGATTGATCCGGATCTCTGTCTGCGGATATTTGATCCCTTTTTCACTACCAAGGATGTGGGTGAGGGTACCGGCCTTGGCCTTTCGGTTACCTATTCATTAGTGGAACGGATGGGCGGTCATATCAGTGCGGAGAACAGTGAAGAGGGTGGGGCGGTTTTTGTTATAGATGTGCCGGATGGTTATCATTCCGAAAAAATGGCGTCGTAAAAATCTCCAATCTTCTGTGTCGTAACAGGTGCTCGGGTACTCGACA
>CAZZCA010000018.1:0-1820 GCA_964653055.1 uncultured Desulfobulbia bacterium | reverse complement strand
TGTTTTTTTACTTAGCCATTGGGGTTGATGTCAGTTGCAAAGATAGCGTCGTAAAAATCTCCAATCTTCTGTGTCGTAACAGGTGCTCGGGTACTCGACATACTAAATGTATGTCTCCGTTCCCTCAAGCCTGCTACTTCTTGAATTTGTTTTTTTACTTAGCCATTGGGGTTGATGTCAGTTGCAAAGATAGCGTCGTAAATAAAATGATCTCCAGTGTGGTAAATTTTTGGTAGATTTATTGTAAGGAAGGGCAGAGGTGGAAGGCACCCTGATAGTCAGGGTGGTGGATTGAAAAGGAGAGGTGGATGTCAGATGAATTGAAACAGAGCTGCCGGGCCAGGATCTTGTTGGCTGAAGACGACGAGATCATGCGGATCACCTTAAGTGACTGGCTGCAGAAAGAGGCCTGGTGTATTGATGAGGCCGAGGACGGGAAGTCGGCCCTGGCCCTGCTCCGGGCCAATAGTTATCAGCTAATTCTTTCCGATATCCGGATGCCGGGGATGGACGGAGTTCGTCTGCTGGCCGAGGTGCAGAAAGAATCACCGGAAACCGATGTGCTTCTGATGACTGCCTATGGCAGCACGGAAGATGCGGTGGAATGTCTGAAAAAGGGGGCCAGAGATTATGTCTTAAAGCCCTTTGACATGGATGATATTGTTATTCGGGTAAAGAGGCTGCTGGAGATCCAGCAGGTCCGGGCCCGTTGTGTTTCCATGGAGGAATGCTGGCGGCGGCAGAGCCATACCCCCATTATCGGCCGGAGTGAGGCAACTGCCAGAATGCTGGAGCTGGTCAGTCAGGTGGCGTTGTCGGAATCCACGGTGTTGATCACCGGTGAGTCGGGAACCGGCAAGGAGCTGGTGGCATCTGCCATTCATTATGGAAGTAAGCGGTCGGAAAAGCCCTATATCAGGGTTAATTGTGCTGCTATTCCCGATGGCCTGCTTGAATCTGAGTTTTTTGGTCATGAGAAGGGTGCTTTTACCGGGGCTACTGCTAATCGTATCGGGAAATTTGAGCTGGCGGACGGAGGCACTATTTTATTGGATGAGATCGGTGATATGCCCCTGGATCTTCAGGCTAAGCTGCTGCGGGTTCTTCAGGAACGGGAGATTGAGCGGGTGGGTGGCTCCCGGATGATTCCGGTGGATGGCCGGGTGCTTTGTGCCACTGCCCGGGATCTTAAGGCTGAAGTGGTAAAGGGGACATTCCGTGAGGATCTTTTCTATCGACTTCAGGTGATTCCGGTGGAAGTGCCTCCCCTGCGGGATAGACGGGATGATATTGCTGATCTTTGCAGTTATTTTTTGGAGGAGTTCAGCCAGGGCAGGGAAAAGAAACTGGCCATTACCGATGATGCCATGGCGGCGCTCATGGTTTATGATTATCCCGGGAATGTCAGGGAACTCAAAAATATTATTGAGCGCTTAAGTGTTCTTACCCCTTCATCTTTGATTCAGGTATGGGATCTGCCGGCTGATTTGAGTGGTCAATGTGTGGAGGAGGAGAAGGTGCCTTTTAAATTATCCGAGGCAGTGGCCCAGGCGGAGAAGAAATGTATCATTGCTGCCCTGCGGGAAACCGGTGGGGTCAAGACCGAGGCGGCCCAACTCATGGGGATCAGCCGGAAAAACCTCTGGCAGAAGCTCAAATTATATCAACTATAACTTTTAATGGCGTTGCCTTTTGGTAACATCGTAACGGCGGCCTGCGTTACTCTCTGGTAACACGGACTTTAAAAAAACACCAGTCACTTCAGTGGCTGGTGTTTTTTTGTTGTTATTCCGTGTTGTTATCTTGTGTTTTATAGTTTG
>CAZZCA010000017.1:0-35583 GCA_964653055.1 uncultured Desulfobulbia bacterium | reverse complement strand
TTTATCTGTTATTACGGCGGATCAGCGTCTTGATGAGATGGAATTTTATTTTACCACCCCCCAACTGCCCCCCGACCAATTAGGTGATATATTTGCCCGGGCAATGATGAATGATGGAGCAGGGGAGTTGACATCTTTATCCCGGATTGAACATGGTGCCGGTTTTATCAAGGGTTTTATTGATCTGCTCTTTTATTATCAGGGTCGATATTATCTAGTGGATTATAAATCAAATCATCTGGGTAATGAGTCTGGAGATTATGGAAAAGATCAGCTGGACCTTGCCATGTCAGAGTCCCGGTATGATCTCCAGTATTATATTTATCTGGTGGCTCTTCATCGTTTCCTGGGAAAACGTCTTGCTGATTATGATTATGACCGACATTTTGGCGGGGTCTATTATCTCTTTGTCCGGGGGATGAGACCTGGCTCTGGTTCAGGCATTTTCCGGGATAGGCCTGGATTTGAGGTTGTCAACCGGCTGGACCGGCAATTGGGGGGTGGCGATGTCTGTTGACCAGCAGAAAACCATTCAGCAGTTAGCAGAGGCCGGTAATCAGGGCCAAATTGCAGAATTGGCCGTTCATTTTGCCGAGTTTGTGGCAAGGATGGATAGGGAGGCGGACCCTGCTCTTCTTGTTGTGGCGGCCCTGGTTGTTCATGCTGGACGGGAGGGTGATGTCTGTCTCAATTTAATCGATTTTGCCGGTAAAAATCCTCTTCCTGACCTGGAAAAGAATCTGGCTTATTTGCCGGAGATTTCTCAATTGCGGCAGCAATTATTGCAAAGCCCTCTGGTGGGTGAACCGGGAGAGCATTGCCCCCTCATCATGGATGGCGCTGATCGTTTTTATCTCCATCGCTACTGGCAATATGAAAATTCTCTGGCTGATTCTCTCAGGCAGCGGGCTGAGATTATCGTTGATCTTGATCATGTCTTTTTGCAAAAAGAGCTTAGCAGGCTTTTTCCGGAAGCTTTTACCGGGGATGATGTTGATTGGCAATGTCTGGCTGCTGCCATTGCCTGTATGAAAAGGCTTTGCATTATCTCGGGTGGGCCGGGAACCGGTAAGACCTTTACTGTGGTCAAGCTCCTGGCCTTGCTTCAGGAACTCACTGCGCCCCAGATTATGCGGATAGCTCTGGTTGCGCCCACCGGTAAGGCTGCCGGTCGCTTGCAGCAGTCCATCAAAGATGCTGGCAGGGAGCTGGAGTCCCGGGGGGTGTCATTAACTTCCCTGCCCGCAGAGGCCATGACCATTCATCGTCTCCTGGGCTATCAGGCGAACTCACCTTATTTCCGTTATAATCAGCAAAACCCCCTACCTTACGATCTGTTGGTTGTTGATGAGGCCTCCATGATTGATCTGGCCCTGATGAGCAAACTGGTTGATGCTCTTCCTGTTCAGAGCCGGCTTATTCTCCTGGGGGACCGTGATCAGTTGGCCTCGGTGGAGGCAGGTCGGGTTCTTGCTGATATCTGCGGACCTGACAAGGCAAATGAGTTCTCGCCTGATTTTAAAAATATGCTGGCAGGTTTTGGCTTTTCAGGGCTTGGCAGTTCATCTGTTTCTGGTTCAACTTCCATTGCTGATTGTACTGTGGTCTTGCAGAAGACCTATCGTTTCCGCCAGGATAGTGGTATCGCTGCCATGGCCAGGGCCGTTAAGCACAAGGAATCTGAAAAGATTATCAATTATTTGACTGATCAGGTATTTAATGACATCAGTCTTCATGATTATCCCCCAGAGGAAATGGCTGACAAACTGGCCATAGAGGTATGTCGCGGATACCGTGATTATCTCCGGGAAGAGGATCCCGCTGCTGCCTTTGCCGCCTTTGATCGTTTTCGGGTTCTAACTGGCCATCGTCAGGGCCGTTACGGGGTTGACCAATTAAACACCTGGCTTGTAAATAAGCTTACGGAAAAGGGCCTGATTAAGGGCGAGGATCAATGGTATCCCGGGCGACCGGTGATGATAACCCGTAATAATTATCATCTTGATCTCTATAATGGTGATGTGGGCCTGACCATGACCGGTCCTGATGGTGAACTGCGGGTATGTTTCAAGGGAACTGACGGGGAATTTCGTTATTTGCCACTTTTCCGGATGCCAGAGCATGAGACCGCCTTTGTTATGACTGTCCATAAGAGTCAGGGTTCGGAGTATGATCGGGTGTTCTTGTTATTACCGTCTGAGATTTCACCGGTTTTAAGCCGGGAATTAATTTATACGGCAGTAACCCGGGCCAGGGAAAATTTCCAGGTATGGGGAGATGCAGAGGTGCTGCTGGCAGCAGTTTCTTCCGAAGTTAAGCGTAGTTCCGGCCTTCGCCATCGTTTATGGCCGTTATTGTAATAATCTTCATTTGATAAAAATGTAATTTTTCCGACCTTATTTTGTAATCAGGCTTGCGGATGAGGGGACGGATAGTTTATTGTTTTTTGCCAGTGTAAATAATTTTGTTTAACCAATAAATTTAGTAATTTCTTCCAGTATCAGGAATAAATGTCAGCTCAAACCGCCTACGATGAATCAAAGATAAAGACCCTGAGTTCACTTGAGCATATCCGGTTACGACCTGGTATGTATATCGGTCGCCTTGGAAACGGGAACCATCCGGATGACGGAATCTATATCCTGTTAAAAGAGATTATTGATAATGCTGTGGATGAGTTCATCATGGGTGCCGGTAAAAAGATTTCGGTGGCCATCAATGATGAGGGGATCGTTAAGGTTCGTGATTTCGGTCGGGGTATCCCTCTGGGCAAGCTGGTTGAATGTGTCTCGGTAATCAATACCGGGGCCAAATATAATACCGATGTTTTTCAGTTTTCAGTAGGGTTGAACGGGGTTGGAACCAAGGCGGTAAATGCACTTTCTGACCATTTTACCGTCACTTCATTCAGAGATGGTGAATTTGCCCGTGCCAATTTTGAAAATGGTATTCTCCAGGGGGAGGATAAGGGTAAGACCAGTGAAAATAATGGTACCCTGGTTGAGTTTCTCCCCGGTCGTGAGCAATTTCCTGAGTATTCCTTTAATTTTGAGTTCATCCGTAAGCGGCTCTGGCGTTATGCCTATCTTAACGCTGGCCTGAAGATTTATCTGGGTGATGAATGCTTTCATTCAATAAACGGTCTTCTTGATCTGCTCAGTAACGAGCTTGAGGATAATCAGCTCTATAAACCATTTCATTATAGGGACGAAACCCTGGATTGCACCTTCTGCCATACCGACGGTTATGGCGAGAATTATTTCTCTTTTGTTAACGGGACCTTCACCAATGAAGGTGGTACCCATCTTTCTGCCTTTCGTGAGGGTATTCTGAAGGGAGTAAACGAATTTGCAGGTAAGAAATATGCCGGCAACGATGTCCGGGAAGGGATTGTCGGAGCCGTGGCGGTTAAGGTCAAGGACCCTGTCTTTGAATCCCAGACCAAGAACAAGCTGGGTAACACCGAGATCAGGTCTGATATAGTCAACAGGTTGCGGGAAAATGTCCGGGATTTCCTTTATCGTGAAAGTGAGATTGCCGATGTGCTGACTGCCAAGGTCCGGCAGAACGAGAAGGTCCGTAAAGAACTCCAGCATGTCCGGAAGGAGGCTAAGGCTAAGGCTCGTAAAGTTGCCATTCGTATCCCTCAGCTTAAAGACTGTAAATATCATCCCACCAAGAAAAAACCATCCCGGCTCGGTCGGGAGAATATGGTTTTCATCACCGAGGGTCAGTCCGCCTCCGGCTCCATTGTCAGTGCCCGTGACCCTATGACCCAGGCGGTTTTTTCCCTCAAGGGCAAACCCATGAATGTTCTAGGCCAGAATATGGCCCTGCTCTATAAGAACGATGAGATGTATAGCCTGATGCGGGCCTTGAATATCGAAGAATCTCTGGGAGGGCTTCGTTATGACCAGATTATTCTGGCCACAGACGCTGATGTTGACGGCCTGCATATCAGGAATCTGCTTTTGACCTTTTTCCTTCATTATTTTGAGAATCTGGTGAAAAGGGGTCATATTTATATCCTGGAAACACCGATCTTCAGGGTGAGAAACAGGCAGGAGACCCGTTATTGTTATTCTGATCAGGAAAAGTTGACGGCCGAAAAAACATTAAGGGGACGGGGTCGGGCCAATAAACAGGTGGAGATTACCAGGTTTAAAGGGCTTGGCGAGATATCCCCGCCGGAGTTCAAGCAGTTTATTGGCGCGGATATGCGGCTGCAGCAGGTTAATATCGATCGACTCAGTGATGTTCCCCGGCTTCTTGGTTTTTATATGGGGAAGAATACACCGGTACGTAAAGAATATATCATGAACCATCTCGTATGATTGGGGTTTGTGATTGTAAGCAGAGTTGCAGCTGATTTCTGAAGTAAGATTATGGTGGTATTCTTAATTGGTAGAGGAGTGTAAGGTAAATTGACACCGGCAATGAATACAGATTACGGAGAGCTTCATCAGCTTTTTGATGATAATTTTCTTGATTATACCTCGTATGTGATCAGGGAAAGAGCGATTCCTGATGTTGCGGACGGGCTCAAGCCTGTTCAGCGACGGATCATGCAGACCTTGGCCAATATGGACGATGGCCGTTTCTGCAAGGTGGCCAATGTGGTGGGTGATACCATGAAGCTCCACCCCCATGGTGATCAGTCTATCTTTAATGCCCTGGTTAATCTATCCAATAAGGGTTATCTCATTGAGCAGCAGGGTAATTTCGGTAATATCCATACTGGTGACGGGGCTTCTGCTGCCCGTTATATCGAATGCCGCCTATCACCTCTGGCTCGCCAGATCCTCTTTAATCGTGATCTGACTAATTATGTAGATTCTTATGATGGTCGAATGCAGGAGCCTGTAGCTCTACCGGCTAAGATCCCACTTCTCCTGCTTCAGGGGGCGGAAGGAATCGCGGTGGGGATGGCCACCAAGATCATGCCCCATAATTTCTGTGAATTGCTGGCAGCCCAGAAGAGTATTCTGCAGGACGAGCCTTTTGCTGTTTTCCCTGATTTTCTTCAAGGCGGGATGATGGATGTATCGTCCTATGATGATGGAAATGGCCGCTTGAAATGCCGGGCCAGGCTGGAGTCCCTGGATGAGAAAACAATCCTGATCAGGGAAATTCCATATTCCACCACTACCCAATCTTTGATGGAAAGTGTCGAAAAAGCGGCCAAAGCCGGCAAGATTAAGATCCAGTCCATTAATGATTATACTGCCGAAGAAGTAGAGGTGGAGATTAAGCTGCCAAGGGGTATCTATGCCAATGATACCATTCGGGCTCTTTATGCCTTTACTGACTGCGAGATCAGCCTCAGCCCCAATCTCACCGCTATCCGGGATAACCAGCCGGCAGTAATTACGGTATCTGATGTTCTTCTGGAAAATACTGAAAAACTGGTGCGTGACCTTACCTCCGAGCTTAATATCGAACGGGATCGCTTGCGGGAAAAACTCCATGCCCATCTTCTTGAGCAGATCTTTATTGAAGAACGACTCTATAAGAAGATCGAGGAATGTGCCAGTTATAAGCTGGTGGTGGCCACGGTTGATGAGTCTCTTGTGCCGTTTGCTGATATTTTGGTTCGGCCGGTAACCAGAGAAGATATTGAGCGTCTTCTTGAGATCAGGATCAGGCGTATTTCCCGCTACGATATTGACAAAAAACGTAAAGACATTAAAGAAGTTAAAAAAGCCATCCGTCAGGTGGAAGTGCATCTCAAGGATACAGTGGCCTATACCCTGAAGTTTCTCGATTCTCTGCTGGATAAATATGGCGAGTTATATCCCCGCCGGACAGAGATTACCACTTTCAGTGAAGTCCAGGCCCGCAAGGTTGCTATTTCCAATCTTAATGTCGGCTACCACCAGGAGGGCGGTTTTCTCGGTCATCAGGTCAGTACTGATACTGATATCTCTTTTGCCTGCTCGGAGTACGATCGTATCCTTCTCATCTTTAAGAACGGGATGTATAAAGTGGTATCGGTGATGGATAAGGTTTTTGTCGGCCATGATCTATGCTGGGCAGGGGTTTATGATGAGGAGGTGGTTTATAATCTGGTTTACCGTAATGGTCCCCAGGAGACCTCGTACCTGAAAAGATTCAAGCCCCCCCGTTTTATTCTGGATAAGGAATATGCCCTTTTCCCCGAGCATAAAAAATCATTTATTCAATACCTGGTTATTGGAGATGAGGGTCGGGCCCGGATTTATTACCGGCCCAATAAACGGGCTAAGAGCAATTATGAAGATGCTTCTTTTTCTGATTTTCTGATTAAGGGTGCCGGGGCCAAGGGTAAACGTCTGTCCACCAGGGTGGTTCGGCGGGTTGGTTTCCTCAAGGAGAAAAAGACCAAGGATGAGGGTGAATCTTCTCCCCAGCCGGTCCCTTTATTCCCCCAGGATAAAAAATGATCATGAGCAGGGAGACCAGGGCGGCGGCAAACAAGGTCTGGTTCACTGTCTTTTTTCTCCTTCTCCTTCTCCTTCTTCTTCCTGATTTTGTCCAGAGTGAAGAGCAGGGGCTGGATGCCACTGTCTTAATCTATCATCGATTCGGTGATGATCGTTACCCGTCAACCAATGTCTCGGCCGAGGCCTTTGAGGCCCAGATGGCTTTTCTGGAGAAAGAGGGATACCGGGTAATCCCTTTAAAGCAGTTGGTCCGGGCGCTGGAGAAGGGTGAGAACCTGCCGGATCGCTCCGTTGTCATCACCATTGATGATGCCTACAGGTCAATTATTGATGTCGCCTGGCCCATTTTACGCACCTATTCCTATCCCTTTACCGTGTTTGTCTATACTGGTGCGGTTGATAAGGGCTATTCTGATTTCCTGAACTGGCAGCAGATAAGAAAGATGGCTGCTGCCGGTGTTGATTTCCAGGACCATGGCTTCACCCATCATCATATGGCAGATATTCCAGAGGATATGGGTCCGGTTGCTTATGAAAAATGGCTGGCTCAGGAGATGGCGACCAGTCGTAATTTGTTGAGCAGGAGCCTGGGGCAGGAGCCTGATTTTTTTGCTGTTCCCTATGGTGAGTATAATGAAACCGTGCTGGCAGTTGCCCGCAGGCTTGGTTACCAGGCTGTTTTGAGCCAGAACCCGGGCTCGGTCAGTTCTTTTTGTGATACCTATGCCATCCCCCGGGAGCCGATTCTGGGCAAGGAATGGGCCAGTATTGATCATTTTGACAAGGTTCTTGCCCGGGTTGATCTACCCCTGGTTGATCGTAATCCTCGTACCCGTACAGGGCCTGTCGGCATAGTAGGGGCTCGTCTTCTCCATCCAGATCGTTATGTGGACGGGACACTTGGGATTTATGTCAGTGGCCTGGGCTGGCAGCAGGCCAGGCGGGATGGTGATTTTTTCTCTGCTGAATTTTCCGGAGAGTTTAGCAGAAAAAATACCAGGGTGACATTCAGTGGTCGGGAGAAGGGTTCGGGAAGGCAGGCTGTTCGTAGCTGGTTGCTCTATTAATTGGGGGGCAGAGCACCTTTGTTGCTTCTGATTGTCGGATGGTAATAAAAAAATAATGACATTAGTTTTTATTCATAATAGAGATAGGGCAAAATAAGCAATATTGGTTAATCACAGACGATTAACGGTCTAATTAATGGATATTTAAGGGATTGGGCAGGTGATAAAATGAAATTATCAGGGAAAACAGGTTTTATTGGCGGCGGGATGATGGCGGAAGCCCTGATCCGAGGTATAAGTCAAAGCGAGCTGACAGCTGCTGGAGATGTTGTGGTGATAGAGCCGGTGGCAGAACGGCGTGATTTTCTTGCTGATGAATACGGGGTTGTTGCCGTTGATCAGGCCACTGCTGTTGCTGAGTGTAAGGTGGTGGTTCTGGCGGTTAAGCCCCAGATCATGGCAGCGGTACTTGACCAGTATCACGATATTTTAAGTTCTGATCAATTAATCATCTCGATTGCCGCTGGTATCCCTTTGTCTGTACTGGCAAAGGGTCTTGTTGCCGGATGTCGTCTTGTCCGGGTTATGCCCAATACGCCTGCTCTTGTTCTTGAGGGAGCTTCTGCTTTGAGTGGAGGCTCTGAGGCAACATCTGAAGATCTGGATACCGCTGCGGCAATTTTTAATGCCATTGGCAGTTGTACGGTTCTGCCGGAATCCTATCTTGATGCGGTTACTGGTCTCAGTGGCAGTGGCCCGGCCTATGTTTATACCTTTATCGAAGGTATGATAGATGCTGGTCTCAAGGTTGGTCTGAACAGGGCTGATGCTGAGAAGCTGGTGCTGCAGACCGTGCTTGGTTCAGTGAAACTTGCCATGGAAACCGGGAGCAGCCCGGCTGAACTTAAGGCCATGGTTACTTCCCCGGGTGGTACCACCATTGCTGGACTCCATGAACTTGAGAAGGGTGGTTTGCGGGCCACTTTGATGAATTGTGTTGAACGTGCATGTGAGCGTTCCCGGGAGCTCGGCAGAATAATCGCCGGTTGAGGTCTGGTAATGAAGACTGAAAAAGTCGGAATTATTCTGAAAAGAGATTCAGCCACTGCCCGGCAGGTTGGGGAGGAGATGGTCTCCTGGTTTGGCAATCGCCAGATTACCACTCTTGTTGATGCTATTGAACCGGATATGGATTTTCTCGTTATTCTCGGAGGTGACGGGACTCTGCTCCATGTTGCGGCCCGAGCCAGTGAATACGGGGTCCCGGTCATGGGGGTTAATCTCGGCAATCTGGGTTTTCTCACGGAGGTTGCCAGTCAGGAACGCTACCAGGCTCTTGAGCAGATTATGGCTGGTTCTGCCCTGATTGAAAAACGGATGATGCTGAAAACCCGCTTGCGCCGGGATGATAAGGCAGAAGAATGGCGTTTTGCCTTAAATGATGTAGTGATCAGCAAGGGGGCGGTTGATCGCCTTGTGCGGTTAAGTGCCTGGGTGGGTGACGAGTTTCTGGCAACCTATAAGGCCGATGGCCTTATTTTTTCCACTCCCACCGGTTCCACGGCCTATAATCTATCTGCCGGTGGCCCCATTGTTCATCCTGATCTGGCCTCGATCCTGTTGACCCCAATCTGCCCTTTCATGCTGGAGAGCCGGCCGGTTCTGCTTTCGGCGGATGCCTTGTTTGCCACCAGACTTGCAGATCAGGCCGTGGCCGAGGTTGAGGTCATCGTTGATGGTCAGCCGGTATGGCTCATGGGCCAGGATGATGTGCTGGAGGTGGCAGCGGCACAAAAGCCTCTTTTGCTTATCTCTTCACCCCGTAAGGGATATTTTGATATTTTGCGGCGCAAGCTTAACTGGGGCGGGTCTCTGGCTCAGGAGCAATAGTTTATTAACCTGACTGGTTTTCATCTACTGAGCTGCGTGAGGGCAGCTTAATTCCGAATTTCTTCAGTTTATACTGGAGCAGGCTCTTGGTAATTCCCAGCCTTTTAGCGGCCCGGGCCTGGATGTTGTCATTTTCGTTTAGGGCCTCTTTCAGGGCCTGTTTCTCAAGACTGTACAGGGTGTCGGGCAGGGTTGATCCTGGTCTGACCAAAGGCCCTTCCGCGGAGGTGGCTTTTGGGGCAAGGGGAATCTTCTCCCCCTGACTGTCAGTGAGAACATCCTTGCTTTCGATTGTCTTGTTGCTGCAGAGGATGGATGCCCGTTCAATTGTGTTTTCCAGCTCCCTGATATTCCCTTCCCATGGCATCTCCATCAGAATGTCTATGGCCTCGGCAGAGATCTTCAGATCCGGTTTGTCGATCAGTTCGCCAAATTTGGCAAGGAAGTGATTAACCAGCAGGGGGATATCGTCAAGACGATCACGTAAGGGGGGAAGGTGCAGGCTCAGGACATTCAGTCGGTAGAAAAGGTCGTCTCGGAAAAGTCCTCTATCTGCTTCTTTTTTCAGGTTTTTATTGGTGGCGGCGATGATGCGCACGTCAACCTCAAGGCTTGAAGAAGCGCCGATCCGTTCAAAGGTTCTTTCCTGGATTATCCGTAATAATTTGGACTGGAGGGCAAGGTCAAGTTCCCCGATCTCGTCAAGAAACAGGGTTCCATTGTCAGCCAGCTCAAAGCGCCCCTTACGCAGGGTTGTTGCCCCGGTGAAGGCTCCTTTTTCATGACCGAATAATTCGCTTTCCAGAAGATTAGCAGGTAGAGCAGCACAATTGACTGAAATAAATGGCTGGCTTTCTCTGGGGCTGTAAAGATGAACCGCGCGGGCAACTAATTCCTTGCCAGTGCCGGATTCGCCACTGATCAGAACAGAGGACGGGGTGGGGGCAACCTTCTCGATCAAGCGGTAAAGTTCCTGCATTTTATTGTTTTTACCGATCATGTCGGCAAAACTATGGCGAGATTTGATTGCTGCCCGCAGCCGTTTATTTTCCCGGCAGAGGCTGTAATGCTCAATTGCCTTATGGACATTGGCAATCAGCTCTTCATTTTTAAATGGTTTGGTAAGGTAATTAAAGGCTCCGGCCTGCATGGCAGCCACAGCTTTTTCCACCTCGCCGTAGGCAGTGATCATAATTACCGGCAGGTCTTTATTGCTGGCTTTGATTGTTTCCAGGACTTCTAAGCCACTGATGCCGGGCATCTGCATATCGGTCAGGATCAGGTCAAGGTCAACTTCACCGGCGATTTCCAGGGCGCTGGCGCCATTATCTGCGGTTAGAATCTCGAAACCTTCTTCAGCAAGAAGTTCTTCCAGGATGACGAGGTAATTAGGTTCGTCGTCAACAACCAGAATGGTGCGCATTTTTACTCCTGTAAGCCGTTGGTGGACAAGTCTTTGTCTCTGCACGTCTTTTGCCGGATATTAATTATTTTTTTCAGATCAGCCAGCAGCGCGGCTGAAACCATGTCTTTACCATTTCCGCCGATGATTTGGCATTTGGATTGACCTTCACCATGATAATCACTGCCGCCGGTGATAACAAGTTTTAGATTATTACATAATTGCAGTAATAATTGGCGGACCCGATTTGGCTGGCTCGGATAAAAGACTTCAACTCCGTCCAGGTCGAGTTCTTTAAGGTCATGCAGCAGGTCGGGTATCATGTTCATGCTGCGATCGGCTAGGAAGGGGTGGGCCAGTACTGCCGCTCCTCCAGCCCCATGGATCATTTTGATGGCCTCTTCTGCCGGTAGCCTTTTGCGGGCAACAAAGGCCTTGCCCTTACCCCCCAGGTAGCGGTGGAAAGCTTCATTAATACTACCTGTCACTCCCTTCTTAATTAATAATCTGGCAAAGTGGGGGCGACCAGTCTGGCCACTACCGGATACTTCTGCCACCTCTTTTGCTGTAATATGAATATCGAGTTTGTTTAATTTTTCAATAATTTTCTGATTTCGCACCTTGCGGGCAATCTGAACCTGTTCAAGACCATGACAGAATGCAGGATGTTGATGATCCATTCCGTATCCGAGGATATGGAGCGATTTTTTCTGGTAATGACTGGTTAACTCTATTCCGGGGATGATCTCCATCTGGTATTTGCTGCCAGCCTGGAGGGCGGCATCAATACCGTCCACAGTATCATGGTCAGTCAGGGCGATGGCCTGTAGCTTCCTGTCAGCTGCAGTTCTGACAATGGCAGCAGGGGACATGGTGCCGTCTGATGCAGTGGAATGGATATGAAGATCAATAAATTGCATCAAGTAATTCTACAATGACATTCTGGCCGGTGCAAGGTTTGTTGCGCCTGCTTCAGACAGAATAGCCCTGATTGACATTTGTAATATTTTATTGGATAACAAATTATAGATATTATCTTTTTGGCTGGATGATAAAAAAACCGTTAGTGAGGTGTAACATGGCCCAGATAGACGCTTTTTTTAAGTTGATGAATGATCAGGGTGCGTCTGATCTCCATCTGGTAGCTGGTCAGCAGCCGGTACTCCGTATCCGTGGTGACATGGAGCGGGTAAAGTATAAGGAGCTTGAGGATGAAGAGCTTAAAGTTATGCTTTACGAGATAGTTTCAGAGGAGAAGGTTAAGCGATTTGAAGAAACCGGAGATGTGGATTTTGGCTATGAGATTCCCGGCTTAGCACGGTACCGTGGTAATCTGTTTCAGCAGAAGAATGGCATTGGCGCGGTTTTTCGGGAGATCCCCAGTAAGATCCTTACCTGTAAGCAGCTGCACCTGCCAGCAGTGATCAGGAAGCTTGCCTATCTGCCCAAGGGGCTGGTGCTGGTAACCGGGCCAACCGGCAGTGGTAAATCAACAACCCTGGCTGCCATTGTTGATGAGGCCAACCGTAATCGAAGTGATCACATCCTTACCATTGAAGATCCCATTGAATTTGTTCATGAGAGTCAGCAATCTGTTATTAATCACCGTGAGGTTGGGCTTCATACCCTGAGCTTTGCCAATGCATTGCGGGGTGCCCTTCGAGAAGATCCTGATATAATTTTGGTGGGGGAGATGCGTGATCTTGAGACCATCTCACTGGCCATGGAGGCAGCCATGACCGGGCATCTTGTATTCGGCACCCTTCATACCTTGAATGCCGCCAAAACCGTGGATCGAATTATCGAGATATTTCCGGCATCCCAGCAGGCCCAGGTTCGCTCAACCTTGGCTGATGCTTTGAAGGCTGTGGTTTCCCAGACCTTATTCAAGCGGATTGATGTGCCGGAGCGTTGCGCTGCTCTTGAGGTTCTGGTCTGTACTCCGGCTGTTCGTAATCTGATCAGGGAAGGTAAGACCTTCCAGCTTTTGTCTGTGATGCAGACCGGCAAGCGCTATGGAATGCAGACCCTTGATGACGCCATTATGACTTTTCTGGAAAAAGGCTGGATTTCTCCGGATGATGCCTACACCAATTGTATCGATAAGGGCAAATTTGCTCCTTACCTGATCAGCCCCCCAACTGATTTTACCGATGTATAGCTTTTAGGTTATCTTGTGGCAAGAAGGTTGAGATATTCAGCTTTTTATTTTCAGTGGTCAAGGTTATTGCCCCGTGCCTTGCTGTGTTATAGATCCTGCATCCTGCCTCTTTATACCTGTCGATTACCTCGGTTGCCGGAAAGATGTCGGGCCTATGTTTGCCGGCTGAGATCAGGGCGTAAATGGGCCGAGTTGTCTGGATAAATTTCTTGCTGCTTGAAGTGGCACTGCCATGGTGGGGGACGATGAGAACATCGGTTTTCATGTCTGTTTTCCCGCCAAGAAGAATTTTCTCACCCTCGTCTTCGATATCACCACTAAAGATAAAATCAGCAGCAGGGTCATTCAGTTTAATAACCAGGCTGCGATTATTGTCGTTGGTGTCAGTCTGACTCAGATGTAATGCCCCCATGTTGATCACCTGGTTTTCCCCCGAGTTTAAAATGATTTCTTCGGCCTGGGGGGTTTTTATTATTACCCCTTTTTCTCTTGCCTGCTTGATCAACTCTTTATAGCTGTATTGTCCCTGCAGGCTGTTTATCCAGAGAAATTGGGGCTTGAAATTGTCGATAATAAAGGGAAGACCGTTGTAGTGGTCGGAGTCGGCATGGCTGATGATGATATGGTCGATTTCTCTGATTCTTTTATGCCAGAGGAAAGGGGCGATAATGTGTTCCCCGCTGTTAAATTGCTGGGATCTGCTGCCACCGTCGATGAGGACAGTGGTTCCGTCTCCCAGCTCAATTAAGGTGCAACTCCCCTGGCCCACATCAATTACGCTGACAGTGGTAAATCCGCGGTGGTGGTTGTGGTATCTGGCAATGATTGGGGATGTGAAGATAATGATCAGGCAGGGTATTGCCACCAGGAGCATTTTCTTCTTCCTGTAGGTAAGGAATAGGGTGATGAGGGCAATATAATAACAGCATATTTCCCAGGGGCCAGGTGTGGTTAGGCGGATTTCGCTCCAGGGAAGTTGGCTGAGCAGGTTGTTGAGATAGATGGCAAGGTCGATGCCTGCGGAACCTGCGGCAAGCACATAATGAGCTATGCCTGGCCAGAGGAGGATCAAGGGTACAGATATCAGACCAAGGGGCAGGGCCCAGAGGCAGAGCAAGGGCTGAAGGATAAGGGTTGCAAGTACTCCGATGAGCGATATTCGGTGGAAATAATAAACCAGAAGAGGTGCTGTACCGGCTGTTGCTGCCAGGGAGACCATAATACCTGCTAAAAGCCATTTTCTGATCTTGCTGGTGTGATATTTATCTTCTGTTGCCCTGTTTTTGTTAGTCAGGTGGGGGAGAATGGCGGTAATAGCAATGACGGCTGCGAAGGAGAGCTGAAAAGAAACTGAAAACAGGGTCTGGGGTTGCCACCAGAGAATAAGGAAGGCTGCTATGGCAATATTGGTGGGTGGGTGCCATTGCCGGTCAATGACCAGGCTGAGGAGAAATACCGAGGTCATGATCATCGCTCTTGTTGCTGGTGGTTGAAAGCCGGCTACCAGGGCGTAGATGATTATAAGGGGGATTGTTAAAACAGCTGCCAGCTTCCAGGCTGGATAACGAAGAATGATTGCCGGGAAACGGCATATCAGCCAGTTAAGAAGCAGGGCGCAGCCGGCAGCCAGCAGCCCCATGTGCAGTCCGGAAATCGCCAGCAGGTGAAAGGTGCCGCTTTTCTTGAATTGTTCGGAAATTGCTGGCTCTATGCCGCTGCGGTCGCCGGTAAGGATGGCGCGGTAAATCCCACCACTGGCCGGAGGCAGGTCTCTAAGGTAATTATTTATTTTATTGCGTAGTTTTTCCGGCAGGAATCTTATGGTCCGGAACAACCCGGGAGAAGCTGTCTGCTTGATCTTGCTCAGGTGGAGGGGGGATGATATCCAGCCGGTGAGAAAGATGTCCTGTCCTGCCAGAAAAGATGGATAGTCAAAGCTGCCGGGGTTGCCATAGCGGGTAGGTTCTTTTAACCGGCACTTGATAAGCAGCAGTTCTCCGGGGCTTAGATCCGGCATGACCATAGCGGTGCTGAGGAGTATTTTCCCCCTGACTGATTGACCTTGTCCCTGGATTGTATTGTCTGCACTGTTTGGGTTGATGCTAAATGTGTCAGCCTTGAAAAGGGTATCTGCCTCAACCAGAATGCGAGAGATTTTCTGTGAGCAGGACGGGCTGCTGATCAGGGTCCCGCTGATGGTTGCTTCCTGCCCTTTATCGTCAAGTAAATTGACTAAATGACCAGGTCTGTCGTCATGATTTGCATTTATATGAAGCAGACCCGCTGCCGTAAAAAAGACGATAATGCCGATTGTACTTATCTTTTTTTTTGACCTGACCAGCAAGGTGCCAATAGGGCAGATGAAAATAATGAGCCAGAGAAGGATGTGTGGAGGATTTAGCCAGGAGCTTAAAGCAATACCGGCGGCAAAGGATATTGCCGCCGGTATGAGTAGGAATCGATTATTTATTTTAATTTGCTCAATCAAGAAAATATTTTAATTTGTCACGACGGCTGGAATGACGCAATCGATTCAGGGCTTTTTTCTCAATCTGTCTGATCCGCTCCCGGGAAACATGAAAGCGTTTGCCGATTTCTTCCAGGGTATATTCTGCCTCCTCACCGATACCGAAGCGCAGGCGGATGATTTTTTCTTCCCGGGGGCTCAAGGTGGCAAGAATTGTCGTAACCCGGTCAGCCAGTTCGTGATTCTTTACTGCCTCATAAGGAGATACTGCCTCCTGGTTCTCGAGGAAATCGCCCAGGGTGCTGTCGTCGTCGCCAACCGGGGTCTCCAGGGAGATGGGCTCCCGAGATGCCTCGAGGATGGCCAGGATCTTGTCCATTGAAAGACCGGTCTTTTCAGAGATTTCGACTGGAGTAGGTTCTCGACCAAGTTCTTTCAATAATGAATAGAATGCCTTGAAGAACTGGCTGCGCAGTTCAAGAAAATGAACAGGCAGACGAATGGTTCTGGTTTTATCCAGGATGGCCCGGGTAATTGCCTGGCGAATCCACCAGCTGGCATAGGTGCTGAACTTATTACCTTTTTTGTAGTCAAACCGGAAAACAGCCCGCATCAGACCAAGATTGCCTTCCTGGATAAGGTCTGCAAGGTTCAGACCCTGGTGCATATAGCGTTTGGCAATGCTGACCACCAGACGAAGATTGGCCTTGATCATGGCATCTTTGGCTGATTCGATGGAGCGGGTGTATATATTTACCTTATAGACGTCCTGTTGCAGTTCCGGTGACTCGGGGTTGAGCTCATGGGCCTTTCTGATTGAACGGCGCAGGTGGTTTAGGTGTTGTTTCTTGGGCTTAAGGGTGGGGTCTCTTTTCTCCCAGAGTGCGATCTGCTCAACCAGCTTGTTGATATCAGGTGAACCGGCGGAGTTGGTTCGGGCGATATTTATAATGGCATCAAAACCTTCTCGAATGGCCTTGCTGTATTTTTCCTCCTCCTGGGGAGTTAACAGGTCAAATCGTCCCATCTCCCGCAGATAGGTGGTGGTGGTCTCTTCTACTTCCTGGGCCTCATCTTTCTGGTTGATGACCTTGTCTTTTTTGTCATCACTTGTTGAATCACTGGCAGAAGGTGTAAGTCCCAGTTTTATCTGTTGTTTACAAATTTCATCTTTACTGGCAATCTTAATATTGTTCTTATCAAGAAAGTCAAATATCTCATCGATATAGCTGGCGTCTTTGTCTTCAGGGATTAAGTCGTTCAGCATATCATAGCTGATGAGACCAATTTCCTTACTGGTATCTAATATCTTTTCTTTTAGTTTGGAAGACACGGGTTATCTTTCTCCTGAAAAGCTATGTATAATATGTAGGAATTATCAGAAATGGATACGGATCCTATTTCAGGGATCAACGATAGGTCGTATGAATTTTTCACCATGGCTAATGGGCTATAGCAATAATAGAATTTTGACGAAACATTTATATATACAAGAGCATTTGTTAATTGTAAAGAAAAAACAATGAATCAGGAAAGAGATAAATTGTTGGCAAGCCGGCGGGCCGGAGTGCTGGCACATATTACCTCGTTGCCAGGACCATACGGTGTCGGTGATCTGGATATGGCCTGTGATTTTCTCGGGTTTTTGGCAGAAGCAGGGCAATCCTGCTGGCAGTTTCTGCCCAGTGGCCCGGTGGCCGGTGCCTTTGCCTATTCGCCCTATATGAGTCTTTCGTCCATGGCCGGCAATTTTCTTCTGATCAGTCCGGATCTCATGGTCAAAGAAGGTTTGTTATTGCCTGAAGATATTTCGTCCTGTCACCAATTCTCCCGGGGTGTTGTAGATTTTGCCCTGGTTGCAGATTATAAGCAGTCTCTATTAAGAAAGGCATTTACCCGCTTTTGTGCCGATGTCTCTTTGCAGGCAGGTTATGATGTGTTTCGGCAGGATAATCACTGGCTTGATGATTTCACCCTCTATATGGCAATTCGCCAGCAATTTGATAAAAAGTCCTGGAATCACTGGCCAGCCCCTTTGCGTCATCGTCAGCCTGATGCCCTTGTCCAGATCCGTCGGAAATTAGAAAAAGAGATATATTTTTACGCCTTTGTCCAATTTGTCTTTTTCAGCCAATGGCAGCGCCTCCGCCGGCAAGCCTCCCGAAAAAAAATATCCCTGATTGGTGATCTTCCTTTTTATGTTGGTTATGACAGTGCAGATGTCTGGGCCAATCAAGGTTCTTTTGAACTTGATGGTGACTCTGGCCAGCCTCTTCAGGTTGCAGGTGTACCTCCAGATTATTTCAGCCCTCATGGCCAGCGTTGGGGAAATCCTCTATATCGCTGGCAGATTGACAATAGACCTAATGACCAGCTTTATCAGTGGTGGTCGAAGCGTTTTGCTCTGATGGCCAGGATGGTGGATGTTGTCCGCATTGATCATTTTCGCGGTTTTGAGTCCTGCTGGCAGATTCCTGCCGCTTCCCCTACTGCGGTCAATGGCCGTTGGCAGCCTGGACCCGGTGCAGGTTTTTTTAAAGAACTTGGCAGCTCAATTGATATGGAGATAATTGCTGAAGACCTGGGGGTCATTACTGAGGAAGTTATTAAATTAAGAGATAATCTTGGTTTTCCTGGGATGCGTGTTCTGCAATTTGCCTTTGATTCCGATGGGGCCAATCTCTATCTCCCCCATAATTATCAAACTCCTGAAACTGTTGTTTACAGTGGGACCCATGATAATGATACTTCGGTGGGCTGGTATTATGATCCAGCAGTGCCAGAGAGCAGTAAGGACCGATTTCGCCGTTATGCCAATTCTGACGGCAGGGCTGTTCACCACGATTTCATCAGGTTGGCATATTCGTCAGTTGCCAATCTTGCCATAATTCCTCTTCAGGATATTTTGGGTTATGGCAGTGATTGCCGGATGAATACCCCGGGAACAATTGAAGGCAATTGGCTTTGGCGCTGTGATAAAAAATATTTAACCAATGAATTGGCGCAGTACCTGCACAGCCTTACTCATTTTTTTCTACGTTAACCTTGTCAGGATAAGGAAACATGAAGGTAATTGCTCTTAGTGGTTCACCGCGCAAAAATGGAAATACCGAGCTTCTGCTTGGGGAAATTGGTCGGGGGCTGGAATTAAATGGTAATAGCTTTGAATTGATACGACTGGCGGATCTTGATATTGCCCCTTGCCTTGGGTGTGGAGGTTGTTCTAAAACCGGTGAATGTGTGGTTCTGGACGATATGGTGCAGATCTACCGTAAGCTGGCTGATGTCTCAACAATAATCCTGTCATCTCCTGTCTATTTTTATGGTTTGACGGCCCAGGCGAAGGCTGCGGTTGATCGGATTCAGGCCTTCTGGTGTCGTAAATATATTCTGCGCCGGCCTGAGTTCTGGCAGGATAAGCCCCGGGGCCATGGTTATCTGGTTGCAGCAGCAGCCACCAGCGGTCCACGGCTGTTTGAAGGGGCTGAACTCTGCGGGACTTATTTTTTTGATGCCCTTGGTTTTGACCTGGCAGGTTCTCTTTATGTCAATAATGTGGATAAGAGGGGGGCGGTGAATGGTTTGCCTGAGGAACTGGTCAGGGCCCATGAATTTGGCTGGTCCATGGGACAATAAATCTTGACAAAGGCGAAGGCTTAAGTTAAAAAACCTCTGTTTATCAGGCCCCATCGTCTAGGGGTTAGGACGTCGGCCTCTCACGCCGAAAGCAGGGGTTCGATTCCCCTTGGGGTCACCACTTGATAGATACGGCTGCCTGGCTTGTTCCGGGCAGCCTTTTTTGTTTCATTTAGAAAAAGGTAAGGATTCAATGTCATCACTTCCTGATTTTATCAACGCTCTTCTTGAACCTTCTTTTCATGGCCCTGAAATTACCAAGGTCGAAATTGTTCAGACCCATATTTCCTATGTCTTGCTGGCTGGTGATCAGGTCTATAAGATCAAAAAACCGGTTGATTTCGGTTTTCTTGATTTCACTACCCTGGCTAAGCGTTGTCAATTCTGTGAACAGGAACTGGTTCTTAATCAGCGCCTCTGCCCCCAGATCTACCTTGATGTGGTTGCCATTACCCGGGAGGAAGATGGTTTTTCCTTTAACGGTAAGGGTGAAGTTGTTGATTACGCTGTGCGCATGAAGCGGATGCCGGAAGAGAAGATGATGGGCCGTCTGTTGGCCGATGATCAGGTTGGTCGGGCTGATATTGACCGGATCATTGCAGCTCTGGTGTCATTTTATCAAAATGCGGCTTCCGGATCCGAGATCAGCGGTTTTGGAAGTGCTGAGGCAGTTGGGGTCAATGTCCTGGAGAATTTTGAGCAGACACTGTGTTTCATCGGTAGCGGTGGTCTCAGTCAGGATCGTTATGACCTGATAAAAACCTATGCCTCTGGATTTCTTAAAAAAGATGTTTTCGCCCGCCGGGCAAAAGAGCATGTCAAAGACTGTCATGGCGATCTGTATTCTGCCAATATCTGTCTTGCTGACCCGGTTTATATCTTTGACTGTATTGAGTTTAATGAGCGATTCAGGTATTGCGATGTGGCAAGTGATATAGCTTTTCTGGCCATGGATCTGGATTTTCATGGTCAGCAGGATCTTTCTGCCTATTTTATAGATAATTTTGTCGCAGCAAGCGGGGATGCCGGGTTAGGGGAGGTTTTGAATTTTTATAAATGCTACAGGGCCTATGTCCGGGGCAAAATCGGCTTGTTTACCGCCCATGCCCCGGAGGTAGATGATGTTACTAAAGAAAAGTCCCTGGAGCAGGCAGCCAGTTATTTTGAACTGGCTGCGGCTTATGCTGCTTAGAGTCCTGCTTCCTGGAGAAGCTTGATTGCTTTTTTCTGTTCGCTGGTAACCTTTTTCGGAACCTGAACCATGACCTTGACATAGAGGTCGCCCCGGGCTTTTTTGCCCTGGGTCGGCAGACCATGCCCTTTCAGTCGTAGTTTCCCTCCTGCCTGAATTCCGGCAGGTATCTTGACATTGAGGTTTTTGCCGTCCAGGGTGGGGATAGATGCTTTAGTGCCTAAAACCGCGTCGGTAAATGGAATTTTTTTATTGATTATCAGATTGTTATGCTCCCTGCTGTAGGTTGCATGGTTCTCGACCTTGATAATCAGGTACAGGTCGCCGGCCGGCCCGCCCATGGGCGAGGGCGATCCTTTGCCGCTTACCCGTAATTTCTTGCCGGATTCGATTCCGGCCGGAATCTTAACCGAAACCTTTTCTCCGCCACGACCCAGGGAAATAGTTTTTTTGTTGCCGTCAAGAACCTCTTCCAGGCTTACCGGCAGTTCCAGGGACAGATCCTGTCCTTTAGCCGGCTGCTGGCTGAAACCTCCACCAGAACAGGTTCCACCGCTGCATCCCTGGGAAAACATATCAAAGGGATTTCCACCACCGAAAGCGCCACCCATACCACCCATGCGGGCGCCACCGCCGAGGTTGATCCCGAATTCACGGAGAATGGAGTTGATGTCGCTGCCCCGGAAGATATCCTCCTGGGAGAACCGCTGATGGAAATCAGTGGAGCCGTAAGTGTCGTATTGTTGTTTTTTCTCGGGATCAGAAAGAACAGCATAGGCCTCATTGGCCTTTTTGAACATCTCTTCCGCCTGTTTATCATCTTTGTTGCGGTCGGGATGATACTTCATAGCCATCTTACGATAGGCTTTTTTTATCTGGTTTTTATCAGCATCTTTATTGACGCCGAGAATCTTATAATAATCCATTAGAATGGTACGTCCTCTCCTCCTGAACGGGGTTCAGGCATGGGGGGTTGAAACTGATCATTATTACCGGCACTGGATCCTCCACGGGAATCAAGCATCTTCATTTCCCGGGCGACAATTTCGGTGGTATAGCGATCGTTACCGTCACGATCTTTCCATTTACGGGTCTGGATTCGGCCTTCAATATAAACCTTGGAGCCTTTAGACAGGTATTCACCGCAGATTTCACCAAGGCGGGCAAAGGCAACAATCCGATGCCATTCTGTCTGTTCCTGCATCTGACCGTCTGACCCTTTCCATTTTTCAGTGGTGGCGACAGTAAAGTTGGCCACAGCTGCACCGCTCTGGGTATAGCGTACTTCCGGGTCTGCTCCAAGGTTGCCAACCAGAATAGCTTTATTGATCATAATTTTTCCCCTTTAGCTTAAGTTTAATTGATTAGGATAGAATCTAATGCAATCAATTCAGGACGCAAGGTCTTGAGTCGTTTTTTCTTAAAAATAAATTATTACCCTGTTTAATTAGCGACACACCACCCCAGCGGCTTTATCAAGATTTAGGGCTAGATTGACGCTGGCCCCTTGTTCAAATTCACATTCTTGCCAGATCTCGTCACTTTCCATACAGAAATAGATACAGGTATGGTCGGCACAATGTTGCCGCAGCAGGTTTAAGATAAACCTGTACATGTCAACCCTGCGATCACGGAAATAACGGTATTTATTATCAAGACCAATGATGAATTCTTCGTGGAAGAACCTGGATGACGGAAAGCGGCTGTCAGCAATAGGTCGCAATGCCGGCAGAAAGCGTAAGGCCCCAAGGCTGATCCAGGCAATGCGGTCAGCCGGAACCAGGTCAAACAGGCGCTTGATGGTATGACGGTAACCATCCTGCCAGCCCTGATGATAGATAATGGGGTCAAAATGAAAAGCCAGAGGGTAGCCCCAGTCTGCGCAGGTGGCGGCAGCTGCCAGGCGCTGTTCAAGGTCAGCGGTACGAAACTCTTCTTTATTGATGATGATGGGGCTGTTTAATGACCAGGCGACAATTGTGCGTCCCCGGTGATCAAGGCCGGCCAGGTTGTCAATGGCTGCGCTTTTGGTCTTCAGCTCAAGGATGGCCGAGTCCTTGTCTTTGATAAAATCAACCAGGACAGGGGCAAGACCGGTTAATCGGTCAAGAGCCATGCTGTCGGTAAACTCACCGGTGCCGATTCGTCGGAAGTCTTTTGTTATTATGAAGTCCTCCTCCAGCTCCCTGGTCAAATCATCGACATTAACAAAAAAAGATAGCCAGGGATTGTTGAGGTAGGCCTGGAGGATGCAGTAGACACAGTCCATGGGACAGTTCATCCCGATATTTAAAACATGGTAATCGCAACAGCGATACTCCCGGGTTCCTGGACATGGTTTAAAAAAAGAGCCCCGGTTACGACTGAGAAGCAGGTGTCTTTTCCCTTTTGCCAGACTTGTCGGGTATGGTCCGGCTTCAAGCTCGGGTAGAGCATCATCCCTGATAATCTCCACTGGGATGTCATGGGCCCTGGCAAGGATTTCTCTGGTATAAGGCAGATCCCGGCAGCTTTCATGGACAAAAATCTTACGAATATGTCGGGAAGGGTCAGGGGTATGATGGCTATTGCTGGTAAATTCCATGCAGGCCATGATATTCCATCTGACTGGTGCCGCCAAGGAAAATCATAGCTGTTTTTTTTATTATCTTTTTCTTTACATTTACTCTATGTTGTGGTTTGTTTTTTACCGACCTACTACATTTTGTATATTCGTCCTTTTCTGGGGCGATGACAATAGCGGTTGGTCCATGTGGGTAATTTATGGTGAGTATTATTAGATTTGATTGTCAATTATCAAAGGACAGGAGCAGGGGATGGGAGAGAAAAAGGGCAAAGATAATTTGAAGACGCCGGCTGGTATTCGTAAACCGAAATTCAGTGACAGTGCTGTTACAGTTCTTGAACGGAGATATCTGAAAAAAGACGAGAACGGAACAGTTACGGAGAAACCGGAAGACATGCTCTGGCGGGTTGCCTGCACCATTGCCGAGGCGGATCGTGCCTTTGATAAGTCTGCTGATATCGAAGACTTGGCCAATACCTTTTATAATATGATGGCTGATCTTGATTTCATGCCAAATTCACCAACCCTGATGAATGCCGGTCGGGAGCTCGGTCAGCTTTCTGCCTGTTTTGTTCTGCCGGTGGAAGATACCATGGAAAGTATCTTTGAGGCGGTTAAGCAGACGGCACTCATCCATAAAAGTGGTGGCGGAACCGGTTTTTCATTCTCCCGGATCAGGCCCCATCACGATATTGTCCATTCCACCAAGGGTGTTTCCAGTGGCCCTCTTTCATTCATGTCGGTATTTGATTGTGCCACCGAGACCATTAAACAGGGTGGAACCAGGCGCGGGGCCAATATGGCCATGCTCCGGGTTGATCATCCTGATATTATGGATTTTATCAAGGTAAAGGCCGATCTCACTGTGTTGAATAATTTCAATATCTCGGTGGCAGTTACTGATATCTTTATGAAGGCGGTGGAAAATAATGACGATTATTCACTGATTAATCCTCGTAACGGGGAAGAGGTCCGTAAGCAGAACGCAGTCAAGGTCTTCAACCAGATGGTCAAACAGGCCTGGTTCTCCGGCGAACCAGGTGTGGTATTTATCGACCGGATGAACGAGGATAATCCCACCCCGGCACTTGGTGACATTGAGGCCACCAACCCATGCGGTGAACAGCCTTTGCTTCCTCATGAGTCCTGTAATCTTGGTTCCATTAATCTTTCCAATATGGTGGTTGACGGTAAGTTTGATTATGACAAATTAGGCACGGTTGTGGCTAATTGTGTCCATTTCCTTGATAATGTGGTTGATATCAATAATTATCCTCTGCCCGAGATTCGGGAAAAGACCACCCAGAACCGCAAAATTGGTCTTGGGGTCATGGGATTTGCTGATATGCTGATTAAGCTCAATATCCCATATTCTTCCCCTGAGGCAGTGGAGATGGCCCTTGATGTCATGAAGTTCATTGACGATCAGGCTTTGCTTAAATCACAGGAGCTTGCTGAAAAGCGGGGAAGCTTCCCCAGCTTTGATGAAAGTATCTACGGCCAGGCCAATCCCGATCAACCAGTGCGTAACGCCACCCGGACCACCATCGCCCCCACCGGTACCATTTCGATTATTGCCGGTTGCTCCAGCGGAGTGGAGCCTCTTTTTGCTGTATCCTATGTGCGTCGGGTTATGGATAATGACGAGTTCTATGAGGTGAATCCGGTTTTCGAGGAAATGGCCAAGAAAGAAGGCTTTTATTCCAAAGAATTATTGGAAAAGATATCGTACAGCGGTTGTGTCCAGGGGGTAAATGAGATCCCTGCCAAATACCGGAGGATATTTGAGACTGCCCATGATATCTCCCCTGACGATCATATCCGGATTCAGTCTGCCTTCCAGAATCATGTTAATAATGCGGTGAGTAAAACCATTAATTTCAGTAATAACGCCACCATTGATGATGTGAAGGAAACCTTTCTGGCCTCTTATGCTTCCGGCTGTAAGGGGATAACTATTTACCGGGATGGTTGTCGTGATAATCAGGTTTTGAGCATTGGTAAAACCGATCAGAAAAGCGCGGCAGCGTCTGACGGCCAGCGCCCGGTGAAGCGGGATCGCCCCTTACGCCTAAAAGGGTCAACCTATCAGATGACAACTGGTTGCGGGCCCATGTATGTCACCATTAACGAAGATGAGGAAAAACGGTCTTTTGAGCTATTCAATACCGTGGGCAAGGCCGGTGGCTGTGCTGCCAGTCAGTGTGAGGCCATTGGCCGTCTGGTTTCTCTGGCCTGGCGCAGTGGTTTGCCCCCTGAGCCCATTGTCAAGCAATTGATCGGAATCAGTTGTCATAAGCCATCTGGTTTTGGCAAGAACAAGGTTGTTTCCTGTGCTGATGCCATTGCCCAGGCCATTCGTCAGCATGCTGAGGCGGTAAATGGCCAGGCGGTAAAGGATGGGGGAAGTGGCAATATGTTCGGGGCATGCCCTGAATGTGGTGGCGTGGTGGAGCATGAAGGTGGATGCTGTGTATGTCATGCCTGCGGTTTTTCTGAATGCGCTTGATAATGTGATGTGATGACGGCAAAGGCTGGCCATCCTCTGTCCATTCTTCTGGTGGATGATGACCCTCTGATCAGGGACACCCTGCAGCTGGTCATCATCTCTCTGGGTCATGATTGCCTGACTGCTGGCAGCGGGATCATGGCGGTGAAAATGCTGGCTGATCATGATTTTGATCTAATGATCACCGATCTCTGCATGCCTGAAATGGATGGCCATCAGCTTCTGGCCCATGTTGCCGAATATTATCCCGCCTTGCCCAGGATAGCCATAAGTGGCCATATGGATCAGGTCGACAGCCTTAATCAACCTGATCAGGTTGATGCGGTACTCAGAAAACCCTTCAGCAGAGAGAAACTGGCCGTGCTTCTGGCCCAATTGGGTGGGCTGGATTCGGAACCATGATTGCCTCAGGTATCGCTTTGGTAAGCTTTTTGGAGATTGTGGATCTGGTCCATCAGGGGGTTTGCTAATTTAAGCTGGTATTGCCTGATATATTCTGCTGCCATGCGGTGGGTATTGAAGATGGGGCAGTTCAGGTAGAGATTGGCGATCGCCCGGTTAAGATATTGGTTATTTTGTTTCTGCTGGTAAAAATCTGCCAGAACCTGGGGAAGCATTTCATAGAATGAATCGGAGTCCTGCTCGTAGAGAAGGGTGTTTGGGTCTTCTGAGAGACAGGCTTCTTCAATGCTTGATTCATAGCCGAATTTCCACCCGGCCTGCCCTTCATGGTATCCTTCAACCCACCAGCCATCCATGGTGCTTATATTGGGGACCCCATTTAATGCTGCTTTCATTCCACTGGTACCGCTTGCCTCAAGGGGTCTTTTCGGGCTGTTGAGCCAGGCATGGGAGCCGGCCACCATCATCCGGGCTATTTTCATGTCATAACCGGGGATAAAGACAAGTTTGGCCAGCCCGTCTGTTTTGGTGAATAGTTCTTCCTGGATTTTTAAAATAAGTCTGATAATGGCCTGGCCTGGTTCGTCCTGGGGATGGGCTTTGCCGGCATAGATAAAATTAATCGGAAAATTATTTTCATTGATAATTGCTGCCAGCCGGTCAATATCGTCAAAGATCAGATCTGCCCGTTTATAGGTGGAAAACCTGCGGGCAAAACCAAGGGTGAAAACCTCAGGTTTGAGCTGGCGTCTTTCTTTTGCTAAATGGGAGAGGTAATTAGGGGGGTCTATCCAGGTCTCATGGGCCTGGAGGCGATGCTGAAGAATCATCTTGTTGATGTAGTTTGTCAGTATTTCAGTATCAGCCTGCCAGCTCACGGAAAAGGCATTTCTGAATTTTTGGTCTGACTTCATCTCTTCCACCCGGCTGAAAAGATTGGGGTTATGGCGCCAGCCCTTTAAATTTTTGAAACTGTCATAAAGCGCTGCCCGATTGGGGCTTATCCAGGTTAAGTGATGAACTCCGTTGGTGATGGCCTTGATCTTGTCTTTAAACAGGGGGAATTGTTTACGGGTTACCTCCCTGTGCAGCCGACTGACACTATTGGTTGCCCGATTGGTCATCATGGCCAATTGGGTGAAGTTGTAGAATTCTGGTTGGTCCTCATCCAGGGCCAGCAGATTGAGAATGCGTTGACAGAAAGTATGGCCAATTCGGGCAATGATCTGTTTATGAAAGCGGTCATGGCCGGCCTTTACCGGGGTATGGATGGTGTAGACCAGCTTGTTGCCCGCATCCTGGGCCGCCTGTATTATGTCATTGTCGCCAGCAGTTTTTTGGAAATCGGCTCCCAGCTTTTCTTCAAGAATGTCAGCAATGAGGTGCAGGGTGACCACAACCCCATGCTGCTCATTTAGGTGGAGGGTTCTGGCGGTAATCCCCATCTTTTCCATAACCGGGAGAACCGATGCCCCCAGAAGCCTGCGTTGAATAGCCTTGGCCTGGTCCGAGACACTGTCGTATAATTGCAGAGATACTTCTCTTATCCAGTCCGGGGAAGAGGGGATGCTGAAGTCCAGCAGAATCTCAGGGATAAAATAATCAAGATCGCCGTTAATCTCCATTTTCATCCAGATCTGGGCCCGGGCCCATACCATCTGGTCGTCCTCTGCATAGAATGGGATCTTGATTTCAAGGGGTAGCTCCGGGATTTCGGGGTTTTTCAGGAGATAGAGGCCGGGGGTGGTCTCCGGTGACCAGTCAGTGGCGGTTGATATCTGGCCCAGTTTTGAATCCACGAGTTGGGAGAAATATCCTTTACGGTAAAGCAGGGAAATTGCCATAACCGGGACTTGCAGGTCTGCGAAACTTTTTAGGGTATCTCCGGCCAGGATACCAAGACCTCCGCCGTAATTGGGGATTTTTTCCGGGCCGTTGCAAAATAAATCAGCAAAATGATTGAATAATTTATCATCACCGTACTGCATGTCTTGGGTTAACAATTTTGTTTTCACCGGATGGAAGACATCACGGTCGGCCCCGATCTCCATGGAGATATATAAAATGGAGTTGCCCCCCGGGTCGGTGAGCTTGCTCCAGACCGAATCAAGTACCTCCTGGGAAACACCGAAAAAGGTGCCCCATTGGTTGGTGGCGATCATGTTTTGTCCGTCAGGGTTATCGGTCATTTCATCTCTTGCTAAGGTGTTTGGGGAAGAGCTTTGCTGGCTAACACTTGCCTCCCAGCAGGCCGGTTTTGATCTCTTTGTTTGGTGGCTCTCCGAGCCAGATGGCGATGAGGGCTGAGGCGAAATCTTTTCCTTTGATGGTGGTTATTTGTTCCTGATTTATATGAATAGAGGTTCCTGTGCCCGGTGAATAACTGAAAGTCATACTGTCTCCTTTATTCATATCCTGCATGGCATTATTTAGCTGGTCAATTCTTGTTTGCAAGGCTGATATATCTTCATTGTTTTTGGCAAAACCTTCACGCCAGCCTTTGCTGATATCTTTCATCTTAACATTGCGCAGGAATTTCATGGTCAGATGCCGGGGCTGATCCTGGCTGATTATCTGCTCAGGGTTAATATTTTGTTCAACTAGGTATAAGCCGGCAACATATACCTTAACTTTAAAGAAGGTGGCTTTACGGGTTCCTAGACCGTTGAGGATCAAGTTGTCATTATTAATTGTAATTTTGTCAGTCATGACGACATCATTACATTCGCCGCAAATGGCTGATGCGGGAAAGATGAAGGAGGTAAATATGGTGATGAAAAGAATCATTGGTAACAGCCTGGATTTAGTCATTGTTAATCCTTCATTAGGTGGGGTGTTCTGGTTAGTTGTTTTAAGTGGGATTAAGCCATTATATATGGGCAGTCAGCCTGATTTGATTTTGCCCAGGATTAATAATTTAGTTAAGGTTCACATAAGTTAAATATTCATAGATAATTATTATAAAAAATCATTGAATTTGTGAACTGTATTTTATAGTTTGTAGAGATGTTTTTTCTTTTCGGTTCACAGTAGTATTTATACCCTGTTCTTTCTTAATTTATGGTTAAATAATTTTCTCTATAATTCTCTTCACCCTTGTATTTTTAGGAGACCGATAATGTACACAAAAAAACCCCGGATCTTGGTTGTTGCCAGTTTGTTAATTTCTTTTTCTCTCTTTGCTGGAGGCTGCAGTAAGCCTGATGCCCCATCTGAGGAAATGAAGCCTGCGGTAACTGCACCGGCACCAGCTGCAGAAGAGATTAAAATCGATACCGGCGAGGACATGGGTGAGGTTGAATCCATTGAATCAACCTATGTTGAGCCGGAGAAATATGCTGTTTCCGAAGGCAGGACCAATGGCCCCATGCTGCCCATCTATTTCAATTTTGACAAATCAGATATCAGGGACGATCAGCAGTCCCGCCTTGATGGCAATGCCGACTTTTTAAAAGCTAACAACCAGCTCCGGATTATTGTCGAAGGCAATTGTGATGAGCGGGGTACCAATGAGTATAATATTGCCCTGGGCGAACGTCGTGCTCAGAGCGCTAAAAAATATCTGGTAAATCTCGGGGTTGCTGAAGAGCGGATCAACACCGTAAGCTTTGGCGAGGAAAAACCCCTGCTTCATGGTCATGATGAATTGTCCTGGGCCCAGAATCGTCGGGACGATTTTATTATTCGTTAATTGCCTGGAATAAATCAGCAGATCATCTCTTAATAAGGTTTAAAAGGGGACTATTATGTCATTAAAAAGATCCATAGCGCTGTTAATCTGTTTGTTCTTCACCTTTTCGCTGTCAACAGTTGTTGCTGATGACGGTAGGGTGGGAACCATCAGCCTCCAGGATGTTCTTGCCAAATCCCAGGCTGGACTGGAAGCTCAGAAGAAGCTTGAAGCAAAGCTTAAGGAGCTCCAGGATAAATTTGCTCAGGAGCAGCAGGACCTTGAGAATCTTGCCCAGGAGATCGAAAAAAAAGGTGATGTCTGGAGTAAAGATATACTGGCAGAGAAGGAGCGTAGTTATCAGAAAATGATGCGTGAGTATAAGGCCAAGACTGAAGATGCCCAGTACGAGCTCAAGCAGATGGAAAAACAGGTCATGGAGCCCATCTTAAAAGACCTTCATGAGATCATCAGCGAGTATGGCAAGGTCCAGGGCTTTACCCTTATCTTTGAAAATACCAGAAAAGGTCTTCGTTCCCGGATTGGCCTGCTTTATGCCGCTCCGGAAATTGATATCAGTGCTGCTGTCCTGAAAATGATGGACGACCGTTTCAAGCCATAGTTCATCGACAAGTTTTACTTGGGACTAAAAAAGGTAGGGTATTCCCCTGCCTTTTTTATTGTCATTTTCAGGCTGTTGACTAAGAAAAAAAGGATGCGATTTGACTTTGGATAATCACATCTTGTAGATGGATTTGTGTAAGGAATGGTAGGGTGTCAAGGATAATGGTTTGACTTCTTATATCCCCCTTTTTGAAAATACCAGAAAAGGTCTTAGTTCTCGGATTGGCCTGCTTTATGCCGCTCCGGAAATTGATATCAGTGTTGCTGTCCTGAAAATGATGGACGACCGTTTCAAGCCATAGTTCATCGACAAGTTTTACTTGGGACTAAAAAAGGTAGGGTATTCCCCTGCCTTTCTATAAATACGAAAGTCATTGCCATTAGGTCAACAATAATGCTATAGACAATCCTTCTCGAAGCCACAGGGGACTCCCTGTGGCTTTTTAATTTTTTATACCATAGTTAATTCTTCAGAGTGTTCAACTTGCTGGATGCTGGCATATTGCCCATTTCGCATGGTAAGAGTACGGATTGTGTTGCCCAAATATGAAAAGATATAAATTAATAGAAAAGAAAAGAGGCAGCATCAAAGATGATGTTCTTTCCGGTCTGACGGTTGCCCTTGCCTTAGTGCCTGAGGCGGTTGCCTTTGCCTTTATTGCTGGTGTTTCGCCTATAGTAGGTCTTTATGGTGCTTTTATGATGGGACTCGTTACCTCCATAATAGGCGGTCGACCAGGGATGATATCCGGTGCCACTGGCGCAACTGCCATCGTCATGGTTTCCCTCGTTAAGATAGGCACAGAGATGGGAGGTGAGGGAGCAGGATTACAGTATCTTTTTGCCACCTTGCTGTTAGTCGGGCTCATCCAGATACTTGCCGGGGTTTTCCGGTTTGGCAAGTTTGTGAGGCTTATACCGCATCCGGTTATGATGGGTTTCGTTAATGGACTGGCGATAGTGATTTTTATAGCTCAAATTGGGATGTTCAAGGTTGATGGAGCATGGATGCAAGGGGCTCATTTATTTACCATGCTGGGCTTGGTTGCCCTGACCATGGCTATCTTGTATGTCTTTCCTAAAATCACCACTAAAGTCCCAGCGGCCCTTGTTGCCATTGTCTCAGTCGCCTTATTTGTAATATGGGCGGGAATTGATACCCAAACTGTGCTGACATTTGTCCTGGCCAATGGTGGCAGTGGTATTCAGGCCGGTTTGCCGGTCTTTAATGTGCCGGTGATCCCGTTTAGTTTTGAAACCCTTTATTTTATCGCTCCCTATGCCGCCATTATCGCGGCCATTGGCTTGATTGAATCATTGATGACCCTCAATCTGATCGATGGCTTGACTAATACCCATGGTAATGCCAATAAGGAAAGTATTGCCCAGGGTACAGCAAATATTGTTAATGGCTTTATGGGTGGCATGGGTGGTTGTGCCATGATCGGTCAAAGTATCATTAATATTAAATCAGGCGGCCGGGGGCGCTTGTCAGGGATTGTGGCGGCATTATCCCTGCTCATTTTTATTATATTTGGCTCGGCATACATTGAGATGATCCCCATTGCCGCCCTTGTCGGCTTGATGTTTATGGTGGTTATTGGCACCTTTGCTTGGAGTACTTTTAGTGTTATCGATCAGATTCCTCTGGCCGACGCCCTGGTGATTCTCCTGGTGACGGTTTTAACCGTGATGTTTGATTTGGCCATAGCTGTTATTGCTGGGGTCATTGTTTCAGCCCTTGTCTTTGCCTGGGAAAATGCCTTGCGTATCAGGGCCAGAAAACATCTTGATGAAAATGGAGTAAAGCATTACGAGATATTTGGGCCCCTCTTTTTTGGTTCTGTGCAAATGTTCAATAGTAAGTTTGATGTGGAAAATGACCCTGATGCGATCATTGTCGACTTTAAGGAATCACGGGTTGCCGACCACTCCGGCATTGAAGCCATTAATCAACTGGCCAAAAAATATGAACAAGCAGGTAAGAGAATTTGCCTGTTCCACCTTAGCCCTGATTGTCGCAAATTGATTGATAGGGCAGAAAAACTGATTAGTATCGACATCATGGAGGATCCAGAATACACTGTGGTTGTCCAGGGATTTGAGGATTATTCCGTTTAGGTTGAGTATGGAAATCAGTTGCAGCTTGGTAAAGATGCCCAATAAAGCGCTAGGATAAAGATTTGAGCCCTTTGTAGAAGTTCATTGAATATTACTTGCTGGACTGGAGAAGTGCGGCCTCCTTGCCGCAAACTGTTAAAATTTTTTACGCTAGCTTGCTTTCCGTTGATTTTGAACATAGATTGACATTTTTTATGAAAAGTAGTAATTGAAAATTAGAGTGTTTTCAGGGGTTAATAGCCGACACTTCGAACTTTTGAATGATGCGGTAGCCGGGGTGATTACCAATTGACTCAGGCTTTGTGATCACCAGCTGGTATTTTAGAAGTTTTCAGGGTGTTTTTGAGTTGCAAACAGGGGGTGAAGTGGGTGTTATTTTCTCCCGGCCCACCCTTGAAAAGCGATTACTTATCATCTATCATCCTATCATCATCATCTGTTTATTCATGTAACCTACCCCGGATGATCTGTTATAGAGAGTGGAGTAAGAATATTCTTGGAAAGTAAAGCTTGCAAGAAAAACATAATATTTATAATAGGTTGCTATGGCAAGTAGCATCTCATGACAGCTACAGCGTCACCACCCCAATAAAGGTGCTAAAAAAGCTCATTGTCGAGTATCAATGAAGATAGAGAAATCATACCGACAAGTTCCCCATTATCTTCCACCGGAGCTCTCCGTATGTCGGCCCGGTAAATCAAACGGGCCACGTAACGTATGTCCATATCTGCCGATACAGTAATAATAGGCTTTGTCATGATTTCATAGACATTTACCTCATCTGGGGAGTAGCCGGGTATTATCACCCCTTTAATAAAATCCTGAACGACCAGTATGCCCCAGGCATCATCAGTATGCCGTTTTTCGACAAGAAGCGATGAAACTTTTTCAGAACGCATGTGAGCGGCAGCCTCCCTGGCTGTGGCCATACCGTCAATGGAGACAATCCCTTTATGCATAATGTCCCTTGCCCGTATTATTGTTTTATTATTAGGCCCCATAACTTTCCCCCTTTATAAATAAATGTCATTGCTTAAAAATAACTTTCCCGAACTTCCTCTTTAAATCTTTCCATCTGGCTTTCCAGACCTACAACATGCTCAACCGGTACCACAAAGGCAATGCCGGTTCCCGGCTTATGGAATTCTCCTGCTTCCTTTATTGTCTCCAAAATTTTGGATACAAGATGCTCTTCGATAAGCAGCATAATAATGTCGGTTTGTGCTTCCAGAGAAAGACCAAAAAATGTCTTTGCCTCATGAATTCCAGTACCCCTGGCCGGTATAATTGTTGCCCCGGTGGCTCCTGCCTCCTTTGCTGCATCAACAATATGGTCAGTGATATCTGACTTAACTGAGGATAAAATAAGTTTAAAGCGCATTACTTTTCTCCATAGGATTTTATTTTACGTTGAGTAAGCCAGTGCATATACTGAGAATAACCCATAACAGTTATAATTGGACAAAGGCTGGCAAAAGCGATAAGGCCAAAACCGTCCATGGCAGGATTCCGTCCAGGCACGGTGGCAGCCAGTCCAAGACCAAGCGCCGCCACCAGTGGTACTGTTACTGTTGAAGTCGTGACCCCGCCAGAATCATACGCCAGAGCAATGATACTTTTTGGGGCAAATATGGTCTGGACAATAACAATCATATAACCGACAAGTATGTACAGATAAAGTGGAGTACCGGTGACAATACGAAATGTTCCAAGACTTATTCCAAAAGCGACTCCCACTGCAACAGTTATTCGTAAGCCCCATTGCTTGATCGTCCCGGCTGACACCTCACTGGCCTTAAACGCCACAGCAATGAGAGACGGTTCGGCGATGGTGGTTGCAAAGCCGATCATGGCCGCAAAAAGATATACCCAGCCATACGCCTTCCAATCAGCCTGGGCAACAACTTCATCTGTACCATAAATAAAGACAGGATCCGATAGCTGGGCCGCCATAATTTTCCCCAGAGGAAAAAGAGCTTTTTCAAGTCCTGCCAGAAACAGGGCAAGACCAATGACAACATAGACACCACCGACAACGAGACGCGGCAGGTGGGGAATTGGCTGGCGCAAGACCAGAAGCTGGAAAACGGCAATAAGAATAATGATTGGCAACACATCTCTGCAGGTGGCAAGCAATATTGCGCTGAAATCATATATGAATTCCATAAGACAGGCCCTTTTTACCCGAAAATTATCAATCCATAACCCATGACAAAGATCATGGGAAGAAGTGAAGCAAAGGCTATCAGGCCAAAACCATCAACAAGAGGGCTTCGTCCTCTAATGGTTGACGCTAGCCCAACTCCCAAAGCTGCCACCAGTGGTACAGTAATGGTGGAAGTGGTGACTCCACCAGCATCATAAGCTATGCCAATAATCTCTTTCGGGGCAATGATGGTCATCAACATCACAATAATATAACCGCTGATGATCAGATAATGAATAGGCCACCCGCGGATGATACGCATAACACCGATAAGGATGGCAAGTCCCACGGAAAAAGCGACAGACATGCGAAGGCCAAAGGCATACTCTTTCAGAGAGTCCGGGCTCGGATCAATAAGCTTCCCCTGGCCGGCAATTTCTGCGGCCTCAGCAGCCACGGCGATAAGAGCAGGCTCTGCCACAGTGGTTGAAAAACCCAGAAAAAAAGCAAAGCAGAGAAGCCAGAAGAGGCTGCCCTTCCTGGCTAAAGCCTGGGCCATTGCCTCTCCAATGGGGAACAGACCCATTTCCAGCCCCTGCACAAACAAACTGAGACCAGCCACCACCAGAAAAGCACCAAAAAGAACTTCACCCATTTGCGGCAAGGGCTGCTTCAGAACAACAATCTGAAAAAAAGTAATAACCAGAATAATAGGCAAAAGATCAGTGAAAGCATCCTTAAGTTTTTGCAGGATTATGGAGATTATCATTACTTTCCTTAGCTGTTATAATCCTTGAGGGCAAAACTTATTGGTCCTGCCCTCAAAATAAAATTGGCTGGGAGAATTACTCTTTTATGGCTTGCCCGCTGGAGATAAAAGAAACACCTTGTTGACTTCTTGTGCTGATCATGATTGCTTCTATTAAAGGAGAATTTACAGGTTCCTTCGATTCCCACCTCACAATAAATTTTGCCCCAGATCCACCACTTTTATCTGAGCTTTTAATGATATAGCGAATTGTGGAAAGTTTTTTTAATTTTATAGGTTTTTTAACATATTTTTTCAAATGGTTTCCATTAGAATCAAAATAATCAGCTGCAATAATAGTGATTTCGTGTTTTGGATCTGTATTGCGTATGCTGAGTGTTACAGCCAAATCGAAGGGCCTTTACTTATAATTTCTATGCTAAATATGTGAATTTACAAAGAAAGTTGTATCGCTGGCGTGCGAGGATAAGTGGTGTTTTGTTGAGTTTGCTTCGTGAAATGTTGATGATGATTTATTTGGAAGGAAACGTGCCGGCGTCACGTATTTGATGGAAATAATAATTTATGGTTGGTAGCGGGAAGGTACTCTAATAATCAG
>CAZZCA010000016.1:0-41774 GCA_964653055.1 uncultured Desulfobulbia bacterium | reverse complement strand
CACCAAGCCAGTCCAGTTCTATTTTTACCAGGCGCTGATAAAGGCCGGTTCGGTCCAGCCTTGGAATATCATCATTTCCTTCAACAATCTCCTGGCAGCGGAAACAGCCGGGGAACTCTATCTTCTTGCCGTCCGGTCTGGTCATGGCCGAGGGAATTCCGTGCATCCGGCAGATCATCAGGCGGTGGGAATAGACCCCGCAGAGCCCGTCATCGTTCAGGGGACACATGACCTGGGGCCGCTGGTTAGCGGCAAGGGCCTGTTCTGCCTCAATAATATATTGCTGGGCCCGCTTGTTGTAGCGTTCAAGCTGGTCTTCAGGTAATTGATCAAGCCCCTCCCAGAGGTATGCCCATTCGCTGTAGGTATGGTGGAGGAAATAGGAGTCGCAGCAATTGTCTTGGCAGCCATTGCAGGAAAAATCAATTTTGGCTGCGATCTTGTCATAGCCTTTTTCCATGTCCTGGTATAGTTGGGCCATCTGGTCGGATATTTGTGCTGGTAAAATAGTCATGGTATTTTCAGGTGTTTTTTGCGAGTTTGATTGTTATGATATTATTTGAATATGTCCGACTTTATAGGGCAAGTCTGTTGATGTCAATATCAAGGGTTTGAATGAGGTAATATTTATGGGTGATTTGTTGAGCTGTTTTATGGCCTACGATGTTCGGGGTCGGGTGCCGGATGAATTGAACGAGGAGCTTGCCTTTAAGATCGGCCAGGCATTTGCTGCTGTTTTCAAGCCGGACAGGGTGGCGGTTGGCCATGATATCCGCCTGTCCGGGCCGGCGTTGACCACGGCTCTGGCTGATGGCCTGATGGCGGCCGGGGTTGATGTCGTTCATCTTGGGCTTTGTGGCACGGAAGAGATTTATTTTGCCGCTTTCCATCTTGAGGTGGACGGGGCCATAATTGTAACCGCCAGCCATAATCCGGCTGATTTCAATGGGATGAAATTTGTTCGTAAGGGTGCGGTGCCGGTTAGTGCTGACAGCGGCCTTGGCGATATCGAAAAACTTGCCGCTGCCGGCAATGAAGTAAGGGCTGATCGGGCTGGTAAGTTGACAAGCCTTGATAATCGCCCGGCCTATATAGAACACCTGCTCTCCTATGTGGATGCAGGGGACTTGAAACCTTTGAAGATTGTGGCCAACCCCGGGAATGGCGGGGCTGGACCGGTTATGGCTGCCCTTGCCGGCAAATTGCCTTTTGAGGTGGTTTCCATTATGGACGAGCCGGACGGGACTTTCCCGAACGGGGTTCCGAATCCATTGCTTAAGGAAAACCGGGAGATGACCGGGAAGGTTGTCCGGGAGCAGGGTGCTGACCTGGGAATTGCCTGGGACGGTGATTTTGATCGATGTTTCTTTTTTGATGAGCGTGGTGAATTTATTGAGGGTTACTACCTGGTGGGTCTCCTGGCGGAAGCGATGCTGGCTGATACCCCTGGCTCTAAAATTATCCATGACCCGCGTCTTATCTGGAATACCGAGGATGTGGTGAAGGCTGCCGGCGGAACCCCGGTAATGTGTCGGACCGGTCATGCCTTTATCAAGGAACGGATGCGCCAGGAGGATGCCCTTTATGGTGGCGAGATGTCGGCCCATCATTATTTCAGGGATTTTGCCTATTGTGATTCAGGGATGATCCCCTGGCTCCTTATTACCAGGTTACTCAGTAGCAGCGGCCGGACCTTGTCCGACCTGGTTGCTGCCAGGATGGATGCATATCCGGTGAGTGGTGAAATCAATAATGTGGTTGATGACCCGGACGGGGTTATTGCCACAGTTAAGGACAGGTACCGGAAAGATTGTCTGGCCGAGGATTATACCGATGGCCTCAGTCTGGTATTTGCCGATTATCGCTTCAATATAAGAAAATCCAATACCGAGCCTCTGCTCCGGCTTAATGTGGAGGCCCGGGGTGATAAAGATCTTCTGGCGGCAAAGACCAGAGAGCTCCTGGCCATTATCACCGCCGGTTAAAGCGATAGATGGCCCTGATCAATATCCAGACCGCAATCAAGCGGGCCATTCAGATGCTGGCCAAGCTGGAGAGCCCGGCCGGGGTTGAGATCCTTACCTATAAACGGAATCGGGGGGTATCTATTCTGAAAAAAGGCGGGGGGATGGTTTCGGTGCGGGAGCGTGGTTATCACGCCGAAGAAAAGGTGGTGGCCATTGATAATCTTGGCAAAACCCTTAAGTCCATTGCCAAACGGGAATTTCCCCGGAGCAGGAAGGTGCGGATATATCATCTGGCCGGCCCTGACGAAGAGGGCCGGGAAAGGAAGAAACTCTGATGAAAGTCTTTGATCAGCTTGTTGCCCATGCCAGACTGACCAAACTGGCCAGCTCGCCTTATGACCTGAGCGAATCCCGGGCCTTAACCGGAGAGCGGGTTGACTCTTACCAGGTTGAATGCGCTGATTTCACCATGCTATACTCCACTCAATGCCTTGATGACAAGGTATTTGCTGCTTTGCAGCAATTGGCGGATGAGTCCGGGGTAATTGAGCAGTTCAAGGCTATGGCGGCAGGGGCGGTTATTAACAGGATTGACGGGGTTGACAGTGAGAACCGTCAGGTACTGCATACGGCCTGTCGGGACATCTTCAGCAAGACCCCGATGGCCCCGGCTGCCACCAGCCAGTCCCGGGAACAATTGGCAGGATTGAAGGGTTTTTTAAATGACCTTGAGCATGGCCGTCTGCTAAATGACCGGGGTGAGACATTCACGGACATGATCCATATCGGTATTGGCGGATCTGATCTTGGGCCAAGGGCTCTGGCCCTGGCTTTGCGCCCGTTTTTCCTGAAGGGGCGGCGGGTTCATTTCATTGCCAATATCGATCCTGACGAGGCGGCCCTGGTCATGGCTGGTCTTGACCTTTCCCGGACCCTGGTTAATCTTGTTTCCAAGAGCGGTACCACCATGGAAACCCGGGCTAATGAAGAACTGGTCCGCCAGTCTTATCTGGCAGCCGGTCTTGAGCCTTCCCGTTATTTTATGGCGGTAACCGGTGAAAATAGCCGGATGGACAATCCGGATAATTATCTCCGGATCTTCCACATGTTTGATTATATTGGTGGCCGCTACAGTGTTACCTCCATGGTTGGCGGGGTGGTGCTTGGTTTTGCCCTGGGTTATGAAGGTTTTAAGCAGATCCTGGCGGGGGCCAATAAGGTTGACCTGGCCTGTGGTCAGGTTGATATCAGCAGGAACCTGCCTCTGCTCCTTGCCCTGATCGGGGTATGGAACCGTAATTTTCTCGGATACGAGACCCTGGCCCTTGTCCCTTACAGTCAGGCTCTTGCCCGTTTCCCGGCCCATCTTCAGCAATGCGATATGGAGTCAAACGGTAAATCCATTGACCGTCATGGTAAATTTCTCAGCCATGAATCCGGGCCGATTCTCTGGGGTGAGGTGGGGACCAATGGTCAGCATGCCTTTTTCCAGCTTCTTCATCAGGGGACCACGGTGGTACCGGTGGAGTTCATCGGGTTTCGTCATAGCCAGCAGGGGCACGATCTTGATGTGGGTGGGGCTACCGGTCAGCAGAAATTAATGGCCAATATGCTGGCCCAGTCACTGGCTCTGGCCACTGGCAGGATAGATGACAACCCTAACCAATCATTTGCCGGTAATCGGCCCAGTTCAATTCTGCTGGCAGACAGGCTCACTCCTGAAACCATGGGGCAGCTTCTGGCCATCTATGAGGCTAAAATAATCTTCCAGGGGTTTATCTGGAATATTAATTCCTTTGATCAGGAAGGGGTCCAGCTCGGTAAGGACCTGGCCGGGGAGATATTAAGCAAGCTGACGGATTCAACCGTTGTGGAACAGGAAGAATCCGCCATCATGAATTCTTTATTAAAGGCCTGTGGAATGATTTAATAGAGGAGCTGAAATCTTTCCCAGAAATCAGGAAATGATTTGGCCACACAGTCTTTATCTTTGATCTTGATCCCGGGAACCTTGAGGCCGGTAACGGCAAAGCACATGGCGATCCGATGATCTTCATAGGTCTCTATTTCAGCCCCATGGAGCTTTAGATCGTCGCTAATCCCCTCGATCACCAGGGCGTCAGCCCGTTCCTCCACCCTGGCCCCTATTTTGTTCAGTTCGGTGGCCACCGCGTTTATCCGGTCGCATTCCTTGATCCGAAGGTGGGCGATATTTTTGATGACGGTCCGTCCCCTGGCCTGGGCGGCTACCATGGCAAGGGTTGGGGCCACATCCGGACAGTCTGCCATATCGACTTCAATTCCACGCAGGGTCTCAGGGCCCTGGAGGGTAATGCCGTTATCGTAGGAGACCCTGCAGCCCATCTCAACCAGCATGTCGATGAGGGCAGTGTCGCCCTGAAGGGATTTGCGGGGGACATTGGTCACGGTGACCCTGCCGCCGGTGACTGCTGCAGCAGCGAAGAAATAGGAGGCGCTGGAGGCGTCCCCTTCCACCTGGTAATCAATGGGCCGGTAGCTGCCCTGTTCAATGTTGAAATGATTGAGGCCGGGGCTTGCCTCCACCTCGATGCCAAATGATTTCATCACTGCCAGGGTCATGGTGACATAGGGCTTGGAAGGTACTTCCCCCTCCACCTCAAGGGTGGCCTTGTCAGCGGTATATGGTGCCACCAGCAGCAGGGAAGAGAGGTATTGACTGCTCTTGCCTTCCGGTAGAACAGTGGCACCGCCTTTAATTCCCCGGGCTCTTATCTCCAGGGGCGGGCAACCAGTTCCCTTGATACTGCTGATATCAACTCCCCAGCCGGCGAGGGCCCTCATCAGGGGGCCGATGGGCCGTTCTTCCATCCTTTTTTCACCGCTGATGGTAAAGGTGCCGGAACCAAGAGCTGCAACAGAGGTCAGAAAACGGGTAGCGGTTCCGTTATTGCCGAGGAAAATAGGGTCAGCCGGGGTCAGGATGCGCCCCCCGTTTCCTTTGATCTGCCAGTGATCATCCATATTGTTGATCTCAACCCCCATGGCCCGGAGGGCAGTGGATGTATATTTAGTATCTTCACTGGCCAGGGGCCCCTGCAGGGTGGAAGTGCCGTCTGCCATGGCTGCTGCGATCAGGGCTCGCTGGGTTATGCTTTTGGAACCGGGAACCTGAATTGTGGTATCTATTTTGTCCAGGGGCTGGATTATCATTGGTTTAGTCCTGCAAGTAAGGTTTCTTTCATAATATTTATCGGTGCCTGGACACCGGTCCATAATTCAAATTGGGCTACTCCCTGATAGAGGAGCATTGCCAGGCCGTTGACTGTAGAACAGCCCTGCTCTTTGGCTTCCCTGAGCAGTCTGGTTTCCATGGGTGAATAGACAATATCCATAACCAGCTGGAAATTATTAAGCTGCTCGGCAGGAATCAGGCTTTGATCAATGCCCGGGGCCATGCCCACAGAAGTTGCATTGACCAGGATATTGCCCTTTAATTTATCAATATCGCTTAAGGGATGCCAGGGGCATTTAAGGGTCTGGGCCAATTGCTGGCCGCTGGCCGGGGTGCGGCTGGCAAGGATGACCTCAGCCCCGGCTTCAAGCAGGCCGAAGCCAATGGCCCGGGCCGAGCCGCCGGCTCCTAAAATTAAAACGGCCTTACCGGTCAGATTCAGGTGGTCTTCCAGGGCCCGATTAGCGCCGATCCAGTCGGTATTGAGGCCGGTGGCCCGGCCTTCATCAAAGACAATGGTATTAACCGCGCCGATCTTGTCAGCCACCGGGTCAATGTGGTCAAGCTCGGCCATTACCGCCTGTTTATGGGGGATGGTGACACTCAGCCCCTTGACCCCGACGGCCCGGAACCCCTTAATTGCATTCTTGACATCACTTACCGGAAAGGGCAGATAGACCGAATTAAGGCCAAGGGCCTTGAAGGCGGCGTTATGCATGGCCGGGCTCAGGCTATGGCTTACCGGATTGCCCATGATCCCGTGGATGATGGTTTTCCCGTTAATGGCCATGGTCAAGGTCCTTTAGCATCTTGATTAATTTCCCTGCCCTGATCTGGCCCGGGGCGGTAGCGTTTCCCTGATCCGGTGCGGCGTAGGTCATGAACCCGCCCAGTCTGGTGGTGGCCAGTCGGCTGATTGTCCCCGGCCTGCCCATGGCAAAAGATATCAGGGGGAATTCAGGATCGTTGTTGAGCAGGGCAAGCATCTTCAAGGCATCGCTCTGGTTGTGGGCCATGCCGACCATCTTGCCGATATGGCACCCGGACTTGCGCTGCTGGTCAAGGATGACTGCTAATTCGGCCGGCTCCGGGGTTTTGTCAAAATTATGCCAGGAGACGATGATTTTGCTTTTGCTTTTTGCTGCGGCTTTCAGCAGAAGATCCCTGCTGGTCCGGGGGGAGCGCAGTTCAAGGTCAACATAGGCAGCCTGCTGTTCAATGGCGGCTAAAAGGGGCCTGATCCGCCTATCTTCGTCATCTTTACATTCACCGCCTTCCCATGTCGGCCGGTTGGTGAAGAGCAGCGGGGTTTTGATCGCCTCGAAAAAAGGTGCAACTTCCGGATTTTTCAGGGTATCCAGCCGAATCTCAATCACCTGGGCCTGATCAGCTGCCGCCTGGGCGGCTGCAATGGCCTGGTCAATATCGACTCCGGCAATTGAGACGCAGATTCGGTCAATCAGGTTTTGGTCCATAATGGTCATGAAGTAGAGCTCGCCAGTTAAATTTGTTGTCTGTTTTTTTAACAGGGGTTAATGAAAATGGAAAATTATTCCATTGGCTGGTGAATGTCAATAAATGGTGGTAAAACATTGGCAAGTGTTGACAAATAAAGACCATTTTTGATGGTTCAGGTCACGATGGCCTTTAATGGGGAGATGAAAATGCATCGATTATTCATTGCCATTGATCTGCCGGAGGAGATTAAAGGCAATCTTGGGGCTATTTCTTATGGTCTGCCCGGTGCCCGGTGGGTTGCCAGTGAGCAGGTTCACCTGACATTGCGTTTTGTCGGGGAGGTGGATGGCAGCATGTTCGAAGACATCGGTCATGGCCTGGCCGGGATCTTGGGGCCGTCTTTTTCCTTGACCATTAAGGGGCTTGGTTTTTTCCCGCCCCGGGGACAGCCCAGGGTATTATGGGCGGGCCTGGAGGCTTCGGAGGATTTAAAGAAATTAAAGGGTAGAGTCGATGGGCGTCTCAGGGAGCTCGACCTGGCGCCGGATGGTCGGAAATTCTCCCCGCATATCACTCTGGCCCGTCTTCGGGGGACACCCCGCACCCGGTTGGCTGATTTTCTTGCCGGCTACGGTCTTTTTTCCCTGCCGCCTTTTGCAGTAGATGAATTTCATCTCTATTCCAGTGTTCTTACCCCTGGCGGTGCCGTCCATCAGAAAGAGGCCTCTTACCCCCTGATTTAGCTTAATTGTTTTCTTCAGCCGGCGAGCATAACCACGGCATGGCCTGCCATTCCTTCCCTGCGGCCTGTGAACCCCATCTCTTCGCTGGTGGTTGCCTTGAGGTTGATTTGATCCGGCCGGCAGGCACAGGCCCGGGTCAGATTGGCCAGCATGGCGGGAAAGTGGGGGGCCAGTTTCGGTTCCTGGGCAATGATGGTGATATCGGCATTGACCAGACCCAGGCCCTTTTCCCGGGCCAGTTCCATAACCTGACATAATAATTTTATGCTGTTGATGTTTTTGTAATTTGGGTCTGAATCAGGGAAATGACGGCCGATATCACCCTCTGCCATGGCCCCGAGCAGAGCATCGCATAGGGCGTGGGTGAGAACATCGGCGTCGGAATGGCCAAGAAGTCCATGGGAATGATCTATCCGGACACCGCCCAGGATCAGGGGGCGGCCTTCCACCAGGCAGTGGGCGTCATAGCCGTGACCGATGCGGAATGGGGTTGTTTTTTTGTCTTTTTGCTGGTTTTTCATCAATAATGCCTCAGCAATCACCAGGTCTTCCGGTCTGGTTATCTTGATATTCCTCTCTGATCCCTCCACCATGGTCATGGGGATCCCGATCTCTTCCAGGAGGGAGGCTTCATCGGTGCCAATAAACGATCTGGTCTCAGCAGTGGTCATGGCCCGGCGCATGGTCCCTATTTCAACCACCTGTGGGGTCTGGGCCTGAAAAAGACAGCTGCGATCAATGGTACGGCGGACGGTGGCATCCTGATTAGCTTCCTTGATGGTATCGCTCACCGGCACTGCGGCCAGGGCTGCCCCTGATTTATGGGCGGCGTTGATGCAGTTTTCAATAATGGAGGCGGTGATAAAGGGTCGGACTCCGTCATGGACAATTACCAGGCCCTCTTTTTCGCTTATGGTGTCTAAGCCTGCTTTTACGGAATCCTGCCGCTCTTTGCCGCCACTGACAACCCGTCTTACCTTGTTAAGCTGGAATTTCTGGATGAGTTCCCGGGTCTGCTTGAGATAATCAGCAGGAGCCACCACGATGATCTGATCAATGGCCGGGGTCTTTTCGAAGACCTCGATGGTCCGGGTCAGCACCGGGATTCCTGCCAGCTCAAGAAATTGCTTGGGAGTGGCAGATCCCAGGCGGAGCCCGCTGCCCCCGGCAGTTATGATGGCAGTATTTGTCATAAGGTCAGGGTTGTTTAATAGTTTTGTCTTCCGTTCCCGGGATGACCTGTAAGCCGAATCCTGTACCCTTTTGGGGCCATGATCATTTATCTGGGATGCCGGTCGCCCGGCACCTCTTGCAACCTACCCGAAAGCTTGGACGGGCCGCCCTCAGACGCTTTCCTATTTGGTCTTGCACCGGATGGGGTTTACCCTGCCACCCCTGTCGCCAGGGATGCGGTGAGCTCTTACCTCGCCATTTCACCCTTACCCTGCCGTAGCGGGGCGGTATATTTTCTGTGGCACTTTCCTTATTGCGGTTATTACGACCGCAACAGTTCGCGTTACGAACCATCCTGCCCGGCGGTGTTCGGACTTTCCTCTCTGGCTGTTTAACAGCGCAGAGCGATCATGCGTTCATCCCGGAAACGGAAGACAAAAATTATTAGGGCAAGGAAAACCGATAATCAGTTTTTTTTCAATGATTCTATCATGGCACCGACCTCTTTGCCGATATAACCGAAACCGGCGGCGACCTCTCCCCAGCTCTGCCCGTCTGACTTGACCTGCTGAATAATAGAGTCAAGTGGCTTGTCCTGTTTGCGGGAAAGGCCGGCGGCCAGGGTGATTTCCTTGGCAGTGAGTCCCTGGGATCCAAGCTCAGAGACCCGGGCCATTTTAAGGTCGAAATAAGATGAGATTAATTGGTCTGTGGCAAGGCCGGCAATAAGCTGGTCTGGTTTTTTCTCTCTTATGGCGGTTAATACCGGGTCTTGGTGGTTTTCGTTGTTGGTGATTAATTCAGACCAGTTCCGGCCCTGCTTACGGCCGAAGAGGAGCTGCTGGAAGTCTTTACCAACAACCCTGGCGATATGGAGGCTGGTAATAAGGTCTTCAGCGGTAACCCCCTGGCGCATCCGCATCATGATAATCTGGCCCTTGGACAGGCCATGGGCCCGGGACAGCATGGAGTTGAAGCTGGTGGTCAGGACATAGGGGTCAGCCAGGAATTTGGCCCTGGGGTTATATTCCCGTTGTTTGAAACAATGACAGCCCATGGGCAGAGGCTCGCTGACTGCCGGGGCAGGTGACAGCAGGCTGAGGGCAGGCATGGTGATTAACGCAAAGATATAGAGGTTTTTCATGGATTATTTTTCCTTGGCAATTTTCTGCAGACCTTCAAGCAGGACAAAGCGTCCCAGGGAGACGATATTACAGGGGAAGCTTTTGACAAAAAGAGGGTTGTTGCAGAGCCCGCCGGAGAGGTAGATGGTGGTCGGGCTGCCGGCAAAACGGTAGGCATTTAAGGCAATACCTTTAACAAAGCGGGCCACTGCCTCTTTTTCCGAGGTGCCGGATGTGACGGCATCAAAGATATGGCTCATGCCGAGAACCCCGCAGGTTACGGAGAAGGTATTGACCGGAACCGCTAATTGGCTAAAATCGATATCATAGTATTTTTCCAGAAGTTCGATGGTGAATCCCATGGAGGCACCGCATTCAGCGTTCCAGCCCATATCTGCCAGCTTGCCGTTTTCGTATCGGATATATTTGATGTCCCGGCTGCCGCAATCAAGAAGAACATAATTATCCTCATTGATCAGGGTTTCTCCACCCCGGGCAAGGGCGGTGAGCTCGTTGACATAATGGCCGTCAAGGCGCCTGCCGTTATGGCCTGTGGCATAATCCACCGGGGTGGTTCTGTCCATTTGCTGGCTGGCAACCAGACGGGGCGGCTCACTGGCACTGGTATCAAGTATTTTGCAATATGATGTGCCGAAATCTGCCAGGATCATGTTGTCACCCCTGAAAGTTCGAGAAAGGCCTGGACCTTAGCCTTGGCGCTGCTGCTGCAGGTGCTGTCTACATCCAGGTACAGGCCGTGGGGGTGGCGGGTGGCCAGGAATTTGGCCAGAGCTGTTTTAGCACAGAAGGACTGGGCAAAGAAGATGGTGGGGATTTCTGGATTAAAAGATGATTCCAGTGCAACATCTGCCGGGGTTTTGTTTTCCATGCAACGGGTCCAGCCGTAAATATGGGTTTTGTCCGGGAACAGGGAAAGAATGGAAAAATCCCGGGGAGGCACTCCCCAGAACCCGGCAACAGGCTGGCAGGGCGGGTGCCGGTCCAGATCATACTGAGCCGGGGACTGGACCCTTTTGGTTATCTGCTCAAATCTGGCGGTCAGATCCATCTGGGCCCGGCATAAGGGGAAGCCGTAGGGTGTTTTGTCGTCATTTCTGGTTTCGATAATGGGGATGGAGAGGCTGGTCTTGAGGATGGTGGCAAGATGGAGGGCGCAGTCGCATTTGCCGGGGCCCACATCAATATAGATCCGGTCCAGCTCCAGGTTAATGGCGTTAACAACCACTGTCCGTAAAATAGCGCAATACACCCTGGGAAGGTAGGGTGAGGCTGTTTCCAGGTCTTTGCAGACAATGGGCTCGTCAAGGTCGTGGACCAGGTCGCCTCTTTTTGTGATTTCTTTGATTATGGCAAGGGGTGGAACCCCGACTATGCCTGTATTTATGGTCATCTTATCTTGTTATTTATATTGTATGGGGCCTTGGGTTTAATGACGGCTGTTGATCCACCAGAGGAGCAGACCGCCTGTGGTCAGCAGAATAAGATGCATGGTCCAGGAGGCAATAAACGGCCCCAGGATTGCGGCTTTACTCAGGGCCTGGCCACTGTTCCATAAGGCCCAGGCGGTAAAGGCAAAAATGGTGCTGAAGGGTACGGTTATGGCCATCTCCCAGTTAAAGCGATGCTGAAGGATCAGCATAACCGGCAGGGTGAGAATAAGCAGGGGCAGGCCGAGGAAGATAAAGGAAAGACGGTTATGCAGTTCAATCAGGCGCTGGCTGTCTTCATGCATGCTGGCAAGAAAAAGCTGCCACAGAGACAGGTGGCTGGTTCTGGTTGCCGGTTGAAAAAAATCATCGGGCCGCACTGGCAGGGGCAGGTTGTTTTCCTCGAAGATTTCAATATTCCAGGGCCCGTCCCGGCGCGCTGTTTTCAGCTGCCCGTCCTTGAAAAGCCAGTGTTCGTTCTGCCAATGGGCCTCTGCTGCCAGGAGAAGGACGGTGAGTTTATAGTCTTTGTCCCAGGCGGTATAGCTGAAATTATGGAATATCCTGCGGCTATTGTCGGAGTTTTTAAATGAATAGATCTCCTGCGTGCCCCGGTGGTAGGTGCGGCCATGGCGGATAATGCCCTTTGCCCGCTGCTGCTTGACATCTTCCTGCCAGATTCTGTCGGTTTCAGTGATAGCATGGGGAAAGAACCATTGGCCGTTGACCAGGGAAAGGGCGGTGACAAGGGCGGCACCCATCAGGATCGGGGTGATAATCCTGACCAGGTGAAGACCGCCGCTGTTTAAGCTCATCAGCTCATTACGGCGATGGAGCAGACCCATGGTGATAATACCGGCCAGCATGATGGATATCGGGGCTAATTGATCAAAGATTACCGGTATCTTGAGCAGAAAATAATTCAGGGCCAGTGCGGTCCGGCCGGCATGGCTGAAATTGTCGATCCGTTCGAAAAAATCAATGAGAAGATAGACAGCAATAAGAGAGGTTGTGACCAGCAGCAGGTTGCGGAAAAATTCTTTTAACAGATAGCGTTCCAGGATGGTCATTTTTTCACTCTCCTGGTAGCTTTGCCTATGCCGGTAAATATCAGGCGCAAGCGGTTGAGACCATCGGCTGCGACATGACGGCCGGGGATCTCCCGGTTGGCGAGGCGGAGAAGGATGAAGGCAAGGATGGTGAAAATTGCATTTGGGCTCCACATGGCAAATGCCACCGGTATCCCGGATTCTGCCATGATTTTACCGGCGGTGAAGATGACATAATAGATGATAAAGACCGAAAGAGCCAGGGGGACTCCTGCTGTCCGCTGGCCAGGTTGATGGCCAAGGGCCAGAGGCAGGCCGAGGATGGACAGAATCAGGCAGCCCCAGGCCAGGGCCAGTCTTTTATGGTACTCGATGAGTAATTTTACCCTGTTTGTGGAGTCAGGGGCGTATTTTCTGGCTTCTTCCAAAAGCTCCTTCTGGTTCATGGCATTTTTGCCGAAGGCGGCGGCGTTCTTTTTGCCGATGAATTTGGGATGTTCCAGGGGCAGGTTGAGGATGTATTCGCCAAATTGAATGGTCTGGGTGGTTTTTCCCCGGGCCTGATGGATGGATCCGTTCTCCAGACGAATGGAGAGCAGCATCTTCTCCTGGCTGCCGGAAAAATCACCTGTTGCTGCTAAAATGGTCAGGGGCTGATCTGCCTGCCTGGTATCAACAATATATATCCCGTGCCATTTTTTTGTTTCCGGGTCAACCTGGTCCACGTGGATGACAATGTTTTTGATCCCTTCGCTGAACTGGCGGGGAACAATGCCCCGGTCGAATTTTTCGGCGGCAATTTTGAAAAATAGTTTTTTTGTGGCGATGGTGCCGGCTGGCCGCAGGGTGGTGGCGCAATAGCCGGTGATAATGGTGCAGCATATTCCGAAGATGATAATCGGAGGCAGCATTCGCCAGAGACTTATTCCGGCTGCTTTGAGGGCGAGCATTTCATTGTCGTTGACAAGTTTACTGAAGCAGATGGTTACAGCCAGCATGGCTGCCATGGGCACGGCAAAGATGAAAATATTGGGAACAAGATAACAGGTCAGGCGGATGAAGTCGGGCAGGGTGATACCGAAATTGACCATGAGGTCAAAAACAGGCAGGAGCTGCCCGAAAAAAAGAATGCCTCCCAAGATCAGCAGGCTGGCGAGAAAGGGGCTGATAATCTCAGTAAAAAGATATGTATAGAGAAGAAAGGGCATAAAAGTATGGGGGCCTATTTCCGGGCCAGCATATAGCCAAGGAAAACCAGAACAATTCCCAGGAGATTACTGGTAATGATATAGGCCGCTGCTGTTTTATAGTCTCCTATCTTAAGGAGCTGGGCGGTTTCCCGGGTAAAGGTGGAAAAGGTGGTAAATCCCCCTAAAAAGCCGGTGAAGATAAAGAGCCGCCAGACCCCGAGCAGCCGGCTGCCTTCAAAAAAGGCCCAGAGATAACCAATGCAAAAGGAACCGGCCAGGTTAACTGCCAGGGTGCCGAAAGGGAAGGCATGGGGAGTAATCCGCTGGACTCCGACAAACAACAGATATCGACAGACTGCTCCCAGCCCGCCCCCTGTTGCTATGGCCATGATCTTCATCATTTTTTGTATAAATTCCCGGAGGTCTGTTTTTCACTATTAGGTTTAATTATCCAGGGTGATAGCGACAGGCCTCTGCTGCCGCCTTAATCCTGTCTGATTTCCGATATTGCCTTGCCCGGTTATTGCGGGTATCTTGGTCAGCATTGAAGCTTCAGGTTATTTTACCTGGAAATCATAGAATGTAAACAATGGCATGGTTTTTTGTGAGCTCAACGACAATTGTCAGATTAATTGAGGTAGAGGCTACTGCACCCAGTCTCCAGGATAATACCGGTGACCTGGATCGTCTGGTTCGCCAGGTGGAGGTAAAGACCGGCCAACGGCCTCGTGTGCCTTTTGCCGCTATGTCGTCAATTGCCGCAAAATTCCGCCAGGCCACATTCAAGGGCTGGGTCCTGGTTAATGATGCCGGCTCTGTCTTTGAAATAATTGATTTTATGGCGACAAAGCCCAAGGTTTTGCCGGCCATGGCCCTTGATCTGGGCACCACCCATCTTGAAGCCTCACTGATCGATCTGTTCTCCGGACGGGAGCTTGTCCGCAGTAATCTGGAAAATCGGCAGATCGCCTTTGGCGCAGACATCCTGACCCGTATCCATTATGCAGCCCGGGAAAATGGTCTTGCCACCCTTCAGCAGGAGATTGTAGCTACCATAAATGAATTGGCAGGGGATCTGGTTGATCAGACCGATATTGCCAGCGATTCCATTCGGGCCATGGCTGTTTCCGGCAATACTACCATGATCCATCTTATGTTTGCCCTTGACCCGTATAATCTCTGTCGTGAGCCTTATATCCCTCTGGTTAATGCCCCTGATCCCTGTCGGGCCGCGGATATCGGGCTGACGATCCAGTCTCTTGCCCCGGTCTGGATTATGCCCAGTATCGGCAGTTATTTCGGTGGTGATCTTATCTCCGGCATTATTGCCAGTGAGCTGGATGATCAGGAAGAGACCTCCATGCTGATAGATGTGGGAACCAATGCCGAGGTGGTTCTGGGGAACAGGGAATGGCTAATTGCCTGTGCCGGGGCAGCCGGCCCGGCCCTTGAAGGTGGAATTGCCCGGATGGGAATGCGGGCCGGTCCCGGGGCCATTGAACGGGTGGTTATTGATCCGGACAGCCTGGAACTGACCTGTTCCACCATTGACGGTGAGAAGGCCCGGGGGATATGCGGCTCCGGTATAATTGATCTGGCGGCTGCTCTCTATCTGGCCCGGATTATAGATATACGCGGTAAATTCATTTTAGACCGCTGTCCGGATCGTTTTATCGAAACAGCGGAAGGTCCGGCCTTTATTGTGGTTGATGGTCTGGAGGCTGCCAATGGTGAGCCGGTGGTTTTCGGCCAGGTTGATCTTGATGCCATGATGCGTTCCAAGGCGGCCATGTATTCTATCCTGACCACCCTGGTGAATCAGGTGGGGGTGGATTTTGCTGATCTGCACCGGATATTTGTGGCTGGGGCCTTTGGCCGCCATATCGACCCCCAGAAGGCGATTACTTTAGGGATGCTTCCTGATCTGCCCATGACAACCTTTGCGGCCATTGGAAATTCCTCTCTGGCCGGGGCGGAAAAGGTGCTGATGGACGCTGAGCATCGCCGTCGTTGCCGGGAGCTGGTTAATAAAATCACCTATCTTGAGCTCAATGTTAACCAGGAGTTCATGATCCGTTTTTCCGGTTCCCGTTTCATTCCCCATACCGACCCGTCTCTCTTCCCGTCTGTGCCGATTTTTGATTAATTGCGCCCAGTATTCTTGCCAGTACTTAGCCCGATATGTTAAAGAAAGAAATTGATGTCAGGTTCCACCCAGGGGATATAGCTTAAATTCCCCAGGGCCTTAAGCTATAGGTAGTTTCGGGGCAGATCCCCATTGGTGACAAACTTGAATAGAAGGAAACCCCCGTGCCGTCTTAAGGGGAATATGCAGAAAAGCGCCAAGGACCGTCTGGCTGCTTTCTGGGAGATGTTTGAAAAAGATGATTCAGTGCTGGTGGTCATTAATGCAGATCCTGATGCATTGGCCAGTGCCTGGGCGGTTAAACGCCTGCTCCGCTATCGGGTCAAGGATGTTCAGATCTGTTATCCCAATGAGGTTCGCCGGCTCAGCAATATGGCCATGATGGAGAAATTGCGGATTCCGGCTGAGCGCCTGAAGAGTTTTAAGGGTCTTGATTTTTCCAAATACATCATTGTTGATTCCCAGCCATCCCACAACCCCTGTTTTGCTGAACTGGATTTTGACCTGGTAATTGACCACCATCCCGTAAGTGAGGGCTGGGAGGCTGATTTTGTTGATATCCGCCCGGACTACGGGGCTACTGCTTCGATGATGGTTGAATATCTGCGGGCAGCCGGGATCAAGCCCTCTGTGGCCATGGCCACCGCTCTTTTCTATGCCATTAAGGTGGATACCCAGAATTTCGAGAAAAAGGCCCGGCTGGCAGATGCCATTTCTTTTCGTTATCTCTTTAATATCGCCAATCAGAACCTGGTCCGGAAGATTGAGCTGAGTGAGCTGCGCAAATCAGAGCTCAATTATTTCAAGACTGCTTTTGCCGAGATGAAGATCAACAATCAGCGGCTTTACTGTCATGTTGGTCGGGTTCGTAATCCGGATATCCTGGTTATTATTGCTGATTTCTTTAATCGGGTTCATGAGGTGTCCTGGGTTTTCATCTCCGGTGTTCATGGGGAAAAGCTGGTGGTTATCCATCGATGTGACGGCTATAAGAAAAATGCCGGAACCCTTGCCTCCCGGACCTTTGGTGAGTTTGGAGTTGCCGGTGGTCATCGGGAAGCGGCCCGGGCTGAGCTGCCCCTGAAAAACCTCCCTCAGGCTGATCAGGATTTCTCAACCAAGACCCTGCGTCGCCTGATTCGCCGCCATCTCTAATTGGCAAGAGATGACGAACTTTATGGGCCTTGTCCGGCTCTCTCTTTGTTGATTCCTGATTAATTCTATGTATATTTAGGGTTATTTATGGTTAAATATCTTTTCTTGTCCTGTTGATTCTGTAAGCTTCTGACTGAGTGAAAGGGCGCATTTATGAGGAAAAAACCGCAAACCCTGGCTGTGGTTCTGGCCGGTGGCCGGGTTGACGAGTTAAGTGTTCTCACCAGCTACCGCCCTAAATCTGCCGTGCCTTTTGGCGGGGTTTACCGGATCATTGATTTTGCCCTGAGCAATCTGATGCAGTCCGGTCTCGAGCAGATTGCCATTCTCAGCCAGTTTCGCAGTTTTTCCCTGATTAATCATATTGGGATTGGTGCTGCCTGGGATATGCTGGGGAAAAATCGAGGGATATCCATCCTGCCCCCTTCCACTGGCTACGGTAATACTTCCTGGTATAAGGGTTCTGCTGATGCGGTTTTTCAGAACCTTGATTTCATTGATTATCATGATCCGGAGGAGATCCTCATCCTTTCCGGTGATCATGTCTATAATTTCGATTACCGTCATATTATAAATTACCATCGGGAAAAGAAGGCCGATCTTACCATGGCCTGCCTTGAGGTGCCCATGGCCCGGGCCGGCCGTTTCGGTGTTGCTGACCTTGATGATGAGGACGGGGATCGGGGAGGTCGGGTTCTTGGCTATAAGGAAAAGCCGGATCGACCCCGTTTTAACTGGGCCTCCATGACTGTTTTCTGCTTTAAGCCGGAAGTTCTGGGCCGGGTCCTTAAAGAGAACGCCACTGAAGATGCCTCTTTTGAGTTTGGCCGGGATATTATCCCCCGTCTCCTTTACCAGCAGTGTCGGCTTTACGGCTATAAATTTAAAGGCTATTGGGGTTATAGCCGAACCCTGGAAGAGTTCTGGCAGAGTAATATGGATCTGTTAGGGCCAAAGCCGGCAGTTGATCTTGATTCCTGGGGGCTCAGGACCAACCTTGAGCATCGGAATATCAGGGATAGTCAGCCCATGAAGATAGGGCCAGGAGCCGCGGTTGTCGACAGTCTTATCTATGACGGTTGTGTGGTTGACGGCAAGGTTGAGCGGTCAATTTTATTTCCAGGGGTGCAGGTGAAAACAGGGGCCGTGGTTCGGGATTCGGTTCTTTTTTTCAATAATGTGGTGGAAGAGGAAAGCCGGCTGGAAAAGGTTATAAGTGATGTCAATGTCACCATCGGTCCCCGGGTGCGAATCGGGGAACCGGGTCCGGTGCAGGATAAGGAGTTGACCCTGGTGGGGTGGAATAATCGGATCCCGGCTGGTTCGGAGATCGGTTCCGATTGTATTATCTTTCCCCGGCAGCAGCCGGAAAAATTCAATCGGAAAATCAGAAACGGGGAGGTGGTCAGATGAGTCAGGACAGCCCCCTTGTTCTTATTCTTGCCGGCGGGGTCGGCAGCAGGCTTAATAATCTGGTTCAGAGCCGGGCCAAGCCGGCGGTACCCTTTGGCGGGGTTTACCGGATTATTGATTTCAGTCTGAGTAATGTGATGAATTCAGGGTTTTCCCATGTCGGGGTGATGACCCAGTACAAGCCTTTGTCTTTGATGCGGCATCTGGGAACAGGCGAGGCCTGGGATTTCACCGGCCGGATCAGGGGGATCAAGGTGCTGCCTCCCCGCACCGGATTTCAGGATTCAGACTGGTATCAGGGAACGGCTGATGCGGTGCGGCAGAATATTGATTTTATTAAAGGTCACCTTGCCCGGGAGACCCTTATTCTGTCCGGTGACCATATCTATCACATGGATTTTGCCGATATGGTGGCCTATCACCGGCGGAAAAAGGCGGATGTGACCATTGGCATGATGGTGGTGCCGAAAGAGGATATTCACCAGTTCGGGGCCGGGATAACCGATGATGCCGGGCGGATTATCGAATGGGAGGAGAAACCCAAGGTGGCCCGGACCAATCTTGCCTCCATGGGAATTTATGTATTTGATACGGCCTATCTGCTGGCAATGCTGGCTGAAGATCGGGATGAGGTTGATTTCGGAATGCATCTGGTGCCCCGTGCCATTGCCAATGATGCGGTCTTTGCCTACCCGTTTGAGGATTATTGGCAGGACGTGGGTACCATCCAGGCCTATTGGCAGGCTAATATGGATCTGGTGACTGAAAATCCGGAGATCACCCCTGAGGCCTGGGGGATCAGACCAAATGTGGAGGAAAATGTTAGGGGAATTACCCATCGGGCCGATCGGCCGCCAGCCCGGTTTGCCGCTGGCAGCAAGGTCAGGAGTTCAATGATCTCCACCGGCTGTGTTATTGAGGGCGAGGTGATTAATTCTGTTCTCAGCCCCGGGGTTCGGGTTCGGCCCGGGGCCATGGTTCGGGATTCGATTATTTTCCATGACACTGTTATTGAAAAGGATGCCAGTGTTGACCTGGCCATTGTTGACAAACGGGTCCGGATTGGCACCGGAGCGGTGGTGGGCAGTGGTGAAGATAAGAAAATTGCCAACAGGGATTACCCTGATCACCTCTATACCGGGATAACCCTGGTGGGTAAAGAGGCCCGGGTAGGGGCCGGGTCAATTATCGGCCGCAACTGTATTATCCGGCCTGGGGCAGGGGAAGGGTCTTCCTCGGTCCTGACTCTGGTCAGTGGCGCAACCCTTTGATAAAGGGCTCTACCGCCTCGATTCCTTCTTCTTCCACCAGTTTGATGGTTTTGGTCCCGATAACGGCGATATCAGCCTTGCCGGTGAGGTACTCAATGTCCTGGCGGCTGCTGATGCCAAAACCTACTGCCAGGGGCATGTCGGTTGATTTGCGGCATTTGTCGATATAGGTCTGGAATTCGGCATCAAAATCGGTCTGGGCGCCGGTTACACCTTTGCGGGCTACGCAATAGACAAATCCATCACCGTATTCTGCGAGAAACTTCATCCGTTCCGGGGTTGAGGTTGGGGCGTAGATCATGATCGGTGCGATCCCCAGGCGGCGGGCTGTCTGGTAGAAATTCTCTCCTTCCTCAGGCGGCAGATCAGGGATGATCAGGCCCTTGATCCCTATCTTCTTTGCTTCTTCCAGGAATTCTTCCACCCCGAATTGATAGAGAATATTGTAATAAGTCATGAAGAGGAAGGGGATGTCGTGGGTTTTTGTTATTTCTCTGGCAAATTCCAGGCATTCACGAACCTTGGTCCCCTGTTCAATGGCCTCCTGGTTGGCCCGGACAATGACTGGGCCGTCGGCCATGGGCTCGGAAAAGGGGATCTGCATTTCAATAATATCAACACCGCCGTTAACCATTTGTTCAATGATCCGGCGATTGGCATCCCTGGAAGGAAAGCCGAGGACAATATGGGTCATCAGCAAAATGTCTTTTTGTTTGAGAGATTCGCTGATCTGTTTTTCAAGTTGCATATTCTGCTCCTTTGCCAACGATGAACTCTTTCCAGGATGGGTCGTCAAAGGCATTGGCAATGGTAAAGATGTCTTTATCACCCCGGCCGGACATATTGATCAGGATGGCCTGGTCAGGATTCAGGTCGCCGGCCTCCTTGAAGGCCTGGACAAAGGCGTGGGTGGATTCCAGGGCCGGGATGATCCCTTCCCGTTGCATGGTCAGCTCAAGGGCCTCCATAACCTCCTGGTCGGTGGCAGCGGCGAAACGGACCCGGCCGCTCTGCCAGAGATCGGTGAGAATGGGGGAAACTCCGACATAGTCAAGGCCGGCAGCCACTGAATGGGTATCCTGCATCTGGCCGTCGCTGTCCTGGAGAAACATGGTTTTATAGCCCTGGGCAACCCCGGGTGAAGCGTCACCGCCACTGAGTCGGGCGGCATGTTGGCCGGAATCAAGGCCTTTGCCTCCAGCCTCCACGCCGATGAGCTCTACCTCTGGGTCGGCGAGGAAACCCTGAAAAACTCCCATGGCGTTTGAGCCGCCTCCCACACAGGCATAAACCCTGGCCGGAAGTTGTCCGGCATTGGTGAGGATCTGCTTTCTGGCCTCTTCCCCGATAATGGACTGGAACCAGGCCACCATTTCCGGAAAGGGATGGGGGCCACAGACCGTTCCCATGACATAATGGGTATCATCCATATCCGCCACCCAGTCACGGAAGGCTTCGTTAATGGCATCTTTTAAGGTTTTGGAGCCGGAGGTTACCGGAACTACTTTCGCCCCCATCTTCTCCATCCAGAAGACATTTGGTCGCTGCCGCATGACATCTTCTTCGCCCATATAGATGGTGCAATCCAGGCCGAATTTAGCGGCCATGGTGGCGGTGGCAACGCCATGCTGACCGGCGCCGGTCTCGGCGATTACCCGTTTTTTGCCCATTTTCTTGACCAGAAGGCCCTGGCCCATGACATTATTGGCCTTGTGGGCACCGGTATGGTTCAGGTCTTCCCGTTTGATATAGATCTGGGCCCCACCGAAATGGTGGCTCAGGTTCTCAGCATGGGTAAGGGGGGTGGGCCGGCAGGAATAGGTTGCCATGAGATCCCGGTATTGCTGCCAGAAATCGGGGTCGGTCTTTACATCGGCAAATACCTTGTTGAGTTCCCGGAAGGTCTCATAGAGAACCTCGGGAATAAAGGCTCCGCCCCATTCTCCATAATAGCCTGTCTTGTTCATATCTCATCCTGTTTCAGGGTGGTAATATTAATAATGTAAGCTGTTTTTTTACCGTAAACAGGGGGCAAAGTAAAGATCTTCTCCCTTAACCCCTATGGCTTTTGTCCTTACAGGTCCTGCGGAGGAAGATTTTGTTTCTGGCTTATTCAGTTTTAGCGGCTGAATCGTGATCAGGGCGCAAGGAGATGAATCGGAGGTAATTATTGTCAATAGTCAGAACAGCCCGGAAAGATCTGCTAAGCCGGATTGAGTTCAGATGTTTTACGGCAGGGCTTTGCTTGGGCTTGATCTGTTTTGAGCTGGCGGCAGCGGCTGGCGAAATCCTCGGGATAATGACCGATGATCCAGCGGAGCTGGGCCTCACTGAAGGCCCCGGGTGACCAGGGCAGGCGGGGAAGAAGGGCATAGATCAGGGGCTGGTCGGAGTTGATATTGTCCAGCCTCTTGCTGTATTCAATGGAAGTTACCATCTTGGCACCAAGACCGGCCAGGATCTGCTGACCGAGATAGAGGCCGTGGTCAATGGCTTTGCGGGTGTCCGGGTCGGCCTCGACGATATTGCCAACTTTTCCCTTACAGAAGAGCTGGATTTCCCATTGGGAGGTCTGGGCCTTGGGGACCATGAGAATTGTTTTGTCGTCTTCATGGATGATCAGGCTGCTTTCCCGGTCATTTCGCCCATCAAAACGCTGATTACTCCTGATGCATTGCAGGTAGTCGCTGAAGAGATTGCTGCTGGTCTGCTGCTGGTAAATTTCAGCGCAATCGCCGATAAGATCACCGCAACCGTAGGTGTTTATCATTTCAGAGCTGTCGGCCAGCCCGGGCATTTTTGCCGGCAGCATGGCAAATTGCTGGTGGATCTGCTGGTGGGAGGCATGGAGGCGATAGCCGCTGGGGGCAAAGTCAAAACCGAAATTCCACCCCCAGAGGGTGGAGTTGAAAGATGGCTGCCAGCCCTGTTTGATTTTATGGATGATCTTGCGGCGCAGCTCTTCCAGCTGGGCCGGCGACATGCTTTGTTTTGCTGTTACCTGCTCTGGTTCCAGTTCTTCAGCCAGACGGAGGTAGGTGCGCTGATAATAAAGGTGGCGGAGACCCGCCATGTCGTCTGGGCTCAGATCTTTAATTCGGTAGCGGACAGAGTCATGGGCCATATTGGCGGCGTAATGACCCCAGGGAATATATGAGTTGCGACGCAGGTATTCGAAGATATGGCTTTTTGTCTGCTGCCATTCACCGACTATCTCGCTGCCGCCCTGAACACCAGGTCGCAGGACCATGATGTTTTTATAGGTATCCGGCAGGTGGGGGTTATTGGCCAGGGCTTCGTAGAGGTCGTGGTTGTTTATTTCGGGTTTATTGCCATCCCCATATTTCAGGCCCTGGGGTTCATTGTTCTGATAAATAAAATCAGCGCTCAGCCGGGCAAGAAAGGTGAGTTCTTCCGGGTCGGTGGAGGTGGTTGCCAGGGCCAGGAGCAGGCTGGATGGCAGGGAGCTTAAGAGTTTTTCGTATTTTTTTTGGGTTAATTGACTGGCTGTGTTTTTCCTCAGGGAGGTTTTTTCAGGGAGAGCCAGCTTGATTTGCCCGGGGTCTTGGGCTGTCCGGTCGGCCCAGGCCGAGTTGATGAAGGTGGTGCCCCGGAAGAAAAAGGGGTTTGTGATCTCGTAGATATGGTCGGCTTTGTTTTCAATAACCGTTCCCTGGGGGAAATTAATGGAGTTGGTCACCGGCTCTTTTTCAGTTTGTCCCAGTTCTTCCGGAAAGTCATTTTCCCGGAGGTTAGTAACTGAGTAAGCTGGTTGGTGGATACCGCAGCGGAAATGTCCGTCCGGATGGACGCATGTTTTGGTTCTCATAATCAGATCATTCTAATCCATGGCTGATTAAGGAGACAAGGTAATTTGCCGGGTCAGATGATAAAAAACCCCCTTCCGGAAATGGAAGGGGGCTGGAGGTTATTTGTCAGTTCGGACCACTCGACCGAAGCCGCCGGGGATGGTACCGGAAGCCCAGAATACGGTTCCCTGTTTATAGTCGCAGAACCAATAACCGCCGGGGTTGCGGTGGTTGGCTACAAAGATAAAGGGCTGCTCTCTGGAAAAGCATGGGTCAAGATACAGACCCTTGTGGTTGACCTCCGCCTTCATAAGGGAAAGGGCTTCGGTGATGGTGGGCAGGCGCCAGTCGTTATAGCCGGCAAAATGATCTTTGTTTAATTGAGCTACATTATTTGTCATCTTGCGGATACTGGTAATATCGCAGCCCCCCCGCTGCCACATCAGGGAGGTGACTTTATCGCTTACGGTAAGTTCGTCACCGTTATCCACCAGGTAATTATCAAAGGTGTCGGCGGGATTATAGCGAGAGTCGTACAAATTATATTTTTTGATCAAGGCAGGGGCATCTTCTTCGGCTAATTCTCCTTTAGCGGCCGGCAGGGCAACAGCGGCCAGCTCTGGTACCGGCTGGTTGCGGCCCGGTAATTGTGTTTTGGTGTTTTCTGTTTGTTTCTCATCATGAATCGGCTCAACCAGTTTCTGGTCTGTTGAATCAACCACATTTTCCTTAAGCCAGGTTTTAAGGGTATGGTCGATGGCATAGGTCCGGTCCAGGGCCTTGGTTGTACCCTGGGTGGAAATAGCCCGGTTGATCAGGGACTGGGGAGCTTTAATTTTTGCCATTAACTTTGAGTGCCTGATTCCCCGTTCCATAAGATAAAGGGATGCCGGGCTCTGCCAGTTATCGATAAAGAAATAATAATGGCGTTCCCTGGAGCTGCGGACTCTGGTTTTGCCTCCCCAGCTTTCAAAGATGGCAAAGGTCTCCGCCGGCAGCAGATCCCAGTCAATGGAAGGATATTCTTTCGGATTAATATCTAGGTTTGCAAAGATTCCCATGGTCTTCCTCCATGTTAATATTTCATAGACTCTGGCTGCTATTTATTATAGACCTGGAGTCTAAAGGATGGTGGTACATTCATCGTTTTTATGTCTATACTATAAGTACACAAAATCTATTTGTAAATAGTAATTATTACTAAAAAGAATAAAATGGCAATCAGGTTTAAACCAGGCACCCCGCTTCTACTCGGGGCAACCATTTTGACAGAGGGTATTAATTTTGCCATTTTCTGCCGGCATGGGGAAAAAGTCAGTCTGGTTCTTTTTCGTTCAGGACATGGGGACAAGGTGTTTGAGGTTGAGCTGGACCCTGCTGAAAATCGTACCGGCGATATCTGGCATATTATGCTTTGCGGGATGGATACCAGTCTCCGCTATGGTTTTAAGGTGGATGGCCCCTATGATCCTGGTCGTGGCCATTATTTCCAGGATAATATTCTTGTTGATCCTTACGCCCGGGCCCTTTCCGGCAGCAGTAACTGGGGTGAGCATTATGAACGGCGGGGCCGGAATACGCCGGAGAGCCTTTTCAGCCGGCGCTGCTGCATTGTTGATGACGATTTTGACTGGCAGGGTGATCGTCCCCTGAATATTCCACTCCAGGACAGCATTATCTACGAGCTCCATGTTCGGGGATTTACCTGCCATGAAAGCTCCGGGGTCAGTCATCCCGGCACCTTTGCCGGTATTATCGAGAAAATTCCCTATCTTAAAAAACTGGGGATCACTGCTGTTGAGCTCATGCCGGTGACCGAGTTCAATGAAAATGAAAATACCCATATTGACCCCATGACCTTCAGGCCTCTTAAAAATTACTGGGGTTACAGCCCCATTTCTTTTTTTGCCCCCAAGGCTTCTTATGCGGTTTGCGGGGTCAATGGTAATCAGGTGCGGGAGTTTAAGGAGATGGTTAGGGCCCTGCACCGGGCCGGTATTGAGGTTATTTTAGACATTGTCTTCAATCATACGGCGGAAGGCGGGGCAGATGGTCCGGTTTACAGCTTCAGGGGTCTTGATAATTCTGTCTATTACCTCCTGGGAGCGGAGGGTGAGTTCCTTAATTTTTCCGGTTGTGGCAATACCTTGAACTGTAACCACCCCCTGGTCCGCAATCTGATAATGGATGTTCTTCGATATTGGGTGGTGGAGATGCATGTGGACGGGTTTCGTTTTGATCTTGCCTCTGTTCTTGGCCGGGACTCCCAGGGCGAGGTCTTGAGTAATCCGCCGGTGGTGGAGCAGATCGCCGAAGATCCGGTGCTTTCCAATACCAAGATAATTGCCGAGGCCTGGGACGCTGCCGGTCTATACCAGGTTGGTTCGTTTTCCTCCCATATCCGCTGGGCCGAGTGGAATGGCAGGTTCCGGGACGATGTCCGTGCCTTTACCTGTGGTAAGCAGGGTACAGTGGCATCCCTTGCCACCCGGATTGCCGGCAGCTCTGATTTGTACCAGCAGGGGCGGCAGCCGGCCAATAGCATTAATTTTGTCACCAGCCATGACGGCTTTACCCTGATGGATCTGGTGAGTTATAATCGAAAACATAATCTGGCAAACGGTGAGGAAAATCAGGACGGCTGCGATCATAATATCAGCTGGAACAGTGGCGTGGAGGGTGAAAGTGATGATCCTGAAATCATGGCCCTGCGTCTGCGGCGGATTAAAACCATGGCAGTAATTCTCATGCTTTCCCAGGGGACTCCCATGCTGGTGGCTGGTGACGAGTTTGGCCGCAGCCAGTTGGGGAATAATAACGCTTATTGTCAGGATAATGATCTCAGCTGGCTTGATTGGCGACTGGCAGAGGAAAATTCCGGGCTATTGAGCTTTTTTCGTTATCTCATCACTCTGCGTAAGGGACACAGGGTTTTCCGGCGGGTGGATTTTTTCAGCTCCCAGGGGGGAGATGACAGTGATATTCGCTGGCAGTATGTCCGCCCCGGTCAGCAGAACTGGTCTTCCGAATGTCGGGCCCTGGGGTTTTTTCTTGATGGTGGCGGAGTTAATGATTCGGATTTTTTTATTGCCGTCAATTGCGGCCCTTCCACCCTTGATTTTATTCTGCCTTCTGCTGGTGGTCCCTGGCGTCAGCTGGTGGATACCTCAGCCCCCTATGGTTTGGATTGCCATGGGGAAGAGGATGCCCTGGAGGTTGCCGGGGCCATGGTCGAGGCTGGTCCCATGGGTGCTTTGGTATTCATTGCAGAAAACGGAAAGGGAGCAGGATGATGACTTGTTTGTTCATTGGGGATTCTCTGGTGCAGTTTAACCATTGGTCCAGTAATCTTATTGATGGTGAAATTATTAATTGCGGAGTGGCCGGAGAGACGGTGGATGGCTTGACCGCTTATTTACCGGTGCTTAATCACCGTTACCCGGACCCTGCCATGGTAATGATCATGATCGGGACCAATAATCTGGTAAGTGGTGATTGTTTTTTTCTGCCTTCCTATCAGAGCCTTTTAGAGGAATGCCGGTCGTCCTGGCCCCGGGCGACATTTGTCGTTACCAGTCTTCTGCCCATGCCGCTTTCCTGGCTGGGGGAGACGGGGGTGGCTGATCTTAACCGGTTGCTGGCAGATCTGGCTGAAGACGAGGGTGCCGGTTATCTGGATGTTTATGGAGATTTTGTTCGGGCAGGGCAGCAGGGTGAGGTCTGTTTTGAGGATGACGGGGTTCACCTGACCCCTGTTGGCTATGATGTATGGTCCCGGGTGCTGGCCCGGGATCTGCCTGCCTTGTTGGTTGACAAGGATCCTTCTCCTCTTGCGGATGCATTGCTGTAAGGTTCAAATAGCACTCCATCTTTACTCCCTCAGCCTTGCTGATGTACGGGGCGGGCGTGGCGTAGTTTTGATCAGGACAGTCTGGAGCAGGCTGAGAATCTTCGTATGTTTGCATAGTTTTTGTTTTTTGGGTGGTGTTTTAAGTACATTTTTGTAAGATTCAAATCTGGAGATGTTTGAAATTTTTTTAGTTTAGCCTGTTGACATGGTTAAGAGTGGGTAATTGCAGGGCCATGTATCTGGTTATTTAGTTAGAATTGATTTCTAATCTGGTGATGGAGGAATCGGATGCCTGTACTGGTTGAGAAAGATACGGTTGATGTTGTGATTTTTACCGCCAAATTGAAGATCCAGGGCAAGATCCATCTCCTGGCCCGGGAAAGGGTCTCTGATTTTATGGAATCAGAAGAGGGTGGCTTTCTGCCGGTAACCGATGCCTCCATTTTTCATCTTGATTCCGGGGAGCTATTATCCCATACATCTTTTCTTTCTTTGAACCGGCGGGACATAACCCTGATTTTTCCTGCTTCCCAGCTTATCACCTGATTGTTTAATCCGGCTGTTATCCTGCGAATATGATTATTTCTGATCAGACGAGCCGAGAGCTTACCGAGATAACCACTCTCTATGAGTCCACCCGGGCTCTGGCCTCTTCTTCCAACCTCAGAGAATGTCTCCATGCGGTTATGGAGATTCTGGCGCAGCGTAAACAGATGTTTAATGGCACGGTGAGCATTGTGGCCCCGGGTACTGCCCATGTGGAGATTGAGGTTGCCCACGGGATGAGTGATAAGGCCCGAAAGAAGGGGCGCTACCAGGTAGGCGAGGGGATTACCGGTCGGGTGGTGGCCAGTGGCTCCCCCATTGTTGTTCCCCAGATCAGTGAAGAGCCCCTTTTTCTTAATCGGACTCAGTCCCGGGGTGATATTTCCAATCGGACTGTGTCTTTTCTCTGTGTGCCTATTAAGCATGGTCCCCAGACCATCGGCGCTCTCAGTATTGATAAGGAGTATAAACCAGAGGTTGATCTGGATAAGGATGTCCGTTTTCTTCTGGTGCTCAGTGGCCTGATTGCCCAGACGGTCATGCGGATTATTGCGGTTAATAAAGAAAAGAAAAAACTGGAGCAGGAAAACAGGCTTCTGCGGCGGGAGCTTGGCAAGAAATACCGGATCGGCAACCTGGTGAGTAACAGCAGCCGGATGCAGGAGGTATTTGAAATGATTCATCGGGTGGCGGACAGTAATGCCACCATTCTCCTCCGTGGAGAATCCGGTACAGGTAAGACCCTGGTGGCCAAGGCAATTCATTATAATTCCCAGCGTTCCTCCCGACCCTGTGTGACGGTGAACTGTGCAGCTCTTCCGGAAACCCTGCTGGAAAGTGAGCTTTTTGGCTATGAAAAGGGGGCCTTCACCGGGGCTACTGCCTCGAAAAAAGGGCGTTTTGAACAGGCTGAAGGGGGCACCCTCTTTCTTGATGAGATCGGCGAGATCAGTACTGCTGTACAGATTAAGCTGTTGAATATTATCCAGGAACGGGAGTTCCAGCGTCTGGGGGGAGTGGAGACTGTTTCCTGTGATGTCCGTCTGGTTACTGCCACCAATCGTGATCTGGAAGAGGCCGTGGCTGACGGTCGGTTCAGGGAGGATCTTTATTATCGTCTCAATGTCTTTCCGGTTTATCTGCCGCCCTTGCGGGAGCGGAAGACCGATATTTTGCTGCTGGCAGAATATTTTCTGGAAAAATACAGTAAGGAGAATAATACGGACATCTCCCGGATATCCACTCCGGCGATTGATCTCCTGGTTCAATACCATTGGCCGGGTAATGTCCGGGAACTGGAAAACTGTATGGAGCGGGCGACCCTAATCTGTGATGATGATACCATCAAGAGCTACCACCTGCCCCCTACCTTACAGTCGGCAGACAGTGTTAATGCTGCCACCCCCCTTTCACTTGCTGCCTCGGTGGAAAATTTTGAGAGGGAGCTCATTGTTGATTCTCTGAAGAAAACCGGGGGCAACCAGACCAAAACCGCTGAGCTTCTTGGCTCCAGCCTGCGGATAATTAATTATAAGGTCCATAAATATGATATTGATCCCCGGGATTTCAAGGTGAATCTGTGAAGCTTGTTCTACATGTCTGCTGCGGCCCCTGTACGGTCTATCCTCTGGCGGTTCTTCGTCAGCAGGGGATGGAGGTTAAGGGGTTTTTCCATAACCCTAATATTCATCCTTTCAAGGAGTTTCGGCGGCGGATTGTGGCTCTTGAGGAGTTTGCCGCAAGAGAGAAGATGGCGGTGGAAATTGATCGGCAATACGGTTTGCGTCATTACCTGCGGCAGGTGGTTTTTCGGGAGGATGATCGATGCCGGCAATGTTACCGGATGCGGCTGATTGCAACGGCTGAGTATGCCCTTGAGCTTGGGGCTGATGCCTTCAGCTCAACCCTTCTCTATAGTCGGTACCAGAACCATGAGCTTATCCGGGAGCTGGGGGAGGAAATTGGTCGCCAGTACGGGGTCTCTTTCCATTATGATGATTTCCGCCAGGGCTGGCAGGAGGGGATTGATAAAACAATTGCCATGGGGATCTACCGCCAACCCTATTGCGGCTGTGTTTACAGTGAGCAGGAACGCTATGATAAAAGATTTAAGGGTTAAGCTCGAATCTGGAATTTAGCTGGTGCCGGCTCAGGCTAAGGGGCCACCTTGAAAGAATCGAAGATGGTCCAGTCCGGCAGACCGATCTGGGGTATCCAGTCCCGCCAGGAGCCTTTCGGAACCTGGCCGGCCTGGAGAATGGCCAGCAGCTCTTCAGCCTCGGGAACTATTTGGGTCTCTGGATAATAATCAAGCAGGTACTCAAGGCGATGGATGCTCTGGCTGTGTTTTTTGGTTTTCAGGTAGAAGCTGGCCACATACATCTCATGGTTGGCCAGAAAATTACGGGCTGCTTTTGTTCTGGCCTTTGCCTCCTGGCTGTATGCTGAGTCAGGATAAACCCTGAGCAGCTTGTTGAAGGCGGCTTCGGCATTACTGGCACTGCCTGGGTCCCGGTCAACGGTGCCGATCTGCTGATAATATGACATTGCTATCTGGAACATGACATAAGGGGCAGCCTCGTTGGTAGGATGTTCCTTTAAAAACTTCTGGTAGAGCTCAATGGCCTTTTCGTATTTTTTCAGGTAGTAATTGCAGTCAGCACTTTTCAGCTCCGCCAGCATGCTGTAGCGGGAGAAGGGGAAGCGGTTCTCAATTTCCTTGAATTTCTTCAGGGCGCTGGCATATTGGCCGTGGTTGAATTTGGCCAGGGCCTGGCTGGTGATTTCGTCCGGGCCCATGATCACCGGGGCAGAGTCGTCTCCCTCTAAATGGTGGCTGCCGAATTTAACCTTGACGCTGCCGATATCCATGTCTTCCGGAGCGGCGCAGCCACTGACTGAAATGATCAGGGTCAGCAGGGTGTAGCCTGCGAATTTGCCAAGGGTGGTTATGGGCTGAATCTTATCCATCATTTTTGTCCCTGTATTAAAGGTCGACCAGGTAGTCTTCGGCAGCAAGGCAGGCAACAGCCCCCTCACCGGTGGCGTTCACCACCTGGCGTACCCTTTTACTGCAGATATCACCGGCTGCCATTACCCCGCTAATGGAGGTGCGCATTTCCTGGTCGGTTTTGATAAAACCATTGTCATGGTCGAGCTGGCCAAGGGGCAGCATTTCGTTGTTAGGTTGGATGCCGATGAGAACAAAGACCCCGTGCACAGCTATGGTTGATTCTTCACCCTGACGGTTTTTCAGCTTGATCCCTTCAACCCCGTCATTTCCGGTAATCTCGGTGGCGACAGAGTCCCAGATGAACTCGATTTTGTCATTGGCCCTGGCTTTTTCCTGGAGAACCTGGGTGGCCCGCAGTTCATTGCGGCGATGAATAACTGAAACCCTGGTGGCAAATTTGGTCAGGTGGATGGCCTCCTGAATGGCGGTGTTGCCGCCGCCGATTACCGCTATCTCCTGATTACGGTAGAAAGGGCCGTCACAGGTGGCACAATAGGATACGCCTTTACCGGCAAATTCTTTTTCTCCGGGGATGCCAAGGGTTGTAGGACGGGCACCGGTGGCGAGGATAACGGTCTGGCTCTTGATAATCTCGCCGTCCTCCAGGGTGATTTCTTTTACCTGTGGGGCAAGGTTCATCTGACTGACCGAGCCGTAACGGGTGATCAGGTCAAAACGGGCGGCCTGGGCTGCTATTTTATCCGCCAGTTCAAAGCCGGATATCCCTTCGGGGAACCCTGGATAATTATCAATCCAATCGGTATTAAGTATCTGGCCGCCGGCAGCTCCTTTTTCCAGGAGGATAACATCCAGCCGTGCCCGGGCGGCATAAAGACCGGCGGTAAGCCCTGCTGGACCACCGCCGATAATTACTAGTTGATGGATATTGTCGCTCATTTGTCCAGCATGGCTACCAGCTGGGTTTTGCCTACAGCACCGGTGATCTGGTCTGCCACCTCACCGTTTTTGATAAGGATCAGGGTAGGGATGGCGCGGATGCCAAATTTACCCGGTGTTTCCGGATTTTCGTCAACATTCATTTTAGCGACCTGGACTTTGCCGTCGTATTCTTCGGCCAGGTCGTTGATAACTGGTCCGATTGCCTTACAGGGACCGCACCAGGGGGCCCAGAAATCTATAAGGGTGGGGATTTCAGATTTGATTACCTTGTCTTCAAAATCGCCGTCTGTAATATGAATCACTTTGTCGCCAGCCATTGTTGCATCTCCTGAGTTTGGTTGAAAATTGAATTATCTTGATGACGGTGAAGCCGTCATATTTGTCTTATGAAGAGGAATCTAAGTTACCTTATATACAAAAATTTTGTTTCAACACAAGGTAAATTTATAAATTGCCCATTCTTGACAACCTGTATAGAGTTGAGCTATTAAATAGCTTTAATTTGCCGATTTTTCAGGGGAAATAGATAATGAATACAATTAAGTTTTTACCGGATAATGTTTCCATTGAAGTTGAAGAGGGTGAGAACCTTCTGTCAGCTGCGGCTAAGGCCGGGGTTTATATCCATGCCTATTGCGGTGGTGACGGGGTTTGCGGTAAGTGCCAGGTTAAGGTCAATAAGGGCGAGGTTTCTGGTAATCACAGCCATAACCTTACTGCTGAAGAGGTGGCTGACGGCACCTGCCTTGCCTGTCAGGCTACCGTGGCTTCGGATCTGGAAGTGGAGATCCCGGTGGAGGTTAATAAGGCAGGCAAGGTCTTAAAGAGAAAGCCTAAAACCACCAGGGCCATTTCAGCCCGCTCCCTCGATGTTCTTATCGGCAAATGGGATGTTGATCCGCCGGTGGAGAAACGATTTATTAAATTGGAGCCGCCGGCAATTGATGATAATATCCCGGATTTGCAGCGTCTGCTCCGGGCTATTCGCCAGGGCTGTCATGACTGTGTTGAACCCACCTATGATCATCCCGAGATGCTCCAGGAACTTCCTTTTATTCTGCGGGAGGCCGATTGGGAGGTGACCCTGCTCATGCTGCGGGGCAAAAGGGCGGAAGAGCCCGATCGGATCATTGCGGTGGAGCCGGGGGATACAACCGACCGCCTCTACGGGCTGGCTATTGACATCGGTACCACCACAGTAGGCGGGGTTCTGGTTGATCTTAATTCCGGGAAAGTACTGGCCGAGGCCTCGGCCTATAATTCCCAGATTGCCTATGGTGAGGATGTAATCTCCCGGATCATCTATTCCCAGCGGCCTGGGGGGCTGACCACTCTTCAGGAGCGGGTGGTTTATACCATAAACGAGATTATTCAATCTGTTTGCCGGGACGAGGTGATCAGTCCCAGCGACATCAGTTATATCATGACCGCCGGTAATACGGTGATGAGTCATCTTTTGCTGGGGATTGATCCAAAATTCATCAGGGAGGCTCCCTATGTCCCGGCCTGCAGTCAGTTTCCTTTGACCAGGGCGGCTGATCTGGGGGTAATGGCTCATCCTTCGGTCCGTCTTTTTCTCTATCCGTCCATCGCCAGCTATGTGGGTGGTGACATTGTCTCCGGGGTTCATTCCTGCCGGATGGCGGAGGGTCAGGAGCTTGTTCTGTTTATTGATATCGGTACCAATGGCGAGATTGTCGTGGGCAATGAGGACTGGATGATGTGTACTGCCTGTTCCGCCGGGCCTGCCTTTGAAGGAGGCGGGATAAAATTCGGGATGCGGGCCAGTAAGGGTGCCATTGAAAATTTCCATGTCCATCCTGAGACCTTTGAGCCCATGATTGTTACCGTGGGTCAGACCAAGCCCAGGGGTATCTGCGGTTCCGGTCTGATCAGTATCGTAGCCGAGCTCCTTGAAGTCGGGGTTGTCGATCCCCAGGGCAAGTTTAAACGAGACCTTGATCATCCCCGGGTTCGGGAGGGTCGGGACGGTTATGAATATGTCCTGGCCTGGGACAGAGATTCTCTCATTGGCGAGGACATTGTCATTACCGAGGTTGATATCGATAATTTCATTCGGGCCAAAGGGGCCATGTATGCCGGTTATCAGACCCTGCTTGAGGCAGTTGGTCTCAGCTTCCAGGATCTTGACCGGATTGTACTGGCTGGTAATTTCGGTGCCTATATTGATCTTGAACGGGCCATTGCCATTGGCCTGCTTCCTGATATTGATCGGGATCGTTTTTATTATCTGGGTAATGGCTCGCTTCTCGGGGCCCAGATCAGTCTCATTGACCATAAGCGATTCAGGGAGCGGATCAAGGTTCGTACCCTGATGACCAATATGGAGCTCAGCGAGAATCCGGAGTTCATGACCTATTATATGGCGGCTCTTTTCCTTCCTCATACCGATTTAAGCCTTTTCCCCACGGCTGGACGCTGATTGTCGGATGGTTACCCGGGTTCTGCCGGATCTTTCTCTCTGTGTGCCGGTAAGTGACGCTGATGCTGATCTGGCCCCTTTTCTGGAGGCGGTTTCGGCTACTGATGATCATCTGGGCCGGGAAATTATTCTTGTCTGCCCCCGGGAGGTGGTAGAACAATTAAATGGCTGGGAAGAGCGGCCAGAAGTTAAGGTGCTGGGATGTTCCGGGCGGTTTTCTCCGGTTCGGGCCTTGAATGTGGCGGCATCTGTTGCCCGGGGCCGTTACCTTGCCTTCTGGGACTACCGTCTATTGCCGCTGGCCGATTCTCTTATGGGCCTGGTCTCTTTTCTTGATGATCATCCTGATATTGCCCTGGTGGCCCCCAAGGTTATGATTAATGGTAAGGTTTTGCCTGCGGCCCGTCAGCTTCCCTCCCTGGTCGGCCTCTGGTTCGGCAGGCCGGGTCGGGTAATGCCAGGATGGCAGGAGTATGGCAGTGGTGAAGCAGACTGGCTTTTCGGGTCGCCCATGGTTCTCAACAGGCATGCTCTGGCGGTTAATTCCCTTGCCTGGTGGCTGCCTGTGTTGTGGCCCCTTGCTCTGGCGGTTGGTCTGGCCCGGCAGGGCTGGCATATTCATTATCGTCATGATGCTCAGGCCGAAGGTCATGGACTGGATGTTTCAGCTCCTTCCCGGTGGGAAAGGGCATTGGCTGGTTCGGTGCTGGTGTCGAATTGGTGGCGGCGACTCAGGGGATATTGAAGGTTGACAATGAGCCTGGTAAAGGCTATTTTTCGTGTTTGAGTAAATTATGGTTAAGAATTAAGGTCAATTAAGAATGATCCATTAATATTGTTAAGGAGAATTATTATGTCGCAGAAGGTAATGGCTATTGCCGAGAGTATTAACATCATGGGTACCCGTAGTGGCAGTGCCATGAAAGAGAGAAATGCCGGTCCTGTTCAGGAAATGGCCAAGGAAGAGGCTGCCGCCGGTGCCGCTTATCTTGACCTTAATATCGGACCTGCCCGTAAAGACGGTACTGATCTTATGCCTTGGTGTGTTGAGGCGGTAGAATCAGTGGTTGACACTCCTCTATGTCTCGACACCACCAATACCGATGCCATGGCTGCCGGTTTTCAGGCGGTTAAGAATAAAGAAGCTGCCATCATGAATTCTATTTCGGCTCAGCCGGAGCGGATGGAGAAGTTGATTCCGGTTGCTGCTGAGTCTGGTTGTAATGTTATTGCCCTTCTCTGGGGCCCGGACGGAATGCCCCGGGACTCTAACGAGCGTGCGGCCATGTCTGTTGACCTGATGATGGCTCTGGCTGAGGCTGGAATCCCCAATGAAAAGATGCTTTTTGACCCCATTGGAACCCCGATTACCCTGGGTGCGGATCAGATTGCCTCTGGTCTTGAATTTATGAGCATGCTCCAGGATATCGCCCCCGGTGCCGGTTCCACCATTGGTCTTTCCAATGTTTCAAACGGTGTGGCCGAGCACCTGCGTAAATACCTGGATCGGACCTATCTCATCATGCTGATGAAATACGGAATCACCACCGCCATTGTTAATTCCTATGATGATGAACTCATGGCCATCTGTAAGGGTGAGCGTCAGGGCCTGGTTGACATGGTCCACGGAATGATGGACGGCAATGATCCTGATCCTGCCGGTCTTGAAGGAACAGCCATCGAGCATTATAAGACCTATAAGGCCCTTTCCGGTCAGAGTGTCTTTTCTGAATCATGGCTGGAGCTGTAAGATTCAGGCTTTTTATTGATCCATTATAGGATTTGATCTTTATTAAGGGGCCTTTCGGGGCCCCTTTTTTTGCTTATGGATGTACCTCAACACCATATGGTCTATGGAACCTGTGATGATTATGTCACCGGGGAGACCATTGTTGATACGGATGACGAACGTTATCGTCAGCAATTGTACCAGATGCTGGTGGTGGAAAAGGGTTACGCCCGGACTGACCTTGAGGTGCGCCGAACCATAGAGACTCTTTTTAATAAGCAGTTTGTGGTTTCCCGGATCACCGTTGTGGTCTGTCTGAATGGCCGTCGTCTTATGGTGATTCGTTATGCCCCCGGTTCTCTGGTTACCAGGGAGCGGGCTGCCATTGCTGCAGCCCGGGTTCTTGATCAGGACCAGCAGATTCCTCTGGCGGTTGTAACCAATGGTGAGGATGCCGAGCTTCTCGATAGTTTAACCGGCAAGGTGCTGGCCACCGGACTTTCTGCGATTCCTGATTGCCGGCAGCTGGCGGAATTGACCGGGAATATGGTTTTGGAGCCTTTTGCTGATGCACGAAAAAGGGAACGGGAGTTACGGATTTTAAATGCATTTGATATTGAGGTTTGTTGTGCCGGTGCTCCCTGCGTCCTGCTGGATGCAGCGGAAGGTACTGGCATGAAAGGAGGTGGAGATGGCTCAGTGGACTAAGACAAGCTGGCAGAATTTTACCGCCAGGCAGCAACCGCAATGGCCGGATAGGGTAGAGCTGGAGCAGGCAGTTGCCACGGTGGCTAAACTGCCCCCGCTGGTTTTTGCCGGTGAGGTAAGAACCCTGAAGGAACAGCTTGCGGATGCGGTGACGGGCAAGGCTTTTTTGCTCCAGGGCGGTGACTGTGCCGAGGATTTCGAGCGATGTACCGCTCCCGGGATCAGGGAGACCCTTAAGGTAATCCTTCAGATGGCGGTTATTCTCACCTATGTCGGTGCTAAGCCGGTGATCAAGGTGGGGCGCCTGGCCGGTCAATACGCCAAGCCCCGTTCCTCTGATACCGAGGTGGTGGCTGGCCAGGAGATCGCCAGCTATCGGGGTGATATGGTAAACAGCCCGGAGGCTGATGCCCATGCCCGTATCCCTGACCCCCAGCGGCTGGTCAAGGGTTATTATCTGGCAGCAGCCACCATGAATATTGCCAGGGCCTTTACCAGGGGCGGATACGGGGCTTTACACCGGGTACATGCCTGGAATAATGAGTTTGTCAGGAGCTCGCCCATGGGCAGGTCCTATGAGCGGGTGGCCGGCCAGATTGACCAGGCTCTGAATTTCATGCGGGTGGTGGGGATTGATACTGACATCCCCCAGCTTAATCAGGCTACTTTTTTCACCTCCCACGAGGCCCTGCTTCTCGGTTATGAAGAGGCCCTTACCCGCCAGGACTCCATCACCGGCAAATGGTACGATTGTTCAGCCCATATGGTCTGGATTGGTGACCGGACCAGACAGCTGGACGGGGCCCATGTTGAGTTTCTTCGGGGCGTTGGTAATCCCATCGGGGTCAAGATCGGCCCGGATCATGATATTGATCAGCTGAAACAATTAATTAATAAATTGAGCCCGGATAATGAACCTGGCCGCTTGACCCTGATCACCAGGTTCGGTGCTGACCAGGTGGCAGATTACCTGCCTGCCCTTGTTCGCCAGATCAAGGCAGAGGGTTTTCAGGTGGTCTGGAGCTGTGACCCCATGCACGGCAATACCTATACCGCCACCAGCGGCTATAAGACCAGAAATTTCAGTGACATTCTCCAGGAGCTTCGTTCCTTTTTCGAGATCCACTGGGCTGAAGGCTCGGTGCCCGGGGGAGTGCATTTTGAGCTGACCGGTGATGATGTTACCGAATGTGTCGGTGGTGGCCGTAATATTCTCGCTCAGGAGCTTAATCGTAATTATCAGACCAATTGTGATCCCCGTCTTAACGCCGAGCAGAGCCTTGAGCTTGCCTTTGCGTTGGCGGAGATGATCCGTGGCTAAGGAGATGAAAATGGATATTTCAAAAACAATTGCGAAGATGAAGGAAAACCCGGCTTTTGCCGAAAATGTCGGCATGGTTCTGGTTCATAATGGAACGGTACGGGCGTGGAGTCGGAAGGATCATAGTGATGTGGTTGCCCTGGAGGTTACCCCTGATCTGGCTAAAATTGAAGAGATCCGCCAGGAATTTCTGAAGATGGAAGGGATTTTCGATATAGTAATTGAGGCACTTACCGGCAGGTTTATGCCTGGTGATGATCTGCTCTATATAGTGGTTGCAGGTGATATCAGGGAAAATGTCAAACCAGCCCTGGCTGATCTTCTTGATCGGGTTAAGGCTGAGGCCGTTACCAAGAAAGAAATTAAAGCTTAATAAATAGAACTAAAATGGTGAAAAAATGCTGACTGCATCAGACTTGCGTAAAGGGCTCAAGATTGAGATTGATGATGAACCCTATATCATAACCGATTTTCAGTTTTCCAAGCCGGGTAAGGGCCAGGCCCTTTATCGGACCAGGCTGAAGAATATGGTCACCGGCAATGCCTTTGACAAGACCTTTCGCTCCAATGATAAATTCCAGAAAGCAGCTCTGGAAGAAAGAACCATGCAATATCTCTATTCCCAGGGTGATGAGTATCATTTCATGGATAATCAGACCTATGATCAGATAGCCATTATGGTGGATATGATCGGGGATAATACCAGGTATATGGTTGATAATATGGATGTGGAAGTTCTTCTTTTCCGGGAGCGTCCCATTGGGGTAAGTCTGCCTAATTTTGTTAACCTTGAAGTGGTTCGGGCTGACCCCTGGGCTAAAGGCGATACCAGTGGCACTGATACCAAACCGGTGACAGTGGAGACCGGTTATGAGCTCCAGGTGCCTCCCTTTGTCGAAGAGGGTGATCGGATTCAGATCGACACCCGTTCAGGGGAGTATATTACCCGGGTCAAGGAATAGATTAATGGCGTTGGCGTAATCTGCGTTTTTCCGGACCGGGGCAGGGGCTTATAATGCCAGATATTGTTCAGCCATGGGTTAAAGAGTCTTGCTGAAAAAGCGCAGTGAAATAATCAGGGCGGTTAGAGCCTATTTTGATCAGCAGGGGTATCTCGAGGTAGATACCCCTGTTCTTGTTTCTGCCATTGCCCCTGAGGCCAATATCGAGCCGGTTCGGGTAGGAGATAAATTTCTCCAGACCTCGCCTGAGCTTGCCATGAAACAGCTGCTTGCCGCTGGCAATTCTAAGGTCTTTCAGATATGTAAATGCTTCCGGGCCGGGGAACGGGGTGACCTGCACCTGCCGGAATTCACCATGTTGGAGTGGTATCAGGCGGGTGTTGACTATCATGGCCTGATGGAGGAATGCGAGGATCTCTTCCGTTATCTTGGTCGGAACCTTGAGCTTGATCAGGATCTGGTCAGTCAATTGACTGGCCCTGAACCATGGTCCCGCTTAAAAGTTGATGAGGCCTTCCGTTGTTATGGCGGGCTGACTGCCATGGATGCTGTGGCTGCAGATTCTTTTGACCAGGTCCTGGTGAAGCGGGTGGAACCTCACCTCGGCCTGATCACGCCCCAATTTCTCCATGATTATCCTGCATCACTGGCCTCTCTTGCCCGGCTTAAAGATAGTAGTCCTGTGGCCGAGCGTTTTGAGCTTTACTGGCAGGGGGTTGAGCTTGCCAATGGGTTTTCTGAACTGACTGATCCTGATGAGCAGCGCCGTCGTTTTGTCGAAGAGCGGAAAAATATCCAGGATCAAGGTCGTGATCCCGGCCCCATGCCCGAAGAGTTTCTCCGGGATCTTGGATCAATGCCACCGGCTTCTGGCATTGCTCTTGGCCTGGACCGCCTTATCATGCTCCTTTGCCGGGCTTCGGCAATTAGCCGGGTGGTGACATTATCTGGATAATAATGTAAAATTCAAGTTAGTTTTTATAGAGTAAATATGCAAAAAGTAGATCATTGTACATTGAAGAAAATCCTTAAATATTCATATTTTTTGCCGGCTCTGGCTGTTTTTCTGGTTGCTAGTTCCTATGGTGATTTTTTTGCCAGGGTTAATATCCAAAAGACTTTTCTTCTGTTTTTAGTTACATCATTTCTGTTTTTAGTAGTACCCATTTTTCGTCATTACAGGCATGAAGATTCAGCCCCTTCATGCCTGTCTTGGAGGTGGGTTCTCTTTCTTTCTTTACCCATTCTGGCAACTTTGCCTGGCATTTATCTCCATGGTGGGACTCTAAATTATTTAATGAACCATGAGTTGGCGATTCATATTGTTTATATGGTCTGGCTCACCTGCTGTTTGAGTTGTTTGTGCGATGGAGGCGACATCTCTAAGATGTTTTCTGTTATTGGCCTGGTGGTAATCTATGTGGTTTTAATGGGTTTCGGTCAAAATATGGATCGGCCTCCTTCGACTTTTGGCAACCCAAATCTTTTTGCCAATTTCTTGATTACCCTTCTTCCCATCTATCTGTTAATGGCCATGCCCATTAATTTGCAAGAGGGCAGGTGGACTTTGTCAAAGAATGAACTGAATATGCACTCTCTTTATTTTGTTCTTATAGCAATTGTTGGCTTCATCGGCCTTTGGCAGACCCAGGCTCGGGCTGCTGTGGCCTCATTAATAATGGCTTTGATTGTTCTGAGCCTTGCTCTTGTTTATAGCTGGTTGAAGGTTAGGTTCCGACTCAGGGCAAAAGTCTTTGTGGTGGTAAATATTGCCTTATGTTTGTTTATGCTATTTTCTTGTTATCTGGTGGTTGGAGATCTTGATTCAGACCTTGTTGATTCTTCCCGTTTTCTTCAATTATGCACAAGTCAGGCTTGGACGAATAGATTACTGCCATATCAAATTGCAATAGATTCCATAAAGGATTCGCCTCTTTTCGGTTATGGCCCAGGTTCGTCATATAACCTGTTCTTTGAGTATCTGCCGGCTGATTCCCGGCTCTATGCCGTTGAACGTAGTTTTAAGCATGTTCATAATGAGGTTTTGGAAATTGGTCAGGAAGGAGGAACGGTTGGTTTGTTGGCCCATTTTGTTGTTCTTGGCTTTTTGGTGTGGCTAACAATTTGTCAGTTGATAAGTGATAAATTAAACAACCGGGACAAAAAGCTGGTGCTTGGCGCGGCTTTGGGCCTTGCTGCCTATAATTTTCATGGAATGTTTTCTTTGGCAACCAGGATGACTCAAAATGAAATGACCATGTATCTGCTGGTTGCTGTTTTATTGGTGTATCTCCCCAAAGCCGTATTGGTCCATCCGGTTATTTCTTTTTTGCAGTATTTTAAGCCATCCGGGATGGGTCAGACCAGGGGATGGTTATTGGGTATGATATTCTTGGCCTTAGCCTGGTACCTGGAAGCCCCATATCTCAAAGGTAGCTATGACCTGGCAGAGCTCTCACAGGCCAGAGTTGGATCTATTCCTGATGTTGAACGGGTAACTGATGAGTATGAGAACAGTCCCAGTATCTATGCTCTTAAGTATTTAGCCAATCTTCAACTTGAGGCAAAAAATGGCCCAAGCCTGACTCGCCTTTTGGATAAGGTGGAAGGTAAGGTAGCCAATTATCAAGATACAGGTTATCTGCGCATAATGGAGTATGTGTTAAATCATGGGAAAGATATAGACCTTGCGAAGCTAGAAGATCTAGCTGAGAACTATCAGGCCAGAGATCGTTATCACTCGAAAACTATTCTATGGTTGGCCCGGCTGGCTGCTTTTAATAATGATGAACCCGGGTTTATCAGGCAGCTGACAAATACCGCCCAGTTATTGGCAGTTCGAAATCAATTAATCCATAACGATGACGCAGGAAAGTTAATTGTTCAAATTGGTGGTTTGGAAAAGGGAGCAGAGATTATTTATCGTCCTAACCAGATAGAGATAGTTGTAAGTAAACTGCTTTTAGCAGAGATGATGGCTAATGCCAGGGTTCTTACTCCTCAAAATAAAATTCCTGAGCTTGTTTATTCGTATCGAAAACATTTAAGGCAAGTTACATTTCCCCGTGAATCTGATTCTGCCAGTCAACCACCCCCAGACATCTTTAGCCGCCAGTTTTTCAGAAAAATAGCATTATGGAGC
>CAZZCA010000015.1:0-43347 GCA_964653055.1 uncultured Desulfobulbia bacterium | reverse complement strand
CTGTAGTGTTTACACACAAGTATAATGTTTTTGATGTGTAAAGTAAACAGGTGAGGAGTGCGGTTATGTTTTTCGATCAGTTAAAGGGATAACCGTCTAATAATTCGTTTTATTTGAATGATAAAATATTACAGTATTAAATACTGGGAAGGAGCTAATACTTCGGGAAGAGATGTCAAATTGCTATTATTTGAAACTAATCAATTCTTTTTTTTTGCTCCTCATTCGCAGATGGAAAATAAATCCTTAATATTACCCTATAGCATGGACTTGTTTTCCGCTTACTGTGATATTTTACCTATAACCTGGAAAAATTGTTCTCTTTGCCTTGTCATAATTCCAGTTATTTTATGATTAAGGGTTTCTACATATTGTGATATATTGTCATTAATATGGAAAAGAGGAAAAAGTTCAGGCCAAATCCCAAGTTGAAGTTAATGGAACAGGTGCGGGAGGTTTTACATTACCACCATTATGCCTATCGGATTGAGCAGACTTATAGTCAGTGGATATTGCGTTATCTTCATTTTTATGGTGGGAAAAACCCATCCACGAGAACTTGAAGCAAAAGATATAGAATTTTTCCTTTCACATCTTGTGAACGATGGCAATGTTTCTGCTTCAACTCAACGGCAGGCTTTGAATGCCCTTGTTTTTCTGTATGACAAGGTTCTTGATATCTCTCTTGAAGACAAGATTGCCCCTTCCAGGGCAAAACGGCAGCCTTGTTTGCCTACAGTTCTTACCTTTGTCGAGGTTGGTTTATTATTAGCTGAATTAAAGAATACCCACCTTTTGATGGTTAAGCTTCTTTATAGTGCTGGTTTGCGTCTGCGGATTCAGGATATTGATTTTGGCCAGGGCAGGGTTTATGTTCGGGCTGGAAAGGGGGGTAAGGATCGGGTAACTTTTTTGCCGAAAGATATTTGACAGGACCTTCAGGCTCATATTGAAAAGGTTATTAATCTTCATTAGTGTGATCTAAAGGAAGGTTTTGGTGAGACATCTCTGCCAACAGCACTTGCCCGCAAATATCCTGCTGAGGCAAGGGACCCTATATGGCAATTTGTCTTTCCAGCCAGAAAGAGATCAAAAGACCCTCGCACTGGTAAGGAGAGGCGTCACCATGTTCTGGAGTCCGGCTTGCAAAAGGCAGTAAAGCTGGCAGCTAAAAGAGCTGGTACTAGAAAAAAAGTTACCTGCCATACCATGCGTCATTCTTTTGCTACTCATCTTCTTGAGAATGGTTGCAATATCAGGCTGGTTCAGAAGGTTATGGGGCATGCTGATGTAAAAACAACAGAGAGATATATATCCCCATGTAATGAGCTCAGATTTTGACTCGGCCCTAAGCCCTCTGGACAAATTAATTTCATCATAAATTCAAACAGGCAGGATCCAGCAATGCTTCAGGAAGAGATTATAAATTTTCTTAAAGATATTCCGCCTTTTAGTTTTCTGGATGATGTTGACCTTGAACGGCTAATTGCCGGGGTGCAGATGGCTTATTATCCTGCCGGGACGATTATTTTAGTCCAAGATGGATCACCAGCCGAGACTTTGGGCTTGGTAAAGAAGGGCGGTGTTAAGGTTTGCATATGCGACGGGGACGGTGCGGAAAGAATTGTTGATTTCAGGGGAGTTGGTGAAGTTTACGGGATACTTTCTCTGATGAGTGGTGATTGCTCACGGGCAAATGTGGAGGCTGTTGAAGATACCATATCCTATCTCTTTGCAGCTGATGTGGTGAAAGAGGTCTGTGAGCATAACAGCCGGGTTGATGAGTATTTTCTTAAGTCATTTTTCTTTAATTTCCTCGATAAGACAGTTGATGAAAAGCGGCATGGACAGATGGCTGATAGTGATCAGCTTCTTTTCAGGACAAAAGTGGGCGATGTTGTTCGGGGGGATGTGGTAACCGCTGCCCGCCATGTCAGTATTTGCCAGGGTGCTGAGGTGATGGTTGCCAGTGGTGTCAGTTCTCTGGTTATTGTTGATGATGTTAATTTGCCAGTGGGGATGGTTACGGATCGGGATCTGCGTGAGAAAGTGGTGGCTGGAGGCTGCCCTTCTACTGACCAGCTTGCGTCTATTATGAGCTCATCATTGGTAAGTGTCCGGTCTAATGAACCTTGTTTTGCCGCATTGCTCAAGATGCTTAAACATAATATCCATCATATTATTGTGATGGACGATAATAAGCTGAGGGGCATGGTTACCAACCATGATTTTATGGTTTTTCAGGGGACTTCGCCGGCAATGCAGATTGAGGAGATTAGCAGGATTGATACAATTAATGACCTGCAGGCCAGCTATAAAAGCATCTTTCGTACCGTTGCCGTTTTGCTTGGCAACGGAGCCCAGGCCCATATGATTTCTTATGTTATCACTGAGCTTATTGATAAGATAATCAGCCGGGCTTTTGACCTTATTGAAGTTTCGCTTGACAGTCTTCCGACCCAATATACTGTTTTTATTTATGGTGCCGGTGGCCGGAAAGAGCTCAGCCTGAGGCCATCTTTTCAGCTGGGAATCATCTATCTGAATAAAGACGGTGTTGATTCTTATTTCCAGGAACTCACCGAAAAATTTAATAACGCTTTTGCTGGTCTGATAGATGATGATTTTCCGGTGAAAATAGATTTTGTCCGCAGTGATAAGGGTTGGCATTCTGTGATTCATGCCCCGGTTAATGAGGGTAACAGTGGTTTATTGGCCTCCTTGCTGGAAATGCGTCCTATTCGTGGTAATGAAAAATCCGTATTTGATCTTCAAAGACAATTATTTGATCTTGCGATTGCTAATGATAAGTTTCAGGAGTTAATTGCCACTGCCACAATTCAGAATTCTCCGCCTCTTGGTTTTTTTAACCGCTTTGTGGTGGAAAAAAGTGGAGAACATAAGGATGAATTTGATCTTTACCAGAAAGGGATTAAACCTATGGTTGATGCGGTGCGTATTCTGGCAATTAGCCGGGGTTGCCGTGAGTTGACTACTGCCCGCCGCCTGATTTTTCTTCGTAAAGAGGGTTTCAAGATGGCCGATGATGTCTCTCGGGCCTTGACCTATATCGTTGATTCTTTGCTGACCGGACAGCTTGACCAGTGTAATAAGGGAATAATGGCTGATGATTTCATCAATCCTGACACCATGAGTAACTTTCAGCGTAAAACCATCAAGGAATCGTTTAATCTTATTAATTCACTCTATCAGCTGATTGAAGAGCGATTTATGACAGAGAGGATGTAGTGGCTTGTCTCTGGCATAAATTGCGTCGTAAGCTTTTTTCGAGAAGTGATTATGACCTGACGGCTGAAATTATGGGCAGTTCGTTTATTGCATTTGATACCGAGTTGACCGGTCTGGATTATGGTCGTGATGCCATTTTATCCATAGGGGCCATCAGGATGGAGCAGGGAATGATTCTTCCTGATCAGTGTTTTTATCGACTGGTCCAACCAAAGGCGGAACTTCGGCCCGAGACAGTGGTGATCCATGGCATAACCCATTCTGATCTGGTCCAGGCAGAGCCCCTGGGCTTGGTACTTGCCGATTTCGTCGAATTTGTTAATGGGGCTGTTCTGGTTGGGCATTTTGTCCATATCGACCTTAATTTCGTCAATCGTGACTTAAAAAAAATGCAAAAGGGCAGATTAGATAATCCTGCTGTTGATACAGGTGTTCTCCATGACTGGCTTTACGAAAATGATAACTCCTTTGCCCGGCATCATAGGGGGATGACGACGAAAGGTGACCTTTTTTCTCTGGCTAAACGGTACGGGGTTGAGCTAAAGCAGGCTCATAACGCCTTTGATGATGCCTTTATTGTTGCCCAGCTTTTTCAGCGTTTTCTTCCTTTTCTTCCTGGTTGTGGAGTCAGGAACCTGCGGGAATTGCTGGCAGTGGCCAGGCCATGATTTCAGGCGGGCAGGGTAAAGATAAAGGTGGCGCCTGTACCGGCAATACTTTCTACCCAGATCCTGCCGTTGTGATATTCAATTATCCGGCGGCAGATTGATAGACCAAGTCCGGTACCCTCTGGCTTACCGTCTTCCAGGTCATTTATCTGCATAAATTTGTCGAAGATCCTATTCTGCTCGCCTGGTTTAATCCCTGGTCCGTTATCTTTAATCCTTATTATGACTTCGTTGCCGAGTTGTTCGACTTTTATTTCCACTTTTCCGGTTTCTGGTTGGCTGAATTTAACCGCATTGGAGAGCAGGTTGATCAGGACCTGGATGATTCGATCCTGATCGATAAAAACGTTCAGTGGCTTTTCAGCTACCTCATAATTCAGTTTGATCTGACGTTCTCGGAAAAGTTGACTTGTTGCGTCTATTGCATTCTGAATAACCTGGGCAATGTCCAGGTCTTCCATTTTCCAGTCTGCCCGGCCGGATTCTACTTTGGCCAGGTCAAGGATTCGGTTGACCAGCCGGGTTAATCGTTCAGTTTCCTTAACGATTACGGATAGGAATTTTTTCCGTTCATCATCTTTCATCTGGGGATTATCGTGGAGAATTTCGGAAAATGCCCTAACCGAGGTCAGGGGGGTACGCAGTTCATGGCTGATGGTTGAGACAAATTCGTCTTTCATTTTATCCAGTTCTTTTAGTCTGGTATTGGCCTCCTGGAGTTTCTGGCTGGCAGCTTCCAGCTCCTGGGATTTCTGCTCCAACTGATGGCTGTACTCAATTACCTGGGTTGTTTCGTCGAGAATGCGCATTACCCCTTCCTGGCTTATTTCCGTACCCCCGGCCACAGACGAGACCATGACCCGGGCTGATGCCGAACCTATTGCACCTGCCAGCAGCCGTTCTGTAAATTCTACCAGGTTGGCGTCGGCCTGACTGTGGGAAGCAAGCTGAATACCATGCCGATGTTCGTAAGAGATAAAGGCCTCTCTGGTGTGCCGAAGTCCGATAAATCGTGCGGCCAGTTTTTTTAGATCAATGGCCATGGCCTTACCACGCCACAGCCTGGCACCATCACTATGCTGATAGATATTTACAAAAAGGGAGGCCTGGATATGTTCAATGGATTTTTGTTTAGAGAACATGGAAACGACAGCGATCATCCCACAATTGGCCAGCATGCTCCAGAAAACTGAGTGGCTCACAGGGTCAAGCTGAATCCCGAATAATTGACAGGGGCGGAGTAGGGTAATTCCGAAAGGTCCATGGGTCAAGTATTCCATGGGCAACCAGCTGGATTTGATTAGGGATGGCAGGAGTAAGGTATAGGCCCAGACCATAAACCCGGCAATAAGACCGCTGATTGCTCCGTTGCGGTTTGCCCCTTTCCAGTAGATGCCCAAGAGAATAGCGGGGGCGAATTGAGCAGCTGCGGCAAAAGATAGAATTCCTGTGCTAGCCAGCGTGTATGATTCTCCTACCAGTCTGAAATAGAAATATCCCAGGAGAAGAACGATCAGAATACTGAATCGTCGTATGGTGAGCAGGGTGCCGCTCATGTCTTCTTTGGGCAGGACTTCAAGCCGAAGCAGTATTGGCATGATCAGGTCGTTACAGACCATGGTTGACAAGGTGATGGCGGCAACAATTACCATGCCGGTGGAAGCGGACAGCCCTCCGATATAGATGAAAAGAGCCAGCGTCTTCATCCCTTTTGCCAGGGGCAGGGCAAGGACAAAGATATCAGGGTCAATATTGCCACCGCTGAAAATTTGATTACCGGCCATGGCAATGGGCAAGACAAAAATATTGATCACAAGAAGGTAAAGGGGAAATAGCCAGGCAGCTTTGCGGACATGGTTTTCATTTACATTTTCCACCACCAGAACCTGAAATTGTCGAGGGAGGAACAAGATGGCCATCATTGCCAGAAAGGTCAGGGAAAACCAGTTGGTATAGCCACCTGGCATGATCTCAAGCTCTGTCAGGCTTGGCTGGGGTTGGTTCAGATCGATTGAACTGAAAACATGGGTAGGCCCGTCAAACATGAAGAAGGTTATGAATATACCGGCTGCGGTAAATGACAGCAGCTTGATAATAGATTCAAAGGCGATGGCTGCAATCATCCCTTCATGCCTTTCAGTGGCATCGATATTTCTGGTGCCGAAGAGGATGGAAAAAGCGGCCATGATCATGGTTACGGCAAAGGCGGTATCGTTCCATATACTGGTGCCCTGGCTCGAGATAAGCTCCATCTCCGGATAATAATTCATTACATTGAAACTAATGGAAATGGCTTTTAGCTGTAATGAGATATAGGGAATGATTCCAACCACCGCAATGATGGTTACCAGGCCGCTGACAGCTGCACTTTTTCCGTAACGGGAGGCAATGAAATCGGCAATGGAGGTGATCCGGTAGGTCTTGGCGATTCGGATAATTTTTCGAAGAACAAGCCACCAGGTAGCCGCCATGATGGTTGGCCCGATATAGATGGGTAGAAAACCAACCCCGTTGCTGGCTGCTCGTCCGACACTGCCGTAAAATGTCCAGGCCGTGCAGTAAATAGCAATGGAAAGGGTGTAGATATATGGGTTACTGATAATTGAACGGCCGGCATCGGCTCTTTTGTCGGCATAATAGGCAATGCCAAAGAGGATGCCGAGGTAACATAGTGAAACTAGTAAAATTACCCATTCCTGCAGCATGGGAATTAACCTTTAGCCTTTGTTATCATGTTTGTTTTGTTGGGGCTGATTTTTTCTTCCAGAAAAATTGCCATGGCGGTAATGAAAAAGGACCAGAAGGCAAAAAAATACAAATAGAGAATCGGAATGCCAAACCATTTTGTCGGTTTACTGAATAGGGCGAGGATGGGGTAATTAAGGGCAATTATTCCCACGATAAAAAGCAGGATGAGGCGACTGTGCTGACGGCTGGAATGAATCATGATTCCGGGGTTGATTTTGTTTCTTTGTTGGAATCTGGCCCATGGGGAATAGAGAAATTTAAGAAATTGTCACCTTCTTTGTTTTCGCACCAGATATCACTGTCATGTTCGCTGAGGATGTCTTTCAGGCTTCTCTGGTCAGGGTCATTGGTGATAATTTCATCCTGCCATTTTTCAAGATTCTCTGCCTTTAGGGCAGAACCAGGCCAGCAAAGACTGCAAATAATAAAATGCTCGTGATGATCTATTCGACAATTAACCTGCTTGATTTTTTTTATCCTGGTAAGGAGATGGTCGCAGAGCCGGATAATCCCCGATTCATCCCCCAGGAGCTTGAAATTTGGTGCCAGCATATTGTTGATTATCAGTTCAGGAAAATTATCTTGAAGATTCTTAACAAATGATTCGACATTAAAAATAATATGGTTTCTGGTGGTTTTAAGGGCGTTATTACTGGTTTTGAGAATCTCTTCAAAGGATGTGGCAAGAAGGGCACTTTCCTGGAGAATGATATTTTCAAAGGCACTGCGCATTACCGGTGATATATCAGGTTGGCTGGCCAGGTTTTCGGCTGCTGCTTGAAGGTTGGCAAGTGGCGATCGTAAGTCGACAATATAGTCGTGAATGGTTTGAATCAGGTGGTTTAGGGCAGGCTTTTCAGGCATATCAGATTCCCTTGTCAGCCGAGGATTTTTTTAACCTTGTCCACTAGCTCTCTGGTTGCAAATGGTTTGGTGATATAATCATCAGCGCCCAGGGTCAGACCTTTTTCCTTTTCGATTGTTCGTCCCTTCGCTGTAAGCATGATGACATAGATGTCCTGCCATTTACGTTTGGTCTTGATCTCCTGGCAGACTTGAAAACCATCTTTACGGGGCATCATAACATCGAGAAGGATAAGGTCTGGCTTTTTTTCCTTAATGGCGGCCATGGCTTCCTCCCCGTCGTTGACCGAGCGGACATCATAGCCGGAACTGGTCATGAGAAATTCCAGGGAAAGGACAATGTTAGGAGCATCATCAACGATGAGGATATCTTTAGTCATGGTCGCACCTGATTTATGAAGCTTGCAAAAATGATTTAACAATGATTATTTACCAGAGAGTAAAATATTCCTCAAGCAGCCTTTTTAGTCTGTCAGGTGCCCATGGTCAAGAATCTACAGCATAATCCCCATACCAGTGATGCATTGGCCCGGGGCCAGGAACGGTTTCGTAACGCCTTTCTGTCAAGTTCCGAAGCAGTTGCCTTGGTTCGGTTGGATGATGGGGTTTTTACTGATATTAACGAGATGTTTTCCCTTCTTACCGGTTATGGCAAGGCAGAGATTTTTGGGGCTCAATGGCGTTCTGTTCCGTTATTGTCTGATGAGGATGAACATTATTCTTTTCTTGATCGAGTAATTGCTGTCGCTTCAATATTTAATCAGGTCGTAAAAATAAAAGGGCAGCGCCAGGATATTTGCACAGCTCTTCTGTCAGCCATGATCATGCCCTTGGACGATATTGATCATGTTCTGCTGATTCTTCGTAATATTGATGACATCGAAAAGGCCCAGGAGGCTCTGGAGGTCAGTGAATCCCGTTTCAGGGAACTTTTCAATCATATGAGCAGCGGGGTTGTTGTTCTTCAGGACGTTGACCAGGGTCGTGATTTTATTTTGGTGGATATCAACCGGGCGGCGGAAAAGATTGAGAATGTGCGTCGGGAGGATTTGATCGGTAATTCTGTGGATGAAGTTTTTCCATCTGTTCGAAAATTTGGTTTATTGGATGTCTATCGCCGGGTTCTTAAAACTGGTCGACCGGAGATCTATCCGGTCACCGTTTATAGGGGAAATAAGCTACTGGTGTGGAAAGAGAATTACATCTATAAATTGCCTTCCGGTGAAATTATTGATGTTTATGATGATATTACCGGTCGGAAACAGGCTGAAGAGCAGCTTTTTCAGTATCAGGAAAGGTTGCAGTCTCTTACCTCGGAGCTTTCTTTATTTGAGGAGAGGGAGCGGCGTAATATTGCAACAGACCTCCATGATCATATCGGTCAAACCCTGTCGGTTATTAAAATGAAATGTCATCTCCTTGCCAATAAGCTTGGTAATGGTCCTTATCAGGATGATATTGCTGAGATCAAACAATTAACTCAGGATGCCATTACCGATACCAGGTCTCTTACCTCAGAACTGAGTCCACCGGTACTTTTTGAGCTTGGTCTTGAATCGGCGGTGGAATGGTTGGCTGATTATTTTTCTACCCGTCATGGTTTGAGGGTGGTTGTCAATAGTGAGGGCGGAGGACAGGGGATCAGTGAAGATCTTGGGATTCTCCTGTTTCGGTCGGTCCAGGAATTATTAATGAATGTGGTTAAACATGCGGCTGCGGCAGAGGCTGTTATCTTGATCAAATACGATGATCATCGGATAAACATTGAGGTCAAGGATGAAGGTATGGGCTTTGATCCTGAACTCTATGGGGTGCGCCAGGCAGAGGATTATTCATTCGGCTTGTTTAATATCAGTGAGAGGATGCGTTATGTTGGTGGCGTCCTTGATATTAATTCGGTTCCCGGCCAGGGAACAACTATTATTCTAATCGCTCCTTTTGAATAAGAAGTTGAAAAATAAATAAATATCATGCAGTGTTATTGGTAGTGTTAAATTTCGATAGATCAGAAAATTTTCGGTGGGTGAAGGCATGGCAATTCAGGTAGTAGTTGCAGATGATCATCAGATTATGAGGGCCGGTCTTCTATCTCTGCTATCCGGACAATCTGGAATTAAGGTCACCGGTGAGGCTGAGAATGGTCGCCGGGCGGTTGAGATGGCCCGGGAGCTGAAGCCGGATGTGGTTGTTATGGATGTCTCCATGCCGGATCTTAACGGCATGGAAGCTACTCGTCAGCTTGTTGGCTCTGACTCAACTATTGCTGTTATCGCCCTTTCCATGCACTCGGACAAGAGGTTTGTCATTGGCATGCTCCAGGCCGGGGCTTCTGGTTATATTGTCAAGGATTGTGCCTCCGAAGAATTGGTAAATGCCATTGATACCGTTGCTGCCGGCAAAAAATACCTCAGCCCTGAAATAGCTGGTCTGGTAATTGATGATTGTGTTTCCCGTTCTACCGGTGATGGTGAAAAAACACTTCCCCAACTCAGCGCCCGGGAGCGGGAGGTCCTCCAGTTGGTTGCTGAGGGCTGGTCCACCAAGGACATTGCCGCTCACCTCTATGTCAGCATTAAAACCATTGAGACCCATCGTCGTCAGATTATGAAAAAGCTCGAGATCTTTAATGTGGCAGATCTGACCAAATACGCCATTCGGCAGGGATTTACCAGTCTGCACTGATTTAATCCCACCCTCTGTTAATCCTTTTTACGAAGAACTATCAGGGAGATCCCTGGTCGTTTTCAGTCTTTCCCCTATAGTTTGTATTAGTAAATAATATCATATTGCCACATGTGGAAATGTCTACATGTGGCCTGTGCCGTTACCATGTTCTGGGTCGCAGCTCAGGTTAAAACTGAGAGCGTTGTTGCTTTTTGTCATAATTAAAGGAGGTGACTACTTTAGTGGCCGGCAGCGCAAACGATTAATCCTTTTAATTTGAAGGAGGGGAGTTTTGACAACTGCAACAGTTTGGTTATTTGTCTTTGTTGCCATGTACTGGAGCTATTGTGTTTTCTGGGGAATTAAAGGAGCCCGGACGGCCAAGACAGCTTCAGATTATTTTATTGCCGGCCGAACTATTCCCGTCTGGGTATTTGTTCTGGCGGCTACGGCAACTAGTTTTTCCGGATGGACCTTTATGGGTCATCCTGGTCTGGTCTATCGCGATGGCTTTCAGTATGCCTATGCATCTTTTTATGCCATCACCATTCCTTTTACCGGTATCATTTTTTTGAAACGGCAGTGGACCCTTGGTAAGCGTTTTGGTTTTGTAACCCCAGGCGAGATGTTTTCCGAGTATTTCAAGTCTGATACCATGCGGATTCTCACTGTAATTGTTGCCCTGATTTTCTCAGTTCCTTATCTGGGGATTCAGCTCAGGGCCTCAGGTTTCCTCTTTAATGTCCTTACCGATGGAATGATGGGGGTTAATGCTGGTATGTGGCTGCTTTCCATTGTTGTTATCATCTATGTTGCTTCCGGTGGTTTGCGGGCGGTGGCTTATGTTGATACCATGCAATGTCTGCTGCTGGCAGGTGGTATTCTTGTGATTGGTATTATTACCTTAAATGCGGTAGGAGGATGGGAAGCCTTGAATGAAGGTATCGCTAATCTGGCAGCCCTTGACGAAAAGAGGACTCCGGACGGATACAGTCATTATATAGCTATTCCAGGGGTGATTCAGTTTGTTCCATCAGGTGTTAATGCAGCTGGTGGTGCCTGGACTGGGATTATGTGCCTGACCTATATGTTTGCCCTTATGGGAATTCAGTCGGCTCCGGCCTTTTCCATGTGGTCTTTTGCTAATAAGAATCCCCGGCCTTTTGCTCCTCAGCAGGTTTGGGCATCTGGCTTTTGTATTGGTTTTATTCTCATCATTTTTACTGCTATTCAAGGTCTCGGCGGTCATCTCATCGGTGCTGACTCTGCCATGGTGGCAGCAGGTCATGCCAAGGATATCCTTCATCTTTCTGAAGGGGACATTATGAATATGCCGGGTAAACAAGGAATGATTGTTCCGGCTCTTATCCATATTCTTTCTGATTCCGCTCCCTGGCTGGTTGGTCTTCTGGCAGTTTGTGCCTTGGCGGCTATGCAGTCAACTGGTGCTGCATATATGTCCACTGCCAGTGGTATGTTGACCCGGGATATTTACAAGCGTTTTATTAACCCTGATGCTGGTCATCTTACCCAGAAACTTTTTGGTCGGATTGGTGTTGCAATAATCTGTCTTCTTGCCTTATTGGTTGCCACCACAGCTACCGATGCACTTGTTCTTCTTGGTGGTCTGGCTGTTGCCTATGGCTTTCAGATGTGGCCCGCCCTCATGGGTGTCTGCTGGTTCCCCTGGATAACCCGTCAGGGTGTAACTGTCGGTCTGATTGCCGGCCTTGTTGCTGTTACTTGTACAGAGACCATTGGTACTAAATGGTTTGGAATTACTGCCTGGGGTCGTTGGCCCTGGACTATTCATTCAGCAGGTTGGGGTATCTTCTTTAACCTCGGTCTTACTCTGATTATATCAGCCTGGACCCAGAACAAAGATGAGATGGTTCACAAGATGAAGTATCATTCTTATCTGAAAGAGACCTGTGGACTGCCAGTAAGTTTGCAGGGGTTGAAACCGGTAGCTTGGCTGGTAACAATTGTCTGGTTTGTTTTTGCCATTGGGCCTGGCGCGGTAATTGGTAATACCATTTTCGGTAATCCCAATGATGCTACTACCTGGATCTTCGGTGTGCCTTCAATCTGGGCATGGCAGATGATCTGGTGGGCACTTGGTGTCTTCATGATGTGGTTGCTTGCGTATAAGATGAAGCTGTCGACCATATCTGAAATGGAAATTGTTGCCCTGGTTGATGATATTGGTGATACATCCAAGGCCAGGTTTGATGTGGATAAACCGTAAGTTGGGTTGATCTGCTGGCAATAGTTGTCAGTTGATACCTGGAACGGACAGGGCGACAGAATGTAACAGATTCTGTTGCCTTGTCGTTCTTGGTTTACCTGTTCTCTTTTTCTCCTAATTATTTATAAAATAGCTATACTGTAAATATTGGTGAATTCTACTTAAGGTGAAGGCTTGGAATGAGTATGATGATCTTTTATAATTTCACCTCCATTCTCCTGGGGGTTCTGTTGTTCTTCCCGGTGCGGAAAATGGTGTTGGGAATAAATATTAATCGTCTTCAATCCCGGGAGAACAGAGAGATTCAGGCGGTGGAATTTGCGGTATTGAAAAAGAGGGTAACAGTGATTACAGCAATCATCGCAGTTACCTTCTCTTTTGTCTACAACAAGATCCTAATCTATAAAATTTATGGTGGAGTGTAGCCTTTATATGCGATTTAATTCCAAGGCTATTATGCCGATTCTTCTTCTCTTTTTAGTAGCTGCTTTTGTTTTTTACTGGCGGGTTGGAGTTGAGGGTAATCCTGGTGATTACCAAGTTCGTAAAGGGAATTATCGTCTGGAGGATGGTCAATTTGATGAGGCTTTAAAGGAGTTCGAGGCTGCCCTTACTAAAAACCCTGACAATGCTTTTGCTCACCTAGGTCTTGCTCTAACCTACATGCAGAATGGACAGGATGAATTGGCTTTAGTTGAATTTGACCGGACTTTGACCCTTGCTCCGGATCTTGCTGTTGCCTATGCTGACAAAGGGATTCTCTTTGACCGGATGGGTGAATATCGTCAAGCATTGGATCATTATAAAAAGGCGTTAACAATCGATCGGGAAAGTGTTGAAGGGCCGGGTTTTATGGTCAGGTTCATGCGTAATGAACCTCACAAATCGCCTGATATTTATGATCGGGCAGTTTATTTACAGAAAGAATTGGCTAAGCCGGAGTCAGAGCGTCTGCTTAAGGTTCCGGAAATTGACCAGAAACAACTGATGTATAAGGCTAATTAGATTATAAGCTGAGGTGGAGCCATGAGCGAACAGGATGTAAAAATTGTTAATTTATTAAATGAGCAACGGGTATTTGAGCCACCGGAAGAGGGGCAAGATCAGGCGGCGGTAAAAAGTATGGCCGAGTATGAGGATCATTATCGGCGTTCCATGGAAGATCCGGAAGCATATTGGGCTGCCAGAGCAGACGAGCTGATTACCTGGGACAAAAAATGGGACAAGGTTCTGGACTATGATTTCCATAAGCCTGAGGTTAAATGGTTTGATGGCGGTAAGCTCAATGTCGCAGCCAATTGCCTTGATCGTCATCTCACCAATGGTCGGCGCAACAAGGCGGCCATAATCTGGCAGGGTGAGCCGGAGGACGATGTTCGGGTTTATACCTATCAGATGCTTCATCATGAGGTTTGCCGTTTTGCCAATGTTTTGAAAAAAAAGGGGGTAAAAAAGGGCGACCGGGTATCGGTTTATCTGCCCATGGTCCCGGAACTGGCCATTGCCCTTCTCGCCTGTGCCAGGATTGGTGCCATGCATAGTGTGGTCTTTGCCGGGTTCTCGGCGGTCAGTCTTCAGAGCCGGATCGATGACTGCGAGGCCAAGGTTTTGATTACTGCTGATGCGGTTTTAAGGGCGGGAAAGACCATTCCCTTAAAGCCCAATGCCGATGAGGCCCTTGCCTCCAGCCCGACAGTTGAACATTGTATTGTGGTGCAGCGTGCCGGTAATGAAATAAATATGGAAAAGGGGCGTGATTCCTATTGGCATGATGAGATTAATGCCGATGATATCACTGATAATTGCGAGCCGGAAATAATGGATGCCGAGGATATTCTTTTCATCCTTTATACCAGTGGTTCCACTGGTAAGCCCAAGGGTGTTGTTCATACCACCGGTGGTTACCTCACCTATGCCGCCCATACCTGTCAGTGGGTTTTTGATCTGAAAGACGATGATGTCTATTGGTGTACCGCTGATATCGGCTGGATTACCGGTCATTCCTATATTCTTTATGGCCCCCTTGCTCTGGGCGCCACCTCAGTGATGTTTGAAGGGGTTCCTTCCTGGCCGGGTCCTGATCGCTTCTGGAAGATTGTCAACAAGTTCAAGGTAAATATTTTCTACACCGCACCAACTGTTATCAGGGCTCTGATGCGGGACGGTGAAGAACCAATCCGTAAACATGATATTTCATCACTTCGTATTCTCGGTTCAGTGGGTGAGCCCATTAACCCGGAAGCCTGGATGTGGTACCACTTAAATATCGGTAAGGGTAAACTTCCCATTGTTGATACCTGGTGGCAGACTGAGACCGGTGGTATTATGGTTTCTCCCCTGCCTTATGCGACCCCCATCAAGCCGGGGTCTGCCACCCGTCCTCTGCCGGGGGTGGATGCTGCCATTTTTGATGAAGAGGGTAACGAGACCGAAGCTAATGAAGGCGGTCATCTGGTTATCCGTAAGCCATGGCCGGGAATGCTCCGTGGTGTTTTTGGTGACCCGGATCGGTATAAGAGCACGTATTTTGAGCTTTATCCAGGGGTCTATGATGCGGGTGACGGCGCCAGGATGGATGATGACGGGTATCTGTGGATTATGGGTCGTCTTGATGATGTAATTAACGTCTCTGGTCATCGCCTGGGAACCATGGAGATTGAGTCAGCACTGGTCTCCCATGAGCAGGTGGCCGAGGCTGCAGTTGTCGGTATGCCGCATCCGATCAAGGGCCAGGCCATTTATGCCTTTGTTACCCCCATGACCGGGGTTGAGGGAGACGCTGATCTCCAGCAGGCCCTTGTTAAGCAGGTGCGGGCTGAGATCGGTCCCATTGCCTCTCCAGAGGTGATCCAGTTCTCTGTGGGGCTGCCCAAAACCAGAAGCGGCAAGATCATGCGCCGGGTTCTCAGGAAGATAGCAGCTGGTGATTATGAAGATTTTGGTGATACATCCACTCTTGCTGATCCATCGGTGATTGATTCTTTGATCCAGGGGAAAAAGGCACTTTAAATGTTCTCGTGAACGATAATTAAATAAAAAGGGCGACGGTGATTTTGATCATTGTCGCCCTTTTTTGGTGGCTATGGATAAAAAAGCGGTCATCGATAAAAAAATATTACAGAGCTTCAGATTCCAACATCCAGGCCCGGCAGGGGTTGATTCTTTTCCCTATAATGAAACCCTGGCCTCGGTTATGGAGACTGCTATCTTTACCTGTCAGCCTGTGGACATGGTTCGGGTTGTTCTCAAGGAGATGGCCAGACGTAATATCTCGAGTGTGTTGGTGGTTGATGGGCGTGGCAGCCTTGTCGGCATTCTTACCGAGAGAGATGTGATGCAGAGGTTGGTTGCCAGTAGTAAATTTGATGTAGCCATGACCTCGGTGGCAGAGGTCATGACCGCTGATCCGCTTTTCTTAAGTCCGGATCATTCTATTTATCGTGCTCTTTCGGTATTGATTGCAAGTGGAGTTAAACACCTGCCCCTGATCACCGGCGATCAGGTTACAGGTATTGTTACCATGCGTCAACTCTTGAAGCTGCGCTATCCTGAACCAATGTCACTTATTGAGCAGATAGCCTCTGCTCCAGATTTTTCAGTGCTGGCTGATGTGTTTTCCCAATTGCCGACAATTGCCAGTAACCAAATGGACAGAGGGCGTCATAGTCATGACATAATTGTCATGATGTCATTGATAAATCAGGATATCCATCGGAGGGTGTTTGAACTTGTTCGTATTAAGATGGATGAGCCTCCTGTTCCTTTCTGTGTATATGTAACCGGTAGTCATGGTCGTTTGGAGAATCTCCTTGTCCCGGATCAGGATCATGGAATGATTATTGCCGACAGCCGGGATGACCATCAATATGATGATTATTTTGTCGAGTACAGTACCAGGGTTTCCGAGATGCTTGATCAGATAGGTTTTGTTTTTTGCCATGGGAATATAATGTGTTCAAACCCCCTTTGGCGCAAGTCTCTTTCCGAGTGGAAGATACAGGTTAAGTATTGGTTTGATTCCCAGATCCGTGAGTTGGGACGTTTTTGTACGGTGATCTTTGATGCATCTCCTATTTACGGAGATATGAGTCTCTTTAATGAAATGCAGGACTATGCCTGGCAGATTTTAGGCAGGCATCATGATGCTCTGCTGGTGATTCATGAGGAGATGGCTCGGCATAAGGTGCCATTACGCTGGCCCTCTCGTTTTATCACAGAGAGATCTGGGGTTCATCGTGGTGAACTTGAGATCAAGCGCACCGGCCTTATTTTTATGGTGGAAGGTGTTCGTCTTCTTGCCCTGATCAGAGGTATTCGCCAGCCTTCTACCTTGAAAAGAATTGAATGTCTGGTGGAAGTAGGAGCCATTCATCCTGATGATGGTGAGTATCTCCAGGCGGCTTATCATTTTTTTCTCCATCTGGCCCTCAAGAGTCAACTGGCTAAAGTTGATCAAGGTGAGCCCGTTGACAGTTTTGTTGCCCCTGAAAAACTTTCCCGTCGGGAAAAAGAAATTTTACGTCATGCCTTTAAGGTGGTGTCCAACCTGCAAGAGATGGTGGCAGTTGAATTCGGCGACCTTGTTATCTGATATAAGTTGTTAATTACTAAGCTGATCTGAGAAAATAAAAGCAGGAGCAGGTTAATGTATGATGATATTTTTCGCAGAAGTATTGATGACCCTGAAGGTTTCTGGGCCGAGGCAGCAGCTGATATTTCATGGACAAAAAAATGGGACACAGTTCTTGACCGGCAATCCCCGCCATTTTACCAGTGGTTTGTAGGTGGGGAATTAAATACCTGTTACAATGCGGTTGATCGGCATGTAGAACAGGGACGAGGTGGCCAGGTAGCTATAATTTATGACAGTCCGGTCACAGAGACCATTAAACATATTTCCTATGCTGAGCTGCAGGAGCAGGTGGCTGTTTTTGCTGGGGCTCTTCGTAACCAGGGGGTGCAAAAAGGCGATACCGTAATTATTTATATGCCGATGATCCCAGAGTCCATGGTGGCGATGTTGGCTTGTGCCCGATTAGGTGCGATCCATTCTGTGGTTTTTGGCGGTTTTGCTGCCTATGAGCTAGCGATTCGGATAGACCATGCCAAGCCCCGGGTAATAGTCCTTGCCTCCGGGGCAATTGAAGGGAAGAAAGAACTTGCTTATAAGCCATTGGTTGATGCTGCCATAGATCTGTCAGAGCATAAGCCAGAGAAATGTGTTGTTTTTCAGCGTGATTTTTTGGCTGCTGATCTTGGTCGGCCTGGTGATTGCAGTTGGCAGGAAATTGTCAAAGGGGTGGAGGCTGTTGCCTGTGTTCCGGTTAAGGCCACGGACCCTCTTTATATTCTCTACACTTCCGGGAGCACCGGAATGCCCAAAGGGGTTTTGCGGGATAATGGCGGTCATTGTGTTGCTCTCAACTGGTCCATGGCCAATATATATAATATTGACAGGGGTGATGTGTTCTGGGCAGCCTCGGATGTTGGTTGGGTGGTGGGCCATTCATATATTGTCTATGGGCCTTTGATCAAGGGCTGTACCACTGTAATTTATGGAGGTAAACCAATTGGTACTCCAGATGCCGGTGCGTTCTGGAGGGTGATTTCCCAACATGGGGTGAAAATACTTTTTACTGCCCCTACAGCTTTTCGGGCAATCAAGAAAGAAGATCCACAAGGCGAGCTGGCTAAGCAATACGATCTTAGCTGTTTCAAGGCCCTGTTCTTGGCCGGGGAACGACTTGATCCTGCAACATATTATTGGGCCCGAGATATTTTGCAGATACCGGTTGTTGATCATTGGTGGCAGACCGAGACAGGGTGGCCCATTGTGGCTAATCCTCTTGGTATCGAACAATTTCCCATTAAGGCTGGTTCACCCACTGTGCCGGTTCCTGGTTATGATGTGATAATTGTAGATGATAACGGTAATGTGCTTGATGCTGGTCTGGAAGGAAATATTGTCATCAGACTCCCACTTCCCCCCGGTACTCTGGTGACCCTCTGGCGCAATGAAGAAAGGTTTGTCAAATCGTATATGGAGACCTTTGTTGGTTATTACGCGACCAGTGATGGCGGCTATATTGATGAAGATGGTTATGTTTATGTCATGGGTCGGATTGATGATGTAATTAATATCTCCGGTCATCGACTGTCCACCGGTGCCATGGAAGAGGTAGTGGCCACCCATTCTGATGTGGCGGAATGCGCAGTAATTGGGGTGGAGAATCAGTTAAAGGGGCAATTGCCGTTGGGGCTCATTGTTCTTAAAGACGGAGCTAAGCGTAACGGTGAGCTTATTAAGACTGAATTGGCTGAGATGGTCAGGGAGAAGATAGGACCCATTGCCTGTTATCGTCAGACAATGGTGGTGAAACGCCTGCCCAAGACTAGATCAGGGAAGATCCTGAGAGGGACCATGCGGGCCATTGCTGATGGCAGAAAGTTCAGAAAGCCTTCCACCATTGATGATCCCGGGATTCTTGACGAAATTGCTGCTGAATTTAAAGAAATAGGCCTGCCTACATGGTAGCAGACGTTCTGGTGAACTGGAAATCAATCATAATCGGTGAGAAAAATGGCTGATCTGGCAAAACTAAATCTTGGCAATATTGATATATACTGGCTTGGTGGCGGGGAATTTGAACTGGACGGGGGCACCATGTTCGGGGCAGTGCCCAAGGTGCTCTGGCAGAAAAAATATCCGGCTGATGACGAAAATTATATCAAAATGCTAAATGCCGTTCTTCTGGTTCAGACCCCTGATGCCAATATCATCATCGATACCGGACTTGGTAATAAATTTACCCCTAAGCAGAAGCAGATCTTCCGGGTGACCCGTGACTGGTCATTGGTGGGAGATCTTGATTTGCTGGGGCTTGATCGGGAGGATATTGATCAGGTCATTCTCACCCATTGTGATTTTGACCATGCCGGTGGCATTGTCATGTTTGATGTTGTTGGAAGTCCTGCTCTCACCTTTCCCCGGGCTGAGCACTTTATTCAGGAACGTGAATGGTATGATGTAAATCATCCTGATTCAAGGACAATTAATACCTATTGGCCGGATAACTTCAAACCTCTGGCAGCTGGGTCGAAGTTGGTGCTTGTTGGTGATGATCAGGAGATCAGCCCGGGGGTAAGGGTGAAACTCAGTGGCGGCCATACCCGGGGTCATCAATTGGTGGAGATTGAAGGTGATAAAGGTAAAGCTGTTCATCTTGGGGACCTTTTACCCACTCACGCCCATTTTAATCCCTTGTGGCTCATGGCCTATGATAATTTTCCTCTGGAAGTAGTTGCGTTAAAAGAAAAATTGCTTAAATATTATGCAGAAGATACCTGGTTTACCTTTTATCATGATTATTTCATGAAGGCCTGTCGCCTTGACGACCAGGGAAAGATTTCAGAGGAAATTTGCTGAGTTGAGAGGAGAAATATGAAGGTTGCTATTACCTATTGCGGCAAGTGAAATTATAAACCACGCGCTTCCAGTCTGGAAGAGGATTTACGGCAAAAATATAATGCTGATGTAGAGTTAATTGAAGGCTCCGGCGGGGTTTACGATATTGTTGTGGATGGCCAGGAGATATTTTCCAAGGGTAAATTAAAGAGGTTCCCGAGAGATGGAGAAGTTCAGTCTTTGATAGACGGGTTGAATTAATTATTCTCTGGTTCCGAAGATAGCTGTTCCCACCCTGACCATGGTAGCCCCTTCCTCAATGGCGATGGTAAAATCCCGGGTCATGCCCATTGACAGTTCAATATTGTTTTGCTCATGGAAATAGGCGGCCATCTGATGGGCAAGTTGAGCAAGTTGCTGAAAATATGGCCGGCTATCTTCAGGGTCTGGGGTAAATGGCGGAATGGTCATCAGCCCCTTAAGACGAAGGTTGGGCAGAGGCTTGATGGCTGCCAGCAGTTCTTCGCAGTTTTCCGGCAGGACTCCTGATTTCTGCTCTTCCCGGCTGGTATTTACCTGGACTAAAATATCAATGGTTTTGCCCAGGTCGCCGGCATGGCGGTTAATTGCTTTGGCTATTTTCAACCGGTCTACTGTTTCCACCATATCAAATAATGAGGCAGCAATCTTTGCTTTGTTGGACTGGAGGTGGCCGATGAAATGCCAGGTAAGGTTCAGGTCGTTTAATTCCTCTATCTTGCCTTTGGCGTCCTGCAGATAGTTTTCGCTGAAGATTAATTGACTGGCCCGGGCCGCTTCCCGGATAGCCGATGTTGGTTTTTTCTTGCTGACGGCAATAAGTTTAATCTCTTCCGGCTTGCGACCGGCCCGGTTGGCGACAAGATTGATCCGGTCTCGGATTATCTGCAGATTTTGCTGGATATCGATCATTGTGGCGGCAATTTGAACAGGTTTTCGCAATTGGCAGTTGTTTGATCTGCCACCTCAGCAAGGGAGATGTTTTTTAGCTCGGCTATCTTCTCGGCGGTGTAGGTGACATAGGCTGGCTCATTTCTTTTGCCACGCCATGGCATTGGGGCAAGAAAGGGACCATCTGTTTCCACCAGCATCCGGTTTAGAGGAATGTCTCTTACGGCATCCTGCAGCTCTGTTGCCTTATTGAAGGTGACCACCCCGGGGATGGAGATGTAAAAACCCAGGTCGATAAAGCTGGCGGCCAGGTTGCTGTCTCCGGAAAAACAGTGGATGACCCCGCCGGCAGGGAATGGGCCCAGGTCATGGAGAATCTGGTAAACCTGTTCATGGGCCTCCCGGTCATGGATAATCATGGGCAGGCCAAGTTCTCTGGCAAGTTTAACCTGTTCTGTCATGGCCATTTGCTGAATATCCAGGGGTGCGTAGTTTTTAACTGTATCCATCCCTATTTCACCATAGGCTACGACACCTGGCTTCCGGGCCAGTTTTTTCAGCTCGGTGAGGCTGGCTGGTGAGATTTCAGCGGCATGGTGGGGATGAACACCAACGGCCGCAAAGATGCCGGGAAACTCTGCTGCCAGTTCAATGGCCCTGGCCGAGCTTTTCAGGTCGATGCCTATGGTGATTGTTCTTTTGACCCCGGCTTGACGACTGCGATCTATAATCGGCGTCAGGTCGGAATTATAGGCCTTCATGTCAAGATGACAATGGCTGTCGATTAACTCACTGCCGACCGGTAATTGGGGCAGGGGAGCCCTCGTTTTCTTTTTGCCCATGATTATCCGTTAGGTTTGAAGGCTGAAGAATGATAAAATCTTTCTTAGTGTTGAATGCGGGCTATATAAACAAATTCTTGAAAGACTTGCAATAAAGGAGTATTGAGCTTTTAAGTCGTAAGGAGAGAATATGAACCAACCTGTTTTGGATGCAATCTATAAAAGACGCAGTATCCGCGAGTTTTCTGATGAAGAGGTCATTGACGATGACCTGCGAGAGATCGTCAGGGCAGGAATCTGGGCCCCGTCTGGTTTGAATAATCAGCCCTGGCGTTTTGTTATTGTAAAAGACGATGCTCTCAGAGAGCAATTAAGCCAGACCACTCATTACTCTCATATTGTTCAGGCCTCTCGAGCTTTAATTGCTGTTTTCCTTGACCGGGGTGACATGTACGATGACCTGAAAGATGCCCAGGCTGCTGGAGCATGTATTCAGAATATGCTCCTTGCTGTCGAGGCCTTGGGGCTGGGTGCTGTATGGCTGGGTCAGATCCTGAAAAGCTCCAGTGAGGTAAAATCAATTCTTGCAGTGGAGGATGATTATGATCTTATGGCGGTCCTTGCCATTGGTCATCCCGCACATCATCGTCAAAATTCAAAGAGAAAGGATCTCGAGCATTTCATCCTTGGAGGAATTAGATGAGTTTAAAGCGATTGTTATTGGCTGTTTTAATGATAGTGCTTGTTGTCGGGCTTTCCGGGTGTAATTATTTTAATCGCAGTGACGAGGAGATGAAGCCGGAATCGCAGGTGGTAGAGGAAAATCAGCCTTTTTATGCCAGGGATTTTAATGATATTCTTATTCCCGATGGTTTGAGGCTTGACCGGAAAAACTCCATGCATACCCGCTCCCAGACCTTTAATGGCGGTATTTTGAATTATGAGGGTCGGCTGGATGTAAATTCGCTTCTGGATTTCTTTGAAAATTCCATGAGCAAGAACGGTTGGCAGCTTGCTGGCACTGTTAAATCGGAAAAGAGCCTGCTTATTTTTGTAAAGGCCAATAAGACCTGTATGATTACGGTGGCTGACAGCAAATTTAATCTTAATACCGAGGTGTATTTTTATATTTCCGAGACCTCCCGGGGCATGAATTAAGATGAAACCTTTTGCCGGCAGAAACATTCTGGTTGGTGTCTGTGGCGGGATTGCTGCCTATAAAGTCGTTGACTGGGTGCGTAATCTTACCCGTCTGGGGGCTGAGGTGACAGTGGTGATGACCGAATCGGCCTCTCGGTTTGTCAGCCCCTTGACCTTTGCTGCCTTGAGTGGCAATAAGGTTCATACCGCAATGTTTGACGAGGATGGGGCAGAGGATATACCTCATATTGATCTTGCCCGCAGAAGTGATCTCATTCTCATTGCTCCGGCAACGGCTTCCACTATTGCCCGTCTGGCCCATGGACTTGCCGATGATCTGCTCACCGCAGCGGTTCTTGCTGCTGAAAATCAGGTCGTGGTTTGTCCGGCGATGAACTCCAATATGTATCTTCACCCTGCCACCAGTGCTAATCTTGCCAGTCTTAAATCCTATGGCTATCAGGTGGTGGACCCTGGTGCCGGTTTAATGGCCTGTGGTGATGAGGGGCCGGGACGATTACCTGACTGGGAACCGGTTGCTGAGACTGTTCATCGTATCTTCAGCCGCCAGGACCTGGCGGGCAGGTCGGTTTTAATCACCGCCGGGCCAACGGAAGAGCCCCTTGATCCGGTTCGTTATCTGAGTAACCGTTCTTCCGGCAAGATGGGTTATGCCCTGGCCCGGGCAGCAGCACGACGGGGGGCAGATGTTACCCTGGTCAGTGGCCCAACTTCTTTGCCTGATCCGCCCTATATCGATTGTGTAAAGGTAAGAGCGGCCACGGAGATGGAGAAGGAGGTTATGGCCCGAGCTGAAGGGATGGATGTGATAATTAAATCAGCGGCAGTTTCTGATTTCCGTCCAGCCAGGCAGAGTGAGCTCAAGATTAAAAAATTAGAGTCCGATCCTGTTCTTGAACTTACGGCTAATCAGGACATTTTGGCAAATCTCGGTGTCAGGCGCAAGTCCAGTGGCCGGCCGGAGGTTCTGGTGGGTTTTGCTGCTGAGAGCCATGATCTCATGGCTGAGGGTAGGCGCAAATTGGCCGCTAAAAATCTTGACCTCATAGTGGTAAACGATATTTCAGCTGATGATGCCGGCTTTGCCGTTGATACCAACAGGGTGGTTTTGATTTCTGCCGACGGCATGACCAGTGAATTACCCTTGATGACAAAACTGGAAGTAGCTGATGAGATATTAGATTCGGTTACCGGGTTACTCACAGGGCATTAAACCAGATACCGTTATTTCTGGAGCATGGTTAGAATTAATATCCCGATAGTCAGCAGGAGAGGGCCGTTGGTGAAATAGATGAAGTAAACCATGGAGTATCTCGGACCCATGATGGCCTTTAATTGTTCTTTATTGATCAGGCCCGGGATCCAGAAAGCCAGGGATACCACAGTGCCGATTACAGTAAAGATGATGCCGATTATCTTTATTATCATTTTTTTCTCCTATCTTTATTAATTCAGAATCTTTTCTTTCCCGGAAATAATATCAATGGGCAGGGTTATGGTGCCCATGATGAAGTCCATGGCCGCCTGACCCACCTCCTCCGGAGGTAATGCATTGACTTTGGGGTCTTTGATGTCACCCTTGACCGACAGGGGTATGGTGAGGAGGTGGCCTTTTTTGCCCCCGAGGATCCTGGTGGCAATTTTGCCGATAAGTGGTACCTGGCCCAGGAGCTGATCCAAGGTCTTAAAGGGGACAATATAAAAAATCATGTCTGCCTGGGAGCTGGCCAGGTCGACACTTCCCTTGGCAAGGATATTCATCCCTTCGCCTTCTAATACTGCTTTATCGATGATCATTACATCGTCTTTGATATGGGACTCTATTTCGAGGAATTTATAACGAAAGCCTTTTTCAAAAAAGGTGGAGCTGAGATCGGTGAAATTAATGACCTGGAATATTTTCCCCAGCAATACCATTCGTCGCAAGGTTCCCTGTCTGGAGATAAGCTTGATATTACCGTCCCGGTAGATACCATTATCATCCTTGATGTTTGCCTCAATGGTAAATGGCCCTTCGATCAGTTCCTTTTTGGATCCGACACAGGGCAGAAAGGATTCAAACATGGGATAAGGGTCATCGTCAGATGAAAGAAGAAGGTCCCGTTTACTGCTGCCGTTTTCCCATCGGAGGGTCCCGTTGATTTTAAGTCCGCAGAGCCGTGAATCTTCAAGTTCCAGCAGGTCCTGGTCGGAGCCGGTTAGGTGCATTGTTCCCCTTAATGGCTGGAGGTAATAACTCTGCTGGGGTTTCCCGGCTTTGTCTTTGCCCGGGGTTAATTGAAACTCATCGGTTTCCAGTTTTATTTTGCCGGTGATGTGGGTTGGTTCTTTATCAGATTCGCCTTTCTTTGATCTGGTACTGAGGAAATAATCTAGGTCGCTGAGGAAATTCATAAATTTCTGCTGGCTCAAGCTGATAGCGCGGTGCTGTAGATCAAGCTCATATTGATTGGGTTGGAATAATATCTGACCATTAATGCTGGACTCTTCCTGTTCAAATTCAAGATCCATCTTGTTAATGGTCAGCCCATGATCGTTACTGCTCAGATCAAGATCTCTGATGGCGATTTGTCGTAATTGATTTCCCCAGAGCCATTGCAGGTCGTTGGCCTGGGCCCAGCCATCTAAATTGATTGGGCCGGATGCTGGTGCAATAACTTTGAAATTGCCGTTTAATTTACCGCTGTGGACCAGGTGTTCGGCAAAGAGAGCTGCCATGGTTGATTGCCTGATCCTGCCCTGCCAGTTCAGGTTAAGGGGGGCGTCTGGGGATTTTTGTTTGAATTTCAGTTCGCCATTTTCCTTGGCATTATGAAAATGCAGAGTACCCTGCTGCCCCCCTGAGCGGTCAACAGTGATATCCATGGTGCATCTTGCCTCATGGTCATCAATGGTTTTGTTGACCACGGTTCCCATTGCCATGATAAGATCATTCTGGCTGGTAACAGTAAAATTGCTTAGACGGGCAGGCAGTTTCGGGAAAAATCGGGGTGGGATGAGGTTGGTCTGTCTCAGCCATTTACCATGGTTCGGGCTTATCATTCCGTCCATGAATAAACTTCCCTGCCAATTACGGAAATTTTTATGGTTCAGGTTCAGGGCCATGTCCAGAACATCGCCCTGCAGATCAACCTGGCCGGGGGTTATGGAAAGGTTGTGGTGATCCAGGCTAAATTTGCGGTTTTTCAGGTTAATGGGTCCGGGTAGATCCCGGGGATTGATTTTTAGATCTTTAGTTTCCATTGCCAGGCGGTATTGCCATTTTTGAGGCTGAAAAAAAGGACCATGAGCCTTGCCATTAACGATTTGGATCTTGCCTGTGCTGCTCTTCAGGACAGAGTCAATGGCCTGTGCCGGTACCGGGTAATCAGCAAGGTGCTCGATCAAGGCGGCACTATCGACAATGGCTGTAAGACTGTTGATGTTGGTGGGGGCGTTTTCCTGCTGCCAGGAAGTTTCACCACTACTCTCTATTATTTGATGGGGACCTGAATTTGCTTTAAGTTCATGCCAGCTGGCCTTATTGCCGTTAATCTTAAGGCTGCCCTTTTTAAGCTTTAATGGCCAGGGCAGTCGCTGGTAGTTGATAATGGCACCGGTAAGGTCGGCGATATTGACTTTGACGGTGAAATTGTCAAGATCATGGCCAATATTAAGGTGACCATCAAGCCGCCCCTTACCGTTGAACTTCTTTGCCTCCCGGCGAAATGATTTGTTGTCAATGAGGTTATGGAGAATCAAAGGCAGTTCTGCCAGATCCGCGTTGATATCAAGGTCCAGGTTGAACAGTTTGGAGCGGTCGGTAAGATCAAGTTCAAAGCTGCCGTTACTGCCATGGTTTGAACTGAGCCAGGTGGAAAGACCTTGACCGGCAAGAATTCCGTTTTTGAAAATAATGGGGCCGGTTGCGTCCTTAAGATATAAGTCAATGTCTGGAACCTGGATATCGGCCCTGGCCACATCCACCTTGATCAGCATGTCTTTGATAAATGCAAATCTGCCAGGGGGCCCGTCAAAATAATAAGAGGCATGTTCTGCCCTGCCGCTTCTGACAATATCGCAAACGGTCTGGACAGTATCACTATCTGCTAAAAGGGTCAGTAGCTTGGAACGAACCGCGCTAAGATCAATATGGTCGGCCTGAAGATCTAAGCGGTAATTAGCCTGTTCAGAGGCAGATGTGTGATATCGTTCCACTTTCCCCTGCAGGGTTAATGCTGGTTCTATAACTGCAAGTTTGCCGATATCTAAGGTGATTTTCCTTTCTTTTTTCACCACCTTGAAGCTGGCCTTGCCAAATTCCAACAGGGCCTTGTCTTCAAGACGATGGATGGTGAATCCTGGGAGATTGCCATTAAAATCCAGCTCAAAATTATTAGGGTCAGTAATAACAAAATCACATTTTAAATTAACAGCAGAGGTGATTGGGGTAATGTTTTTGTTCTGCAGTAAGTTGCTGAGGACCAGGCCGTTAATAGTTGTGCTGCCGCTTATAAGTCCAGTGGTAGATGCAAGCTTTGCCCGCATGTCAATTTTTTTGCTGAAAGATGGTTGCCCTTTGGCAAAAAGGTGGTGGAAATCTCGGCCTTTGACCAGGTTGAGGTCAAGGTTTTTTATGGTAAATGATTTAAGGGGTGTTGCAGTTACATCATTATTCAAGAAGGTAAGGGAGCTGTTAAGCAGATAGACATCGGTAAGAGGCAGGGGGAAGGAATTGGTTTTGGCATTAAAAAGGGAATTGTCAACCTTGATTAAAGGGTCTTCAAGAACAACTTTGCTGATGTCCATCTGGTGGAGGAAAAAAACTCGCCAGGAGGGATATATCCGTGCCCGGGGCGCCTCAACATTAATAAATTCCTTCTTCAGCTTTACCTGGTGGAAAGAGACATGGGGTCTTGGCAGCCATTGCCAGTTGATCTGGCTGATGGCAGAATCCACACCCATGACCTTATTAAACCTTGCGGTCAGGTTATTTTTTACCGGCTCGGTTGCCAGAAAATATGGGATAATCAGCAGGATTAAGCCGATAAGGATAAGACTTGCCGGGATTATTATTCTTTTTTTCATCAAATTGTTAAGCATAAAAGATGTAAATCCTGTCAATCTTGCCAAGTCGTAAGGGTCATATTTTGCACCCATTTAATCAAAAATAAATTACTCTAAGCAATTGAAGGGGCAAAGCCTTTTTTGGTCATGATTTATAATAATTTTCTCTTTGTCTCCCGCCCTCTTTCGTTTGACAATAACAGACATTCATGGGAAATATTCATAATATTATTTTAGTCACTTAAGTGATGTTGGGCTAACTTTGTTTGAGTCTCTGGCTATTTCCCCATTATTATCAGGTGTTATTATGACAATTACCTCAATATCTTTTGCTGTTTTGCTTGCCTTAGTGGTTGCTGTTCTTGCCTGGTATTTGTCCCGGCAGCAGAGTCGGCTTTCCAGAGACCGTATTAATCAACTGACAGATGATCTGGGGCAGGCAAATAAGCAATTGCAGGATCTGACTCAGGGGAAAAAGACCTTGTGTCAGGAAAAGCATAACCAGGAGCTGGAGCTTAAAACCCTGGAGGCCAATCTGCTCAATGCCGAAAAATCCAGGTCAGAACTTGCGCTGATCATAGATGAAATAAAATCTGAGCTTGACCAGGAACGGGAAGAGCACCTTGTAGCGGCCAAGATGGTACAGGAGCTTAATACCCGGCTTGAAGAGCAGCAGAAGAATAATGCTAAGTCCCTGGCAGATCTTGAAGAAAACAGAGAGCTTTTGAAAAAGGAATTCTCCCATCTTGCCACTGACATCCTTGATAAAAAGGGCGCGGTGTTTGCCGGGCAGCAGAAAGAGCGACTGGAGGTTCTTCTTAAACCATTTCGTGAACAACTTGGTGATTTTCAGAAAAGGGTTGAACGATCACGGGAAGAGGATATGCAGGGTCGGGCAAATTTAATGGCCCAGATCAAGACCTTGCATGACCTTAATCAGCAGATCAGCAGCGAGGCCACTAATCTTACCACCGCTCTTAAGGGTGACAAAAAGCTCCAGGGTAATTGGGGTGAAATGCAGGTGGAAAAGATCCTTGAGTCAAGCGGTTTAATCAAGGGCCAGGGCTATGAACGTGAGGTTAATTTCAAGGACGAAGATGGTAATAATATGCGTCCTGATTTTGTTGTTTATCTGCCTGAGGACAAACATCTTATAATTGACTCCAAGGTTTCTCTGGTGGATTATCTTGCCTATGTTGGTGCTGATAACGAAGATGACCAGAAGGCGGCCCTTGCCAGGCATATCCAGAGTATCCGCAATCATATCAAGAGCCTGAGCGCAAAAGATTATGCCGGGCTGCCGGGGGTGAAGGCACCCGATTTTGTCTTTATGTTCATGCCCATTGAGCCGGCTTTTCTGGCTGCCTTCCAGCAAGACCAGCATTTATTTTCCGAGGCTTTTGAAAAAAGGGTGGTGGTGGTGACACCCACAACTCTGCTGGCCACCCTCCGGACGGTGGCTAATCTCTGGAGCATTGAGAAACAGAATGCCAATGCTCGAAAGCTTGCGGAAAGGGGCAGGCTTCTATACGATAAATTGCATGTATTTGTCACCAAGATGGAAAAACTTGATGCCCAGATCAATAACGTGCGCAAGGTCTACGATGAGGCTCTGCTTACCATGAAGCATGGAAACGGCAACCTTATCTGGCAGGCCCAGGAATTTCTCCAGCTGGGGGTCAGGGTGAAGAAGGAATTACCGGCACATACCCGGGAGACCGCTGACCTTGGTGGTGCTGATGAGATTGCGGCCCCGGATATTAATGAATAAGCCTGACCGGGGTCAGGATGCGCCTCTTCAGGGATTAATTAAAATTGATAATCCCTTGATTGCCTAAAAGGGCGGGGCAATGGTCACCACAATCCGCATATCGGTTCTGGCCCGGACCCCATGGGGCTCGTTGATGTCAGATATCAGGATGTCACCGGTCTCAGCCGGGATGGTGGCCAGATTCTCCCCTAGAAAATCACCGCTTCCGGCAATTACCTGGATGGTGAGCTGACCTTCCGCCGGATGGGAATGGACAGGGAAGACCTGATCAGCCTTGAGGTTGAAGTTCAGGACCCGAAAATAGGGTGAATCATGGAGGAGAAATCTCTTAAAGGTTTTATCGCTATACTCGTTAGTTTCTTTTAAGCTCAGTTTTTTCATTGATTATCCTTAATTGTCCGTTCTTTTTTAGCCAGATGCTTTTTTTATGGTCCGGCGTTGCGGCAAAATAATAAAAAACAGCAGCAGCCCGATTAGCCAGGGACGCTTTTCGTCCCGGCAGCAGTTCATGTAAACCTCTTTTGACTCCAGCCTGACCGTGATAACCCCAGTGGTTATCTGTTAATTGTCTAAAATTAAGCATGTATTGAGTGGCTCCGGCAGCCATCACCGGAATTCCGAGGAATCGGATGGGACTGGCATTTTCCATGGTAATGGTAACCTGGTCCGTTGATTTTTCCCTAATGGTAAAACGATAGATAATGGTTCCGGCGGTTGTTTGCTGGTCCTGGCTATAGAATAGATTTTCTCCGATTTCAAGCTCATCAAGGGTAAAATCATTTCTGGTTTCTCTCCTTGCAGGGCCGGAAAGGGCTTGGCTCCTGTCAATAAAGGTAGTCCATCGTTGTCGTGAGGTTGACCAATAGGGCAGCCCGCTCAAGGCAGAAACCGAGGCGATTCGCTGAAGAATACCTTCTGCTCCATTATTATTTATAAATCGGCCCCTGGCAGTGAGGACCATGGCAAAATCAAAATCCTGCCAATCTGCAATCACTGGTGGCGGTTTGTTTACCTTGTCCGACCTATGCCAATAATCAATAATCAGCTTATCTGGATCCGGTGGATAAGATCGTTGGCTTGAGCTGGCGGCAGTCACGATCTGGGTCAGCATTACCAGGGTCAAGGCGTTTATTGTGATAAACAGCATTATTTTACGGGATGGCTTGAGGCAATACATGATTTTGTTACTCTATTCCCCATTTCCCATAAGTCGAGTAATTTTTTAAGCTTTTTTGGGGTGTTCTGGAAAAAAGTCGTCGTTATTATTAACTGTCTGGGGCAGGGCCTGTTCAGCTGGCTCATATCTTTTTTCTTCTCTTTTAATTTTGTTAATTCCATGGACAAGGTTGTTCAATTGATGAAACATCTTCATCATGGTGCCTGCCTGGGCATTCAGCTCTTCGGATGAGGCGGCTGATTCTTCAGCAACAGCGGTAATGCGGTGGACTGCCTGGTCCATTTCGCCCATGGCCTGGTTGATCTGTTTAATCCCCGTGGCCTGTTCTGTTGAGGCCGAGGTGATTTCCCTGACTAATGAACCAACCTGCTGAACCGATTTGGATACTTGAATGGAATAATTCTGGGCCAGGGCAACCAATTGGTTTCCCTGGTTGATTTTGCCGGCGGTATCGTCCACAAGTTCCTGGGTATTTTTAGCGGCTTTGGTAGCCCTTAATGCCAGGCTGCGAACCTCATCAGCAACCACTGCAAAACCAGAACCGGCATCTCCGGCCCTGGCCGCTTCCACTGCGGCATTTAAGGCAAGCAGGTTGGTTTGAAAGGCTATTTCATCAATTGAGGCGACAATTTTTGAGATCTCTTTTCCTGAACCGGCAATTTGATCCATGGATATAACCATTTCGTCCATGGCTTTACTTGCATTTTCGATGCTTGTTATGGTGTCAGTCATTAAAGAGTTGGTGTTCCCCGCATTTTGTGCGTTAGATTCTGTCATTGCCCCCATTTCTTCCATTGAGGCAGTGGTTTCCTCTAAGGAGGCGGCCTGTTCCATTGTGCTGTCCGCCAGGGTCTGCGAGGCACCGGAACCCACGGAAGAAGAATGGGATACTTCTTCTGAGATAGTGCCGAGCTGGTCAACTATTTTGCTTAAAGACCTGGTGATAATTCGGGTAAAGAACCATGCCGTGGTGCCAATAATTACAACAAATAATAAACTCACCACCAGGATTGTCCGCAGGCGTTGAATCTTGCGGGAAGAAAATTTTTCAAACATACCAACTGCCTTATTCATTTCCTTGAGAAGTTCAATATTATTGGCAAGAATAGGTTCAAGGGCCAGGTTCATTGTTCTTGTGTTATCAGCCTGGAGAAGTTTGTTAATTGCGTTTTCGAAATTATTCCACAGCTTTTCAACTTTAAGAAGTTGAGCGCGAATGGCCGGGTCTGTCGTGGCCGGTAGATTCATCTTTTTATTGCCATTAATCAGGCCGTTGATGCTTTGGTCAAATAAAGTGGCAGTCTGGGTCAGGGATGATTTGCTTTTTTCATCACCCATAACCATGGTCAAGGCCTCTTTGGTGATTTTCTGGCTTAACATCCGCTGGCGACCGGCTATGTTGATAATGGTGGCGTCATTTTTCTGTTGAGCCAGGGTCAGGAGAACAACGGTTACAAGACCTGTAGTAATAATCATTAAGCCCAGGACAATTGAGTTGAATTTTTCTCGAATACCAAATTTCATTTTGCCACCTCATTTGTTTAATGACCGTTTCCTTCATTTTATGAAATTATAGGTCTATCTGGCAATGCTAGTTTGTCTGCCTCGTCATTTCTTGTTTTTAGTCGACATTTTTGTCGAGAATATGAGGTCTGTATGGGTATTGCAAAAAATAAATCTTGGGTGCAAATTGATGAAACTCGTTATATTTCAAGTAGATAGTCTGCACTCTAAGACCTTGGCACGATAGTTGGATTACTTATTGGCAAATGCGCTCGAGTGGTAAGTAATTATTTAAGGGCAAGATTTGCCCACAACTATCAGGAGGTTATTTATGAAGAAATCTTTATTAATTATGGCAATGGCAATGGCACTGGCAGTAATTGGAATTCAACAGGTGGGAGCCTGGGGCGGCCCTGGAGGTCGTGGCCCTGGAAATTGCTGGCAGAATTCCGGGGCAGTTCCAGAGCAAATGGATGAAGAGACCCAGAAGATATATACTGAATTTAAGAATGAGACAAAAGAACTTAGAAGAGAAATGGCTGTTGCCAGGGCCCAGATGCGGGCCTTGATGCAAGGGTCTTCTCCTGATCAGAAAGAGGTTGGCGATGTGGCGGCCAGACTCTTTGATTTGAGAGCCAATCTCATGGCTATGGCCGAGAAGTCTGGAATTAAAGGGGCTGCTGTTTACTCTTTTTCGCAAGGCCCAGGTGGTGATTGTAATGGCCCCGGTAGTCGAGGTGGATGCCGAGGCCCCCAGGGACGCTAGTATAGCATGAAAAGGAGTATGGGCTACTCGTACTCCTTTTGTTCTTATTTCTGGCCCGGGTTAAGTTATGATATTAATTCCAACCTTGCGAGAAAATGATTGTGGGTATAGGCTAATTTAATGATGCGGATTATTTCCATAGGTCTGATAATTATTTTGGCAGCTCTGCCGGTTTATGGTGATGATCTGATCGGGAAGGTTCTCAGTATTAATCCGGAGGAAGGTTTAATTGAGGTGGAGGTCCAGCATGGTCATTTCCGGGACCTTAATGAGACCAGGCAACAGCGAAAATTTACCCAGATAGGAGTTCGTTTATTGTCGGTCCCAGGCAAAGGGAAAATGCCGGGATGCCTGGTTCCTGGCCGTCGTGTCATGTTTTCAGGAACATTCCCCATGGATAATCATCGTCTCTTCCTGGCCACTGAGGTCAGGGGGTGGGGATGGCGACGGGGCTGCGACCCCACTGGGGTAAGGAGTCGAATCGGCCGGGCCTGTCGCAAAAAAAACCGTGGCAAATTCAGAGGCCCGGTTCCACAGGTAAAGCCGTTGGAAGCTCCAGCAATTAAGATAGCGCCATGACAAATCGTAAACCCGTTGATAACCGGAAAGTTCACATCCCAGCGCTTTTCCGCTATTTACCAGGTTGGCGGGGTAATCTATTTCTTTTTACCTGTATTATAGCTGTTGTCCTTGTTTATTTCTCATGGCAGATCTCTCTTGTTAATAAAAGTTTTCAGCAACACTCCCACGATCTTGCTGATACCCTTTCCCGGGTTGTCGGGATCAATATTGAGCGTACTGTTCTTTCTCAACAAAGCATTGAGGAGATTGTTGCCATCTTTCTCGGCAATACCGCAAATTTTATTGAATATCTTGATAATCTGGAATCATTTTCTGCTGAGGAACTTGCTGCCTTTGCCCAGGAGACTGGACTGGTGGGGATCCGGAAGGTTGAAGATGGGGTAATTTTAGAGGGTCCTGCCGGCTGGCTCTCTGAAAATTATCCATGTGGTCAGGAGAAGAGCCATTTGCAGTACCTGGCAGCAGAAAATATTTACCTTCTCAGGGTAAATTCCTCCACAGAGGATTCTTGTATTATGGTTGGCCTCGCCTCATTGCGGATCAAACAATTACATCAACAGACTGGTCTTGATCAATTACTGGCGTCATTGGCCGGGCTTCCTGGAATTAAATATGTGAAATTATCTCCTAAAGTTCCCGGGCAGGTAGATTTTAACCTGGATGAAATAGATATAATTGTCAGCGAGAACGAAACAATTGCCCGGGTCTGGGCAGCGATTGGTGGTAAACAGATGGAATTGGGTCTGGATGCTGATCGTTTTACCAGAAGGTTAAGCCTTCTTAAGAATGAGGTGTTTTTATTTGTCGGCCTGCTGGCCGGGCTGGGCATATTTTTTACTATTCTCCTTTTTCGTTATCAGCAGGCTGAGCAGCAGAGAATTCAGGAATTTGAGAGAAAAATAGCCAGCCAGGATAAAGACGCGGCCCTTGGCCGGGCAACGGCAACTATTACCCATGAGCTCCGGAACCCGCTAAATGCCTTGAATATGGGCTTGCAGAGATTAGAGCTTGAATCATCTCTCTTTAGCAATGAGCATAAGGAAATCGTTCAGGCCATGGCCAATGCCCTTAAACGGTCTAATCGGATCATTTCTGATCTCCAGCATTTTACCCATGCATCGGAGCTTGACAGGACAAAGATTAATTGTGGAGAATTGCTTAAAGTGGTGTTGCCCCTTTACCGGCAAAGATGCAGGGAATTGAAGATCTCGGTAAATACGAAAATAAATCCTGATCTTGTAATTGATGGTGATATGGAGTTGCTTGGCCAGGTTGTCGAGAATCTGCTGAAAAACTCCATTGAGGCCCAGACGGAAGGAGGGTTTTTGCAAATTGAGATTGGCTCTGACGGAGACAATGTTATTCTTGATTTTGTTAATGGTGGTTTAATTGATTCCAGTGTCTCGCTTGCAGAATTTAATGAACCTTATTTCACCACTAAAACCACGGGTAGCGGTCTGGGACTTGTCATTAGCCGCCGAATTGTTGAGGCCCATGGCGGTGAGTTGATTATTGATGCTGATAGGGCTATGGGTGTATTTTCAGCAAAGATTATTATCCCCCGTGTTAACAGAGAAGATTAAGGGCAGGACGATTGAGTGAATATTCTCATTGTTGATGATGATAAGCTCCAGCGTGACCTACTTTCTGGTTTCTTGAGCAAGCAGGGGTTTGTAGTGGACTCGGCCGGGAACGGGACAGATGCCTTGGCTCACTTTGCTGAAAAGCCGTATCACCTGGTTATCCTAGATCATCGGATGCCGGATATTAATGGTGATGAGGTCTTGGCCCGGATGAAGGAATTAAATCCCCTGGTTCGTGCCATTATGATTACCGCCTATGGCGCTATAAAGACAGCGGTTAAGGTCATGCAGCTGGGGGCTGAGGATTTTCTGGAAAAACCTGTGGATTTGACTGATTTGCTGGTCAAGATACGGAAAGTTGAACAGCATCTTCAGGTGGAAGAAGATAATGCCAGTATGGTTGACGAGCTGAACCATCGAGAGACCCCTTTGCACATTATTGGTGATAGTCGTCCTATGCAGGAGCTTCTGGCCATGTTACGCCGCTTTGCTCCCACTCCCTGGACAGTATTGATCAGAGGAGAGACTGGAACCGGGAAGGAGCTGGTAGCTCGTTTGATTCATCAATTAAGTCCCCGTTATCAGCATCCCTTTATCGAGATTAATTGTGCAGCTGTGCCGGAGAATCTCTTTGAGTCAGAATTGTTTGGCCATGAAAAAGGAGCATTTACCGGGGCATCAGCCAAGCGAATTGGTCGTTTTGAACTGGCAGATCGGGGAACTATTTTTCTTGATGAGATTGGTGAGTTGCCATTGGCACTTCAGGCTAAACTGCTCAGAGTACTTCAAGAGAAGAAGATCAGCCGGGTTGGCTCAAGTCAGGAGCGGGAACGGGAAATTGATGTCCGGGTCCTGGTCGCCACCAATTGTAATTTGAAGGAAATGGTTAAGGCCGGCGAATTTCGCCAGGACCTCTATTTCCGCCTCAATGTGCTGGAGCTTGAGGTCCCGCCACTTCGGAAACGGAAAGAGGATATTCCACTTCTTGTTGATTTTTTCCTTAATAAATCTGGTCTGGAGGATAAGAAATTCTCGCCAGCTGCTTTAGCCGTGCTGGCCCGTTATTCTTTTCCTGGTAATGTCCGGGAGCTTGAACATCTGATTCAACGGGTTTATGTCTTGTGCCGAGGCAAGGTCGTCACAGACCATGATCTGCCCCGGGAGATCCTTGATAATGACAGCCCTGGCAATATTGGCCTGATGGAGAGATTGGCACAGGTTGAGCACGAGATGCTGCTGGCTGCCCTTGAGGAAAACAATTGGGTTCAAACCAGAGCCGCTGACTCCTTGGGGATCAGTGAGCGGGTCTTGCGCTATCGGATGGAAAAGTCCGGGGTGAAAAAACGCAAACAGGTCTTTACCACACCAGCTTAATCTGTCTTTTCCTGCTCCTAACAAGTATTCACCCTTGGTTAATTCGACAATATTATCTTCTATTTCCGGTACTTAAAGGTTGCCAATTTGCAGCGGAATTAAAAACTGCTTTCGAAAATAATGATTATTGATGGACAGTAACTGCTACTATGTGAAATATACCTTATAGCTATTTGATAATAGGCTATAAGGTTAAGTATGTTTAACTGTGGAGAAGAAATAGAGGTCTTGATGCTGCTATTTTGCAGTCAAGGTCTGGGAGCTTTGAGTTGCGAAATAGAGGGCAAGTCTGAATTTAAATAAACCGGAGTTTCCAGGCGACATTTAGGCAAAATGGTCCTGCTGGCTGAAAAAATTCAGCATGCTGCCTGATGATAGCTGCTGGCGATTAAGCCCGGTCTACGATCTGGTGCCAAACATCGGCTTTAACAGTGAACATGTTTTGTGTATAGGATATGATAACAAAATACCGGATATTGAAACATTTTTGAATGAAGCTAAATGCTTTGGGATAAAAAGAAAATATAAGGCCCTTGATGTAATTAAAGAGGTATGTGAGGTTGTTGTGGGGTGGGGCGATGATTTTATGAGAAATACTTAAATGTTCAGGATCTATCATTCCAATCGTCTTGAGAACCTTTTTGATCGGTTTGCCCATTGTCTGTCAGTTCCTGCTGCTGACCCTTTTGCAAGGGAAACTGTGGTGGTTCAGAGTCAGGGCATGGCCAGGTGGCTGTCTCTGGAGCTTGCCAGACAGCATGGTGTTTCAGCTAATATCGATTTTCCTTTTCCTGCCTCATTTATCGGCGGTCAGATTAGGCAGGTGCTGGCCACTGACGGTAATAAATCTGCCTTTGATTCGACTCCGCTCAAATGGGCAGTCTGGGAACAGTTGCAGGGGTTGGGCGATGAACAGGTTTTCCGTGAATTGCAATCATATCTTGGCCGGGATGATTCAAGTACCAGAAGCTGGCAGCTTGCCGGCGGCATTGCCGGTGTTTTTGATCAATACATGGTTTATCGTCCCGACTGGCTCAAAGGCTGGTCTGAAGGAAAGGATGATAACTGGCAGGCTGTCTTGTGGCGGAGGCTGCTGGGGGAGCATGGCTCTTGTTCTCGGGTTGATGAGTATTTTCAATTTAGACAGTTTCTGGGACATGATCCCCATACTGATCTGAAGCGGGTATTTCTCTTCGGGATTCCTGTCCTGCCCAAGCCTTTATTTGACGCCTTTGCTGATCTTTCCCGTTTAATAGATGTGCATCTCTTTCTGCTTAATCCCTGCCGTGATTATTGGGATGAGCTTGTTGATTATCAGAGGATCCTGGACGAATCTCTTGGAAGTGATGGTCTTGACCCTGTCAGAGATTTACATTTCGACCATGGACATCCTCTTCTGGTTGGCCTTGGTCGGCTTGGTCAGGATTTTCAGCGGATGATCCATAGCTTTGAGGTTGAGGAAGAGGCCCTGTTTGAGGATCCGGCTGAGGCCTCTCTCCTTTGTGCCCTGCAAAGGTCAATTTTAGATAATTGTTCTCCTGAAGATTGCAGCTTTGAGCTGGCTGGTGTCGATTGTTCAATTCAGCTCCATGCTGCCCATAACGCCATGCGTGAGGTGGAGATCCTTCATGATCAGGTACTGGCGGTTTTTGCTGATGATCCTGCCATGAGCCCTGCTGATATCCTGGTTATGGTTCCGGATATTAATCTTTACGCTCCTCTTGTTGAGGCAGTTTTTTCCCGGACAGTTGACACATTACCCTATGCTGTTGCTGATCGTAATGTCGGGTCGGTTAATGTTGCCGGCCAGGCTTTTCTCCATCTTCTGGAGCTTGTTTCTGATCGATTACCGGTGACTGAGTTTCTGGCCTTTCTTGATTACGCACCAGTGATGGAGAATTTCGGTCTGGGGGTTGATGACCTTGAACAGATCGATCATTGGCTGTTGAATACTGATATCCATTGGGGGATTGATGCTGGTCATCGTCTTGATCTCGGGTTACCCGGGACCTCCCGGGGGTCGTGGCAGGCAGGTCTTGATCAGCTTCTTCTCGGGTATGCCATGGGGGCAGGGGATGATTTTGTCCAGGGGATCCTGCCCTTTGATAAGGTTGAGGGCCAGCAGGGTGAATTATTGGGTTGTTTTCTGACCTTGATGCGAGGTGTTTTTAATTTTGCTCGTGATTGCCGGCAAGATCATCCCATGGACTGGTGGCAGGAGAGATTGAATGATGTCCTTGATTTTTTCTTTGCCCCTTCATTTGCCAATGAGCTGCAGGAGCTGCGGGATGTTATTAATAAGTCGGCCTCAGACAGCAGTCTTGCAGGTTGCCATAGACCTCTTTCTTTAATCTTTGTTAAGTCTGTGTTGGCAGCTGATCTGGAAACAAACAGAGGGCAGGGCGGTTTTCTTGACGGCCGGCTAACCTTTTGCCAGATGATGCCCATGCGTAGCATTCCTTTTAAGGTTATATGCCTTCTCGGGATGAGTGAGGGTGTTTTCCCCCGGGTTGACCGGCCACTTGATTTTGATCTGATGGCTGGCAATCGTCGACAAGGTGACCGTTCCCGTCGGGATGATGATCGCTATCTTTTTCTTGAAACTATTTTATCTGCCCGGGAAAAACTATATCTCTCTTATGTGGGGATGGAGCCGGATGACAATAAGCTGGCTCAGCCGTCTCTGGTGGTCTGTGATCTCTTAAATTCCCTGGCTGATCTCTGTGCTATACCACTGGCTAAACTCCAGAAACACCTTCTTGTCGCTCACCCGCTTCAGCCATTCAGTCCCCGTTATTTTCAGGGGGAGAAAGAGCTGTTTTCTTTTTCTTCCATCCATCACCAGACAGCTGTTAAATGCCGGCAGCATCAGGCTTATAAAGGGATTACTCTTACCGGTAGTGTTGATGAAATAAGGACCATCACTCTGGATGACCTGATTAATTTCCTCGCGCATCCGGGTCGCTGGTTCTGTCGGCAGCAGGCTGGGATATTTTTCCGCCGTGACAGGGATATGGTTTCTGATCGGGAATGTTTCAGCTTAAGTGGTCTTGATCGCTATACCTTAATTGACCGTGAACTCAATCAGGGGATTTCTGGTTCTGGTTTTGACGCATTACAGGCCAGGGGTGATCTTCCATCAGGGCGGAGTGGTTATTATGAATACCTGGATATTAATGCGGTTGCCAGGGGTATATCATCCCGGTTGCTTGAGCTTCAGCAGGGGCCAGCCTTGTCCCCCTATTTGTTTGATCTTGAATTTGGCAATATCAGGCTCACTGGCAATCTCCACAGGTGGCCCGGTGGCCAGTTTCTTGTCCGGCCCGGTAAGTGTAAGGGCCATAATGCCCGTGACTATATCCGCCATTTTCTCCATCATCTGGTTTTATTGTCGGTCTTTGGTGAAGATGCCGGCCCCACCTATTATCTCCGGGGAGACGGTGGTTTTTCTTATGAAAACCTGACCAGCCCCGGGGATTACCTTGCAGAGCTAATCAAGTTATTTCTTGCTGGTCAGACCAGGCCTTTATGCCTTTTGCCTAAGGCTTCTCTTGCCTATGCCAAAGCCATGTGGAAATCGAATAAACTATCATCGGATGAGCAACCAAGGGCCTGGCGCCAGGCTGAGAAAATATGGTTTGAAGGGGCCTTTAATAATGACCCTGAAAGAGATGACCCTTATCTGCGCGCAGTTTTTGGTGATGGTTTTCCCGGGGAGCAGGGAGCTTTTGCCCAGGTGGCGGAGACGGTATTTAAAGACGCCATTATGAGACAGGTGACGGTGAAATAAATGAATAGCCTTAATCCCCTGAAGATGCCCCTTAATGGGGTTAATCTGATCGAGGCCAGTGCCGGAACCGGCAAGACCTATACCATTACCAGCCTCTATCTTCGGTTGATTCTTGAGCAGGAGCTTATCCCGGACAGGATTCTGGTGGTGACCTTTACCGAGGCGGCAACCAGGGAGCTTAAGGAGCGGATAAGGGAGAGGCTGGCAGCAGCACTTTCCTTTCTGCAGAGCGGTGAGACTGATGATGATTTTGTCAGGGATTATGTCGGTATTTTCTTTCAGGGAGAGCAGGAGCGGAAGCGGGCAAGGGCTTTATTGTTTCGGGCGGTTGATCGCCTTGACCTGGCCGCTATCTTTACCATCCATGCCTTTTGTCGCCGGGTTCTGCAGGAGCACGCCTTTACCAGTGGCGCACTTTTTCAGGAGGACCTGATCAAGGACGAATCTGCCCGTTTGCGTCGGGTAATTGATGATTATTGGCGGCTGAATCTGCCTGTCTGGCCCGAACCAATTATCGCCTATCTCCACCAGCAGAATACCAACCCGGATACCTTGTTTGAAGAATTTGCCTCCCTGGTCGGTCATGTAATTCGGGGAGGGAACTCGGTTATTCTGTCCCCGGAAATTAGTGACCCTGTTGATTTTGATGCTGACCGGATCATTAGAGACATTGTCAGCTGCTGGCAGCAGGAACGGTCAGGGATTGTTGATCTTCTGATGGCAAGCAAGGCCTTGAGCCGTGGTCAGAAAACCTATCGAGAAGACAGGCTCCAGAGCCTCATCGCCCTGATTGATGATTTTGTTTCTAATAACAAGGTGCTTCCTCTGGCGGCATTAACGGATTTCTCAATTACTGCCCTGGTTAAAGGGACAAAGAAATCAAGAGAGGGCGAGACCCCGGCCCATTTATTTTTTGATCTTTGTGAAGACCTGATTACGGGGCTTAATGGTGTTTTTCATTTCATCCGCCGGGATCTTCTTCTCTATTGCGCTGAAGAATTGCCCCACTTGAAAAGAAAAGAGCAGGTCTTCAGCTTTGATGATCTTCTGATCGGGGTGCGGGATGGTCTCTGGCATGAAGGGGAGGGGGATGAGTTTGCCGGCTTGATTCGTCAACAATTCCCTGTGGCCCTTATTGACGAATTTCAGGATACTGATCCTGTTCAGTTTGATATATTTAACACGGTTTATGCTGCCGAGGGTTCAACCCTGATTATGATTGGTGACCCTAAACAGGCCATCTATAGTTTCCGTGGGGCAGATATCTTTGCCTACCTCAAGGCGGCAAGGAAGGTTGAGCCGGGGCGTTGTTTTACTCTGGATATCAATTACCGGGCAGCCGATGCTCTGGTTCTGGCGGTAAATTCGTTGTTTAAGGGGAAAGACCCTTTTGGGTTAACTGAAATAAAATTTACCCCTGTTAGTTCCCGGCCAGAGATTGCGGACCATTTTAGTCTGGATAATGACCATGGTGAAGGTCTTGCCCTGGTCAAATTTAAGAGCCAGCTTGCCAGGGAGGAGACCAAAAAAGATATTGCAGCATCTCTTGCCCTTGAAGTTGAGAATCTTTTACAAAAGGGTGGTGATGGAAAGGCCGCATTTAATAATCTGGATAAATCCAGACCCCTTGCTGCTGGCGATATTGCAGTGCTGGTCAGGACCCATAAGGAGGGTGAGACCGTTGGTAGCGCTCTTGGTGAACGCAACCTTAAATCCTTAAGCTGTTCACCACTGTCGGTATATGCCAGCACGGAGGCCAGGGAGCTTGTTGTGATCCTTGAGGCAGTTTATGATCCCTTTAATGACAGGAAGGTGCGATCAGCCATTGCCACCAAATTATTGACGGTTGGCAGGTTTGATGAGACCCTGGCCTCTGAACAAAGATGGGAGGAGGTTTTAACGGTTTTCAGTGATTGCCGTCAGATCTGGTCGCAAAAGGGTGTTTCAGTGATGATGTCTGAGCTTTTTAGTCGATTGGATGCCAATTATCATCAGGCCAGCTGGCATAATGGCGAGAGGCTGCTTACCAATGTCCGTCACCTGGTGGAACTTCTGCAACAGGCCGCCCATGATCTTGCCCTGGGTCCTGCTGCCCTGAAAAAATGGCTGGCCGGTCAGATAAATGAGAATAAAAATACAGAAGAGGCTCAGTTACGGCTTGAGAGCGATGAAAACCTCATCCGGATCATTACTATCCACAAGAGTAAGGGCCTGGAGTTTCCGGTGGTTTTCTGCCCGTTTTTATGGGACACTGTCCCCAGGTTAAAGGGTAAAAAGTCTTTTGCCTTCCATGATACGGACGGAGAGCTTAAACTGGAGCTTGGCTCGGCCGGGGCTGCAGGTCATCGTGATAAATACAATCAGGAGCAATTGGCAGAAGGACTGCGCCTTGCCTATGTGGCCTTGACCAGGGCCCGTTATCGCTGCTATCTTTGGCAGGCTGAATGGAAATCACCCAGGCCAGACGACCTTGCCTATTCTCCCCTTAATTATCTGATGAAGACCTCGGCCCTGTCTGATCTGCTGGCTAATGAAGAACCGTGCTCTACGGGGATCTGCTCGCTGGCGGTTGGGTCCGGGTTGGATATCTCTTTATCCCGTGGCCAGGATGAAATTGGCGATTATCGCCGTTTACCTGGTCCCATTAAACCGGGTTGGTCGGTTCAGAGTTTTTCTGCCCTGCATCGTCAGATGGCTGCCACCTTCAGCAGCACCAGATCCGGGCCATGGCAACCGCAGAAGACTGACGATCCTGCAACCTTGAACAGATTTACTCTTCCCAAAGGTGCGGCAACTGGTAGCTGCCTCCATCTGATTTTTGAGCATCTGGATTTTACAAAATCAAATGAAGAGGAGATCCTGCCCTTAATTACATTCTGTCTTAAGCAATATGGTTTTAGCGATAAATGGGTACCGGTGATCTATGGGATGACCAGAGATGTGTTGCAAACTGAACTTGATCCGCAATTACCTGGCTTGAGTTTATCTGTTATTACGGCGGATCAGCGTCTTGATGAGATGGAATTTTATTTTACC
>CAZZCA010000014.1:21618-51687 GCA_964653055.1 uncultured Desulfobulbia bacterium | reverse complement strand
AACAATGAAGAAGAAAATGCTCACCGCGTTTATAAAAAGGCTTTTGACCTTACAGTGCATCTTGAGAAGGTTGTAGCCGGATTTTCCCGTTATCATAAGTACACCCTTGGCGCTGAATTGCGTAATTGTGGCAGGGAGGTTGTTTTGCTGATTTTTGTGATCGTATCGTTCACCATATTCTGGTTGACTATCTTGAAACCATCTATGAACCAATCTTCATCCATGATTCCTATGCCTGTCGCAAGGGTAAAGGGGTTCATCGCGGAGTTGCCCGTTTAAGAAAATTCATTCGCCAGGTTACGGTTAATAATTGCAGGGCCTGGTATCTTCAGCTTGATATTAAAAATTATTTCATGAGCCTGGTGGTGATACATTAACTTTGGCATGATGCGTGGTGGCGCGTATTGTGATGGGGGGCTGGTCGGCAGAACGGCCCGTACTTAATATTGCTGATATGTAATAATCTAATTACGAGTTTTTGCCATTTGGGCTAATTGGTTCTTGAACCAATGGATAATTTTCATTACCTATTATCCTAATAGGTGTTTTGCCTGTTTCGCATGAAGGAATAAGGATGATAATAAGATCCTGTTGCCGATCTCAACCCCGAGGAAATTATGCGCAAATACTTTGTTCTTGATACCAATGTTCTGCTCCATAACGCTGATTCCATAACTTCTTTTGATGATAATGTGGTGGTTTTGCCCATGTCGGTAATTGAGGAGCTTGACCGCTTCAAGTCCCGGAACGATGAGCTTGGCCGTAATGCCCGCCGGGTGATCAGGAACCTTGATCACCTCCGGGGCCGGGGCCGGTTGTCTGATGGGGTGGAGATGGAAAATGGCGGGATCCTCCGGATCTATCCTGAGGGTGATCATATCCTGAACCCGGGGATGGACCTGGCGGTGGCGGATAACCGGATTCTGGCGGTGGCCTTCACCCTCTTTTCCCAGGGGGAACAGGTGGTGTTTGTTTCCAAGGACATTAATGCCCGGCTCAAGGCCGATGCCCTGGGGATGGCGGTGATGGATTTTGAGAAGCAGAAGGTTAATTTTGATGAGCTTTTTGCCGGTCATCGGGAGCTGGAGGTTCCGGCTGAGGTCATTGATCAGTTTTTTGCTGACAAGGAGCTGACCGGGGAGGACCTTGAGCTGATCCCCAATGAATTTGTCCTGCTGAAGGATGTGGGTAACCCCAAACATACCGCCCTGGCCCGGGCCAATGTTGATAACCATCTGGTTAAGCTTAATTCCCGTTTTGATACGGCCTGGTATATCCGGCCCCGGAACAAGGAACAGCGGATGGCCTTTGAGCTGCTCCTTGACCCGACGATTCAGATTGTCACCCTTATCGGGCAGGCCGGAACCGGCAAGACCCTTCTGGCCTTGGCTGCGGCCCTCAGTGAGGTGGTGGAGAACCGTCATTATGAGAAGATTTTGGTTTCTCGGCCCATCATCCCTCTGGGCAGGGACCTTGGTTATCTGCCCGGTGACAAGGACGAGAAGCTGATGAACTGGATGCAGCCCATCTTTGATAATCTGGCCTATCTTATGGGCAGTGGAACCTTCCGCCGGGAAAAGGAGGACGATGAATCTCTGCGCCAGAAGGTGGATGCCCTGCTCAGGGATCATGTGGTGGAGATGGAGGCCCTCACCTATATCCGCGGTCGTTCCATCAGTGGTCAGTTTGTTATTGTTGATGAGGCCCAGAACCTTACCCCCCACGAGATCAAGACCATTGTCAGCCGGGCCGGGGAGGGTACCAAAATGGTGCTTACCGGAGACCCGTATCAGATAGATAACCCTTATCTGGATTCCAGCAGTAATGGGCTTACCTATGCGGTGGAAAGGCTGAAGTCTCTGCCCATTCATGGCCATATTACCCTGCGCAAGAGCGAACGAAGCAGGCTGGCCGAGGTTGCCGCCAGTTACCTGTAATCTGACAGCAAGTATGGGTATAATATTTTGTGGTAGTGACCTGTGCTGGTAATTGTTGATAAAAAAACATGATTTATATTATAATTGCCGGTAATATTCGAAGTTCCAACTTGAGGTAGTCCAGGAGGGACGATCAAGATTAATGATCTTGAATTAGGAAAAAATATGAAATTTGAAGCTAAATGGCTTGCCTGGGAGATAACCAGGCGTTGTAATCTTAAATGTGTCCATTGCCGATCATCGTCTGGGATGGAGGTGGAAGGGCATCCTGATTTTTCCCTTGAAGAGGGGCTGCGGGTAATTGACGATATTGCCTCCTACGCTCAGCCGGTGGTTGTTCTGTCCGGCGGGGAGCCCCTGCTGCGGGAGGATGTTTTTGAGCTGGCAGCCCATGGCACCGAAAAGGGGTTGCGGATGTGCCTGGCCACCAACGGCACCCTGGTTACCCAGGATATCTGCGATAAGATTAAAGAATCCGGGATCAGAATGGTATCCCTGAGCCTTGATGGTTCCACCGCCGAGGTCCATGATAATTTCCGTAATGTTCCCGGTGCCTTTGACGGGATGATTAATGCCGCCAGGCTGTTTAAGGAAAATGATATTAAGTTTCTGATCAACTCCTCTTTTACCAAGCGTAATCAGGACGAGGTTCCCAAGATTTACAAGCTGGCCCGTAAACTGGGGGCAACTGCCTGGTATATGTTCATGATTGTGCCCACTGGTCGGGGTGAGGATATCATGGAAGAGCTGATCTCCATGGAGGATTATGAAGATCTTCTGGACTGGCATTATGAGATGGAAAAGCATGAAGAGGAGATGCTGGTCCGGCCTACCTGTGCCCCTAATTATTATCGGGTGGTTCTGCAGAAGAAAAAAGAAGGTGACGATGAATTCAAGCGGCGGACCCTGCAGTTTTCCACCGGCGGTGCCAAGGGTTGTTTGGCTGGTCAGCTCATTTCTCTTCTGGATGTTGACGGCAATATTCTGCCTTGCAGTTATTTCCCCATGTCTGCCGGTAATATCAGGGAGCAGTCGTTTAAGGACATCTGGGAGAACTCTGAGCTCTTCCATGATCTTCGTGATTTCAAAAGCTATAAGGGCCGCTGTGGGGCCTGTGAGTATGTAAATGTATGCGGTGGTTGCCGGGCCCGGGCCTATGCGGTGCATGGCGACTATATGGCAGAGGAGCCTTTCTGCTCCTATGTGCCGCCACGCTATCAAGAAGAAAAATAATTTGTCAGCAAATTAAAAAACAAAACAGGGATAAAGAATGAATACCAATTTTTTAAAAGCTTGTAGAGGTGAAGAGGTTGATCATACCCCAATTTGGATTATGCGTCAGGCAGGGCGGTATCTGCCTGATTATCATAAGGTTCGGGGCAAGGTAACTTTTCTGGAGCTTTGCAAGAATCCGGAACTGGCCACGGAAGTTACCCTTCAGCCGGTGGATATCCTCGGGGTTGATGCTGCTATTCTTTTTTCTGATATTCTGGTTACCCTTGAGGCCATGGGTATGCCCCTGGAGTTTCAGGAGAAACGCGGTCCGGTTCTGCCGGAACCCATTCGCAGCCGGGCTGATGTGGATAAATTAATTGTACCTGACCCGGTGGAAAAACTTGGCTATGTTATGGATACCATTCGCCTGCTGCGGCAGGAACTGGCCACCAAGGTGCCGCTCATCGGTTTTTCCGGGGCACCTTTTACCCTGGCTACCTATATGGTTGAGGGTGGCAGCTCCAAAAACTTTTTTGCCACCAAGAAAATGATGTATTCCGCCCCGGAGACCTATAAGGCGATGATGGATAAGGTAACTGAGTGCACCATTACCTATCTTCAGGCCCAGGTTGAGGCCGGAGCCCAGGCCCTTCAGGTATTTGATTCATGGGCCGGCGCTCTTGCCCCCTGTGATTTTGCCGAATATGCCCTGCCCTATGTTAAGCGGATCATTGCCGCTCTGAAACCGGCCGGCGTACCCCTTATCTATTTTGCCAATAACGGGGCTACTCTTCTTGATCAGTCCATGACCTGTGGTTCGGATGTTCTTGGTCTTGACTGGCGGGTCAATATCGGCGAGGCGGTGAAGATCGTTGGTCCGGATATTGCGCTTCAGGGTAATCTTGATCCTTGTGCCCTGCTCCTGCCCGAGGATCAGCTGGAAAAACGGATCAGCCGTATCCTGGATGATGCCAGGGATGCCAAGGGTCACATCTTTAACCTCGGCCACGGTATCCTGCCGGAAACCCCGCCGGAAAAAGCCAAATTTGTGGTGGAGACTGTTCATCGTCTGTCCCGGAAGGGTTAATTCCCTTTCATGGTTCCGTCGGTAGCAACCTGCCTGGGGTTGATGGAAGAGTATGGGATGCTTGCCCATATTCGTTCCCATTCAATTATGGTGGCCCGGGTAACTGAAGTTCTGGTGGACAAATTTAAGGGGCTGGGTCTGCAGCTGGATCTTGATCTGGCCCTTGCCGGCGCCCTGCTTCATGATATTGCCAAGACCCCGTGCCTTGAAACAGGTTGCGACCATGCCCGGGTGGGTGGGGATATCTGCCGTCGGCACGGCTTTGATGAGATAGTTTCCATTGTGGCGGGTCATGTTCTTCTTGATCATGACGGGACTGGTCCACTCAGGGAAAAGGACCTGGTCTATTACGCTGATAAAAGGGTTAACCATGATCATGTGGTGAGCCTTGAAATGCGTCTTGCCTATATCATGGAGCGATATGCCGCCAATGACTCCCGGCGGCAGGCTGCCATTATGATTAATTTTGCTAAATGCCGGCGGCTGGAGCAGCATCTTTTCCGGGACCTGGATTTTCAACCGGCTGAAATCGCTGATCTGGTGACTGCCGGCAAGTCGCAGGTGCAATTATGAGTAAACAGCCCATAGGTGTTATTCTTCTCAATCTGGGCGGGCCGGAACGGCTTTCCGATGTTGAGCCATTTCTCTATAATCTCTTTTCTGATCGCAAGATCATCCGTCTGGGCCCATCATTTCTGCAAAAACCAATTGCCCGTTTCATTGCCTGGCGCCGGGCGCCTAAGAGCAAAAAATCCTACGAGCTCATTGGTGGTGGTTCACCTTTAAAGAAACTTACCCGTCAGCAGGGCGAGGGCCTGGCTGCGGAGCTGGCAGGCCATGCTGATTTTAAGGTGGATATGGCCATGCGTTATTGGCCTCCCTATGCCGGGGAGGTATTGGCTCAGATGGCGCTAGCCGGTATCAGCCGGATCATTGCTCTTACCCTTTATCCTCATTATTCCAAGGCCACCACCGGTTCTTCCCTGGATGATCTGCGCGAGATGGCTGATAAGTCTGGGGCTGATTTTGAGATTGTCGCCATAGAGGAATGGCCGGAGCAGCCTGATTATATTAAAGCCTTGGCGGCCACCATCACTGAAGGTCTGGCTGACTGGGCTGAAGACGATATTGAGCTTCTTTACAGTGCCCATAGTCTGCCGGTGAAGTTCATTGAGGAGGGCGACCCTTATCTTGATCACCTGCAAAAAACCATTGCCGCTGTGGAAAAGATCACCGGGGTTAAGGGGCGCTTATGCTTTCAGAGTCGCAGCGGCCCGGTTGAATGGCTGGCCCCGTCAACCCCGGATACCATGGCGGAAATCGCCGGTCAGGGGTGTCGGCGGGCCCTGGCGGTACCCTTAAGCTTTGTCTCAGATCATGTTGAGACCCTTTATGAGCTGGATATCCAGTATCGTGATCTGGCAGCTGATCTTGGCCTGGAGCTGCGCCGCACCAAGTCCTTGAATATCAGGCCGGATTTCATCAAAGGCCTGAGCTCGCTTGTCCTTGCCGAGTCTCGTCTGCGGGGCTGGCTTCCCTTATAAGTTCGAGCAGTAATCAGCCATTCAAAAAATTACCATGAATGCCCGGAATAATAATGTTGATCTTTCGGATCTGCTTCTATCCCAATCTGCTCAAAATCAGGGTTGTGAAAAAACATCAGTTTTGACCGGAAGGCCTCTAAATATTCCTTGTCAGCCGGGGACCTGGTAGCGCCGCATTCTGACGCTCAGCATAATGCCGATGCCGATCATGGTGGTGATCAATGATGATCCGCCATAGCTGAACAGGGGCAGGGGCATTCCCACCACCGGCATCAGACCCATGACCATGGCCAGATTGATAAAGGCCTGCCAGAAGATCAGCGAGACAATTCCCAGACAGAGAAGGGTTCCGAATTTATCCCGGGACGAGGCGGCAATTCTAAGCCCCCAGAGCACCAGAGAAAAATAAACAGCAAGAAAGAAGAGGGAGCCGACAAAGCCCCATTCCTCGGCCCAGATGGCAAAGGCGAAGTCGGTATGGCGTTCCGGCAGGAAGTCGAGATGGCCCTGGGTGCCTTTAAGGTATCCTTTGCCAAATACCTGGCCGCTGCCCATGGCTATCTTGGACTGGGTTATGTGGTAGCCGGTGGTATGCTGGTTGGCCTCCGGGTTGAGAAAGGTTTCGATTCGCTGGCGCTGGTACGGTTTAAGGAAGAATTTCCAGCCAATGGGGATTAATGAGGCGCAAATCGAAAGTAGGAAGGCAAAGGTCTGCCAGCGTAGTTTGACAAAAAGGGTCATGGAGACGAAAATAAAGCCCAGCATCAGGGCGGTACCCAGATCGGGTTGTTTCAGGATGAGGAGAAAGGGCAAAGCGGTGAGGGCAATGGGAATGACAAGTTCCTTCAGGCTGTAGCCCTTTTCCGTATCCCGCCTGGCGTAATAACTGGCCAGGGTGATGACCAGTACCAGTTTTGCCAGTTCGGAAGGTTGGAGGTTGAAAAAGCCCAGATTGATCCAGCGCTGAGTTCCTGCCCGGCTGCCGCCGAGGAAAAGGGCGTAGAGCAGGAGCAGGATGATAAAGATGTACATGGTTGACCAATTACTGAAGATGCGATAATCAACGCTGATGATGGCTATGATCATGACCAGACCCATTAGGAAGAAGATGAGCTGTTTGGTATAGACCGGGGTGCCCAGGGGCTCATGGGGATGAACTGCGCTGTACAGGTTCATCAGGCACATTGCTGCAATGGCTGTGACCAGGCCCAACAGGACCCAGTCGAAGTTCTGGAGGAGGCGTCGGTCAAATTTCAGCATTATGACTCTCCGTATTTTTTAAAATATTCTTTGAGGATCTTAGCGGCAATTGGGGCTGCAACCGAGCCACCGTGCCCTGAATGTTCCACCAGGACGGTGATGGCAATCTCAGGTTTTTCAGCCGGGGCATAACAGGTGAACCAGGCATGGTCCCGCCTGTTATAGGGGATTTTGCTTTCCGGCAGACCACGGTATTTAGCAAGTCGCACCACCTGGGCGGTCCCGGTCTTACCCCCTACGACAATGTCTTTCATTTTGGCCATCCCGCCAGTGCCGTGTTCATCATTTACCGCAGCAACCAGTCCTTCTCTGATGATACGCAGGGCCCTGGTGGAGTTTTTAACCTTCATGTCGATCTCAGGCTGTAGTTGATGCATGATCTGGCCGTCCGAGTCAGTGATGGTTTCGACAAATTGGGGCCGGTAGATAACACCGCCGTTGGCAGTGGCGGCGGTCATCCTGCAAATCTGGAGCGGGGTAGCCAGGTTAAAGCCCTGGCCGATGGCAACAGACAGGGTTTCTCCGTCCTGCCATCGTTCCCGACGGCTTTTTTTCTTCCAGGCTCTGGTGGGGATCAGGCCTGCCTTTTCGTGTTCAAGGCCGATGCCGGTTTTCTGGCCAAGGCCGAGGTTTGTGGCGTAGGATGCCAGTCGATCCACCCCGAGCTTCTGGCCCACCAGGTAAAAATACACATCACATGACTGGGCCAGAGCCTGTTTAAGATTGACCTTGCCATGTCCGTTTTTTTTCCAGCAGCCGTAGCGGCGGCCGTGCAGCTTGTGGTAGCCGTTGCAGGTAAAGGTTGTATCCGGGGTGATGATTTTTTCTTTGAGCCCGGCCAGGGCTGTGACTATTTTATAGGTTGACCCTGGGGGGTATTGACCCTGGATGCTCTTGTTTATCAGAGGTTTTTTATCATTAGCAAGATGTTCCTTCCAGATATTGAAAGGGATCTCCCTGATGAATTTGTCGATCTGCATGGGGGGCGAGCTGGCCATGACCAGCAGGCGGCCGGTGTTGATCTCCATCATGATTATGGAGCCTGCCTTGCCTCCCATGGCCTGTTCGGCGGTATGCTGTAATTTGGCGTCAATGGTTAGTTTGATGTCACTGCCGGCCAGTGATTCCTGAACCTTCAGCCTCTGCTGTTCAAAGCCTTTGGCGTTGATCTCGACATAACGGATACCCTTTTCCCCCCGGAGCAGGGTTTCAAACCGTTTTTCCACCCCCGCCTTGCCGATCCGGTCACCGCCTTTGGCCACATCACGAAAATCCTTATGGCGCAGCTCCTTGGTGGTTATCTGGCCCAGGTAGCCCAGGAGGTGGGAGAGCATATTGTCATAGGGGTAATTGCGTACCGGTGCTACTTCCACAAAGACTCCGGGCATCTCAAAGCGGTGGTTTTCGATATAAACAACCTGCTGGCGGTTGATGTCCGGTTGGACCAGAACCGGGATATAATTGGGCTGGCGGCTGGATTTGCGGACCCGGGCCATGATGGTGGCAATATCAAGGTCAAGGATCCGGGTCAGCTTCTTTACCACCTGATCACGGTCCGGGGTATCGTTCTTGAACCAGACCACATCAAAACTGGGCCGGTTATTGGCAATTATCCGGCCATGGCGATCAAGGATATTGCCCCTGGGGGCAGTGACTTCTCTGATCCGTACCCGGTTGTTGTCGGCCTTGTTGACATACTCCTCACCTTTCATGATCTGCAGGTGCCAGAGCCGGGCTACAAGGCTGGCGGCCAGAACCACCACCACAATGATGCTGAAGTCGATGCGCCTTTTGAGGATACTCAGTTCCTCTTCGTTAACAAAGCGTATTTTGCCGAGAAGTCTCTTCATCAGGTCAGGTGTTGCGGAAGCGGTTGCCCCGGCGCCCTTTGCCCATGGTTGTTAACTGGCCAAGGGGTTGGTTATTAAGGAAAAAATCGAACAGGATGAAAAAAGGAATGGTGAGGATGGACAGCATCAGCATCTGCTGGACAATGGCCTGCCAGTCCCAGATCAGGGTATTGCCCAGACCGAGGAGGAGATTAATGATGAAGCAGGCGGTGTTGGTCAGCAGGTAGCAGGCCATGACCAGGGGAATCTGGTAAATCTTCTCTTTGATGAAGAGCCTGCCGTTGATGGCCTGGATCAGACCAAAGAGAAGCAGGTAGATAAGCGGATGGAGGCCGGGGAAGATGCCGGCAAAGATATCCATGGCCAGCCCAAGCAGCAGGATGAGGATTGCGCCGCTTAAAATCTCAAACCGCACTGAAATAAAGACCAGGAGAATAAAAAACAGATCAGGGGTACCGAGCCAGCCGGGCAGGGTGGCCATGATGGAAGTCCGCATGGTCAGAAGAATGATCCCGAGGATGAAGATAGATAAGGCTGGCATGGTTATTTAATTTTGCCCATGAAGCCCTGGCGGGCCAGGCTGTTTTCTTTCTGGATGATTACCAGGAACTCAAGACGGGAGAAATTAACCGCCGGTTTGATGGTTATCTGCTGAAACATTCCCCGTTTATTATTGACCACCTTGCTGACATGGCCCACAAGCAGTCCTTTGGGGAAAATGCCGCTGAGCCCGGAGGTTACCACCGCATCCCCCTCTTCCACATTGGCATTTTTCATGATGTACTGGAGGTTGTATTCTTTGCCCAGGCCTTTGAGAATGCCCTGGACCCGGTTTTTCTGGACAAGGACATTTATGGCGCTGTTGGGGTCGGTTGCCAGCAGGACCTTGGCAAAATCAGGGGATGTGTCAAATATCTGACCCACCACTCCCCGGTCGCAGACAACCGGCATTCCTTTTTCTACTCCGTCCCTGCTGCCCCGGTTGATAATGAGGGTGCGGAACCAGAGGGACGGGTCACGACCAACCACATCGGCACTTAGGGTTGGTGACTGGATGGATTGTTTAAGGGAAATCAGGCGTTTTAACTGGACATTAGTGGCCATGGCCTCCCGGAATTCGTTATTTTTCTTTCGGCTGGCATCAAGTTGGGAGCGCAGCTCGATATTCTCGTCATAAATGCCCCAGAGCACTACATAACGCTGCCATATCCTGCTGCCAAGGGCGCCGGTTCTGGTTAGCAGGGACTGGCCATGGCCGATGATATTCAGGCCAAGGCGCTGGGGGGTATTCAATTGTTGACGACCGATGGTGGAGACGATGAGAATGAGGATGACGGTCAGGCTGAGACCGAACAGGATATATGGCTTGAGCCGGGGCTGTTTTTTCTTCTTGCGACGGATGGACAACGGTCAGCTAGCCTTGGTCAGTGCAAAATTTAGTTTCCTCTTCCGGTTGGGGAACAGGGGTAAAGTCAATGTCGGAATGGCCGGATAAAAATGAGAATTAACCGATCATAACATCCTTAAGAGCATCAATATCTTCCAGAGCCTGACCAGATCCGAGTACCACGGAAGAGAGGGGGTCATCGGCAATGATAATGGGCAGGCCAGTTTCTTCTTTCAGTCGTTTATCGAGGTTGCGGAGCAGCCCGCCGCCTCCGGTAAGGACGATACCCTGGTCAACGATGTCGGCGGATAGTTCTGGTGGGGTCGTTTCCAGGGCGATTTTCACGGTTTCGATAATGGCATCAACCTGTTCGGCAATGGCGTGCTGGATCTCCTGGGAGTTGATGGACAGGGTTTTGGGAATACCGGAAATCAGGTCACGGCCTTTGATGTCCATGGTCTCATAAGGGGCTTCCGGCATGACATCGCCAATAGTGGTTTTGATAATCTCAGCGGTATGTTCGCCAATGGCCAGATTATGTTTACGCTTGATATGCTGGAGAATGGCCTCGTCCATCTTGTCGCCGGCAACCCTTACTGATTTGGCATATACAATACCCGCCAGCGAGATTACTGCCACCTCAGTGGTGCCGCCGCCGATGTCAACGATCATATTGGCGGTGGGCTCGGTGATGGGTAATCCGGCGCCGATTGCAGCGGCCATCGGCTCTTCAATGAGATGGACCTCACGGGCCCCGGCGGATTCGGCTGATTCCCGTACTGCCCGTTTCTCCACCTGGGTAATTCCGGAAGGTACGCTGACAATGATCCGGGGATGAACCAGGGTGCGGCGGTTATGGACCTTGTTGATGAAGTAACGGAGCATGGCTTCGGTTACTTCAAAGTCAGCAATTACACCGTCTTTGATCGGGCGGGTGGCAATGATATTGCCAGGGGTCCGGCCCAGCATCATTTTCGCTTCCTTGCCCACTGCCAGAACCTTGTTGGTCCGGGCATCCTTGCGGATGGCCACCACTGAGGGTTCACGAAGAACAATGCCCTTGCCCTTGACAAAAACCAGGGTATTGGCGGTGCCGAGGTCAATGGCCAGATCGTTTGACATCCAGCCAAACATTAAATCAAAAGGAGAAAGCATAGGAGTATCTCTTTGGTTACGGATTCAGGAATCATACATCTTAATAATTGATCAGATAATATGTATCAGACCAAGGTGATGAAGGCAAGGGAAATAGGTCTTGTCGGCTCCTGGCCATGGGGTTGACAAAAATACTTGACAGTTTCAGGAATCATGGCGTATATATGCACCTGAATCAAGAAACATTCGTGTGGGGCTATAGCTCAGCTGGGAGAGCGCTTGAATGGCATTCAAGAGGTCAGCGGTTCGATCCCGCTTAGCTCCACCATTTCTTTCATTTGATCTTTAATCGGGGAGTGCCCAATAGGTTTTTCCTAATATTAGAGATAGCCTCTGCCATCACAAAAGAATTGGCCTTCTTTAGCGCGGCAGGGGCTCTTTTTATCCGGGTTTTTATCCATGTCCACTGTTAATCAGCCTGATACCTCTGGCAAAGCCGGCAAACCGGTAACCGACGAAGCTGTCCTTAAGGTTACCAAGGAAATTATTGTCAAATTCATCGAAGTCGGCCGTCTTTCACCGACAAAGTTCGATGAGACCTTTGTCCAGGTTTTCCAGACCATTAACAAGACCGTTCGTTGATGGCTGTTGCTTCTTCCAGCTTAAATTTCTTCCCTGAAAATATATCCCATATCCATCTCATGGGCATCTGTGGCACCGGAATGGCGGCTCTGGCCGGTATGCTCCAGAGCAAGGGCTTTCGGGTAACCGGCTCTGATAATAATGTTTACCCGCCAATGAGCGATTTTTTAGCCGGTCTTGGCTTAACGGTGCAGTCTGGTTATGACCCGGCCAACCTTGAGCCTCGACCCGATCTGGTGGTGGTGGGCAATGTGATCCCCAAGGCCAATCCAGAGGCTGTGGCCATGGTGGAGGCCGCTATTGCTTATGTTTCCCTGCCCCAGGCCCTTGGCCATTTCTTTCTTTCTGACAAAAAATCCCTGGTGGTGGCTGGAACCCACGGGAAAACCACCACCTCGTCCATGCTTGCCACCATGCTCCATGGCGCAGGTTCGGACCCGGGTTTTATGATCGGCGGTATTGTTCAGGCCTTTGCCCGTAATTTCAGGATCGGCCATGGTTCTTATTTTGTGGTGGAGGGTGACGAATACGATACCGCTTATTTTGATAAGGGCCCCAAATTCCTTCATTATCAGCCCTGGCTGGCAATCATCACCTCCATTGAATTTGATCATGCCGATATCTACGCCGATCTTGAGGCTATCAAGGAATCTTTTCGTCGTCTGGTGGCCATTATGCCGGCAGGTGGCTGTATCATTGCCTGTTTTGATGATCCAGTGGTTCGGGAAATTGTCAGAGACGCGCCCTGTCAGGTGATGTCGTACGGGCAGGGGGAAGGGCTGGACTGGGTTCTTGATGATCTGTCTGTGTCACCGGCTGGAACCTCTTTTGCGGTTTTACGCAGTGGTGATTATTACCATGATTTCACCAGTAAAATGCCGGGTCGCCACAACGGCTTAAACAGTTTGGCGGTTATTGCCGCCATGGCTCATCTGGGGCTTACGGCAGAGACCATCAGCCGGGAACTTCTGGCCTTTGCCGGGGTTAAGCGGCGCCAGGAGGTTCGGGGTGAGGTTGGTGGGGTGACGGTGATAGATGATTTTGCCCATCATCCCACTGCAGTCAGGGAGACCCTGGCGGCATTGGCTGCGGCCTATGCCGGCCGTCGGCTGGTGGCTGTATTTGAGGCCCGGACCAATTCCAGCCGGCGCCGGATTTTCCAGGAGGATTATGCCCGGGTTTTTGACCATGCCGATCTGGTGGTGGTCAAGGAGCCGGAGGCCATTGCCGGTCTTGCTCCGGCTGACAGGTTCTCAGCTGATGAGCTGGTAAGGGATCTTGCGGCCCGGGGGAGGACAAGCAATTATTTTGCCGATACAGATGAGGTGCTGAGCTTCCTTGGCGACGAGTTAATCCCAGGCGATGTTGTTGCCATTCTTTCCAACGGTGGTTTTGATAATATCCATGTCCGCCTTCTCGACCTGCTGGTTGACAGGTTGTGATTAATGCGAGCTTTTTAGCTTTTTGTAAATTTATTATAAATTCAACACCTTAATTAAATAGTAAGTATTTATTCCCTGTTGATTTCGGGAATATGAATGAGTGCTCATTTTTTCCTTGACACTCCCGGATTATTAAATTAAACCGCCTCTTTAATGGGTAATTCTTTGTATTGTCCACAACCGTGAAGTTCTTTTCCGGTGGTTTTATTTTCCTGCCGGAAGAATCCTTAGCAGAAGGAGCGTGAAACATGGAACAGCAACCTCTCCTCGACCTTCTCTACATTGCCGCCTTTACTTTAGGTGGCTTGGGCTTTGGTTTCGGCCCACTTCTCATTGTCTATCTCTTTGCTCCCCGTAAAACCCGTAATATCGTCAACAAGACCAAAACCCCTATCGAATGCGGGATGGATACCATTGGTCCCGCCTGGATTCGTTTCGGGATTGTCTATTTTTTGTATGCCCTGATGTTTCTGGCCTTTGATGTCGATGTCCTGTTTTTATTTCCAGTGGCTGTTGCTTACAACGATTTTCAGGGTATTCGGGCCTTTGTTGAGATTCTGATGTTTGTCGGGATCCTGTCATTGGCGGTAGTTTATGCATGGAAAAAGGGAGTGTTCAAGTGGGAACGGAAAGTCTACAACCATCATTAGATTCAATACCGTCTTCAATCGTCCAGTTTCATCAGCTCGACAAATTGCGGATGCTGGCCCGGGCCAATTCCCTCTGGCCCATGACCTTTGGTCTTGCCTGCTGTGCTATTGAGATGATGTCCTCCGGTGCTGCCCGCTTTGATCTTGCCCGTTTCGGGGCCGAGGTTTTCCGGCCGTCACCCCGTCAGAGTGATGTCATGATTGTTGCCGGCACGATAAACAAGAAGATGCTGCCGGCGGTTAAAATCCTTTATGATCAGATGCCGGAGCCTAAATGGGTAATTGCCATGGGCAATTGCGCTATTTCCGGCGGTCCTTTTAAATTCAAGGGTCAGTATAACGTTATTGAAGGTGCTGACACCTTTTTACCGGTTGATGTTTATATCCCCGGTTGTCCTCCCCGACCTGAGGCCTTGATTGAAGGTATTCTCGAACTTGAAGAGAAAATTACCGGCAACAGGCGCTGGCCGCGGGTTACCCCTGAAACAGCGGTGAAGGGATAGAGATTATGGATCAAGCAAAGCTGAAACGCGAACTGGAAATGCTGGCGGCAGCCGGGGTTATGCCCAAAGATGATGCTCCCGCTCCTGAGGAAGAAGCTGCGGAGGCGGCAGAAGAGCAAGCTCGGGGCAATGGCCTGCTGGTAACTGAATATGCCAGACGGGGTACCCATTTTGATGTCCAGCTCAATCATGATCAGGTTGTTCATGCGGCTGAGATAATTAAAGAAGCCGGAATGAGCCTTGATATGGTTACCGGAGTCGACTGGCTGAAAGAGGGTCAGTTCGAGATTGTATACGACTATTTTTATACCGGCGGCGAGTTGTTCCGGGTGGTGGTTCGGGCCCGGGTGGATCGCGACCAGCCGGACATCCCCACTATTTCAGAAGTCTTTGACGGTGCCAATTGGCATGAAAGGGAAACATGGGACCTCATGGGGATAAATTTTACAGGTCATCCCCAGCTTGAGCGTTTCCTCCTCCCGGAAGATGCTGATTTCCATCCATTACGTAAGGATTTTACCCCATGAGTATTTTAGCCCAAAGCAGTCAGCAGGAGACCTTTGAGCTTAATATCGGTCCCCAGCATCCAGCCACCCATGGTGTTTTACGTCTCAAGGTGACCATGGATGGAGAGTATGTCGATAAGGCTGAGCCGGTCCTTGGTTATATTCACCGCATGCACGAGAAAATGGGGGAGAATCGGACCTGGGCCCAGTTCTGGCCCAATCTCGGTCGCCTTGATTATCTGTCGGCCATTGCTTACAACCACGGCTATGCCGGCCTGGTGGAACGGGCCATGGATATCGAGGTTCCGGAACGGGCCGAGTATATCCGGGTAATCACGGTTGAGCTTAACCGGATCCAGAGCCATCTGCTCTGGTTCGGGGCTTTTATTCTGGATCTTGGCGGTTTTACTCCCCTGATGTATGCCTTTGACGAGCGTGAACAGATTCTTGATCTTCTTGAATCGGTCACCGGCTCCCGTCTTACCTATTGTTATTTCCGTTTCGGCGGGGTCTATAACGATATTGATGATGATTTTGTTGAAGGCACCAGGGCCTTTATCAAGCGTTTCCGGCCCCAGCTCCCCATGTATGACGACCTGGTCACCGGTAATGTGATTTTGATGAACAGGCTGGTGGACATCGGTCATATATCTGCCGATATGTGTCAGCGTTATGGAGCCACCGGCCCGGTACTGCGCGGCTCCGGGGTAGATTACGATGTCCGTAAGAACGAGCCTTACAGTGTCTATCCTGAGTTTGATTTTGATGTGCCGGTGTATCATGAATGTGATTCCATGGCCCGCTACAAGGTGCGGATGGATGAGATGGAACAGTCTCTCCGCATTATTGAGCAGGCCTTGGACAAATTGCCGGACGGTCCGGTTATGCCTGAGAAGGTTCCGAAGATGATCAAACCGCTGAAGGGAGATTATCACTTCGGGGTGGAAGCTGCCCGTGGTCTCTTTTCCATGCGGACTGTGAGCGATGCCACCAATAAATCGTACCGTATGCGGCTGAGGTCGCCCACCTATTCCAATTTAAGTCTCTTTGAAGAGGCCAGCCGCGGGATGTTGCTGGCTGATGCCCTGGCCTTCATGGGCAGCCTTGACCTGGTTATTCCCGAGATGGATCGTTAAGGAGTTATCATTATGGATGAATTAATACGGGTACTCTGTTATCTGGTTGGGATTTCCGCTTTTCTTGGGTTGAACCTCGCTTATCTCGGCTGGGTGGAGCGAAAGGGAGCCGGTCATATTCAACGGCGGAACGGACCCAAGGAAGTTGGCCCCTATGGCCTGCTCCAGCCCCTGGCCGATGGCCTGAAGCTGATGAGTAAACAGCTGGTGGTGCCGGATGCTGCTGATAAGCCTCTTTATATGGCTGCCCCGATACTGGCCATGGTGCCGGCGGTGCTGCTTTTTGTCACCATTCCCTTTGGCGAAAACCTGGTGGCCCGGGAGTTTGATTTTGGTCTGTTGATGATCTTTGCCTTTGCCTCGGTTGCGGGTCTTTCCATTCTCATGGGTGGCTGGGGTTCGGGTAATAAATACTCCCTTATTGCCGGGACCAGGGCCGTCTCCCAGAGCGTTGCCTATGAAATTCCCATGCTGATTACTGCCATTACCATTGTCATGATCAGCGGCTCCATGAACTTAAACGAGATTGTCCGGCAGCAGGGTGATTATTTCTGGCAATGGAATATCTTTGCCCTTGATAAATCCATTCTCATGCCTATATCTTTTCTGGTGTTCTTTGTCTGCTCCATGGCAGAGACCAACCGTGCTCCCTTTGACCTTGGCGAGGCCGAGAGTGAGCTGGTGGCCGGTTATATCACCGAGTACGGCGGCATGGGTTTTGGTCTTTTCATGATGGCTGAATACGCCAACATGGTAATTGGTTGTAGTCTTACCACTGTTCTTTTTCTGGGTGGCTGGCAATGTCCTTTTGGGATTCTTGACGGCCCCCATTGGTTTCTGATTAAGATGTATTTTCTGGTCTGGACCTTTGTCTGGATCCGTTGGACATTCCCCCGGACTACTCTTTGGGGGTTGCTTAATCTTTCCTGGAAATATCTCATTCCTTTCTCACTGGTAAACTTATTGCTTACCGCCTTATTCATAAAGGTATTTTGATTATGTCTGGTTACTTCCAAGAACTTATCACCGGGATAAAAAGCCTGGCCACCGGGTTGAGAATAACCAACCGGGAATTTTTAACCAAGCCCATTACCTTGCAGTATCCCCATGAGGCAGAGAAGATGACTCCCCGTTATCGTGGTCATATTGAACTCTTGCGTGATGAGGAGACAGGGACCCATACCTGTATCTCCTGTGGGATGTGTCAAAGGGGTTGTCCTTCTAACTGCATTAGCCTTAAGTCCGAGAAGGTTATGGGGGTAAAGGGCAAGGTTCTTACTTCCTATGTCCTTGATTTTACCACCTGCAGCCTCTGTGGCCAATGTGTAGAGAACTGTAAGCCCGGGGCCATTGATTTTTCCAATGAATATAACCTGGCCAGTACCCGGCGAGAGGATTTTGTTTTTGATCTGCTGGCAAGGCTCCATCCAGATGGCGTGCCGGAGCCGGAAATTGACCAGGAGCTCCTTAAGAAAGAGATAGCTAAAAAAGAGGCTGCTGCCAAAAAAGCTGCTGAGAAAAAAGCTGAAGCAGCCAAAGCGGCAGCAGAGAAAGAAGCTGCCGCAGCCGAGGCTGAGAAAGAAAGCGGCGAAGCTAATACAGAGGAAAAAAGCTGATGAATCCGTCATTGTTTTCACCGGAAGGTCTGGCCGGGGTAATTTTCCTGATCCTCATTGGAACCACCTTGGTCGGGGCAGTTATTGCCACCTGCACCAGAAGGTTGATCAGAAGCGTTGTTGGGCTGGCAGTCTGTTTCATGGGAGTGGCCGGGCTCTATTATTTTTTAAACAGTCCCTTTGTTGCCATGATGGAGCTCTTGATCTATGTGGGGGCGGTATGCGTAACCATCGCTTTTGCCATTATGCTGGCAGAGCCGGATGAAGCGCGCCTGGCTCGCAAGGTCCCGGGGCTCAGTGGTGGCATGGCTGCCATCTGCGGTGGCACTATGGCCTTTGGCCTGGGCCTTGCCGCCCTTAAGGGTCAATGGCCGGAGGCAGCTGTCAAGGTTAATGCCGGCTCGGTCAAGGATATTGGTTTTTCCCTGCTCACCACCTACTCAATGGTTTTTGAGCTGGTATCGGTTGTTCTTTTAATTGCCATCATCGGGGCATTGGTTCTGGCCCGGGCAGGAAGGAGTAAAGCGTAATGTTGACCTTAAGCAGCCAGTTAAGCACTTACCTTGTCATTGGTGCCATATTGTTTGGTTTCGGGATATTTGGCCTGATCAGGCGGCCCAGCCTGGTGGGAATGCTTATTGCCGCCGAGCTTGTTCTGGCCGGGGCTTCCCTTAACTTCATGGCCTTCAGTCGCTTTCTTGCCCCCGATCCTGTGGTGGGGCAGATTTTCACCCTGTTCATTATGGCCATTGCCGCAGCTGAAGCGGCCATTGCCATGAGTATTGTTGTCGCTGTTTATCGTAATTACCGTTCCATTGAAACTGAAGACCTGGTGGAACTTGGAGGCTGATCGCCGCGGCTGGCCTATTAAATACAGATTATAGTCACGGTTTTTAAGGAAATAGACATGGAAATAGTTACCTCAAGCAAGCTTGTTATAGCCCTGCTGGTTCCGCTCATTGGTTCCTTGCTGGTGATGTTCTCCGGCAAACGGCCCAATGTCCGCGAGGCCTGGTCCGTAATGTCGGCGGTAATCCTCTTTCTCCTGGTAGCCACCATGGTTTCGCCGGTACTGGCCGGCAAAACCTTTTATTACCAGCTGTTTGACATTCTGCCCGGGGTCAGTGTAACCCTGCGGGCAGATGCCTTTTCCATGATATTTGCCCTGGTGGCATCTTTTCTCTGGATTGCTGCCGCTTTTTATTCCATGGGCTATATGCGGGGAACCAATGAGCATTCCCAGACCAGGTTTAATGCCTGTTTTGCTCTGTCCATCTTTGGTGCCATTGGTGTTGCTTTTTCCGACAACCTTTTTACCCTCTATCTTTTCTACGAAATTGTAAGTATCTGCACCTATCCGCTTGTTGCCCATCATCAGGATGAAGAGGCCTACGAGGGTGCCAAGAAATACATTGTTTATCTGACCACAACGGCCAAGGGCCTTCTTCTGCCCATGATGGCCATAATTTATGTAATGACCGGCACCTTGGATTTCCCCCATGATATCTATGGCGGCATGTTTGGATCAGACGCCAATCCGGCCATTATCACCATGCTTTTCATCTTCTGTCTCTTCGGTTTTGCCAAGAACGGTGTGATGCCGTTCCATCACTGGCTGCCGGGAGCAATGGTGGCACCAACTCCGGTCAGTGCGCTGCTCCATGCAGTGGCGGTTGTAAAGGTTGGTGTTTTCTGTACCACCAGGGTCATGCTCTATGTATTCGGTGTTGATCTGATGAGCCTGCTCAATCTTGGGATCCCCACAGCCTATTTTGTCGGGTTTACCATTGTCATGGCCTCGGTTATCGCCCTTACCAAGGATAATCTCAAGGCCCGGCTCGCCTACTCAACCGTGAGCCAGCTTTCCTATATCATCCTTGGGGTCTGTCTCCTGACTCCTCACGGGATCCAGGGTGGCCTGATCCACATCGCCAACCATGCATTTTCCAAGATTACTCTCTTCTTCTGTGCCGGCGCCATTTATGTCGCCACCCATAAGAAGTATATCTCCGAGATGAGCGGTCTGGGCAAGGTTATGCCCTGGACCTTTGGAGCCTTTGCCATTGCTTCTCTTAGCATGATCGGGGCGCCGCCGGTGGCCGGTTTTGTCACCAAATGGGAGCTGCTGGTGGGTACTATGGAGTCTGGGGCCTACGGCATTTTATTTATCCTGCTGGCGTCAACCCTGCTCAATGTCGGTTATTTTGCCCCGGTTGTTTATAAGGCTTTTTTTGGCAAACCGCCGGCCGGAGCTGTTTATGACAAAGTTCAGGAGGCCCCAATGTCCATGGTGATTCCTCTCTGTACCGCGTCGCTTATTTCAGTGGTAATGGGTTTTTACCCTGATTTTTTCATGAATCTGGTCAAGACGGTTATTGGTTAATCTGATAAGGGGTAGTTATGATTGTTGCAATTATCGAAAAACTGCGAGCCAATATGAAGACCCTGGTTCGAGTCTGCATGGCAGGGGCCGTTCTCATTGGGTTATGGGGTTCGTTTCTGGTGGATCACAGCCATGCCCATACTGTTCTTGAGCAGGTCCCGCTGTTCTGGAGCTTCTTCGGGATTTTTGCCGGCGCTGCCCTTATTCTGGTGGCCAGAACTCTGGCCCGTTTAGGAATTATGACCCGCGAGGATTATTACGATGATTGATATGTGGCTTCACCCATCTCTACTGTTGATTATCGGCGGGCTTTTTCTTCCTCTGCTCAAGGGGAATCTCCGTCGCATTTATCTCATTGCCGTGCCTCTTGTTACCTTTCTCTATATTATGGGAATGGACCATGGTACCCATGGGGTAGTTAATTTTCTCGACTGGCAGTTGATCTTTGGCCGGGCCGACAAATTAAGCATGATTTTTGCCTATATCATGTCGCTGATGTGTGTGATCGGCACTCTCTTTGCCTTGAATGTTGAAGAGGATGCCCAGCATATCGCAGCCTGGTATTATGTGGCTGGTTCCATCGGGGTTATTTTCAGTGGTGATTTTGTCGTTCTTTTCCTCTTCTGGGAGCTCATGGCCTTTGCCTCGGTATTTCTGGTCTGGTTCCGTCGTGGACCAAAATCAATGGCCACCGGTTACCGGTATATCCTGGTTCATACCCTGGGCGGCCTTTTCCTCCTGGCCGGTTTTGTTCTTCGTTATCAGGCAACTGGTGGCGACCTGACCTTCGGTCCTATGGAGGTTGCAAATCCTGATCTTGCCACCTGGCTGATTCTTCTTGGCTTTATTGTTAATGCGGCTGTACCGCCATTCCATTCATGGCTTCCTGATGCCTATGCTGAAGCCTCGGTTGCCGGTGCGGTTTTCATGTGTGCCTTTACCACCAAAACAGCTATATATGTCCTTGCCCGTGGCTTTGCCGGTATGGAGATCCTCATCCCCTTAGGGGCGGTGATGGCCATCTACGGTGTTATCTACGGTTTAATTGAAAATGACAGTCGGCGCCTTTTTGCCTGGGATACGGTGAGTCAGGTGGGCTATATGGTGGTAGGTGTCGGTCTCGGTACCCAGCTAGCCATTAATGGCGCCTGTGCCCACGCCTTTGCCCATATTCTCTATAACGGTCTGCTCTTCATGGGTACCGGTACGGTTCTTTATATGACCGGTACCGCCAAGATGTCCGAGCTGGGCGGATTGTTTCGGAAGATGCCCAGGACCTTTATCTTCACCCTCATTGGCGGCCTGTCCATTGCCGGCCTGCCTCTGCTCAGCGGCTTTGTCTCCAAATCCATGATTATTTCTGCTGGTTTTGAAGAGCATAATCTCTGGGCCGCTTTTGCCCTTATCGTGGCATCAGTCGGTACCTTCCTTATCGCCGGAATCAAGGTTCCTTATTTTATCTGGTTTGGTCCGGATAATTGTAGCCAGGAGGTTCGGGAAAAAGCTGCTGATCCACCATGGAATATGCAGGCAGCCATGACCGTTGCCGCAGCACTTTGTCTGTTCATCGGCTGCTATACCCCTTATCTCTACGATATGCTGCCATTTGCTGTTCATTATCATCCGTACTCGGCCTATCATCTGTCCGAGACCCTGCAGATTGTTGCCTTTACCGGCTTGACCTTTTATTTTTTCCGCCGGGAGCTGGTGCCCACGGCCCATATCTGTCTTGATATTGACTGGTTCTACCGTTTCGGCGGCAAGGGCTTTATGTGGGTTGATAATAACCTGATCCAGACCGTTGATAATTGGGTGGCCAAGATCTGGCAGGCAATGGGCCTGCGGCCTTTAATGATTATCTCCAATTTCTGGTCATGGTTTGACTGGCACGGAATCGATGGTGTGGTTGACGGTATTGCCCGGTCGGTTCGCGGGCTTGGTGGCAAGGTGCGCTGCCTCCAATCCGGACATATGCAGTACAATATCTTCTTTGCCGCCGGCATGGCTGCTGTGGGGATACTGGTTCTGTTATTCTAATTGATACTGAAAGTTTTTTTAAACTATCTACTTAAAAGAGGTACAAAGGGATGGATTTTTTAATCATCAATGAAGGGTTTCCCTATCTGAGCACCCTGATATTCCTGCCATTATTCGGGGCCTTCATTCTTTTGTTTCTGCAAGATGAAAATATCCAGCGGATCTGGGCCCTGGCGATAACTGCTATTAATGCCATTATCTCCCTGCCTCTTTTCACCGGCTTTGACCCGGATACTGCTAAATACCAGTTTGGCGAACATGTGAGCTGGATCCCCTCCCTTGATATTAATTATACCCTGGGTATTGATGGTATCAGCCTGCTTCTGGTATTGCTCACTACCATGATCATGCCCCTCTGTGTCCTTGGCTCCTGGTCCTATATCGAGAAAAGGGTCAAGGAGTTCATGATCTGCCTGCTCATCATGGAAACCGCCATGCTCGGGGTTTTCATGGCCCTTGATTTTGTTCTGTTCTATGTTCTCTGGGAAGCCATGCTGATTCCCATGTATCTCCTCATCGGAGTATGGGGCGGCCCCCGCAGGAAATACGCCTCAATCAAGTTTTTCCTCTATACCCTGGCTGGTTCAGTAATGCTTCTGGTGGCCATAATCGCCCTTTACCTGAAGAACGGTACCTTCAGTATCCCCATGATGATGGGTCAGGACTACTCCACCACCTTCCAGCTCTGGGTATTTGGCGCCTTTTTCCTCGCATTTGCCATCAAGGTGCCAATGTTCCCGTTCCATACATGGCTTCCTGCCGCTCATGTGGAGGCGCCCACTGCCGGTAGTGTTATTCTGGCAAGTGTGCTGCTGAAGATGGGTACCTACGGCTTCCTGCGCTTCTGTCTGCCCATTACCCCCCTTGCAACTTTGACCCTGGGGCCGGCAATTCTCTGGCTGTCTATTGCCGCCATCCTTTATGGTGGCTTTACCGCACTTGCCCAGTCGGATATGAAGAAATTAATTGCCTACTCCAGCGTGGGCCATATGGGTTTTGTTACTCTGGGTATTTTCTTTCTGAATACCAGGGGCCTGGAAGGAGCTATCCTGCAGATGATCAATCATGGTGTGACCACCGGTGCTCTCTTCCTCTGCGTGGGGATGATGTACGAGCGCACCCATAGCCGGGAGATCAAAGACCATTCCGGTATTGCCCGCAATGTCCCGGTTTTTGTAGCCTTTCTAACCATATTTTCTTTGTCGTCCCTTGCCTTTCCCGCCACCAATAGTTTTGTCGGCGAGTTCCTGATCCTGGCAGGGGCATTTTCAGTGAATAAGATCATCGCTGGCGCCGCAATTCCCGGGGCGATTCTGGCCGCGGCCTATATGTTCAGGCTCCTGCAATATGTTCTGTTTAAGGGTCCGGGTCGGGACGATATCGAAGACCTGAACTGGCGGGAGATGGTTACTCTGGCGCCCCTGGTCTGTTTTGTTTTCTGGATCGGGCTGGCACCGGAGCCGTTTCTTGATGTAATGCATACCAGTGTTGCCTACCTGCTGGAACAGGTGGATATGGCCAAGGCCGGTGCTAATCTGGCCATGACCCAATTGCCATAAATAAAGAGAAATCGCCTTCCAGCCGCAAGCGGATGGGATGGCTGCTGACCATTAACCAAGCTCTAAGGATAAATCATGTTGTTCGTACCGGAATTAATACTGTTGATAGGCAGTTTGCTGATCTTCGGACTCAGTCTTGGTGAAGGGAAGGGAGCAGCGGCCAGAAAGATGGCCCTGGTCCTGGGAATACTCTGCGGCTTTGCATCCTTTGCCACCCTGGGGACCGAGGGCGTGCTCTTTTTTGCCTCCTATCAGGTTAATCTCTTTACCCAGTTGCTCAAGCTCATCGTCTCCCTGGGTATGGTGGCGGTAATTATCTTCGGTGGCAGTCTCCGTGGCGTCAACCGGGGAATGCGCTCTGAGTATTATCTCTTCATGGTTCTCAGCATCCTTGGTCTGATGATGCTGATCTCCAGTGTGGAGCTCTTAGCCCTTTTTATCTCCCTGGAGCTGTCTTCGTACGCCCTGTATCTTATGGTTCCCATGCGGGATGATAGTGGCGAGAAGATGCAGATGGAAGCTGCGATTAAATACATCCTTTTCGGGGTTGTTTCCACCGGCATTATGCTTTATGGCATGTCCTATATCTATGGCCTTACCGGTACCACTTATTTCAATGAACTTGTTCCGGCCATGCATGTCCTTGCCGGCGAGCCGGTGGCTATTTTAGCCATTGCCATGTTTATGGCCGGCTTCTTTTATAAACTCGCGGTATTCCCCTTCCATTTTTGGGTACCGGATGTTTATCAGGGCGCCTCCAATGCCACCACCGCATTTATTGCAACTGTACCTAAAATCGGGGCCGTGGCCATCCTGATCCGGATAACCGCTCTCATTGCACCGGAGGCCAGCACCACCATTGTCTCCATGCTGATGATACTGGCTCTGTGCTCCATGTTTTATGGTAACCTCTCGGCCCTGGTTCAGACCGATGTCAAGAGGATGTTGGGTTTTTCCGGGATTTCCCATGCCGGCTTTGTCATGCTTGGTCTGATCACCATGAAGGAAACCGGCCTTGCCACCTCGCTTTATTATATCAGTGGTTATGTTTTTATGAACCTGGCCTGTTTCCTGGTAATCTGCAAGGCCTCGGCCCAGGGGGAGAATTTGTCCATCGATAGCTTAAGCGGCCTTTATAAAAGGGCTCCTCTTCTGGCCCTGACCCTTCTGGTGGGTATGATGGCCCTGGCAGGGATCCCCCCATTTGTCGGCTTCATGGGTAAATTTATGCTCCTTACCGGCGCCTTGAAAGAGGGTTATCTGACCCTGGTTATCCTGGCAGCATTAAACACCGCCATTGCCATCTATTATTACCTGTCTGTGGTTCGGGTTGCCTTCTGTAACGATCCGGAAGACAGGCCGGACATCCAAGTGGACGGACTCACCCGTGTTGTCAGCCTGGCGCTGTTGCTGATTATTGTCTATATGGGAGTTGCCCCCAAGCAGATAATGGCCCTGGCAACCTCCGCGGTTCAGGTCATCTTCTAAGTTTTTTCTAAAAGCGCTCCCCTTCTTTAACTGCCTGGGGAGCGCAGCCTCCCCCGTTTTTTCTCTTTACTTTCTGGCCGGCATAATTTCTTTGCCCTTGGCATAAGCCCTGTTTAATTATCATTCATAATTTATCTGCTGGTGGTTCTGGTCAGGTCAAGCTGTTTGACTTAGCTCTGGCTCAATTCTAATCATGTTGAGTAGGATTACGGGAAATGGGGTGAAGGCCTCACGTCTGTTTGCAGAACTACCTGCCAGGACCTCAGGGGGGGGAACAACCTGCCAGCAAGGCATGGGAGAGAGTATCTATTAATTTGTTATCAGTAAAATCTTCCTGGAGGAGGGGTGAATTGGCAAGGTAGCCGATATTCATGAACTGGGTAATAACGAGAAGTGGTTGACTCAGGGCCACAAATCAATCTCAACCTCGTAGCCCTTGGGGAATTTAAACGGCACCATCACCGTGAATTTTATGCTGATTTCTGAGCGTTCATAAAAAGGATCTGGTAGTTGAGGTGGAAGCTGCCTTGATTGGTGGTGAACCACGCGCCGAGCTGCCGGAGGCTGCTGGGGGTGAAACGAGGAGTGGGCTGGAGGTTGCCGCCTACACCTGTTCTTTGGATATGACGCAGCATATCAATAATTGAATTATACTCTCGCTGGATGATTTTTTCTTCCAGTTTTACATTGCCAAAGCAGAGCTTGGCCAGTTCCTGGAGATTGCCGGCTGTGGAAAAGTTGGCTGCGCTTATCTGGATACTCGGGTCAACCACATCCTGGCAGGCCCGGGCGAGATCCTGCATGGTTTTAGGGCCAAAGGTGGAGACATGGACTGAACCATCTTGGGCAAGAAGCCGGGCGCAGTTTGCGAAAACCTGTCCCAGATCCCGGAACCACTGGAGGGTGGCGTTACTGGTGATCAGGTCATAAGTATCTGTATGGCTACCCAGGAAATTTTCTGCTTCGGCGAAGATGAAGGTTGTTTTCTGGTCGGAGATTTTTGCCTTGGCCTCGTTGATCATGGTGCTGGAAAAATCAAGGGCGGTAATTTTAGCTTCCGGAAAAAGCTGGCGTAGAATCTGGGTGTAATTGCCGGTGCCGCAGCCAATTTCCAGGATTGTTCGGGGCTGGATTCCGGTCGGTAAGCGTTGGGCCAGCAGCTGGGCGCATTGGTACTGGACCCTGGCATATTGGTCATAACTGCCAGCTGCCCGGGAGAATTTACGGCGGATTATTTTTTGTTCATGCCTTAAGTTCTCAACCATAGATATCCCATGGGGTCATGTGCCCCCCCTCTTTCAGAATGGTGGTTCGGGCGCCGGTCAGCTTAATCATCTCGCTTATGGGTGCCACTTTATCCACTTGGCCGTGGATGAGATGGACAGGGATATGGGCGGTGGGGATCATGGGCTGGTAATTTGCCAGGTAGTCAAGACCATTATGCAAGGCTGGCAAGTGGCTGCTCACCTCACGGAGGTAGTCTTCCTGGAGCAGGCAGGAGAATTTCTGATATTCTCTCGGGTAGCCAATGAAGTATTTGCGGTATGAAGTAGCCAGGTAATCTATAATGTTTTTCTCAATACCATTTTTGATATGGTCGATATAGGTGGTGGGCCAGCTTTGGCGCAGGCCCATGAGCTCCAGGGATTTTACCCTGTTGCGGTGTTTGGCGGCAAAGTCCAGGGCAAGGCCTGCCCCCATGGACCAGCCGCAGATTGCTACCTGCTCTAATTTATGCTGGTCCAATAGCGTGAGGATCTCACTGAAGACGGTTGCCGGGTTGATGAAAGAGGCAGGGGCAATAACCAGACGCCCTTCCAACTTGGCAAGCAGATTTAGCATCCTCCTGTCAAAACCCCAGCCCGGCAGGAATAGCAGGGGTTGTTTTTTTTTGTCTGTTTGCCTGGTCAATTTTTCCCTTTTTCCCTTATTTCGTTTTGCTATCAGGTGTCATGTCCTCTGTAGCAGGGTGCCTTGATCAATGTCAATATTATTGACTTGCCTTGACAAATAGATGACAAATAGTTTAATGTGTCAATCTTAAACCTTATGGGTTTAGGATTAAATGAGCGGACATAGCTCAGCTGGTAGAGTACAAGCTTCCCAAGCTTGGTGTCGCGGGTTCGAACCCCGTTGTCCGCTCCAGCTATTGAGTTTATGTTTTTGTCCCCCCAGGGGCATCACCTTATAATCGACTTTCATTCGCTTAAAGTCGATTTTGATAAAGTGGGTATTTACCCGCTTTTTTTGTTTTTTGTGGTTGGCGTTTTTGGAGATGATTAATGGCCTCTGGCGAGGAATTGATTGAAAGAATAAGGCAGAATGTTGAGCCGATTGTTGCTGATGCCCAGCTAGAACTGGTTGATCTCCAGTTCCGTCAGGAGTCGGTTGGCTGGGTCTTGCGCCTTATCCTTTATCGGGATGGTGGCCCCAGTATTGATGATTGCGCCAGGGTCAGTAGGGAGGCGAGTTATCTTCTTGATGTCGAAGATTTTATTCCCTATCACTATACTCTTGAGGTTTCGTCACCTGGGCTGGATCGACCCCTGAAGACGGAACGTGATTTTGCCCGTAATGTGGGCAAGAAGATTAAGCTTACCTGGCTCAATGAACATGATGATAGACAGGTAGAGCATGGGATTATTCAGCAGGCCCGGGACGGGGTTGTTATGCTTGCCATGGGTAAAGGCGAGGCGTCTTTTGATATGAGCCGGATTATCAAGGGCATGCTGATTATAGAAATAGGAAAACGCAAATAGATTATAACGGACCAGTTAGAGGTCCGGTGTTATCAGTTGCGGACAGGCAGTATTTCCGCAGCATTGCTGGCTTAATATTGAATAATAGATTTTTGGGCTGCCGGTGAATGGTGGCGTGAAATTAATATAGCGGGGAATCAAATGTTATCTGACCTAAAGAGAATAGTTGATCAGATCAGTCGTGATAAGGGTATTGATAAGGACCTGCTCATCGAGACCCTGAAAGAGGCGGTATTATCAGCGGCGAAAAAGAAATATGGTATGCGTCGGGATATGGAAGTCCAGTTTAACGATGATTTTGGTGAGATTGAGCTTTTTCAGTTTCGGGAAGTGGTTGAAGAGGTGGATGATGAGCAGACCCAGATCTCTCTTCCTGAGGCCAAAGGCCTTGACCCTGAGGTTGAGATGGGTGATGAGCTTGGCTCCAAAATGGAGAACATCTCAGACCTGGGGCGTATTGCTGCTCAGTCTGCCAAGCAGGTAATTATCCAGAAGATGAAAGATGCTGAGCGTGATGTTGTCTTTGATATGTACAAAGACAAGCAGGGCGATATTGTCAACGGCATTGTTCAGCGTTTTGAGCGGGGTAATATTGTTGTCAATCTTGGCCGTACCGATGCTATTCTTCCCAAGCGGGAGCAGATACCCCGCCGTTCCTACCGTCAGGGTGATCGTATTCGCGGTTATCTCCTGGAGGTTCGCAAAGGTGTTCAGGAGCAGCAGCTTGTTCTCAGTCGAACATGTAACGAGTTTCTGGTAAAATTATTCACCATTGAGGTGCCGGAGATCTCGGAAGGGATTGTTAAGATTATTAACGCCTGCCGGGAACCAGGGGCAAGGGCCAAGATTGCGGTTGCTTCCACTGAGTCGGATGTGGATCCGGTTGGTGCCTGCGTCGGGATGAAAGGTTCCCGGGTGCAGAATGTTGTCCAGGAACTCCAGGGCGAGAAGATTGATATTGTCCCCTGGAGCCCGGATCCGGCTAAATATGTTTCTAATGCTCTGGCACCGGCCCAGGTTTCTCTGGTGGTGGTGGATGAAGACAATAAGAAATTGCTGGTGGTGGTGCCTGACGATCAATTATCTCTGGCTATTGGCCGTGGTGGTCAGAATGTGCGCCTGGCCTCGGTTTTGCTCAGTTGGCGGATAGATGTGAAGAGCGAGCAGAAGTATGCGGTGATGATGGAGGAGGAGTATCAGTCATTACTTGCTGTCAGCGGAGTACATGAACGCTGGGCAGATAAACTTTATGATAATGGTTTTGTCTCTGCTGAAGAATTGAGCAAAGCAGAGGCGGCAGAGGTAGCTGATCTGTTAGGTGAAGAGGAAGAGATTGGCCGAGGTTTGATTGAAGCTGCCCGTAAAGCAGCTGAAGAGCAGGCCGCTGCTGCTGTTGAAGAAGAGCAGGAGTCTGCCCCTGTAGAAGAGCAGGAAGAGCTGGCGCCGGTAGCAGTGGAAGAAGTCCCGGTGGCAGAAAAATAATTTATCAGAGTCGAATTAACCCTGAATCCGTAGTTGAGATTTAATTTATTAGGAAGTCATAATAACCATGGGTAAGATTAGAATTTACGAGTTGGCCAAGGAAGCCGGTATTGAGAGTAAGGTTTTGACCGCTCAACTTATTGAACTGGGCTATAAAGTTAAGACCCACAGTTCGTCCCTTGATGAGGACGCTGCTGAGGAGGTCCGGGCTCAACTGGGGCTGAAAAAGAAGGTGCGGCTGGAAGAAAAACGGATTGAAAAAAAGGGTAGAACCATTATTCGGCGGCGAAAGAAAAAGCCTGCTGAGCCTGAAGCGGAAGAGCCGGTTGTTGAGGTGGCAGTTGAGGGGGAAAGTGTTGCTGATCCCGAGCCCATTACTGAACCGGAGAAGATAGCAGAACCTGAAATTGTTGAGTTGCCGGAAGAGCCCTCAGCGGAAGCAGTGGTCGAAGATGGTCCGGTAGAGCCAGTGGCGGAAGATAGCCCGGTAG
>CAZZCA010000014.1:0-21518 GCA_964653055.1 uncultured Desulfobulbia bacterium | reverse complement strand
GCCAGTGGCGGAAGAAGCTGAGTCGGAGAAATCGGCGGCTGAGGTTATTGCAGAAGATGCTGATAAGGCAGAGGCGGTAGAAGATGTTGAGCCGGTTATAGAAGATGTTGTCAGCGTCACAGTGGAAGAGGCTGAGCCGGCTGTTGAAGCTGAAGCTGAGGAAAAACCGGAAAAAGAGCTGGCTCAAGAAAAGCCCAGGAAAAAGACAAAGGGTAAGAAACCCATTTCTCGGGTAATTGGCATGAGTAAGATCCCTCTGCCGGTGGAAGAGGCTCGAACCAGGCCAAAGCCGAAGAAAGCTGTCAAGAAAAAGGCCGCACCTGCTGCCCGTTCTGGAGGAGAAGCGGCTGCTGATTCAGATAAAGACCGCCCTAAAGGCAAAAAGGGTAAGAGGTTTGTCAAGTTCAGCAGGGAAGAGGCTCCAGCCCGGGGCAAGAAGGGTCGGCGTAAGGGGCAGGTAGTTATTGAGGCTGAGGACATTGGTCGTTTTGGTGGACGGATCTCGTCTGAGGTTCGGCTTGGTCGCCAGGGTGGTCGCGGTGGCCGCAAAAAGAAAAAACAGGAAGAGGTGGAGGTCAGTGAGACCAGGGCCATCAAAAAACGGATTAAGGTTACAGAGTCCATTGTCCTTGGAGATTTTGCCCACCGGATGGGAGTTAAGGTAAATGAGTTAATTGCCAAGCTCATGGGTATGGGGGTTATGGCAACCCTTAATCAATCTCTTGATGTAGATACCGCTACTCTGGTGGCGTCTGATTTCGGTTATGAGGTTGAGCAGGGAGTTACGGAAGAGCAGTCCATTATCAACCTGGAAGATAACGAGGTTGGTGGCGAAGAATTACCCCGGGCTCCGGTGGTAACCGTGATGGGCCATGTTGATCATGGTAAGACCTCGATCCTTGATGCCATTCGTAATACCGATGTGGCAGCTGGAGAGGCTGGTGGTATTACTCAGCATATCGGTGCTCATTATGTTCGTTCGCCCCAGGGCGATCTGGTTTTTCTTGATACTCCCGGTCATGCGGCTTTTACGGAGATGCGTTCTCGTGGTGCCCAGATCACCGATGTGGTGGTTTTGGTGGTGGCTGCTGATGATGGGGTTATGGATCAGACTAAAGAGGCGATTAACCATGCTCGGGCGGCTGGAGTGCCGATTCTGGTAGCGGTTAATAAAATTGATAAGGAAGATGCCGATCCCAGCCGGGTTCAGCGTGAACTGGCAGAGCTTGATCTGTTGCCAGAGGACTGGGGTGGCGAGACCATCTATTGTGAAACCTCGGCCAAGCAGGGAACCGGGATTGACAGTCTGGTGGAGAATATCCTTCTGCAGACCGAGATCCTTGAGCTAAAGGCTAATGCCGATCGCCGGGCCAAGGGCTGGGTAGTTGAGGCCCAGCTCCATAAGGGCCGGGGTGCAGTGGCAACTGTTCTGGTTAAACAGGGTACTGTTCGGGTTGGTGATCATTTTGTTGTTGGTCAGTATTCCGGAAAGGTTCGCTCTCTGTCCGATGACAAGGGGAGTAAGGTTAAGAAGGCCGGCCCTTCAACTCCGGTTGAGGTTCAGGGCCTGAACGGGGTGCCGTTGGCCGGTGATGAGTTTGTGGTGGTGCCTGACGAGAAGATGGCAAAGAGTGTCAGCCAGGACAGGCAGATGCGGATTCGGGAACAGGAATTGGCCAGTGGGTCAAAGATATCCCTGGAGAACCTCTTTGACCGCCTGCAGGAAGGTGAGGTTAAGGAATTACGGGTTCTGTTACGGGCGGATGTCCAGGGTACCCTGGAGGCCTTTACCAAATCTATTGAGGATCTCAGCACTGATGATATTAAGGTAAAGGTCCTTCATTCCGGAACCGGAACTGTGGTTGAGTCTGATATTTTGCTGGCAGCTGCCTCCGAGGCCCTTATTATCGGCTTTAATGTCCGTCCATCTCTTAAGGTAAAAGAGATGGCCAAGGCGGAAGGTGTTGATATGCGTTTTTACGATGTCATCTATCATGCCCTGGATGACATCAAAAAGGCGATGACTGGTATGCTGGAGCCCACTTTTGTGGAGAAGGTTATTGGTTCGGCCGAGGTTCGGGAGACCTTCCAGGTGCCCAAGATCGGAACCATTGCCGGCAGTTATGTTATTGACGGCAAGATTGATCGGAACGGGAAGGTCAGGCTGCTCCGGGACGGGGTGGTTATCTATACCGGTCAGATATCATCTCTGCGGCGGTTTAAAGATGATGCTCGTGAGGTTCAGGCCGGCTATGAATGTGGTATTGGCGTTGAAAATTATAATGACATCAAGGTTGGCGATCAGCTTGAGGTCTTTATAATGGAAGAGGTAGCCGCGACCCTTTAGGGATTGGCGGGAATAATTAATGGCAGCAGGAAAAAGGGCAAAATCACGGTTTGGATTGCCGGTTGGCCTTGAAAATGAGGCCCGGCGGCGTCCGGCTCGGGTGGCTGATCTTATCTGGCGGGAGGTTGCATCTCTCCTTCTCTATAAGGTTAAGGATCCGGCGGTGCTGTCGGTTACTATTATTCGGGTTGAGGTTAGTCCAGATCTGAAAAAAGCCTGGATTTATTTTGTCTGTTCAGACAAGAATGTCAAGAAGGCCACCCGGGGATTGAAACGGGCCAGTGGATTTATGCGTAGTCATCTAGCTTCGGTTTTGCAGATGCGGGCGGTTCCTGAGCTCCGATTCCAATTTGATTCGGAACAGGGGCAACGGGAAAAGATGGATAATCTGTTTCGGGAGATAGAGGGTGAAACCGGCGATAGCAGCAGTAGCAGCTAAGCTGCAGGCAGCCAGTCGGATCCTGGTGGTGGCCCATGTCTTTCCGGATTGTGATGCCATGGGCTCCCAGCTTGCTCTTGGCAATATTCTCACTGCCCTTGGCAAAGAGGTGGTGTTGTTTACCGAAGAGCCGGTGTCTCATCTTCTGGCTTTTCTCCCTGGTAGTGAGAGGGTGGTGAATGAGGTTGCGGATTTTGCCGATTTTGATTGCGTTGTCGCCCTGGACTGTGGGGATCGGCGACGTCTTGGCAGGTTGCAGAAGAAGCTGCTGGCCATTAGCCCCTGTCTTGTAATTGATCATCATAGCGGTCATGAGGATTTTGGCGATCTGCGCTGGGTGGAGGAAGGACTGTCGTCCACTGGTGAGATGATCTATGAACTGGCTGAGGCTCTTAAGGTTGAGCTTGATCTGGATTCAGCTAATTGCCTTTATGCTGCCATGGCAGCGGATACCGGGTCATTTATATACTCATCCACCGCTGCCCGCACCCTGGCAATAGCCGGCGAGCTGGTGGCCTTGGGGGTTAAACCGGCGGAGATTGCAGCCCGGCTTTTTGATAATTTTTCTAAAAACCGGCTGCAATTACTGCAGATGGTGTTGGCGTCTCTTGAACTGCATGATGATGAGCGCCTGGCCGTTATCAGTGTCAGCCAGGAACAGTATCAGCTCACCGGTACAGCGGCTGAGGATACCGAGTTGTTTATTAATTACCCACGCTCCCTGCAGACAGTGGTTGCAGCGGCTTTTATTAAAGAAGGGCCGGAAGGTTTTATCGGGGTCAGTCTCAGGTCTAAGGGTGATTTTGATGTGGCTGCGGTTGCTCGCAGATTCGGTGGTGGTGGTCATCGTAATGCTGCTGGTTTTAAAATGCCGGGGCAGAGCATTGCCGGGGTTCGCAGGAAGCTTTTACCAGAATTGCGGGCGCGGCTTTAAAGATTATGGCAAAAGCTGCTGATCCTGGTTCGTCGCCGGTTGGTGTTGTTTTGATTGACAAGCCTGCCGGCCCCACTTCATTTCGAATGGTCCAGATGGTCAGACGTCTTATGGGGGTCAAGAAGGTGGGTCATGCCGGCACCCTGGACCCTTTTGCCACTGGCCTGCTCATTGTCAGTGTCGGTCGGCCGGCTACAAAGTTAATCTCCCGGTTGATGGACGGGGAGAAGGAGTATCTGGCCACGGTCAAACTGGGTCAGGAGACAGATTCCGGTGATCTTACTGGTGAGGTCGTTCTTGTTGGCGATCCAGATGGGATTACGTCTCAGGCTATTGCCCAATGCCTGGCAGGGTTTCGGGGGGAACAATTACAGGTGCCGCCCCAGTATTCGGCATTGAAGCATAAGGGAAAACCCTTGTATTATTATGCCAGAAAGGGCATAAAGATTAGCAAGGAACCGCGTAGAATCTTTATTCGGGAGCTTGAGCTCCTTTCGTGGCAAAAAGATCTATTGCAGATTCGGGTAGTCTGCAGTAAAGGGACATATATACGTACCCTGGCTGCTGACATCGGCAGTCAGCTGGGCTGCGGTGGTCATCTGACAACTTTGCGGCGGTTGGCCAGTGGTTGTTTCTCCGTGGCAGATGCCCTGGATGGCGCCATGTTGGCTCAGGTCCATAACCAGGAATTGCGGCAGCAGTTTCTGGATGGGTTAATGCCGGTTGACCAGGTTGTAGAATTATTATAAACATTTATTGAATTAAAAATATTTTATTGGTCCAGGAGGATTAGACGTGACATTGGAAACTACTCAGAAGCAAGACATTATAGAGAAATATGCTGTTCACGAGGGAGATACTGGTTCCCCCGAAGTGCAGGTAGCTTTGCTCAGTGCCAGGATTGATTATTTGACTGATCATTTTAAAACCCACAAGAAAGACCATCATTCCCGCCGTGGGCTTCTTAAGATGGTTGGTCAGCGGCGGCGGTTGCTGAATTATCTCAGGGGCAAGAATATTGATCGTTACCGTACTTTGATTCAGGATCTTGGTATCAGGAAGTAGTTGTTTAGGCAGCTGGATATCATCCCCGGTGTGCGCCGGGGATCATCCTGGAGCTGGAGCCGGTAAATGGCCATGGTCAGCAATTTGATTTTTTAGAAAAAGGCGCGGGGATTCCCTTGCGCCTTTCTATGTTAACAGGGTTGTCTTAATTGGAAGATAGCCAATATTTATTATGAAACGGATTACGAATTAGGAATGAGGGCTTAATTTAGAATGAGTTTTCATTCGTAGTTCGTAATCCGTAGGGCCGCAATTTGGGCGGCCAGGAGGAAAAAATGTACAAAAAAATGGAAATGGAATGGGGCGGTCGCACCTTGACCCTGGAAACAGGGAAGGTGGCTAAGCAGGCCGGTGGTTCGGTAGTGGTCAGTTATGGCGATACCGTGGTTCTGGTGACGGCAACTGCCTCCCGGGAGCCGAAAACCAATGTTAACTTTCTGCCTTTGACAGTTGAGTATCAGGAGCGGTTTTATGCCGTTGGCCGGATCCCCGGAAGTTTCTTCCGCCGGGAGATTGGCCGACCCACTGAAAAGGAGATTCTTACCTGCCGGATTATTGATCGGCCCATCCGTCCTTTATTTCCCAAGGGTTATCAGCATGAGACCCAGGTTATTGCCACTGTTATGTCGGCGGATCAGCAGAATGATTCTGATGTTCTGGCCCTGGTTGGCGCTTCAGCATCCCTGGGCCTTTCCAATATCCCTTTTCAGGGGCCCATTGCCGGGGTTCGGGTTGGGATGATTGATGGTGAGTATATTGTCAACCCCACTAAAGACCAGTTGAAGGAATCGCGGATGGATATCGTGGTTGCCGGTAGCAGGACTGCGGTGGTTATGGTTGAAGGTGGAACTGATAGCCTGACTGAAGATGAGGTTCTTGACGGAATTTATTTCGGTCATGAGGCAATTCAGCCGGTTCTTGATCTCCAGGAGGAGCTGGCCAGTGAGCTTGGTAAGGCCAAGATGGAGGTTAATCCTCCTGAGGTTGATGAGGAGCTTAAGGCCCGGGTGGAGGAACTGGCGGTTAATGATATGCTGCAGGTGATTACCACCTCAGATAAAATGGAGCGGGGCGAAGCTTCTTCACTTCTGGCTGATCGGGTTGTTGAAACACTTTCTGAAGATCCGGACTTTGATCAGCAGGGTGAGGCCAAGTCTATTCTCAGTACCATGAAGAAAAATATGATGCGGGATATGATTGTCCAGGAACAGCGTCGTATTGATGGCCGGAAATTTGACGAGATCCGGAATATTGACTGTGAGGTATCCACTCTGCCCCGGGTCCATGGTTCTACTCTGTTTACCAGGGGTGAGACCCAGTCGGTGGTGACCGCAACTCTTGGTTCCGGTGACGACGAGCAGCTGGTTGAGACTCTGGAAGGGGTGCATTTCCGTCCCTTTATGCTCCATTATAATTTCCCGCCATATTGTGTTGGCGAGGTTCGTTTTCTCCGTGGACCCAGTCGCCGTGATATTGGCCATGGTGCTCTGGCTACCCGGGCGATTCAGGCAGTTCTCCCGGACCAGGAGGATTTCCCCTATACCATTCGGGTGGTTTCTGATGTTACCGAATCCAACGGATCCTCTTCCATGGCCACGGTCTGCGGCGGCAGTCTGGCTCTGATGGATGCCGGGGTTCCGATCAAGGCGCCTGTTTCCGGGGTAGCCATGGGTCTGATTAAAGAAGATGATACTATTGTAGTTCTGTCTGATATCCTTGGTGATGAGGATCATCTCGGTGATATGGATTTCAAGGTCTGTGGATCAGCTGAAGGTATCACTGCTCTGCAGATGGATATTAAGATCGAGGGTGTTTCCCGGGAGATCATGGCCCAGGCCCTGACCCAGGCCCGTGCTGGTCGTCTCCATATCCTTGATAAGATGAATGAGGCTCTGGAAGCACCGAGGCCAGAACTTCCTGCCCATGCTCCCAAGGTTGTCAGCATCCAGATTAACCCAGATAAGATCAGGGACCTTATTGGTCCAGGTGGTAAGGTTATTAAAGGACTTACCGCCGAGTTTGGGGTTAAGATTGATGTTGATGATTCCGGAAAGGTAAGCGTCTTTGCTCCGGATACCGCGGTTGGTAAGCAGGTTGAAGAACGGATTGGTGAAATTGCCGCTGAAGTTGAGGTGGGTAAGATCTATAAGGGCAAGGTCCAGAAGATTGTTGATTTTGGTGCCTTTGTTGAGATTCTGCCTGGTACAGACGGCCTGGTTCATATCTCTGAGCTGGAAGATAGAAGGGTGAATAAGGTCACTGATGTTCTCCAGGAAGGTGAAGAGGTGATGGTCAAGGTTCTTAATGTTGATCAGCGGGGTAAGATTCGCTTAAGCCGGAAGGCGGCTATGGCCGAGGCTGGAGACGAATAGGGATGGTGACGCCGGTTGATCTGCGTTTCTGTTGGCTGGATGAAGAGGCCAGCCGGGATCTTGCTTTACCGGCCTATCATTCAGAATTGGCTGCCGGCCTTGATGTGGCGGCAGCCCTGGATGATGAAGTTATGCTGGCACAGGGGGCTATTGTCATGGTGCCCACCGGTTTTTGTGTGGCCATTGCCCCTGGTTATGAGATTCAGGTTCGACCCCGTAGCGGGTTGGCGATCAAGCACGGGGTAACGGTGGTTAACGCCCCTGGTACCATTGATGCTGATTACCGGGGTGAGGTAAGGATCGGTCTGGTTAATCTTGGTTCATCTTCCTATACCATCAGGCGTGGTGACCGTATCGCTCAATTGGTGCTGGCACCGGTGAGCCGGGCCCGAATCCAGGTGGTAAGTGAGCTTGACGAAACCAGTCGTCAGGGCGGCGGTTTTGGTCATACTGGCAGGTAGCGGGGCTTGGCAGGACGATGCAATTTTGTGTATTGGGCAGTGGCAGTAAGGGTAATGCCACCTTTGTAAGGGCCAATGGCACCTCGCTTTTGATTGATGCCGGGTTTTCCGGTATTGAACTGCAGCGGCGCCTTCAGGCCATAGAGGTTGAGCCTGATGGTCTGGACGGGATTCTCCTTACCCATGAACATGGTGATCATGTCAAGGGGGCGGCTATTCTGGCCCGGAAGTACAATATTCCTCTTTACGCCAATAGCGGCACTTTCGCCGCTGCGGCCAAGGTCCTGAAAAAAGTGCCGGAAATGGTGGAATTTACCACTGGTTCTACTTTTTCTTTTAACGGTCTTTCTGTTCATCCCTTTGCTGTTTCCCATGATACCGCCGATCCGGTGGGTTTTGTTCTTGCCCATGATAAGGTTAGTCTTGGTTATTGCACTGATACCGGTCTGGTCTCTCGTCTGCTTCAGCATCGGCTTCATGGCTGTAATGGTCTGATTGTCGAGTGCAATCATGATCTGGAGATGCTCCGCAACGGCCCTTACCCCCCTTATCTTCAGCAGAGGATCCGCGCCAAGACCGGTCACCTTGCCAATTGTGATGCTGCCCGTTTTATTGGCTCCCTGATTCATCCAGGTCTTCAGCATGTGGTTCTTGCCCATTTGAGTGATGCTAATAACGACCCATCGCTGGCCTATGATACTGTGGTTGCCGAGGTCGGTAGCCACTGGCTGGCTGGCAAGGATTTCCCGGCAATTTCCCTGGCTCTTCAGGATAGTCCCGGTGAATTAATTGCCTTGACCAATGGTATCGGCTGTTGAGCCGACAGGTTGTTAATCCCAGATGGCGTCTCGGTGCCACGTCCTTTGTGTTGCCTGCCGATCTTGCGGATAATGCCTCTTTTCTTGCCCCCCGGGTACAGAACATTCAGCTTCTTTTTTTCGAATCCAGGGCCAAGAGAGGGATGGATCATCCCCTTGACCTGGATTTACTTCAGAAACTTGCCGGTGACCATGATTTAACTTATACTGTCCATCTTCCCCTTGACCTGGCGCTGGCTGCTGACGAGCCCCGTCAGCGGCAGCGTGCAGTGGCGGAAATTATTGATCTTGTCAGGTATTTAATGCCCCTGGAGCCCCTGGCCTTTGACCTTCATCTAAATCGTCAGCCAGATCTTGAGCTGGCTCAGTGGCGGCAGCGGCTGGCTGGTTCATTGACTATGCTGGCTGATGGGCTTGGTGACTCAAAGCAGCTGTTGGCCGTGGAAAATATTGATTATCCCTTTTCCCAGGTCAGTGACCTGGTTCTGGCCCATGGTTTTTCTGTCTGTCTTGATTTGGGCCATGCCGTCAGGTTTGGGGGTGATCTGGGCTTCCTGTTTGGTCTGATGCCCCATGTTCGTCACATCCATTATCATGGAGTGACTAAGGGGCGGGATCATCAAGTTCTTGCTCCGGCGCATGCGGAGCTGACCCGGCGGCTGTTTGCTGAGCTTATTGAGGCTGATTACCAGGGGGCAGTGACCCTTGAGGTGTATAACGAAAACGATCTGAATGGTTCGGTGGCTGAATTATATCGTCTTGGCCTGATAGCTGAGGATGACAGGATTCTGCCATCAGCATGATTTAAATGAGGAATTTTATGAAATTTACCAGGGAGGAATTGGATTCCCTTTTGACGGAGATTGAACCGGTTGATGAGGCCATGATGGATCAGGCCCAGCAGCGCCTTGATAATTTGACCAAGCCTCTGGGCAGTCTTGGCCAGCTTGAGTCCCTGGCCCGGCGGGTATGCGGGATCAGACGCAGTTTGACTCCCACCGTGGCCCGCAAGGTTATCCTTACCTTTGCCGCGGACCATGGCGTGGCGGAGGAGGGGGTAAGTACGGTGCCTCAGGAGGTTACTGGCCAGATGATTACGAATTTCCTCAATGGTGGGGCCGGAGTAAATGTGCTGGCCCGGCATGTGGGGGCTGAGGTTCGGGTGGTTGATGTCGGTGTATTAACTGAGGTGGTTGCCCATGGCCTGATCAGCGCCAGGGTTCGAGCCGGAACCGCTAACCTGGCGAAAGGGCCGGCCATGAGTATTGATGAGGCCCTGGCAGCCATGGGGGCGGGAATTGCCGCTGCCCGTCAGGCCATTGCCGATGGGGCTGATATCATCGGTACCGGTGAGATGGGTATTGCCAATACCACCCCCTCGTCAGCTCTTTATGCGTCCCTGCTTGATATGGAGGTGGAAGATATTACTGACCGCGGCACCGGGATTGACGATGAGGTCTTATTGAACAAGATTGAAGTTATTCGCCGGGCCCTTGCCGTTAACCGTAAGCGGATAAATGGGCCTCTGGATACTTTAGCTGCGGTTGGTGGCCTTGAGATTGCGGCTATCTGTGGACTTGTTCTGGAAGCAGCCCGCAGTCGTGTTCCGGTTGTGGTTGACGGGTTTATCTCCAGTGCCGGCGCCATGGTGGCGATGAAGATGAAGCGAGAGGCTCTGGATTATTGTTTCTTTAGTCATATGTCAGCGGAGAAGGGGCATCGGCTCTTTTTTGAGAGGGTGGGGCTTACTCCAATTCTTGACCTGGGCCTGCGGCTGGGTGAGGGAACTGGTGCTGCCCTGGCCATTAATATTGTGGAGGCCGGGGTCAAGATAATTACCGAGATGGCAACTTTTTCCGAGGCCGGGGTCAGCCCGGGTTCTGAAATCAGCCAGGAGCAGGTGCAGTAAGAAATGAGATCTCTTTGTCTGGCCCTGTCCTTTTTGACCCTTTTGCCCGTTGCCCCCCGTCGGGGTGAATGTCCTCCGGCGGCCATTACCGGAAGCGCGGCCTTTTTCCCGCTGGCCGGCTGGCTGGTGGGGCTATCTGCCGTGGGTCTGGGTTGGCTGGCAATGGTCCTGGGTAGCAGCCCATTTGCCGCAGCAGTGATGGTTGTCGCCTTTGAGGCATGGCTTACCCGTGGTCTTCACCTTGACGGTGTGGCTGATCTGGTTGATGGTTTTGGTGGCTCTTTTGATCGGGAGCGGCGGTTGGCCATTATGAAGGATTCAGCCACCGGTGCCTTTGGAGTTGCCGGTCTGATTTTTGTTATTCTGCTTAAGATTGCCGGACTTGCCCTTGTCTTTGAAATTGCCGGGCAGCAGACGGGGATCCCTTGGGGTATCTTGTTGCCTGCTGCCTTTGTTCCGGCTGCAGCCAGATGGTTTATGGTGATGCTCGCCTGGGGCAGCAGATATCCCAGGGCGGAGGGTACAGGCTCATTTTTTGTCGGGGCTGTTGGCTGGGGTCAGATTCTGCCGGGTGGAGTTTTGCTGATGGCGGGTGTATTGCCGGTGATAGGGCATTTAAATGATTTCCTGCCGTTTATGATAATATCTCTTGGGGTTTTCCTGCCATCATTATGGCTGCGCTTCAGGGCCCATAAACTTCTGGGAGGGGTTACCGGAGATGTGCTGGGGGCAGCATGTGAGTTTGGCGAGGCGGCCGGTTTCATCGTTGCTGCCTGCCTGCTGTCCTGAAACTGTCATTTCGTCTTTAACCATCCTGCGGCGCGGCAGAATGCCGGCCAATCGTCACCCTCTGCTCTCTCTTCATATTTCACTACTCTGGAATTGGCTCGGGGGTGGGTGGTCTATGGTTAAGCTGACATCCGATACCCCAGCCTTCACTCTTTACTCGTTCCCATCCTTACTCACTTTCCTGGAGGGCGGTGATCAGTTCGGAGACCAGCTGGCCATTGGGGGCTTTGGCCATGGGGTTCATCTTGACCAGCTCCTGCCATTCGGCAATTGCCATGTCTTTGTTTTTCATGTCGTAATAGAGGACCACCCCTTTATTGAAACGGGCGGTGGTGTGGGTAGGATCAACAACAATGGCCTGATTGAAGGCATTTAAGGACTCCTGGTGTTGATTGTTCCGTCGGTACATTACGCCAAGATCAGTGAGAACATTGGCATTTTGCGGATTAATTTCCAGGGCCTTATTATAGGCATGGATGGCTTTATTGAAATTGTTCATGTCAAAATAGCTGTTGCCGAGATGAACCCAGGCAACCATATTGTCAGGGTTTTTCTGGACCTCTCTCTCCATGGCCAGAAGAGCCTGCTGTGCTTTGTCAGCCGGTGCTGGTTGGCTGCTGATTTTTTTTGTTGCTTGCTCTCCGTCAGTTTTATAGGCCGAGAAAACAATTCCGCCGAGGAAGCCGGCAGCAAAGGTGATGAGGGCAGTAAAGATAACAGTTTCTTTTTTCAGGTAGCCCTGGGGGCTGGGGTCAGTTGACATTGATATTTTCCTAAGGTTGTTATTGTCAGCGGTATTTTAAAATTTACTCTTATATAATAGCAGGTAACACGCTGTGTCAATGGGAAAACATAGGCATGATGGTCAGTTAGCTCGGGATTTATTCCTGGAAATGCTGGACCTGGTAGGTGAGAATTTCTCCATGGGGGGCGCGCCATCCCTGGGCGCCAAGGCCTGCCTTAAGGGAAAGGTTGGCGAGAAAAGCCTCGGGCTCGGGCAGTTGCTGCCAGACCTGGGGCAGGAAGGTGGCACTGGCCCGGCCAACCCGGAGAATAACCCCGTCGATATTGGGTCGGAGCAGGGAGAGAACTTCCTCGCTGCTGGAGTATTTGAGGGGGATTGCTTCGCTGAGGATGGAAATTTCAATTTTCGTTGCGGCAAGCTCCGTCTCCCGGAGGGGGCGAAAACGGTGATCATTGAAAGCGGCGTTGATGGCGTGATTTTTGATGCCGCCTGCAATGGTGTCAGTGGGGGTAATGCTGCCGATACAGCCCCGGAGCTCTCCGGCCTGGGTCAGGGTCACAAAGACTCCCTGGTTCCGGGTGAAAGGCGCGCTGGTCAGGGTCTCTGTCAGCTCTTCAGGCAAATTAGCGTTTTCCTTGTCAAAGCGGCTAATGATGGTGTGGCGGGCTAGTTGCAGGAGCATTTGGCCCTGATCTTTGTTAAGGCGCATAAATTTTCTGGCGAATTATTATTGTTTAAGGTACGAGGATAATATTATCTTAGTGATAACCTCTGAAAAGTAAAAGACCAATGACCAGAAAAAAGAAAAAAACCACCAGAGCCGGCCTGCCCATTTTGTCAGCGGATGAATGCCACTTTGCCGGCGAGGAGGCTGAGGTCGCTGCCAGTTTCGATGAGATGTTTGACACTGATATCTTTGATCGGGCCTGCGTCAATGATCGTTATCCGAAAAAGGCCGTATCGGCAAAACCTCTAAGCCGGAGCCAGCGTATTCAAAAATACCCTCTGCCCCAGGCTCAGCTTGACCTCCATGGCTGTACAGCGGTGGAGGCAATTCAGCAGAGTCTTGATTTTCTTACCCGTGCCCGGAACCGTAGGCTCCAGACTGTTCAGATTATCACCGGAAAGGGCCTTCACTCGGAAGGCCCTGCTGTGCTGCCTGAGGTGGTGGAAGAGAAGCTGCGGGAGCTTGAGGAGGCAGATGATATTCTTGCCTATCGCTGGGAGAACGGTAGCCGAAAGGCAAGTGGGGCGGTTATTGTTTTTTTAGTCGAGAAATGAGCAGCAATAATCTGTAATTGTCCTGATTTTAAGGCCGAATCTGGCCTGGGCTGGCACGTTGAAAGACTGGCCGCCGCTAATCTCCTGCCAGGAATCATTGCCTGGTAATTGTACTTCCAGCTCGCCACTTATTATCTCCATGAGTTCTGCAGCATCGGTGTTGAACTCGTATTCCCCCGGCAACATGATACCCAGAGTCTTTTTGCTGCCATCGGCAAAGATGATGGTTCGACTGGTAACCTTGCCGTCAAAATAGGCGTTGGCGGCCTTGACCACCGTTACATTGGTAAATTCTGACATATTTGTCTCCTTTCAGCGTCTATTGCTGTTGCATTGACTTATCTGGGAAATGGCGTTTTCCATGTGTTTGAAGAAAGCGCCAGCCTCAGGGCTGTTCGGATTACGCTTAACCTCTTCCTCGTAAATGTCGAAGATCCGGGTTAGCACATGCATGGCCTCATCACCGGACAGGGAGCCCATCTCATCCCATAGATCATTGATTGTCATCTAATTCTCTGCTTGGTTAATAAAATAAAAAGCCCATGGTCTCTATTGTAAAGAGCCATGGGCTTGCTGACAAGGTTAAGAATGGACGTTCTTAGTAGAGATCAAGATATTTGTCCAGCTCCCAACAGGTAACTGCGGTTCTGAAGTCATCCCACTCGGCATCTTTGATTTCGCAGTATTTCTCAAAGATGTGATCGCCCAGGGTCTCCTTGGCAATGGGGTTGGCTTTGAGCTCGTCCATGGCCTCTTTCAGGCTGGCGGGCATGGAAGCGATACCTGCTTCATCTTTCTCGGCCGGGGTCATGGCAAAGATGTTGATGTCAACGGAGGCCGGGGGAGTCATATCGTTTTTGACTCCGTCAAGACCAGAGTTAAGCTGCATGGCTATTGCAAGATAGGGGTTGCAGGTGGGATCCGGGCAGCGAACCTCAACCCTGGTGCCGAGACCGCGGGAAGCAGGAATTCGTACAAGGGCAGAACGGTTGGAAGCAGACCATGCTACATAAACAGGGGCCTCGTAGCCGGGGACCAGCCTCTTGTAGGAGTTAACCAGGGGGTTGGTTATGGCGGAAAAACCCCGGGCGTTTTTGATGATACCGGCAATGTACTGGTAGGCGGTTTTACTCAGGCCACTGGGATCGCTGGTGTCTTCAAAGGCGTTGCTGCCGTCAGTGTTGAACAGAGACTGGTTGGTGTGCATGCCGGAACCGTTGATGCCGAAGATGGGCTTGGGCATGAAGGTGGCATGCAGGCCGTATTTGTTGGCAATGGCCTTAACAACCCATTTGAAGGTTACTGTGTTGTCACAGGCGGTGAGGGCATCAGCGTATTTGAAGTTAACCTCGTGCTGACCTTCGGCAACCTCATGATGGGAAGCCTCAACCTCAAAACCCATGTCTTCCAGGGTCTCGATGATCTCCCGGCGGCAATTGGAGCCTTTATCTTCCGGGTCAAGGTCAAAATAACCGGCAACATCGTTGGTAACGGTGGTGCAGGAACCGTCTTCAGCTTTCTCGAAGAGGAAGAACTCTGCCTCAGTACCGATATTCATGGTGAAACCCATTTTTTCTGCTTCAGCCATGGCTTTCTTCAGGGTAATCCGGGGACAGCCGACATAAGGGGTGCCGTCGGGAAGATGCACATCACAGATCAGACGGGCTGCGGCGATACCCTCTTTGTTCCGCCAGGGCAGAACAACAAAGGTGTCAAGGTCTGGTTTGAGGAACATGTCAGACTCATTGATCCGGGCGAAGCCGTCAATGGAAGAGCCGTCAAACATGATGCCGCCGTCCAGGGCCTTTGCGATCTGGCTGCGGGGAATGGCTACATTTTTCATGAAGCCGTTGATGTCGATAAACTGCATCCGGAAGAAGTTAATGTTCTGTTCTTCAATAATTTTTAGAATTTCGTCGCGGGTCATTGTTTTCTCCTTGGTTGTATTTTTAAACTTAATTTTATCAGCCAGGGGCTGGGTTATTTATATCTTAAGCCAGATCAAACTCGTCTGCGTCGTTATACGCTTCCGCCTTACGGCCGAGGATGGAGATAATTTTGCCAGCAATAAAACCGGTAACTGCGGCAATGCCAATGGTAATGCCGATGCCGGTGAGCTGGGCATTGGTGTTGATCCCGTCGGCAATGAAGATTGCAGCAACACCGCCCATGATACCGGGCAGCCCGTGCAGGTTCATTACACCGCAGGTGTCAATGCCTTTTAACATATTTTCCACTTTGGGCTGGAGAACAGCAAAGCCGAAGGTGGATAAGACACCAGCTATAATACCAATAATAAAGGCAGATGAAAAGCTGGCAATATCACAGGTGGAACCGATGGCTACACCACCGGCCAGGGCAGCGTTAGCCATATCAGCGGCATCTATCTTGCCACCCCGCAGAATAACGGTGGCCATGTAGGTGGCGATTGTGGCGCCACAGAGGGCAAGGATAACATTGATGGCAGTATGGGGAACCAGTTCCGGGGCAACCAGGGCGGCACAGAAGCTGGGCCAGAAGAGCCAGAGAATCATGCTGCCGAGGAAGGAGAATCGGTCACTGCTGTCATCGGAATCAATGGGGGTGTTGAATTCTTCTTCGGTGGTCATGGTCATGATCACGCCAAGGCCGAAGATGGCGCCGAAGGCATGGATAATGATGGAGCCACCGGTGTCAACAAAGCTGCCGTGGGCAATAAGACCAAGGCCGCTGTCAAGAATGATCCACTCGTTCAAGGCATAGCAGGGGATGAAGAGCAGGGCCAGGAGCAGGTATTGGTTCATCTTAAGTCTGCCCAGGGGGGCACCGGCGCAGATGAGAAGAGCAGCAGCGGCAAATTCGGCCAGGATCAGGCGGTCTATTTCCACATTGGGACCACCGATGATTCCCAGGCTGTCTTTAAGGATATAAAGAGGAATGGCGACACTTACCAGCAGGTAGGTTGCAGTAATGGAAGAGCGGCCGTATTTTTTAACAAAAACCATGAGAAAGCCGAAACCGGCAACCAGCATGGCCATAATATGGATGGCCCTGTTGTATTTCTGCACCGCGACCACCTGGTCAATGTCTGTGCCCCAGGCTGATCCGGCCAGCAGGAGCAGAACCAGACTGGTCAGTAAAAGGGTTAATGTTCTTTTCATTGTTTTTGGTCTCCTCATTCTTGTTCAGGGTCTGCTTGTTTGCGGAATTGCCAATTTAAGATTTTCTTAAAAAAAACTTAATACCACGATTAATTTAATTGGCAATTTTTTTTTATTTCCCTACAAAAATGTAAGATTCTTGCTCCTGTGATAGGTTATCAGGCTGTGGGTTGGCTTGACCTTTTAAACCATTAATTACAGGGTTATGGGGCAGTAATTGAATGAAGAAGGTCGTTGGTGATTTCCTCTTGAAAATCCTTGTCTGTGATTTTTTCTCCATTGCTGTCCTGGACATAGAAGACGTCGGCTGCCTGGTCACGGCGGTTGCTGATCTTGGCCCGGGAGGTATTTATGCCGAAATCGGTCAGGGTGCGGGTGATATGGTAAAGCAGGCCAAGGCGATCTTTGGCGTAAACCTCGATGACGGTATAATTTGCTGAAGTTTGGTTATTGAAGATGACCTGGGGCTTGTCTTGTTGGGGGCCGGGCCGGACCTGGACCATGGTCTTAATTTTGCCGGCCAGCCGGTGATTGAGGCCAAGACGGAGGTTGATGGCCTGCTTAAGGTCGTGGCTCAGACGCGTCCAGTCCTGATCAGCAAAATTTTTATTGTCCAGGGGGACTGCATCAATGGTGTCAACAACACTGCCGTCGTTCCAGGTATAAATCTGGGCCGCCAGGATCTTGAGCCCGTGCAGGGCCATGACCCCGCATATCCGGTTGAGGATTCCTGGACGATCATGGGCTATGATTGATATGCTCCAGAAGCCGTTGGTGGTGGTGGCGTTGACTGTGATTTTGTCTTTGGTCAGTTGGTTTTGTTGTTCAATATGCTCAAGCATGGCCGACGGGGTGAAGCTGAGAAGATAGTCGGCTGGCAGGATGGCAAGGTCAAAGTCCAGATTTTTTTCAATGAGTAATTTATGGAGTTGAGCCTTCATCCATTCGCCCTCTTTGGCCGGGTCCGGAGGAGGGGTGTCGCCCTGTTCCAGTGCGTTGGCTATTTTCAGGTAGAGCTCCAGGAGCAGGGCTGATTTCCAGTCGCTCCAGCTGGAAGGTCCTGTGGCCTTGGCATCGGCAATGGTCAGCAGGAAGAGCATGGCCAGACGCTGCTGGGTTTTTATCTTGCGGGCACATTCCATGGTCAGATTTTCGTCGTCCAGGTCCCGACGCAAGGCGGTCTGGCTCAGAAAAAGATGCTCTCTGACCAGAAAGGCCAGGTCTTTGCTGTCGTTGGTGTTCAGGCCTATTCGTTTGCTGATGTCTTTGGTGAGCTCCGCGCCTTTCTGGGGGTGATTGCCGCCGTAACCTTTGCCAATGTCGTGGAGCAGGCCGGCCAGCATCAGGGTTGCCGGTGATGCCACCAGTTGGTAAATGTTTTCTTCGCTTTTGCGTAATTTGGCTAATTCCGCCACGGTCTGAATAAGGTGACGGTCTACGGTGAACACATGGTAGATGTCGTGTTGAGCCAGGGACCGGAGGTGGTTGAATTCCGGAATATAGGCAGCCAGTATTCCGGTTTCCAGCAGGTCTGATGTTATGGGTAGGGGGTTGTCTGTCAGCAGGATGGCGGTAAGGGCCTTGCCCATTCTTTTCGAGCGACGGACCTTGGTGGAGATAAGGTCTAGCCGTGAGCGAATGATGTTTTTGCTGCGGTGGTAGACGGGCAGGGTGTTTGTCGCGGCCTGGCTGAAAAGGCGCATGAGCAGGTGTGGTCTCGTCTTTAGCAGGCTCTCGTCGGTGAGGTGGACCCGGCCCTGGCGGATGGCCAGTCCTTTCTCAAGTTTTTTGTCGGACCTGGTGCTTTGGCTGAGCCCCATGACCTCGGTGGCGTGTTCGAAAAACAGTTCAGTGGTAATGGCGATGACCTGGAGGTGGCTGTATGTGTCCCGCATGAATTGTTCCACCGCCAGCAGGCCTTTTTGGTCCTTATAATTAAAGGCCCGGGCCATTTCTTCCTGGTGTTCAAAATATAATTGATCGTTTTTGCGGCCACTGATGTAGTGGAGACGGTTGCGGACCCGGGTTAGGTTCTCGTCGGCGGTTTGAAGGTTGCGAAAATCGTAAGGGCTGAGGAGGGCAGCGTCATGCATGTCTTTCAGGCTGTTTAGGCCAAAGAGGATGCGGGCTGACCAGAGCATGGTCTGCAGGTCGCGGAATCCGCCTCTGGCCTGTTTGATGTGGGGTTCCAGCAGGTAGGTGTGGTTGCCGAAATCCTGATGGCGTTTTCGGCGGTGGTGGAGCATGTTTTTGATAAAGTCTTTTCTCTTGCCCTCTACATATGAGTTCTTGAAGGTTGTGTTCAGGGCGGTGAGTAGTCGGGGTGAGCCGGCCACCAGCCGGGCATCCAGGATGGAGACCTGCAGGAAGAAGTCTTTGTTTGCCTCGGCCAGGCATTGGTCAATGGTTCTTACCCCGTGTCCGACTTCCAGGCCAGCGTCCCACAGGGGGTAGAATATTTTTTCTGCTGCCTGGTTAAGCTCCTGGTCGGAGCAATTGTCGTGGAGCAGCATCAGGTCGATGTCTGAGTACGGGAAGAGCTCTCTGCGGCCGTAGCCGCCGGTGGCAACCACCGCTATTTTGTCCTTAAGATCGGTCTGGCAGGCCTGGCTGATGGCTGCGTCAATCAGGTCGGAATGTTCGTGGAGCAGGGGTTTGCCGGCAAGTCCCTGTTTCCATAAGGCTTCCAGGGCTTGCCGTTTGGCGCGGATCTTACTGCTTCGGTTTGGGTCTGTTGCCGGAATGGTCAAGCTAGATGGCCTCTCTGCCGGTTTCGCCGGTACGGACCCGGATGACCTCTTCCACTGGCAGGACGAAGATCTTGCCGTCGCCAATCTTGCCGGTGAGGGCTGCCTCGCGGATGGCCTCGCTGACCTCTGCTACCTGATTGGCATCAACAATGAGCTCGAGTTTGACCTTGGGAATGAAGTCAACTACATACTCAGCTCCCCGGTAGATCTCTTTATGCCCTTTCTGGCGGCCATAGCCCTTAACCTCACTGACAGTCATGCCCTTGATCCCGAGCTGGTTGAGGGCCTCTTTCACATCGTCCAGCTTGAATGGTTTGATGATTGCTTCTATCTTTTTCATGGGAATCTCCTGTTATTAGCCTGTGTCTTCTCTTGCTATCTTGCCATGAATTTTTGATTATGGCATGAAAAATTTTATGGTTGAAATGGTGGCCTCCCTGGGGCTGCTCTCTCTTAACTTACATATTATAGGCAGTCTCGCTGTGGGCGCTCTGGTCCAGGCCAATGGTTTCGTCTTCGTCAGACAGGCGCAGGCCGTTGCAAAGGATGGCGGTTATTTTAAGAAGGAGCAGGCTTACCGCCAGGGCGTAGGCTCCCACCACGGCAACAGCAAATATCTGGGTGGCAAGAAAGCTGGCATTACCGGCCAGCAGCCCGTCGGCACCGTTGGGGTTAATGGACTTGGAGGCGAAAACACCCAGGGCAATGGTGCCGATGACGCCGCCTAAGCCGTGGATGCCGATTACATCAAGTGAGTCATCAAAGCCGATTTTGTTTTTGAAATGCACGGCATAATAGCAGGCGATTCCGGCGATGAAGCCAATAATGATGGCAGCGTTGGGGCTGATAAAGCCCGCAGCCGGGGTTACAGTGGCCAGACCGGCAATGGCGCCGGAGGCCGCACCCAGGGTGGTGGGTTTTTTGTAATGGATCCATTCAATCAGGGTCCACATGGCCATACCTGCCATGCCTGCCATATGGGTGGCCACCAGGGCGCCGCCGGCAATGCCGTCAGCGGCAAGGGCGCTGCCCCCGTTAAAACCGAACCAGCCGAACCAGAGGAGCCCGGTACCCAACAGGGTCATGGGTAGATTGTGGGGCATGAAGCTGTCACGACCCAGTCCTTTGCGGGGGCCAAGCATAATGACTGCGGCAAGGGCTGCCATGCCTGAGGTCAGGTGGACCACCAGGCCGCCGGCGAAATCAAGTACTCCCATGGCGCCGAGCCAGCCGCCGCCCCAGACCCAGTGGCATACCGGGTTGTATACCAGGATGGTCCAGGCCAGGCTGAAGAGAAGGAATGGCCCGAACCTCATTCTCTCGGCAATGGCGCCGGTGATCAGGGCCGGGGTGATGATGGCAAACATGCACTGGTAGATCATGAAAACGATATGGGGAATGGTGGTGGCGTAGGTGTCACTGGGGCTGGCGCCGATGCCGTTTAGGGCAAACCAGGACAGGTCGCCGGTTAACCCTCCTATGTCAGGGCCAAAGGACATGGAGTAGCCGATATAGACCCATTCAAGGCTCACCACTGAAATCATGATAAATGACTGAAGGATGGTGCCGAGAACATTTTTGCCTCGAACCATGCCGGCGTAGAAAATGGCCAGGCCCGGGGTCATGAGCAGGACCAGGGCTGCTGAGATTAAGATGAAAGCGGTGTCGCCTGCTGAAATCATTGTTTTTCTCCTTTTGCTATATCTCTGAAAGTTTTTACTGCAATTGCCCAGGGTCACCCCGGCTCCGCCAGTTTAAGTCTACTTGGGTACCATTGGGATGTTTCGAAGCCTCAGGTTGTCCTGCCCTGATTTCATCCTGGATAATTGTATTGTGGGACAATTGGATTAGATATAGAGCAAGCCTTGTGCCAAGGTCCTTGGTTTTTGCCAGAAAGGCGGTAAGTGTTTGGAATTGAAGGGGTTGTGTAGCGGCTGTTGTTGGCGGGTCCGCTGTCTTGGTGTGGGAATTAACACAAAATTGTAATATTGTTGGCCGGCAGTGTTACAATTTTGTGCGAGATCGGGTTTGGCAGGAGGGGGGGTCTTTTTATGCTTTGTCCGGGATGCACTCCGGGGTGATTTGCGGCTTATTGGGAATTTATTACAATTTTGTAGTAAACTTCGTAATGCTTAGTCCTGGACATAATAGCGTTCAATCATGATGGACGAGAGGGGGAGTCTGGGCCATTGCTGCCGCAACCTGGTTTCCAGTTGTTTAATCATCTCTCCCCGGGCCAGGGCAAAATGTTTCAGCTTGGCTGCCGGCTGATTCTGGAAAAAATCATAGATGGTGTTACGGAGTTCGTTTTTCTGGTTCTGGGGTATATTTTCCCGGGGAGGCAGTAATAGAACCAGGGTCAGATCGGCGGAGACCAGGATGTTCAGCTTGTTGTCAACTGAGCCGGCGCTGAAAAGAAATGATGGCATGGCCCATTTTTTACGTACCGGCTCTGTCATCTCGATTTC
>CAZZCA010000013.1:0-52635 GCA_964653055.1 uncultured Desulfobulbia bacterium | reverse complement strand
GACTTTTTGCGGCACCATCTTTCTTCTCCATGGATCTTATGCTATATAATGATGATGAAAATTGCACTTGCCCAGACAAACCCCATTATCGGGGATTTCGCCGGCAACGGTCACCGGATCATAGCTGCTGCGAAAGAAGCAGCAGAAGCCGGCTGCCAGCTGGTGATCATGCCGGAACTTGCCATCAGCGGCTATCCCCCCCGGGACCTGGTTGAGCACCGTTCATTTCTCCGGCAACAGGATCAGGCCTTCCAGCAAGTTCTTGCCACAGTTAAGGGCATTGCCGTTATCTGCGGGATGATCACTTCACACCACGGCGACGGCAAGGCCCTCCATAACAGCGCCGTATTTTTTGCTGATGGAGAAATAATAGCCAGCAGCCACAAACGGCTGCTCCCCAGCTACGATGTCTTTGACGAGACCCGTCATTTTGAACCCGGTCTGACCAGCAGGGCAGTTACCTTCCAGGGTGTTCGCCTGGGCATAACCATCTGTGAAGACATTTTCAACGACGAAGACTCCCTGCCCAGCCAGCCCTACCTGGCAAACCCTGTGGCTGAGCTTAATGAACAAGGCTCCCTTGACCTTCTAATCAATATTGCCGCCTCCCCCTATTCCATGGGCAAACAGAATCTGCGCCGACAGTTATTTGGCAAGCTTGCCGCTAAAAACAGAACGCCACTTCTCTATGTCAATCAGGTGGGGGGGCAGGACGGCATCCTCTTCGACGGGGCCAGCATGGTCTTTAGTGCTGACGGCAGTCTCTGCCAGTTGGCGCCATCTTTCAAAGAAAATGTCATGGTCATCAATTCCGACAACCTGCCATTAAGCCAGCCGACACCGCCGGATGAAATCGATCTGCTGCAGCAGGCCCTTGTCACCGGCACCAGAGATTATCTTGGCAAATGCGGGTTTTCCCAGGCACTGGTGGGCTTAAGCGGCGGCATCGACTCTGCCCTTACCTGCGCCCTGGCAGTGGAGGCTTTAGGGGCTGACAATGTCATGGGTATTGCCATGCCCTCGCCCTATTCCTCCCAGGGCAGCATCGATGATGCCAGGAAACTGGCGGAAAATCTCGGGATCCAGTTTACAATTATCCCCATTGCGGACATGTTCTCTGCCTTTAATAATAGCCTGGCCCCCCTCTTCAACGGACGGGATGAAGACATCACCGAACAGAATATCCAGGCTCGGATTCGGGGGACCCTGCTCATGGCAGTGGCCAATAAGGAAAACCGGCTGCTGCTGGCCACCGGTAATAAATCCGAAATGGCAGTAGGCTATTGCACCCTTTACGGTGATATGTGCGGGGCCCTGGCTATTCTGGCCGATGTTCCCAAGGAACTGGTCTATAAACTGTCCTGCCACCTGAATAAAGAAAAAGAGACCATCCCGCCAAACACCATCAGCAAACCACCCAGTGCCGAACTGGCCCCGGACCAGACCGACCAGGACGACCTGCCCCCCTATGAGGTTCTCGACCCCATCCTCAAGGCCTATCTGGAAGAACACCGCAGTCCGGAAGAGATTATGGCCATGGGCTATGAAAAAGAAGTGGTGGAAGACGTAATCCGCAGGATCAAGCGCAACGAATATAAACGGCAACAGGCCGCACCCGGCCTCAAGGTAACCGGCAAGGCCTTCGGCTACGGTCGTCGCTACCCCATTGCCGAAAAATTTAGCGAGTTCTAATGAATTCCAGAATCACAATACTTCTCTTGCTCCTGGCGGTGCTGGCCCTGATTATCCGGGAGAATATGACCACCCGGCCCGAAGACATCCACCAGACCGCAGCCGGCCAGATCGAGATGTGCCTGAGCTGCCATCAAACCGAGATTCTGGATCCGGCCCATGACCGCAATGTCCTGGGCTGCTCTCCCTGCCACGGCGGCGACCGGCTGGCCATTGACAAAGACATTGCCCATGAAGGTCTCATCAAAAATCCAGGGGACCTGCGGGTGGTGGACAAGACCTGCGGCATGGCCGGCTGCCACGCCCCGGATGTCAAAAAGGTAAAAAACTCGCTCATGGCCACCAACCGGGGCATTATTGCAACTCTCCTCTATTATTGGGGCGAGGCCCCGGACCAGGACGGAAATTATTCAGTAGAACAATTGCTTACCAGCGGCCAGAACTCCCTGGCCCTTGATTATTATCGCAAGATGTGCGCCACCTGCCATCTCTGGAAGCAAAAAGGCGACCTCCCCGGCTTTTTCGGGGAAAAGGGCGGAGGCTGCACTGCCTGTCATTACCAATCAGTGCCAGGAAAAACCGCTGACGAGAAAAAACACCCCCTGATCACTAAAAATGTGGACTCGGATAATTGTATCCGTTGCCATAACCGCAGTGGTCGAATCGGTATCTCCTATACCGGTGTTTATGAATCGGAAAATTACGGCACTCCCTTCAACAAGGGCAAGATGTCCGACAAACAGCTGCCCGGCGACCGCTTCTACCTGGAACTTGCCCCGGACGTCCATTACACAAAAGGCATGGCCTGCATCGACTGCCATACCCGTAACGAGATCATGGGGGACGGTCAGGCCTATGCCCATTACGAGGAACAGCTTGAGATAGAATGCACCTCCTGTCACCTGCCTCCGGACAAAAGCAAAAAAGACCTGGGCCTGACCCGCAAGGGCAACCGAATGGACCATCTTGAGCAAGATGGCAACAACCTGCTGCTGATCAGCAAAAAAGACGGGGAAAAACATCCCCTGAATCCTCCCAAATCCGGGGTCTGCAATTTCAGCGGCCATAAACGGGTGGGCTGCGAGGCCTGCCACTCGCCCTGGGTACCCCAATGTTACGGCTGCCATGTCAAACGGGACATGAGCGAAACCCACCTGGACAAACTCACCATGGAAGAAACACCGGGCTGGTGGGACGAGGGTCGCTCTTATATCCGCTACGAAAAACCCATGCTGGCCCTGTGGCAGGAAGAGGTGGTCATCGTCACCCCTGGTTGTCAGGATGTGGTTACCCTTCTTGACGATGAGGGCCGGGGGGGAAGGTCTTTCAATCGGCTGACCATGGCTGCAATCAACCCCCATACCACCCAGGCCAGTGGACGGACCTGCAAGGAATGCCATACCAGCCCCAAGGTCCTGGGCCTAGGGGAAGGAACCCTGTGGCTGGATAATGGCAAATGGCATTTTAGCCCCTTAAACCAGGGAGAAATTACCAATAGCGGCCCCACCCCGCCCCTTGACGCCTTTGTCACCCTGGACGGAGAGGCCCTCCAGCACAGCTCCCGGCCGGATCTCCGTCCCTTCAACCAGAAAGAGCTAAACCGCATCCTCCGGGTGGGCCTCTGCCTGGAATGTCATCAGACTTACAGCGACAAGGCCTGGCAAAACTACAAACCGACCACTACCTGCCCGAGAAAGGAGAAAACAGGCCCTTAATCCAGGGCTGATTTTTCCCGCCAAATAAGGTATTATCGAAAACCTCTAATCCCTGATCAAGACAAACAAGGTAGAGCCATATGCTGATAACACCATTAGATATCTCGTCAACCAACGGCCAGAACTGCCTGGAACGACTTGTTGACCGTTTTCAACTGGCAGACACCGCCTGCCGGAATAATGTGGAGGCCATCCTCGAGGAAATCCGCCAGCAAGGGGACGAGGCATTGCTGGCCTATACCCGCAAATTTGATGCCCCGGACATGACCCTGGACCAGCTCCGGGTGAGTGAGCAGGAGATGAAGGACGCCTATACCCAGGTGGATGATCAGCTCATGGCCAGCCTGGAGCTTGCCCGAAGGCGAATCCAGCATTTCCATGAGAAAGAGATGGAAGAATCCTGGACCATTGAAAGGGACAAAGGCACCATAACCGGTCGTCTTGTCCGGCCGGTGGCTTCAGCCGGACTATATGTTCCCGGTGGTCAAGGAGGTAAGACCCCACTGGTATCCTCGGTTTTGATGAACGGGATCCCCGCCGGGATAGCCGGAGTCAAAAAAAGGGTAATGGTCACTCCGCCTGATGCTGACAATAAAATAAACCCGGCCCTTCTGGTTGCAGCCCGGGAAATCGGGATAAAAGAGATCTACAAAACCGGCAGCGCCTGGGCCATCGGCGCCCTGGCCTACGGCACCGACACCATCCCCCGAATGGACGTCATTGTCGGGCCCGGCAATCAGTATGTGGCCGAGGCCAAACGCCAGGTATCCGGCCGGGTACGGATCGACATGATCGCCGGCCCCAGCGAGGTCCTGATTATTGCCGATGAAAACGCCAATCCTGCCTTTATCGCCGCCGACATGCTGGCCCAGGCCGAACATGACCCCCAGGCCGTGGCTATTCTGGTCACCACCAGTGAAGATATTGCCACGGCAACCCTGGGCGAACTTGAAAAACAACTGGCAACCTTAAGCCGAAGCGATATCGCCCGAACCTCCCTGGAAGAAAGAGGGGTCATCCTTATCTGCCACGATCTGGATCAGGCTGTGGACGCTGCCAACCGGATTGCCATTGAGCACCTGGAGCTGATGTTTTCCGACCCCCACACCTGGCTGGACAAAATCCATCATGCAGGGGCCATTTTCCTCGGTGATTATTCGCCTGAGGCCTGCGGCGATTATGTGGCCGGGCCCAACCATGTCCTGCCCACCATGGGGACTGCCCGGATATCTTCTGCCCTGGGGGTGGAAACCTTCCTCAAAATGAGCAGCATCATCTCCTATTCAGCCGCCGACTTCATGGAAGATGCCCCCCATATCGAGGCCCTGGCCAAGCTGGAAGGCTTAACGGCCCATGCCAACTCTGTTGCCATCCGCCGTCGCCAGTCAAACCACTGATTATGAACCAAACGGCTTTTCTGGAAAACAGCTGCCAGAGCTTGGGGCTTGAGGTAAAGCAAAAATCCCTGGGCCAATTAAGCCATTATTGCCGGGAACTGGAAAAATGGGGCCGCAAGATAAACCTGGTGGCCATGGATGAGACAAAAAATCTCCTTGAAAAACATTTTGTCGACTCCCTTCTCCTGCTTTCTGTCCTTGATAAGGAAAAAGACCTTAACCTGCTGGATGTTGGTACCGGTGCCGGCTTTCCCGGCCTGGTTCTCAAGATCGCCCGACCGGAACTTGAGCTGACCATGGTGGAACCACGGGAAAAACGAGTAAGCTTCCTCCGCCATATTGTTCGCACCCTGAAGCTTGAACAGGTGACCATAATCAATAAAAGGCTGGAAGAGATCCCGGGCCATTCAGGCTGGCCAATGATAACCAGCCGGGCCCTTAGCGACATCAAGGCATTTCTCGAGATGGCAGCCCCATTCACAAGGGAAAAGGGCAAGGTCATCTGCATGAAGGGCCCCAGGGCCGCTGATGAGATCAAACTCTGGCAGGAAGAGCCTGATTCTCCTTTCAAGTTTCTGGCCATGAACAAATTCCTCCTGCCCCGCTCCGGCGCGGCTCGCAATATTGTCATATTTGAGAAGAAATAAATGAACCTGGAAGAAAGCTTTAATACACGCAGCAAGACAAAAACCCCGGCCCTTATGGTGCAGGGAACCTGCTCCAATGCCGGCAAATCAGTGCTGGCCGCGGCTCTCTGCCGAATCCTGCTGGAAGACGGTCTTTCCGTTGCTCCTTTCAAGTCCCAGAACATGTCTCTTAACTCATTTGTAACCCGCGACGGTGGCGAAATGGGTCGGGCCCAGGTGGTCCAGGCCCAGGCCAGCCTCCTTGACCCGGATGTGCGGATGAACCCCATCCTGCTTAAGCCATCCTCTGACACCGGCAGCCAGATAATCGTCATGGGCCGGCCCCTGGCCAATATGAGCGTGGAAGAATATTTTGCCTATAAGCCCCAGGCATTCAGCAAGGCCCAGGAGGCCTACGATTCACTTGCCACAGAGCATGATGTGATGATCCTGGAAGGTGCCGGCAGCCCGGCGGAGGTCAACCTAAAGCACCACGACATCGTCAATATGCCCATGGCCCGCTATGCCGGGGCAAAAGTGCTGCTGGCCGGTGATATCGACCGTGGCGGCATCTTCGCCTCATTCATCGGCACTTTAGCCATTCTCGACCAATGGGAACGGGATCTGGTTGCCGGTTTTATCATCAACAGGTTCCGTGGCCGCAAGGAACTTCTTGACCCGGCCATCACCTTTACCGAAGAACATACCGGTCTGCCCACCCTGGCTGTGGTGGACTACATCAAAAATCTGGGGCTGCCGGAAGAAGATTCCGTAAGCTTCAAGGCCGGACTCTTTGACGAAGATAAAGAAGGCGAAATCACCCTGGGCCTGATTAACCTGCCCCATATCTCTAATTTCACCGACTTTGAGCCCTTTATCAATGAACCGGATGTAAAGATCAAAACCGTCAAACAGCCGGATGATTTACTAAATCTGGACGCCATAATCATCCCCGGCAGTAAAAATGTTATAAATGATATTGACTGGCTCCACAGGAGCGGCCTGGCCCGTTACCTCAAGGAAGAAAACAAAAAAACAATAGTCGGAATCTGCGGCGGCTACCAAATGCTGGGGCGGATAATCCACGACCCCCACCTGGTGGAATCAACAGGACGGAGCGTGGAAGGTCTGGGGCTGCTGCCCCTGGAAACTGTTCTGGCCAAAGAAAAGACCCTGACACGCCGGCAAGGGCAGCACCTGCCTTCCGGCCACCCGGTCCATGGCTATGAGATCCACCACGGTCAGAGTACGGGCCATAAAAAAGACCTGATCAGGTTTGACGATGATCAAGGGGCAGGCTGCCATAACAATGACATCTGGGGTTCCTATCTCCATGGCATCTTTGACAGCGACCCTTTCCGTCGCTGGTTCATTGATGATCTGCGCATCCGCCGCGGCCTGAAACCCAAGGGCAGAGTGGTGGCCAGCTACGACCTGGAGCCGACCTTCTCCCGACTGGCCAAGGCTGTCCGCCAGGAGCTTGACATGGACACGATCTACCAATTGCTGAAATTATGATCATTTCCCTGCAAATCATGCTGGCCCTGATTGTCGACCAGCTCCTGGGCGACCCCCGCTGGCTGCCCCATCCAGTAAAGGCAATCGCCTTTTGCGGTACCTGGCTGGAAAAAAAACTGCGCTCTATCCTTCCTGACCAGGTCATGGCCGGCCTTGCCACCATTATCCTGATGATAATGATCAGTGCCAGCGTCACCTGGCTTTTCATTGGCACATGCCGTGCCATCCATCCCCTCTTGGGCTGGACATGCACCATTATCATCCTATGGCTCTCTGTTGCCGCCCGTGACCTTTGGCGCCACAGCCATGAGGTCTACCTGGCCCTGAAATCTGAAAATCTGGAAAAGTCCCGGCAAAAGGTGGGGCTCATCGTCGGCCGGGATACCAGTAATCTAAACGAAAAGGAAATTGCCCGAGCTGCCATCGAAAGCGTGGCCGAGAGCCTGGTGGACGGGGTTACTGCTCCGATTTTCTATGCCTTTCTCGGTGGCCCGATTGGAGCCATGATCTATAAAACCATCAATACCGGTGACTCCATGTTCGGCTATAAGAATGATGAATATCTGGATTTTGGCCGCTGGCCCGCCCGCCTTGATGATATAGCCAATTTCATCCCGGCCCGGCTCACCGGCCTGCTCATCCCCCTGGCTGCCCTTATCCTGGGGCTCAACGGCAAAAAAAGCTGGCAGATCCTTACCCGGGACCGGAAAAACCACGCCAGCCCCAATTCCGGACACAGCGAGGCCGCCATGGCCGGTGCCTTAAATATCCAGCTCGGCGGCGCCAGCTCCTATTTCGGTAAAACCATCAACAAACCGACCATGGGAGACAAAGAGGAGGAAGTATCAGCCCGCCACATTATGACCGCCAACCGGCTGATGCTGGCCACCACCATCCTCACATTCCTCATCTTTGCCACCATCCTGCCCCTGCTTCTACCATGACCATGCCTGTAAGCCTGTACCTGGCAAGAACCATTATCCAATACCCGTTTCGATATTTTCTCCGGATCTCATATTTCGATGAGGTCAAAAATCATTACCGCTGCCGCCAGATTGCCGAACTGGGTGACGACCCGGCCCAATTCCTCACCTACCCCAATGATCGATCTTTCTATGTAAACGAAGAACTACAGGAAATAGCCAACCAGGCCTGTGGCCGGGACACGGACAGCGAGCTGGAAAAACTGCTATGGCCCTTTGTTGACGCCACGATCCAATGGGAAATGGAAGCATTCTTCCACCGGGGCAGGGGCAAGGCCAGCACCATGACCCAGGTGGAGAAATCAGCCATCGATCAGCAGCTCCACCTCTTCGACAAGAGACGACTCTATTTTCTCCGGTACGGGGCAGTTGACCAGAGCCGGCTCAGCAGGATGTCACCCCGGGCCTGCCGACCCATCCTCAATAAATCAAGGGACGAGATCGAACAATTCTTTCTCCACCAGGAACAGGAATTATTCGAGGACGAGGTCAAATTATACCTGTTTGCCGCCTTCAACCTCCAGCAGCATTTTAACGAATCATACGCCAAGGCTATGCCCGAGGCTCTGGATGAGTCAAAGGTTGACCAGTTCTTCCTCGACAATATCTGCCAGCTTGCTGAAGATAAAACCTTTTGGCGCGATCTGCCAGACCTGGCCCGTCTCTCACCTTATCTCAGCCGCTATATTATCTATTTCTTCGACCTGAATTTCGGGGTAAATGATCGTACCCGGGAATACATCAGACAATTTCTCAATGACCATCGCCAGTTCAAATGGCCGGAAAACACAAAAATAAATGATAATGATATAGCCCTGGTTTTCGGGATGGGAATAGATGAATTACGGCAATTAGGAGAAAAAGAATTAACCAGTCTCTGGCGCCGGAAGGCCAAAGAACTGCACCCTGATACCGGCGGCGACCATGACCAGTTTGTCAAACTCACCGCCGCCTATCGGTCCCTTTCGAGTCAGGGCTGATTACAGGCCGTAAGATAAGGGCCGAAAAGCTCCTCATGATCTTTAAAGCCACGGGCAAGGGCAAGGGTCATATTGCCGGCATCCCGGCTGTTCAGCACCAGATTGGCACTGTTGGAAAGTGCCTCCAGATTATACATGGTCTTATAATCCGCCCCCACAAGAACATAATAGATGAGCCGGCGCCGCTCCATGGCCATCTCATTGACAAACTGGGATAAAGGTGACTTATCAGGTTCCCCGGTCAGGCAATTGATCACCAGCCGGAAATCATTGGTCTTCATGGCCATAACCGCCTCTTGCCCTGAGACCACCTGGATCACCTGAAATCCGTATTCAGCTAAGGCCGGGGCCAACTCAACCATGGTATCACCGCCCACCAGCAGGGCAAGGCCGGTGGAATCAACCCCGGTCTCCTCCCGGGGCTCAACGGGTGTCAGCCAGTCAGGATCCGGCACCGGCGGCCTCTGCAGCTTATCGTCTTTCATCATCTCTCACCTCTCAGGAAAAACCGTCCAGCCTGTTACCCTTATCCTGTTCCTCCATGGTCAGGCCCTCAATAGAGCTTATCTCCTCACCCCGGGCGGCCCGGATCCGGTCAAGGTTCCGGCCCATGACACTACGGCGGGAGCAATAAGCCATGGCCACATCCTCTGTCACCAGACCCTGCCCAAAAAGCCCGGCAATATACTCGTCAAAGGTGGACATGCCGGCGCTGTCGTCAATAATCCGGTAGAAAGTTTTCTCTTCAGTTTCACCCTGGACAATAATTTCCTTCAACCTCAGGTTCATCCCCATAACCTCAAAGGCCACCACCCGACCTCCGCCTGTTTTCGGCAGCAAACGCTGACAGGCGATCCAGCGCAGGCTGTCAGCCAGCCGCCTCCTGATCTGGGCCTGCTCGTCATGATCAAACATGCCGAGACAACGATTAATGGTTGCCCCGGCATCCACCGTATGAAGGGTACTCAACACGAGATGGCCGGTTTCCGCAGCCGTAAGACCGATCTCCAAGGTCTCCCGATCCCGCATCTCACCCACCAGAATCACCTTGGGGGCCTGACGGAGTGCAGCCCGCAGGCCGTGGGCAAAGGAATCAAAATCATTACCCAGCTCCCGCTGGTTAAAGGTGGACCTATTATGCCTGTGGACAAACTCTATGGGGTCTTCCAGGGTAATAACATGGACCGCCTTCTGCCGATTAATCCGATCCAGGATGGCAGCAAGGGTGGTTGATTTACCAGAGCCAGTGGCCCCGGTGATCAACACCAGGCCGTTTAATTCAGCTGCCATTTCAGCCATGGCATCCGGCAGGCCAAGTCCGTCAATGGTGGGGATCTCGGTGGGCAAGCGCCGGAGCACCGTGGACAACTGATTACGCCGGGAAAAAACATTTACCCGGAACCTGGCATCATCACCGAGCCAATAGGAAAAATCACATGAACCGGTACTGATAAGATCATCCAGCAGACGTTTATTGCCGCCGATGAGGTTAAGGGCAAAAACCTCGGCCTGAAACGGGGTAATACAAGTAACAGGCGGGTCCATGGTCACCGGCTTCAAAACTCCGCTGGACTCCACCTGCAGAGGCTGACCCGGAGTGATATTCAGGTCGGATACGTCCTCAAAACTTGCCAGCATGGTTCTTATCCAATAATCTATTTCCGTCTGTTTCATGGCAAAGGTCCTTAAATTAACGGGGAAGTAGAAGGTAAAGTGAGCCGGGCTCCTTCATCACCCCGGCAACCCGGCCGGCTGTCGGCCCGGTTCCCCAAAACATATCTATTCTGCCCGGCCCCTTAATGGCAGCACCACTGTCGTGATGACAGACAAGACGGGCCATGGACTGCCAGCGCGCACCCCCTGGGTCAGAGTCAGGAACAGGGCGCCTGGTCTCGAGCATGGCCAGCACCCCCAGGGGGTAGTGGCTACGGTCAAGGGCCACTGAACGACCCTCAACCAGGGGATAACCCATGCTGCCCCGTGGCCCCTCTCCGGAATACTTGCCCAGCTCAAAAAAAACAAAACGGCTGTTTTCCTGCATCAATTGCCGGCTCTTGCCTGGATGCTGGCGCAACCAGCTTACGATTTTGGGCATGGTAATGTCAGCACGCTCCATAACCCCGCGTCGGGCCAGAAGAGCGCCGATACTGGTATAGGGGGCCTTATTGGTGCCGGCATAATTCACCGCCAGCCGGCTACCGTCAGAAAGGTCAACAAGGCCGGAGCCTTGGATATGAAGGGTAAATGCGGTTACCGGATCAGCCAGATAGATGAGCTCATGACCTTTTAGCTGATTGCTATTTTCGATCTCAGCCCGGGATAGATGAGCAAGTTTTTCATCTTCAGGCAGAAAATAAAGGGGATGGGCAAATTCCGCCGTCTTATCCAGGCTACCCCGGAAAACCGGCTGGTAATAACCGGTAACCAGCATGGAAGTTGCGGCATCCGGCTGACATAGCTCAAAATTATCCGCCAGATAATCAGCCAATTGTCCCGGGCCGGGCGCACCGCCAATAAAGCTGGCAAGACCCTGCAGCGAGGTAAGAAGACGCCCGCTCAAAATACTCTGGCCACAGATCTCAAGCTTAGTGCCAGGTAGTTTATTGCTAAAATAAGAGATACTGCTCTGTAACGCCTGAAGGATAGATTGATGATCTCCATCATCATGGGAGGAGGACAACGCCGCCAGCGCAGAACCTGATAGCGCCAGCAACAGAAAAAAAAGACTTGATACTATGATCTTCTTCACATCCATGGGAAGATTATAGCATAAAATCCCAGGCATGAACAACTTCAGGCCCGGGCATCAAGGACAGCAAGCCAAATACCAATTTAAATTACTTCGCAAGTTTGGCGGCCAGCTCCGAGACGGCCATGGCATAGCGGTTGGAGTTATTCCATTTGGTAATGGCCTGAAAATTAGGGTAGCCAGCCACATAGCGCATCCCACCGCCTTTCAGCTCCAGGCCGACAATGGTCAGTTTTTTATCTTCCGGCGACGGCGGAAGCTCCATCCCCTGGATGGCAGCAACCTCAGCCGGGGGGACAAAACCACGACGACCTTTTTCATAGGCCTTAGTGAGAACGTCCCCTTTCAGGTCCGGCCCGAGCTCATGGAAAATGGCCGCTCCCATTACCCAGCCAAAGCGGTGAAGGTAATTGGCGATACTAGCCAGGACATCGGGGGTTGACTGCCAGACATCACGGCGATTATCCTGATCAAAATCAACGGCATATTCCCTGAAGCTGGAAGGGATGAATTGGGTCTGGCCAAAAGCTCCACCATAGGAGCCGGTTATGGCCAGGGGATCTACTCCGTTCTCCCGACAGAGGAGGAGGAAATGGATAAGCTGTTTGCGATAAAAGGCACTGCGCCGGGGATAGGCATCAAACATGGTGTTTAAGGTCTGGAACATGCTGAACCCGCCCTTATGGCGACCGAAACGGCTCTCAATTCCCCAGATCGCCACCACTATCTCCCGCTCAACGCCGATGTCTTTTTCCACCCGGTCTAGGATGTCCTGGTGACGAACCAGCTTGCGCCGACCTTCAGTGACCATGGCCTGGGTAATAAAATGGGGATAATACTGGTAATAGGGCTTGGCCTCCCACTGGGTATCCATGAGCTCCAGAACCCGGCGTTTGATGCTGACCCCGGCAAAGATTCGATCAAGATCGTCCTGACTGAACTTATGGCGCAGGCGCAGTTCTTTAAACAGGCCATGGTAGCGGGGAGAGGCCAGGTCAATGGCCTGGCCGTCTGTTACCAGGTCAGCAGCCATTGGCTTTTCAGCGGCACGGCAAGGGCCGGCAGCATTAATTATCAAACCGAAAGACAAGAGACAAAAGATGCGAAGAGCAGTTTGCAAATAATTCATTAGAAGAGATCCCGTATCAAAATATTTTTCTGATATCCAAATCAGGGCCCAGGCCAGGCAAAAGCAAAGGCATCAACAAAATCAGCAAGCATGGTTTTGGGCAGGGCATTGACCCCGGCGGCCGCCGCCCGACCACCGCCGGTGGGGAAGCGACGACAAAGCTCCACTGCCCCTTCCCTGTTGCTCAGGGGCGCCCGGACACTTACCATGAAGGTATCATCACCGTTATCCACCAGAAGGGCATGGGCCCGCCGACTGCTTTCCCGGGCCTTTTCATTACTGAAGACCCCGGCCACCCGCCTGGACCAGGGCTGATCCGGCATCTGGAAAATCCGACCGCCGTTATTATCCACCACTGGCACCTGCTGGCGGGCAAGGTCCATATCCAAGGCAAAGCCGTCCCGTAAGGTGGCCAATACCGGGGACTCAGCAAAAAAAAGAAACGGATCCTCATAGGGCATCAAGGCCTGGAAAAGATCATCCGGGGTCAGGTGCAGATCAGCCATGCTGCGGCCATAGCCATTATAATTAAGAAGCTCACCCAGCTCCCGGAGGATACTCAGGGCTGATTGACCAAGATCAAGAGATGCCCCGGCCTTTTCCGCTGATGCGTGCAAATTATCGCCAAAAGCAGCCACCAACGCCCAGGTCCGATAGCGGCCATTTAAAAAAGAATCCACCAAAAGGCCGGTACAAACCTCAGGGGCAGGGTCGACAATTGCGTTCAGGTTATCATCAGCCGGGATTTCACCGGCAAAATGATGATCAAAATAGGTAATTTTATTGCCCCGGGCAAGCAGGGTCAGCAGAGCGTCTCGATTAACATCCAGAGATATATCAAAAACCGTGATTTCCGATTCCCGGACATCTGCTGCCACCAAACGGGCAAGAAGGGCAATATCCCGTTTGACCCCGGTGACAAGGGTGGCCTCCGGCCGGGGATGGGCCAGGCGTAATTGATGAAGAGCGCAAATCCCGTCGGCATCCCCGTTAAAAACGTCATAAGACCTCATCTGAGAGAGATGCTCCTTATTCATACGCTGGAGCGGAGAGATCGAATCCTTCATCCAGATCCCCACTGACCCCGGCACCCAGGGTATGACCCAGACCATAAAGGGAGAACATCAAAGATATCCGTTCATCATCCGAGGTCTTTTCCGCCTTGAGCCTGGCAGCCCAGCAGGACTGCTGATAACTGAGACCCAGGGAGGCATTAACCAGCTCGTCAAGGTAAAAAGACTGCTTCACCCCGCCTTCCAGATAGAACATGGGGGCCAGGGGAGTACGGAAGGCGGCATTAAGCTCATCCACCTGCCCATCCTGCTGAAAACGATAATCGAGAGAAAAGGACTGAGCCTTGCGCCGATACCGGGCCAGCAGATTATAATAATCAATTCCCTCACCATGAACATTAAGGGCCGTGCGGTAACGCAGCTGCCAATAATCAACGGGGTAGAGGTTAAGATCAAGCTCAAGGTCACCAAAAGGCGCAACATCGGCACCACGGGCCTCATGGATATCATAGGACTGGGACAGCTTCAGGTAGCCGAGATAACGGTCAAGGCTGGCCCCGTCAACGCCCTGGCCATAGCCATAAAAATAATTATTGAGGCTGTAGGTAAGGCGGTTGACGGTTGACAATTGGTCAAGCTGATCAAGGCCGGGTAATTGGTCCTGACCGGTTACGGTCTGGTAATCATAGGCCAGCTCCGGCCGTAATTGATGACCGATACCGGTAAAATTACCCACCTTGAGATTAAAATCCCGAATCAGGGTGGTGCCTATTGTGGCCCCGATATCCCAGGCAGTACGCATCTGGTTACGATCATCAGCCCAGGTGGAAGAACCATAGGTCTCAATCCGGTACATGGTCTCCCGCAGACCCAAGGAAAAAATTCCTTCAATACCGTTGCCAAAAGGCAGGGACGAGACAAGACGGGGATGGAAATCAAAGCGGTGTTCACCAACCCCCTGCTCCCGCCAATAATTAACATATTCGCTGGTCCAGGTAAGCTCCATATCGCTTCCCGGCAGATCTGCCAAACCGTCAAAAATTAAACGAGGCAGGCTATGGGTCTGGTTACTGTCGTCAACCAGCTCATCCACCGCCATGATCTGACCGGCAACAAGCATGGACGGCCAGGTTCGGGTGATCTGGGCCCGGGAAAGACGATAGGGGAGAGTAGACTCATCCAGGCCCCGGCCGAACTCCCGGCGGAAATCCTCATCCGCCTGTTCAAAACCGGTCTCCATGCCGGCAAATTCCTCAAGGTAATCCCGATCCGAGGCCATATCCAGGTCCAGCATAGCCGTTGTATCGTCGGTGAGGGGATGGGTCACCTTACCACGCAGCCAATAACGATTATTCGCTGTCCGCTGGTAGTCATCAGCCTTATACTCTGCAGCAGTGCTATCAGTGGTTTTATCGTTAAGATAGGTCAGGGCCAGAGTTCCTTTCTGGTCGTAATCGGTAACATAACGAAATTCAACCCCGGCCACAGGCCCCCGATCTGCAAGGAAACCGGGATAAAGGGTAATATCGCTGGCCGATGACAGATTAACAAAAAACGGGGTAATGAGCCCGGCACCGCTGCGGGTTGACTGGGAAAGCTCCGGCAGGAGGAAACCGCTTTTTCGTTTATTATCGGTGGACATACTCAGGTATGGCACATAGAAAACCGGAATATCCTTGATCCGCAAAACCGTATGCTTAAGAACACTGACCCCTTCCGTCCGTACCGTGGCCCGGGCCACATCAAAACGCCAGGGGGAAGTCCGGCCCTCTTCTTTGGGACAGGTGGTGAAGCGGCCATCAGTAAAACGATAGGTTACCCCGTCTTCCTTCTCAACCTGGCTGCCGCTGAAATGGAGGTTGCTCTCCGGAACAAAGAGCCGGGTTTCCGTAAGGGTGGCTGTTTCATCATTAAGGTTGACCCTGGCTTCAGCAGCTGCCACATCTTCTCCAGCAGTACGCATGGAGAAATTGCCCCGGGCATGGACCGTACCTTCATTGACATTATATCTGACCCAGTCCGCCTTGAGGACAAGGGTAGATTTACTGACCTCACCGGACCTGCGCAAGACCACATTACCCTCGGCAATAACCACAGGGGGCTTGTCTTCCCTGGTAATCCGATCAGCAGTAATCTGCCAGGGACCACTGGCTGAATCAGCGGCCAGGGCCTGGCCGCCGGGGATAGCCAGACCCAGGATAAGTAGAATTAATGATAGAAGAAAATGTCTCATAAGAATAAGGGGTGCGGGGTTATTTAAGAACAGCTCCGGTGCTACCGGAAGTAACCATGCGGGCATAACGACCGATATAGCCTTCGGTAATTTTTGCATCCGGCGGCTGCCATGCCTGACGCCGGCTGGCAAGCTCCCCTTCATCCACCTCCAGGTGCAGCCGTTTATTGGTGATATCAACCACAATGGTGTCACCCTCCTTAACCAGGCCGATGACTCCGCCTTCTGCCGCTTCCGGCGAGATATGGCCGACACAGGCACCCTGGGTGCCGCCACTGAAACGACCGTCGGTGATCAGGGCCACTGAATTACCAAGACCCATACCGATAATGGAAGAAGTTGGTGACAGCATCTCCGGCATACCGGGGCCGCCCTTGGGGCCACAATAACGTATAACCACCACATCACCGGGCTTGATCTCCCCGGCCATAATGGCGCCCTGGGCCTCTTCCTCGGAATCATAAACCCGCGCCGGGCCGGAATGGCTCATCATCTCTTCGGCAACCGCCGATTGTTTAACCACGGCTCCATCTTCGGCAAGATTACCATAGAGAACCGCTATTCCACCCTGTTGGTGGTAGGGGTTGGAAACCGGTCTGATAATGTCTTCGTCCCTGACCCTGGCCTTATCCAGGTTTTCGCCAAGGGTTCTGCCGGTAACGGTCTTGACCTGGAGGTGAAGACCGTCTTCACTGCTCAGCAGCTCACGCATAACCGCCGGCACACCACCGGCCTCATTGAGCTGCTGCAAACTATGGGGGCCACCGGGAATCAGGCTGCAGAGGTGGGGCACCCGACAGCTTACATCGTTAAAGGTCTCCAGGGGCAGATCAACATCAGCCTCCCGGGCAATGGCCGGAACATGGAGTACGGTATTGGTGGAACAACCCAGAGCCATATCAACCGCCATGGCATTTTCAAAGGCCTCCCTGGTTGCAATGTCCCGGGGCCGAACATTTTCGTGGAAAAGATTCATCACCGCCATACCAGCCTGTTTCGCCAACCTGATCCGGGCAGCAGCCACCGCCGGAATAGTTCCGTTGCCAGGCAGGCCCAGGCCCAGAGCCTCGGTAAGGCAATTCATGGAATTGGCTGTAAACATGCCGGCACAGGAACCACAACCGGGACAGGCCTCATTTTCCAGCTCTTCCAGGTCTTCCAGGCTCATGGTCTCGGCCTTAACCTTGCCAACTCCTTCAAAGACACTTACCAGATGCACGTCCTGACCCTGGAAGCGGCCGGTGAGCATGGGACCACCACTGACCATTACTGAGGGGATATTGAGCCTGAGCATGGCCATAAGCATCCCCGGCACCACCTTATCACAATTAGGTACCATGATCATGGCGTCAAAGGGATGGGCCCGACCCATGATCTCCACCGAATCGGCAACAATCTCCCGACTGGCCAGGGAATACTTCATCCCTGTATGGTTCATGGCAATTCCATCGCAGACACCGATGGTGGCAAAGGATATGGGAGTTCCCCCTGCCATCCTCACCCCGGTTTTTACTGCCTCGACAATTTTATCCAGATGAATATGCCCGGGAATAATCTCATTATGGGCATGGGCTATGCCCACCAGGGGCCGCCCCATCTCTTCATTGGTATAACCCATGGCCTTGAGCAGGGAACGATGGGGGGCACGCTCAAGCCCCTTGGTTATGGCGTCACTTCGCATTATTCAGGTCCTTTAGAAAAAGCTATACGCTGCCAGGCAGCAGTATTATGATATAAGGTTAATAAAAGAAATCATTCAACCATTGGCAAATGTATGCTGTCAAGACAAAACTTTCCTTGCCAACAGGCTCTCTTTGTTTTAATAAATCAACATGATAAATACAAATACTAACTGGCTGGCCAACTACCTGCTCCTGTGAATAATTTTATTTTCGGCCCGGTTAATTCCAGACGCCTCGGTCTCTCCCTCGGGATTGACCTGATCCCGGAAGGACAATGCAATTTTGACTGCATTTATTGTGAAGTCGGCAACAAGACAACATCCAGTCAGCGCCGGGAATATTCCCCGACCAATATTATCACTCGTGAAATCGACTCGTACTTTCAGGATCCACCTGAAAACCAGCCAATTGACATTATAACCATTACCGCAAGCGGTGAGCCAACCCTCCATACTGGCCTGGGTGATATTATAAGGCATATAAAGACCAAAATAGCTAAACCAGTAGCAGTGCTGACCAACGGCTCCCTGCTCCATGAAAAGAGTGTCCGCCGGGAGCTGGAACCTGCTGACCTGGTTATCCCCTCCCTGGATGCGGCCCGTCCGGCAAGTTTCCGAAGAATTAACCGGCCTGCCAGGGGTATTGAAATTAATGACATAATTACCGGTCTCAGCCAGTTCAAAAAAGAATTTGGCGGGACCATGTGGCTGGAAATTTTACTGGCCAGCAAAATAAATGACCACCCGGATGATATCCGGGCCTTAACAGAGGCAATTAACAGAATCAAGCCGGATCGGATACAGCTGAACACTGTAGTTCGTCCTCCCCTGGAGCAATTTGCCCGTCCCCTTAGCCGGGAAGAAATGGAGCAGATAGCGGGAGAACTCCCCGAGCCGGTGGAAATTATCGCGAAATTTACGCAAACAAAACAAATCGAACCCGGAACTGCCAGCCCGTCAGAAATCATTAATATGTTACAAAGACGGCCATGTACGGCCGAAGACATTTATGAAGCATTAAACCTGGCCCCTGCTCCAGCCAGCAAATTGCTTCACCGGCTGGAAGAAGAGGGCAGGATTAAAGGCAAAACGCATCAGGGCAAGACCTATTTTCATGCAGCCCTGCAGAATAGCCAGTCCTGACCACGTTATCCGGGCAAACAAGGAAACAAGATGACAGACGAAAAGAAAAAAACCGACGAAACAAAATCAGACAAGAACACTGAACAAGCAGCCAGCAAAAAAAAGGCCCCTGCTGCCAAAGCAAAAAAGACAACCAGGCCTGCGGCTACGAAAAAAACACCGGCAAAAAAAGCTGCTGCCAAAACAACTGCCGGCAAAAAAACCGCTGCCGCCAAAACAAAAGACAGCGCGGCTAAAAAAACGGCAAAGCCAGCAGCCAAGAAGAAGGCGCCGGCAAAAAAGAAAGCCCCTGAAACAGCTGCCAGCAAAAAAGCTGCAGATACCGCCAAGGCGAAAGACAGCGCTGCACAAAAGGAAGCCAAAGGGACCGGCAAGAAGCAGAAACCAATTAAAAAAACATCTGACAAGAAAACTGGCGAAGAGAGCAAAGCAAAGCCCACTGCCGCTAAAGCCAAAAAAACTGTCAAGCCGGCAGCAAAGCCTGCAGCCAAGGCAAAAAAGACTGCCAAAGCAGAAAGTGACAAGACCCCGGCAGAGGTCAAAAGTTCCAAAGCTGACAAAAAGGCCAAACCACCTGCGGATAAGAAAGGGGCTACCAAAAAAACAGACACCAGGCCCAAAAAGACTCAGGGAAAGGCCGCTGCCAAAAAACAAAGTGGCAGAAAAAGCACCGGTACCGGCAACAAGAAGCAAACAGGGCCAAAATCAGACCACAAAGAACCTGCCACCGACAAGCAGGCAGATACCCTTACCAAACTATTAATCAATGCCGATTACCCGGAAGAGGCCCGAATTGCCCTGCTGGAAAACGGAAAGGTAGATTCTTACCATGTGGAAACCGTCTCCGGAGCCCAGACCAAGGGCAATATCTATAAAGGACGGATTGCCGCAATTGAACCAAGTCTGCAGGCTGTTTTCGTCGATATGGGTATAGAAAAAAACGGTTTTCTGCCCTTCAGTGATATTCATCCGGAATATTACTGCAAGGAGGTGGCGGAAAATACCCATTGGAAAAAACTGCGAATCCAGGAGGTCCTTAAAAAAGGCCAGGAAGTTCTGGTTCAGGTAGTGAAAGAGGCCACCGGCAATAAAGGGGCCGGAATTACCACCTACCTCTCCATGCCGGGACGCTATGTGGTTTTAATGCCGGGGAGCAACAGCCACGGAATTTCCCGGCAGATTGACGATGAACCACGCCGGAAAAAACTTCGGGAGATTGTAACCAGCACCAAATTACCCCCGGAGATCGGCTATATTGTCCGTACCGCCAGTCGTGACATCACTAAAACCGCCATGGTCAAGGACATCCGCTACCAGCTCAACCTGTGGAAAGAGATCAAGAAAAGCGGTCAGACCGCAACAACCCCAGCCGCTGTCTATAAAGAACAGAACATCATTTCCCGCTTCCTCCGGGACCATTTCACCCCGGATATCCAGGAGATCCTGGTGGACAATCAGGAAACCTATAATCAGGTTGAAGATTTCCTGAAACTTCTGCCGGCCCGTCAACAGAAAACCAAGGTGAAGCTACACCAGGGGGCCAGACCCATCTTCAATCTCTTTCAGGTTGAAGATCAGATCGCCCAGATGTACCAGCCCACGGTTCAGCTGCCGTCCGGCGGCTCCATTGTCATCAACCCCACCGAGGCTCTGGTGGCAATTGATGTCAACTCCGGCCGCACCTCAAAAGACAAGAACTTCGAGGCAAGTATCTTCCACGCCAATAAAGAGGCAGCTCAGGAGCTGGCCCGGCAATTACGCCTGCGCGATCTCGGCGGACTCATTGTTGTTGATTTTATTGATATGAGGGATACAAAACATATCCGGGAAGTGGAAAAACAGGTAAAGGCTGCCCTGAAACGGGATAAGGCCAAAACCGATACCAGCCGCATCTCCAAATTCGGACTGATGCAGATCTCCCGGCAACGTCTTGGGCCGCCAATCCAGAAAGGAAGCTTTCTTACCTGCCAGCATTGCCAAGGTCACGGCATAATTCGCTCGGTGGAAACCACCGCCCTTGCCCACCTGCGCAAGATCCAGACCGGGGCCATTAAAAAGACCACCAGCACCATCAGCTGCCGCCTGCCCCTCACCGTGGCCCAATACCTGCTGAATCATAAACGGGCAGATATTCTTGAACTTGAGAAGAAATACCAGGTGAGCATCGAGATTAAAGGGGACCCGACAATGAAACCCTACGAGACAGACTTCCAGTTCCAGAAAACTGAAAACCGTTAAAAAAACGTGGAAATCAGGCTAATGCAAGGGCATTGTCGATCTGGTCCTCACTGACCTCATCGGTGATGATCACCTTGCCAATGGCGGTGGGCAGGACAAAGAAAGGCCGGCCGCCAATGGTTTTTTTGTCGGTCTTGAGAAAACCTTTTATCTGTTTGCGATCAAGTTCCTTCGGCACTGTAACCGGCAGACCGAAGGATGAAATAACCTCTCGGGTCCTGACTGCCTGTTCGTCAGAAAAAAGTCCCTTGACCCGGGCAATATCATTCACCGCCACCATGCCCATGGCCACTGCCATGCCATGGGCAATGGCAAAACCAGATGCCGCTTCCACTGCATGACCAAGGGTATGGCCATAATTCAGAATCCGGCGCAGATCCGCCTCTTTCTCATCTGCTGCCACCACCTCGGCCTTGATGGCGCAACAGCGTAGAATCACCTCTTCCAGGACAGCAAGATCAAGGGCTGAAATGGCCTTGCGGTTAACTGCCAGAAAATCAAAGAAGTCTTCGTCATAAATAACCCCATATTTCAAAACCTCAGCCAGGCCGTTTAATAATTCCTCCGGCGGCAGGCTCTGGAGAACCAGGGAATCTATATAAACCGCCCGGGGCTGGTAAAAGGCACCGACCAGATTCTTCCCCTCAGGGATATCAACCCCGGTTTTTCCACCCACAGAACTATCTACCTGGGCAAGTAAAGTAGTGGGAATCTGGACAAAGGGAATACCCCGCATATACACAGCAGCAACAAACCCGGTAATATCACCACTGACTCCGCCACCCAGGGCGATGAGACAACTTTTGCGATCAAGCCCAAGGCTGGCCAAGCCACTGCAGAGTTCTGCAATGGTGGTCAGATGTTTATTGGCCTCGCCATGGGCAAAGGTAATAAGATCCACCTGGAGGCCGGCATCCCGGCAGGAGGTCAGGACCTGATCACCGTACAGAGACGCAACCCGATCATCGGCAATCACCACATAACGATTGCCAATACCTGTTTTGGCCAGATCCGGGCCAATACCAGCCAAGAGCCCCTGGTCAATCATAATGGGATAAGCTCGATCTCCCAGTCCGACCTCTAATTTTTTCATAACTTAACTCTCTCTAATAGTTACCAATAAAAAAAGGGAGATACCTTACGGCATCTCCCTTTCAAGAATTTCCACTGACAAGTCAGTGCAAATTACATGGAATCACCGGAAGCTGCACCCTGCATCTTGACCTCAACTTTCTCGGTCAAACCTGCATAGTATATTTTCAGATGATCAAGAACCTCGTCACGACCGAAATGGTCAACGATATCAGCACCATCAGAGAGAGCTTTCCGCAGTTTGGTACCGGAAAGGATAACACGAGAATCTTTATCATGAGGGCAGGTCCGGAGAGAAGCCATACCATCACACTCAGTGCAGTAGAAGGTCCAATCGATCTTCATGGGCTTACACTGCAGGTCTTTACCGGTATCACCAGTCTGGGGAATACGGTCAAAGATTTCCTGAGCCTCGAACAGACCGTAGAAATCGCCAACGCCAGCATGGTCACGACCAATGAGCATATTGTTAACACCGTAGTTCTGACGGAAGGTAGCATGAAGCAGACCTTCACGGGGACCGGCATAACGCATATCAAGGGGGTAACCAGCATTGATTACATTGTCTTTAACAAAGTATTTCTCAATGAGAATCTCGATGGCTTGAACCCGAGTCTCAGCAGGAATATCGCCGGGCTTGAGATTACCGATGAGGGAGTGGATCAGACAACCGTCACATACCTCAATGGAGACCTTGGCCAGGAACTCATGGGAGCGATGCATGGGGTTACGAAGCTGAAGGGCAGAAACGTTGGCCCAGCCACGCTCTTCAAACATAGCCCGAGTCTCAGCAGGGGTCAGATAAACGCCTTTGTACTCAGAAGGATACTCGCCCTGGGACAGAACTTTAACAGGACCGGCAATATTAACGTCTTTCTGGTTCATAACCATGATAACGCCAGGATGATCTTCTTCTGCGATCTTCCAGAATACGTCGTCAGCAGACTCTTCGCCTTCGCCTTTGAATACCTGCTCGCATTCCCATTTTTTGTCATCAGCAGACAATTCGTATTTCTCTTCAACCTTCATGGTAGCCATAAGCTCACCACCGGCATAAAGAGCAACTTCCTCGCCGGCGCCAATGGCGTCAGCTTCGTCTTTAGCAACATCAAGGGTAATGGGTACAGGCCAGAAAGTTCCATCAGCCATCTGGAAGTTCTCACAAACGCCTTTCCAGTCAGCTTTACCCATAAATCCGGTGAGAGGAGAGAAGCCACCGATACCCATCATGATCAGATCACCCTTTGCCCGATCACTAACATCGACTCTTTTAAGACCAGCAGCCTTTTCAATCTCTGCTTCCAGCTCGTTACCGTGAAGCAGTGCACAAACCAAACCTTTACCGCCATGAGGCGCTACTAATTTTGACATGATTTAAGTCTCCTTAGAAAAAATTAAAATTGAGATACATTCTCAAACAATACACAATATGAACAGATATTCATTTTTCAAAAGCACTTTATAAAGAGAGGGATGCCTGATGTCAAGCAAAAAAACAGCCGGAACTCAAGCCCGGCTGTTTTAATCTAAATGTAACTATTCAGTTACAATGGATAATTTTGTTAATTTGACGACCTCAGGCCTTCCGGTCAAAGAGAAGACCTACCAGGTCCTGTAATTTGGCCCGCAACTGAAGAATCTCTTCAGCTGGAAATTGTTTTATTACTTCATTGGTGACCTTATCACGGAGCTGGGCAACCACACTGTCAGATTCACGATGGATATGAAAACCGAATTTGGAATGGCCACCCATTACCTCAATCTGCTCACTGATATGCTCCACTGCCTCTTCAATGTCTTCCTGGCTGTATGTCCCTTTCTCTTCTTCCTGGCCACGGCCCCGGAGTGATTGCTCATTAAACTCTACCGTCACCGCGTCACTGACTTCAGCCACCGGCTTAACCGGCTGCCGCTGGCTCTCATCCACCTCAGCAACCGCTACCGCCGGCATCCCGTAGACCTTTACATCACTTCCTGCGTTAATATCCATGATACCCTCCAAATCCAGCCTAACAACCGGCTGCTACATCCTGCTACTGACAAAACAAGCTCCGCCACCAATGCCGGAATTGCCATAACCTACCAAAACCCTACGCCCACAACGCATATTCTTTAAACCCTGCTTAAGCTGCTCTCTACGCCACGCTACCTGCCGGGCCAAATCCTGCTCACCTTCCATAATCTCGCCGATCAGGCATTGCAGGTCAGCTGCTTTGCGCACCTTGCCCTTATTTTGCTCACACCAGACATCAAGATCGTGCTGCAGACATAAAAAAGCCCGTTGCCTCTCATCCTGCCAGCGGAAAATGTCAGACAGAGATCCCTGGCGGCAAGACTTCCCATGACGTAACTGCAGTCGGCGAAATTCAACCAAGGTTGCGGTTAATCTATCTTTTACCAAATCACTCACAATTTCACCATCATATCGAAAACGACAAGCCGCCCACCATCCTGTCGCCGGCTACATCAAACATCTTTTTACGCACATTGTCCTTTTCCGGCTTCTCTTCGGCACCAGCGTCTTTTTCCTCAAGCTCTTCCATGGCCGTGGCTTCCCAGATTTCCTTCAGCCGACTGATATAGGTAATGGCCTGGGCCAGAATCTCAGGGTCCCGGGATATTGCCACCTTGGGCAGTTCCACCAGAATAGCGCTATACAGAGAATTTAAGAAAAGAGCTGCCTCAGAACCGTCATCTTTGCGAATAGCAGCCTTAAGCTCGGTTATCAGGGCAATAGCTCTACTGACATTTTCCCCTCTTTTCTGGGAATCGCCAGCCTTAAGCCCTTCCTCCGCCTGCTGCAGATGAATAATTGTTCGCTCATACATCATGTGAATAAGCTTCACCGGATGGATCTGGGTCTGGGCATCCGACTTATGATAAGCCTGCCGAGCCTGGGATGAATTCATATTTTACTCCTGGACTTTTTTATCATCAATTATCACTGGAACTTCCCCACATCCGAGACAATGAACTAAACTGACCGGTCAGATACTCGGAGATACTGGTCATCTGGTTCATATAGCGATCAAGCTCGATAAACTGCTGGGTCAGGGTTCTATATTTCTTATCCAATCGACCGCTTTCCCGCTCAATGGTCAGTTCAAGATCGCTGATCCGGCTGCGAGCAGCATCCTCTTCTGCCTGAACCTGGCCCATTGAACTGGTCAAGGTCCGCAGGTAATCATTAACCTTATCGGCAAAGCCCTCTATATCCTGATCAACATCACCAAGGAAAAAGGCCTCAACACCTGCCCCATGATCAGCAATAGCCGAACTTAAAACATCTTCGTCAATGGTAATGGTACCGTCACGATTGAACTCCATGCCGAGGTCGTAAAGGGAATTGATATCACCCTCACTGTCCCCGCCTGCCTCACTGGTCATCAGGGTCTGAAGATCGGCAACAAGAGAGCGCAAGGTGGTTCTGGCCAGGGAACCGAACTCTTCTGTTTCACTGTCGTAGCCGGTCTTGCCCGCCAATTGCTGGACTGAATCATTATAGGCAGTGACCATGGCCACCACCATGGTTGCAACCTCATCCGTGCCGGCCACCGTTATCCTGGAACTGCCTGCATCCTCCAGATTAAGAGTCAGGCCGCTGATAATATCATCAACCGAATTGGTCTGGCGCTGATAATCAATGCCACCCACGGTCAGCATGGCATTCAAAGAGGCTCCACCTGCTCCCTGTTTTTCTTCCATTACCAGGTCATCAAGCTGGCCGGTAATGCTGATCCGGTAATCTTCTCCACTATTCTCCGCGATAAGACTGAGAAAATAAGGGGTGGCCCCGGAACCATCATCAATCACCGAGGCGGTGAGACCGGGGTTTGCCGAATCGTCATTAACCAGCTCGGCAAGACCGGATAAAGTCGTATCAGCAGCCACCGTAACGGTGAAGCTGTCAGCCCCGAGCCCGATTGTCATCTCCTTATCCGGGGCAACCAGAGTATCATCCACCAGGGGATCAATAACCATTACCCGGTTCTCTTCACCAATCCCTCCGGGGCTTGCAGTAATTTTCAGATAATGATCAGCCCCGTCAACATAGTCCTCAGCAGTCAGATAAAGGGAAGGGCTACCCGCCCCGCCATTATCATCATCTTCGTTAATGGCCTGGACCACATCCCCAAGACTCATCCCGGCAGTAAGGGCAACCTCAATGGTCTGAAGCCCGGCCCCTGTGCCATAGGTCAGAGTCAGGGTGTCATCGACACTGATATAATTTGCCGGATCGGCAATAGCAGCAGATGATTGCTGCTGGGTGGGAACATTAACACTTGCAGTGGAGGCTTCCTGGCCGGCTGCAGAGAGCCAGGAACTGCTGATGGCAAGCTGATCCACCACCACATCTATATTCTGAATGGCTGCTCCGCTGGCCACCGTTGCGGTCAGTACATTCTCAGCAGAGGAAGTTGCCGTGCGCCCCAGATAAGTGCCGGACAGCGAAAGACCAAGGGCCTGGCTCTTGATACTGAGCAGGCTGTTATTGACCTCGGCAAATTCATTAAGCTGGCTTTCAAGGCCGACGATCTGGGCCTCACGCTCATTGATGAGCTGCTCATCAATCTCCCGCAGCTGCTCAAGCATGCTTTGCAGCTCAAGCCCTGAACCTGCCCCTAATGTACTTATTCCACTCGCCATTCTTCCGTCACCCAGGGTAATTTAATCTGACCCGGCCATACGCCGGTTCAAACCATTTTTTCAACCATTATTCTCTTAATCGGAAGCAGAAGAAAAAACTTGAATCAAAAAAAGGGGCAGCAGCATAAAGCCGCTACCCCTTGATCAATGTCCGGCAAGATCAACTGCCGAAAACCAGAGATTAGGCTCCCTGGAGTAGAGACAGGACATTCTGAGAACTGGCATTGGCCTGGGCCATGGCAAAGGAACTGGACTGAACCAGAATCTGCATCTTGGCAAAGGTGCTTGCCTCTTCTGCAAAATCAACGTCCCTAATTGCCGACTCAGCGGCATAGATATTAACCCGGGTAACCGAGATATTAGAGATAGTTGAAGCAAGCTGATTCTGGGCAGAACCCAGATCAGAACGCACCTTATCCAGACTGCGAAGGGCAGAATCAGCTACACTGATCGCTACCTGGGCATCGTCCTGACTGGTAACATCAACATCAGACAGAGTGTATTTGGTAACAGAAGTTTCTGTATAGGTCGCTGTACCACCCTGGGTAATATCGAAATTATTGGCACCAATCTGGTAAAGCTTGACATAACCAAGCTCAGTGGCAGCAGTAACAACTGCGCCGGTATTGACAACCTCAATACCGCGACCATCAGCCGAGGTAAGAATCAACTCACCTTCAACATTGACACTGGCCAGGACACCGTGCTCATCGGTTTTCTGGTTAATAGCACTGACCAATGCGCCGTCAGCATCATTGGCAACAACGGTAATCTCACCAATGACGGTTCCATTAATCTCAAAATCTGCCCCGGTATCGCCGGCAACAACAACCCCGTCATTGATCTCAACAACGGCCTGACCGGTAATTCCAGTATCATTACTTACCCGATTAATCAGATCAGCAACAGCACCGGAGCCACTGGCAGCTGTATTATCAAAAGCCAGAGTAACTATCTGCAGATCAACATCAAGGTCCTGAAGGCTGCTTGCAATTGTCAGATCAACGGTTCCAACAGCGGTGAAATTTAACTGCTCAGTTGACAGATGACCAACCTTATTAGACTCAGACGAGGCAATGCTGATCCCCATGGTCTCACCGGTATAGGCGCCAACCTGAATTTCTTTATTAACAAAAGAGCCGGAAAGCAGCTTCTGCCCGTTGAACGAAGTAGTCCGGGCGATCATATCCATCTCTTCCATTAATTTATCAATATCAGCCTGAATCGCCTTACGGGAATCAAGGGTCTGACCTTCCTGAGCCGCCTGAATGGCCTTGGTCTTGATGGTATTGATGATATTAATAGACTCTTCCAGGGCACCGTCAGCAGTCTGGACCATGGAGATTCCGTCATTGGCATTACGAATCGCCTGGCCAAGGCCAAGGGCCTGAAACCTTAGGGAGTCGGCAATCGCCATTCCTGAAGCATCATCAGCAGCCCGGTTGATCCGGAGCCCTGAAGAAAGCTTCTCCAGTGAAGATGAAAGGCCTGCATCATTGCGGACCATATTCTTATGGGCAACCAGAGCAGCCACATTGGTATTAATTCTTAAAGACATAATTTTCCTCCTTGAATTTAAAGGGTATCAGGGCGTCCCTGCCCTGACTCCACAACCTGGGGACCTTCCGCTGACGCGTCCTGCCCCGAAAAAACATTTCTAATTCCGCTTAAAGCAATCTTCCGGCATCACCTCCTCAAAAAATTCATAAAAGCCAACGAAAAAACTTCAACAACCAAAAAGAATCTTCGTCTATTGATGGTTTTCCATAACTTCCATATCGGACAATTGGCAGAAAGCTTGATGATTTTTAGCGGATATCAATAAATGAACGAAAAAAGGCAAAAAAAGCGCAGGAAGCCAAAGGGGAAAAACAAATCAGAAAACTTAGCGGCAGACAGGAGAATCTTCAGTTACAGGGTCCTTCCCACCGAAAAGTAGAATGGCAAAGATACTTATCTCATAGAGGATAACAAGGGGGCCGGCCATGAGCAATTGATTCACCACATCAGGGGTGGGGGTAACAATGGCAGCAATTATAAAAGATATAAGAAAGGCGTATTTGCGATTTTTACGGAGGAAGGGGGCATCAATTACCGAAAGACGGGCCAGGAGCACCATAAAAACCGGGAGCTCGAAGATAAGGCCAAAGGCAATGAGCAGACGCAGACAGAGAGAGAAATACTCCTTAACCGTGGGCAGGGCATTCAAATGCTCACTGGTATAGCTCATCAAAAAACGAAATGCCGGGGGAAAAACAACAAAATAACCAAAGGCAGCCCCCCCCAGAAAACAGATGGACGACAACAGAGAAAAAGGGACCACCACCTTCTTCTCATGGTGATAGAGACCAGGGGCAACAAAGGACCAGATCTGCAGAAAAATAACCGGACTGGCCAGCAGAACACCGCTGGTAAGGGCTAATTTCAGGTAAAAAAAAAGGCCTCCTGATAGGAGATGAAGATAAGGCTCGAATCTTCAGGCAAAACCTCAAACAGAGGCTTGACAAACCACTGGCCCAGCTCTTCAACAAAGGCATAGGAAAGGGCAAAACCGGCAGCAACAGCAATCATGGAACGGACCAGGTTGGTTCGCAGGTCTGTGAGATGTTGGGTCAGGGTCTGTTTTTCCATGGCACCCAATATAGCCCCTGACCGCTCCCGGGTCAAGGGAAGGAGAGAGACTATTGCGCTGCCAAAAGAAAAGAGGTAAAAAAGGCTATGCTTAACCACCAGCAAAAACAACAATGCAAGCCAGGTCTGGAGGCACTTGCAAGACCAGTGCTTCCCCTGGTGCGACTCACTGGTATGCTTTTCATCACCGGGCCCTTTACCGCCATGGAGGAATTATTGGCGGAATTACCAGGGGAAATTGATACCAGTGGAATAAGCTACCATAACCCGGCCCAGGTGCTTGAACCCTTTCTGGACGATCTCAGAATCTATGAGAGGCTGAAGACCCCCCAGCCCCCGGCCAGGGTTATTCTCTCGCCAGAGGGAGAACCCCTTGAGCCCATGACCGCTATTGATGCCTGGGTCAGCCAGAACATCCTCAGCCGGGAACTGGAAGAGATAAACAGCCAGCTCTGCGGACCATGTGCCTGCTCCCTCTGCTGCACCGGCCCGGAAGAGACCATGGCCCATGATTATTTCGAGATCCCCCTCAGGGCGACAGAGACTGACCTCTTTTACCTGCCCAGCCATGACTGGGCCGCATCCCGGACAACAACAGCCGGGGCAAGCCCGGAGCTGATTATCAATAATCAGCCCTTCTGGCACCAGCAATGCCTGATCAACTGGCAAAGCGGCTGGAGCATGATCCTGCCCACAGCCACTACCTGCCCCCATTTGGACCTGAAGCATGGGGGATGCCGTATTTATAACAAACGCCCAGATGTCTGCCGCCGGCCCCAGATCTTTGCCTATATGCTGGAAGAACAGGGGGAAGAAAGAGAAATAGACGGCCATAGACTTCCGGTGTTTTTCCGCCAGAACAAGATCCTGGCTATCTGGGACTGCCCCTATATCCAGACCTTTCAGGAGGAAATCGGCCATTACGCTGATCTCTGTGAGATGGAAATTATCTTCAAAAAGAACAAGGCCTGATCCTTAATCAGACCTTGGTTTTCCTGAAAGAACCTTATGATTGCCGGGCCAGTTGAAAAAGTGGGGTTATCTTTTTAATCCGATCAGATGAAAGATGCTGCCAAAGGATAGTGGACAAGGGCCGATCATTTCCTGAACAGGCCCTTATCTCCTGGTCCGTTACCAGATAATCAAGATAAATATCCCATGCTGCCATGGGCAGAGAAATAGCAGATATCTGCCCCGGCTCAATGGCAGCCAATACCGAATGCTCCCAGGCCAGCATCTGCCAATGGGCAAAAATGGCATAAGAGAGATCAAAAAAACCAGTCCCCATTCCCAGCCGACCTCCTGCTTCATCCACCAATAAAGCATGGGTAATCAACATGCCAATTTCCAAACCGGTCCGATCAGCAGGGTCTGTCAACAGCCGTCCGAACCTGGCAACCCCCTTGAAGCTCACCGCATAACCAAGATCAGCAAAAGGAATAGTATAGGGTTCAAGACAGAAAAAACCGTCCTTTAAGCCGGGGCCAGGCATAATCAACTTCTTGCCGTCAACCAGGGCATTAACCCGGACTTGATGGAGGATGGGGGCAGGAGCTACATAGAGACAATCAGCCTGACCATAGGGGGCAGACCGTCTGATCAGCTCAGCCAGACGTCCGGGCCTGAAAGAGGAATCCTCTGGAATGACAGCTGATGTCCGCAGCTCTTTTTTCAATAATTGAACTTGAATGTCTTGCAAGAATAGAGGCCCTTCGACATTTATCAGATATGAGGGGTCTTCTTGGCTTCAACCAGAATAGCCGGCAGTTTCCGGCTGGCCGGTAAGGGCAGTTGGGCCAGGGTATGTTGTTTCTTTTTGGCAAGTTTTGGGGCAGAAGCGGCGAGTAATTGTTTCTGTTTACGAAAACCATGCTCCACCAAACGGCTGATATCATCCCACATGGTCTCACTTCCCATAATGGCAACCACCAGTTCACCACAATCCCGCCGGAATTTACCCACATAGGTCTGGCGGGCGGCCCGGGTATAACCGGTCTTACCACCCACCGCACCTTTAATCCGCCACAAGGCCCGGTTATGATTGCGCAGGGCCTGGCCGTAACTGGTCTTGGCACGCTTACGGGAAATCCTTCTGGCAAAATCCGGGTCATCCATGGCCTTACTGAAGATCAGCGCTAGGTCCCGCACCGTGGTGGTCTGACCCCGTTTGGTAAGACCGGTGGCTGTTTTACAGACCGTTTGACTGGCCCCCAGCTCCCGGGCCTTATTAGTCATCAGACTGGCAAATCGTTTTTCCGAACCGGCAATCTGTTCAGCCAGGGCGGAGCCGGCATCATTGGCAGAGGCCAGCAGAACTGCATCAATTAGATCATCGGCCTTATAGTTTTTCCCCGGCTTAAGATATATCTTGGAGCGGGGCATTCCCGAGGCACGGCGACTGACCTTGACCTTTTCCTCTTCCTTCAGGGCCTTGATGGCAAGAAGCCCGGTAAGTACCTTGATGGTACTGGCGGGCTGGCCGGTACGATCAGGGCTATGGCTATAGAGAACCTTACCGGAATTATTATCAATGACAATGGCACTGCGGGAAGAAAGCTTACGGCGCAAGGAAGATGATGAGGCCAGACGGGAATAATTGGCCGGACGCCTCTTGGTTGCCGAATCAGCAACCAGGACCGCAGCTCGGACCCGGGATGCAGCTGCGGCAGAAACGGTGGCTGCAGCAGGTGTTTTCACCCGCACCAGAGATGTCTGTTTGGTATTATAACGATTTTTGTGAACCGTACAGAGGATATCAGCACCAATGGCCTCGAACCCGACCGATGAAAAAATAACGGCAAGGGTCAGCATGGTCATGAACAGACCCAGACTCCTCTGATTAAAACAAGTAAACAACATCAATAAATCTATTCCCGCTCAATATAATATTACGGCAAAACCTGCACACCCAAGGTACTTTACCCAAGACCTTATTAAACAACATGGGAAAATGCAAGTCCTGGTTAACCTGAAATCAGGTAAAAATAGCCATAATTGCCCTGCTGACATCAGCCAGCGGAACCACCTGATCCACCCCGCCGGCTGCCACTGCCTCCCGGGGCATTCCATACACTACACAACTTGCCTCATCCTGGGCAATGGTGGAAGCTCCCGCCCCATGCATCTTCTTCAGGCCATCGGCCCCGTCCCGACCCATGCCGGTAAGAATAACTCCCACCGCGTTATCTCCGGCCACCCGGGCAACCGAATTGAATAAAACATCCACAGCAGGGCGCTGATGACTGACCAGGGGGCCTGACTTAACCTCTACATAATTCCTGGCCCCGCTGCGACGCATCAGCATATGGAAATTACCCGGGGCAATAAGAGCCTGACCCGGCAAAATGGCATCCCCGTCTTCTGCTTCCTTGACCTTGATTCGGCAGAGATTATCCAGACGCTGGGCAAAACTCAAAGTAAAACCCGAAGGCATATGCTGAACAATGACAAGGCCTGGTACGGAAGGGGGCAGATCAACCAGCACATCTTTTAAAGCTTCGGTCCCACCGGTGGAGGCACCCATGGCTATAACTTTATGGGCAGCCCCGGGACAGCTCTGACTGGCAGCAAGAAGCCCATTTCCCTTCTCCCGCTTTCGCCCAAGGTGAAACTGCCTGATATCAACCCGGGCAGCCCCCCTGATCTTTTCAACCAACTGCTGACCCATATCACCAATGGAATAAGATTCACCGGGCTTGGCAATGACATCCACTGCCCCAAGATCCATAGCCTCCATGGCCAAGCGACCACCCTCAACACTCAGGGAACTGACAATAATTACCGGCAGGGGAAAATGGGTCATCAATTTACCGAGGAAGGTCAATCCATCCATCCGGGGCATTTCAATATCCAGGGTAATGACATCCGGTTTAAGGGCAACAATCTTTTCCCGGGCCACATAAGGGTCAGGAGCAGTACCCACCACCTCAATATCATCTTCCCGCCCCAGTTCTTCGGTCAACACCTTACGAACCACGGCAGAATCATCTACCACCAGAACTCTAATTCTATTCATTTTACCCCACAAGTTCCGATCTTGTTACAGGCAGGTCAACCATTAACTGCTGACATATTTAGTTCAATAAGGTCCTGGGCCTTTTCCAGCTCCATCAGCAAATCCACCATATAGATCTGCAGCTGATCCATACTGACCCCAAAACGCTTCAAACCGGCACCCTTAATCTCTGACGCCAGGCCATCGGCACCGACCCCGACCCCCATGGTGATAACCAGACTATTACTCAGCGCAACCAGAGCGGTGAGTGGTTCCAGCTCCAGGGCATCGGGCCGATGATGATCACGAACTGCCCCGATCATCTCCGGAGCAAAACCCCATTTCTCAAAAATCATGGCCCCGAGTTCTGCATGATCTGTACCCAGAACCTCCTGTTCCACCCGGACAAAACTACATCCTTCCCGACCGACTCTATCCATGATGTCCTGAAACTCATCCGCCACCAATGATCCGAGAAAACGCTTACCGATATCATGGAGCAGACCACAGGTAAAGGCACTGCCACCACCAATATGATCCAGATGACGGGACAGCATTCGCGCCATCAGGGCCGTGGCCACTGAATGCTTCCACAACTCGCCCTCTTCCAGCTGATAACCGGCACCAGCATGGCCGCTATAGAACCCGGCACTGCTACCGATAATGATTATCTCCTTTAAAGTTTCCTGGCCCAGAAGAACCAGAGCCTCTTCCACCGAAGAAACCTGACGGGACAAACCGAAGCAGGCAGAATTACAGACCTTCAACAGATTAACCATAATGGCCTGATCAAATTGAATAACCTCAGCCAATTGCCGGGCGGTCACCGCCGGATCATCGAGCATTGCCAATACCCGAATGGCAACCTTGGGAAAGGGGGCGACATGGCTGACCAGGGCAGCAATCTCCTGTAAACGACTCATAATTCAATCTCCCCCCGGCCGGATATTTTAAGGAGGGTGCGACCAGTTCCAATGGTAAGGCTAACCGTCCGATTTACCGTACCGCCAATATCCTCCCGGCTGATCTTCACATTGTTTCTATCGAAAATCTGCCGCATAACCTGGTAATTACGACTGCCGATATTAAAGATACCTACCGAATCGAGTAATTGGGAGCCCCCCACCGCCTTAACCACCAGCCGGCTCTTTAAGGCCCCGAGATTATATGACTCCCGGAAAAAAGCAGGAATCCCGGTATCAGCGAACATATAGGGATTATCAATCCCCCGCTGACGCCCTATCCGGGAATCGGGCAGCATATAATGCAAAAGCCCTCCCACCCTGACCTGGGGATCCCAGATAACAATTCCGATACATGAGCCCAGGGAATAGGTAACCAGCACATCATCCGGCTTATTGCTCACCAACATGTCTGAAATACCGACAACCTGCCTCATTATGCTTTCATCTCCAGTTACTCCACTTCGACGCTTTATTTTACTTTACGATACACCGTTGTCGCTGTCTGTTGAAAAGGATGCTGCATATTGGCCAGACTCTCGGAATGACCGACAAAGAGATAGCCCCCCGGAGTAAGACATTCATAAAATTTATTAACCAGTTCCTGCTGGGTATCCCGGTTAAAATAAATCATCACATTCCGGCAGAAAATCACATCAAAGGCCTCATACCAGGGAAATTTATCCATCAGGTTAAAACGCTGGAAAATTATCTGTTCCCGTAGATGCTCCTTGACCCTGACATATCCCTCACTGCGACCCATCCCTTTTTGAAAATATCGTTTGAGATAAACTGAAGACAGGTCTTCAACCCTGTCCATGGGGTAAACCGCCTTTTCCGCAACAGACAGAACTTTGGTGGAAATATCAGTTGCCAGAATTGAACAATTTTCATGCTGGTCTTCGGCCATGGCAATCGCCAGGGAATATGGCTCCTCACCGGAGGAACAGGCTGCCGACCACATGGAAAAACGCCGATCAGCAGCGCCATTGCCCTTAAATTCCGGCAACACCCGGGAGGTAAGATAATTGAAATGAGCGGTTTCCCGAAAAAAACTGGTAAAATTGGTTGAAATGGCATCAATAAGCTGAACCAGTTCCAGCCCTGATTCATCCTCCACCACATAATCAAAATAATCAGCATAGGACGCCATAGAACAGGACCGCAGCCTCTTGCCGAGCCGGGCCTGGAGCAGTGATTTTTTCTCTATTTTAAGATGGATTCCGCTTTTGGCAAAAATAAGATCACTAAACCGGGTAAATTCATCGTCACTGAGTTCCACCGTGAAATAACTCATCTGGCCTCAGCTCTCATCCGAATCAGCATCAACAGCAACCTCAGCATTAAGCCCGGCCAGCATCCCCGGCCCCACCACCTGATCAACATCAAGGAGAATTTTCACATCCTGATTTATCTTGGCCAGCCCCAGAATCGCGCCATTATCCACATCCATGCCACCAAACACCGATGGAGGCTCGATCTCTTCTGCCGCAATGGTCAACACCTCGGAAACAGAATCAACAATCATCCCCACCAGGGAGATACCGGATTCCCCCTGAGTCTCAATGACAATGATACAGGTCCGCTCATCATAATCAACCTGCTCCATCCCGAACTTAAGACGCAGATCAATAACCGGAATAACACTTCCCCGCAGATTAATAACCCCCTTAACATAGGACGGGGTCTGGGGCACCACGGTAATCTCCAGCATTCCGATGATCTCTTTGACCTTAAGGATTCCTACCCCGTAAGACTCTTTACCAAGATCAAAAGTAAGATATTTGCCGGCAAGGGTTTCCCGGCCTTCACCGTGCCGGGTTTTATCTTCCGCTGCTGTCATCTCGTTCCCTCCGCCCTGAATCCAGGCCTGTAAAGCCGTCAACCCCGGTTATTCCAGGGATCCCTGTTCACTGACCATAAATAAACCGGCCACATCTATTATCAGGCCAACCCGGCCATCAGCCAGAATTGTTCCTCCAGCAAGGCCCTGGACCCCTTTAAGATACTCACCGATACTTTTAATAACAACTTCCTGCTTGCCGAGTAATTCGTCCACCAGCAGGGCCCGCAGAGCCCCTTCGTTTTCAATGATTACCACAATTCCTTCATGAACCTCTTCGAATCTGGCCGAAACCCCGAATACCCGCCCCAGACGAACAAGGGGTATAAGCCGATCACGAACCAGCAAGGTCTCACCCCGGTCCTGAACAGTCTTATACTGATCAGGCTGAGGCCGCATGGATTCTCGGATGGCAATGGTGGGAATAATATATCGCTCACTGCCCACCCGGACAACAATACCGTCAATAATGGCCAGGGTCAGGGGCAGACGCATCAAAAACTGACAACCCTCCCCCGGTACTGAATAAAGATCAACCTTACCCTGGAGCTTATCCACCCCTTTCTTGACCACATCCATCCCCACCCCTCGACCGGAGACATCTGTAACCTCTTCTGCTGTGGAAAAACCCGGCAGGAAAATAAGATTATTAATCTCCTGCTCACCAAGGGAATCCTCTACTGTTATCAGACCACGCTCAAGGGCCTTATCCCGGATCCTGGCAGTATTAACCCCCTGTCCATCATCCTTGATCTCGATAACGATATTACCGCCTTTCTGGTAGGCACTTAACAACACCGTTCCGGTCTCGGATTTACCGGCCTTTTCCCTCTCTGCCGGTAACTGAACCCCATGGTCTATGGAATTACGGATCATATGGAGAAGAGGGTCATAAATGGAATCAACCATATTACGGTCAATCTCCGTCTCTTCACCCTTCATTACCAGGTTAACCTTCTTGCCGGTTTTACGGGACAAATCCCGAACCAGGCGGGTCATTTTCTGAAAAGTCTGCCGGATTGGGACCATCCGCATGGTCATGGCAGTTTTCTGCAGATCAGTGGTTATCCGGGTGAACTGAGAGAAGTCCTTATTCAGCTTGGGGTCACTGAGGGAAAGAACCATCGGGTTCTGCCGCACCATAGCCTGCATGATGACCAATTCACCCACAGCGTTAACAAGATTGTCAAGTTTATCAACCCGAACCTTGATGGTTGGCTCAATCGCCAGCTGCTGCCCACCGGATACGGAAGCCACTTTAACCGCCGCTGCCTCTTCAACCTCAACCACCCGGCCCTGATCCTCATCAGCGCCTGAAGATGGTCCACCTTCTCTTACCCCCTTAATCCTGGCAAGAAAATCACTGATGTCAAATTCCTGATGGGCCTCAACCCCTTTTGCCATAACCTCACTGACGTTCTGGATCATGGTGCGAAGATAATCACCCACGGCCAGGACAACATCGATCACCCCGCGGTTCATGGCCAGCTCGCCGTTACGAACATCATCAAGAAGGTTCTCGGTGGAATGGGCAAGCACATTGACTGTCTTAAGATTAAGGAAGCCGGAAACTCCCTTGATAGTATGAAAGGGACGGAAAATATTATTGATCAGATCCAGATCACCGGGGTGCTGTTCAAGCTCCAGCACATTTACCTCAATGGTCTCAAGGTGCTCAAAGGCCTCACCAATGAAGCTGCCAAGGAGATCCAGGTCCTGGAGAAAGGAAAAATCTTCTCCCCCGCTGCCCCCTTCCTTCTCTTTCTGCTCCTCACCACTATCAGGGGAACTGACCGTAAACCCTGGATCACACCCCAGGGACTCTAAAATCCGGGAAAATTTATCAGCAATTTCCTCATCACCACCAGAGCGAACTGCCTGCTGACAGAGAGAAACCCCCTGACCCAGACCCTCATAGCTTTTGCCGTCATCCTCAAGCTCACCCATGATAATCTTCTCGAGCAGATCATGGATGGTGGCCATCATCCCGACCAGCAGGGGCTGCTCTCCGGAATCAATCAGAGAGTTGATCTTTTCCACCAGCTCCAATAACTCGCCCACCACCGACAGATCACCGGGCTCAACCATGACAATCTTCAGGGCCAGCTCGTCCAGGATCTTGACTATGTCAGTTTTTTTATCAGTCATAATCATCTTTTATGAAATTACATTTCAAGACCGTTTTAATTACGAAATAAAATCTGCTTCATACAATTATGTATGCGAAAAAACAACACCACAGAGCAAGCCTTTTTCAGGTTAACCCATAAAAAAGACCGGGCTAAAGAGAAATTCCGGTTAACCCCAGGGCCCTGATCTCATCTTCAATCACCACAAGATTGGCCCTCACCTTATCAATTATGGCAACCTCAGGATATTTATCGATGATTTGCCGGAGAAGATCACGGGCATCAGCCAGATGACCTAATTTCTGCTCAGGAATTGAGGTCTCCCGGGACTTCACAAAAGACCTGGCCGCGGCCTGGCGCAAGTCAGCCGCTGCCTGACGGGCAAGCATAACCAACTTCTTTTTGACCTTGGAGCGATAGGAGGTATTTAATAGACCATGAAAAGAGACATAGGCCCTATCGTATTTCTTCTGGTCAAACAAATTATTGGCCTGCTGCCAACCGGACTCCAGGGCCTCCTGCCGCAACCTCCGGGCAAGAGCCCGTTTGCCATCTCTAACCTGCTCAATATCTACCACCAATTGCTGAACCGCACGGCGGGCAGCAATGGGCAAGACCCCATCCTCCAGGGGCAATAACAGGGCAAGAGCCTGGCTGTATTTACCTTCTGCCTGGAGCATTCTGGCCCGCTGCAAAAGCTGATCAGCCTGAAGGGCAACCTGCTGTTCCACCTTGAGACGCAATCTCTGCCCCATTTTAACAGCATCGCTATCCGGGAAATAACGCTCCAGAATCCGTAATCGCTCAAGCACCGGCAGAGGCAGGGTAGATTTATTGCCGATTAACCAGGAATGGAGCATCTCCCCATAGAGTTTAACCGGCTGCTGCTTCTGGTCCTGGCCGGAAAATATTTGCCGATAGGAATCCGGCGGCAGGCCGGCCTGATCACCCCCAACTCCGGGCTCAAGAAAAAAAGATTGTTTTCGGGCCTGGTCAATCCTGCCAAGGGCAATCAACAGCTCCACCATCTGCAGCCGGGCCCGGGCACCAACTTCACCTTGATTTACTTCAGCCAGATTCCGGAAAACCGACAGAGCCGCAGTCAGCCGACCGCAGCCCACCAGAGCACGGCCATAAACCTCCTGCCAGGAGGCAGGCAGCGGCCTGTTCCCCACCTCTTTCTGTAGACGCTGATAAATGCTTCGGACCTCAGGATAGCGATCCCGCAAGCCATAATATTCCATGGCTGCAACTAAACGGCCCAGGGCCGTCTCCTGATAGAGATTAATTTCATCGGTCAACAGCCTGCTGACCTCCAGCTCCACCTCCGGACACGAACCTTCAAGAAAAACAATATCATCCCGACAGACATGAAGAAAATCATTGCCAGCCATCCTGCCCTTGCCATTTTGCTGATAATCATCCCATAAAAACTGGTAACCTTCATTCAGCCCGGCAAGGGAATCGAGACATTCATGCCACCTCTCCTCCCGGGTCAGAGCAAGTTCAAGCGCCTGGAGCTTAAAATCAAGATCATGGGCGGCAATATCTTTTTCTCGATACAGGCTTAACCGCTCATTAATGAAAAATTCCAGACCAAAAGTATCGCTTATCGATAAAGAGCCGGGACTGGCTGAAGGTGCGGCTCGCCAGGTTGCCTCTTCTTCCCTGGCTGGGGCAACCTGCCTGGCAGCCGATCTTTTCCTGAGCGCCGCCATCTGCTGCCGCATAGCCTGAGAAATCTCTTTATCCCTATCTTCAGCCACAGGTCGATCAAGGCCTGATTTTGGAGCCAGACACCCGGCTAATGACAGGGTCAGGAGACACGGTATCAGCCCGGCAAACCGGACAAGGGGTAAGAGAAATGTCATTGAGTTGCCTCCCCTGATTCTCCCTGCCACCAGGGGCGGAAATAACGGCTGAGCTCCAGATTACCATTACCTGCCTTACGGGCAAAAGTTGTAACCGTTGCCCCCCCACTGTCGCCACCAACAGCAGCTCGACCCCCAGCCTTACCGTCAACCGGAACCACCATTTGACCAAGATCAGGATGAACTAAAGGAACAACCTTATGGCCGGCAAAGGCCAGATCAACAAAATCAATCGCTGAATCGTCCAGCCTATGATTAAGCATTGCCTCCGCTACCCTGGTCCAGAGGGGCAAGGCGCCGCTGGCGCCGGTAAAATGGGTGGATGTCCGGACCATGGGCCGGTTATCATCAAAACCGGTATAGGACGCCAGGACATGCCCGCCGCCCAGGGAAAGACCTTCCCCACCGACAAGCGGCCCGGGGACAAAACCGACAAAGGCCGCGTTCTTAAACTGATTGGCGGTTCCGGTTTTACCCAGAAGCGGCGCCCCCAGCTTCACCTTTTTTTTCTGCCTATCTCCTGCCCTTAAGCGCATTCTACCGGCAAACCTGCCGGTACCATAGCGAACCACATTACGCATAATATCTGCCACCTGCAGGGCAGTCTGCTGATCAACAACCTGCTGCTCCTGCCGCGGCACCTCATAAAGCAGCTCACCCTCGCTGTCTTCAATCCTGGAAATAGTACTCAAGCCTGCATTCTGCTCCTGCCGATACGATTTCCCCCCGACAAGGGCTTCATAAAGACGAGCTGACTCCAGCAGGCTGATCACATTGGAGCCCAAAGGGAATGACAGAACCGGATCCAGCCGGCTCTCAACCCCGGTCGCCCGGCAGAGGCCAATAACATATTTCAGGGCAGCCAATACCCGATAATCACGGATATGATAAAGAACATCATCACCGTAAGGAGGCAATTGCCGCAAAATCTCATATTCCTGCTCCAGATAATCTGCAACCATGGAAACAGTACCGGCAGTGACCATATTACCCAGACGAACCCTGTTCCAGAACTTTCCCTGCTCATCTGCGGTCAAATCTTTTAAGGCATCAGCCAGCTTGGAACTCTGCACCGGCAGCCAGCCCGAGCCCGGGAGGGTTTCACCAAAGGAGAATTGCTGAGCAGAAAGATCAAGGTGATGACGGTGTAAAGGTGATTGATCCACCAGGGGCAGATAAAACAGCCCCGGCACCGGCCCCACCGGCTCCGATTCTGCCATAAACCCGCCGGCCATTCTCCTTAAGTCCTCTTCAAGACCCTGCAGTCGTTGGAAATTATAGGTTAATACCAGTCGCCGCACCTCAGCCTCCCGGCCCTTATCATCTTCTTCCACCATATCCTGATGATCTGCGGCGTAGCGAAGCTGCTGCAATACTCCAAGCTCCATCTGCCGGCCGGCAAAGACCAGATCAGCTTCAACCGCCGCCACCGCCTTTTCCAAAGCGGCCTGACGCAGGGCCTTGCTATTAACCACAATCCCCATCTTGTCCCGGATACGGACAATATAAGATCGGTAGGATTCACCCGGTTGCCGCCGCAGACCAAGTTCCCCGGTGAGCTCCTTAAACCGGGCAGGAGACAATCTATCACAAAGATGGTAGAGCAGCCATACCGAGGCCACATTCTCGGAATGGACCCCGGCCCAGCTCATGGAAACATAATCATGGGGGCTGTCATGATCTGGCCTGGGAATATAGGGAGTATTCTGAAAAACAAAAACATTACGCCGGTTATCAAGAAGATCCAGACTGTTCCAGCCCAGCTGAATGGCCGCGGCAAAAATAAGAGGCTTAACAACAGAACCCATAGGGCGCCTGGCAGCCACGGCCCGGTTATAATAAAAATTATCACGCCCACCCACCAGTGAGGTAATCATACCTTTCTGCATGCTGATAACCGCACCCTGGACCTCGGGATATTTTTCCAGGCGGCATTGCCATTTGCCAGCCGGCTCAACCTGACCAATAACCGAAACATAAACCAGGTCACCGGGCTGGTGCAGCTCCATAAACCACTGCCAGCTCTCCTGATCAATCTCCGACCAGCGATGCCCCTTATACCTGACCAAAGAAGAGAGAAAAGGTCGCAATCCCCGTTCATCAATAACCCCGGAACGGGAAGATAATTTACCCTTCAAACCAAAATCAAGATGGAGCTTATGTTCAGCCTGATCAACATCCGCTACCCGGGCAACAAGAAAACCACCGGCAACCGGGGTTGAACCACCTCCACCCTCCTGGAGTTTCCGGTAAACATCCTGAAGATTCTCGTTATCATAACCATTTAACCTGATATCCAGGCGGGAAAGCTCAGCCTTAAGGGCATTTTCAGCCTTTTCCTGAAAATCACGGTCAATGGTGGTGGTTATTCTGATCCCGGAAGTAGCGACATTTTCGATGCCGCGGGCAAGCAGCGCCTGCCGGACCGCATCAGACTCAAGCTCGTCCCTAACCATATCCATAATGGTATTAAGTTTAAATCGCATCCGACCCCGCCGAAAAGGGATCTCACGGTCAATGGCATCCTGATAGGAAAAGGTGTCAATCATCCCCAGGCTATACATCCGCCCCAGAACATAACTTGTCCGCTGCCGAGCCCTGGTCCGGGTCCGGGCTAAAGCCTCCTCATTCTGCTGGAGAAAAGGATTATAATAATTGGGACGCTTAACACTGCCGACAATAAAGGCCGATTCCAGCAGATCCAGTTCCTCCGGCTCCTTATCAAAATAATAACGGGCCGCCACCCCCAGGCCCCGGCCATTACCACTTACATAGAACTGGTTGGCATAAAATTCCAGGATCTTTTCTTTTGGGTAATGATATTCAAGGCGCAGAGCATAAAGAAGTTCATGTAGTTTAGCCTTAATGGAGCGCCCCTGGCGATGAAAAAGGTTCTTAGCTGTCTGCTGGGTGATGGTGCTGCCGCCCTGAACAATCCGGCCAGCCCGGAGATTGGCCAGAACGGCCCGGGCAAAACCTGCCGGGTCAATACCAAAATGGCTGAAAAAATCATTATCCTCAGCAGCGACAAGCCCCTTGACAAAGGTGCCGGGCAATCGGTGATAGGAAACATACTGGCGATGATTATCCCGGAAGAATACACCTATTTTGCTGCGTCCATCAGCATAATAAACCGGGCTTTCCATCCCCAGAGTCTTCTCGATATTCTGCTGCTGGATAGCCACACCCGGGACAAAGACTACAAACCAGAAATACAGGGTCATGATTACGGCAAGGGACAGGCCGGCCAGAGCACAAAAGAACCAAACGAATTTCTTGACCATATCTTAACAACAATTTATGTTACAATTCTTTGGCTCAGGACATTTATTGTCAAATTTCCCATAAATACCCTGACCAATCATATTTCCCATATCATCAAATGAACATAATATACTAACTTCGCCAATGCGCATTAATTATTTATCAAACATAATTGTCAGCCTGACCCTGCTTCTTACCGCCTGGGGCTGTACTCCGATGAATTCCCCGGGAACCGTAACGCAACTGGCCATCCCTGACTCCCTGCAGCATAAGCAGGACAACCCCAGCCCCATTAACCCGGTGGCCGATGACCAGACAACACCGGAGCCGGAAATAACCGTTGCCGAAGAGCTGAAAGACCTGGAAAACCTCGGCCAGTGGGAGGCAGGCAAACCAGAAGAGATCCCCATTGAACCGAAAATCACCTATGATTTTCCGGTGACCATGAATAAGCAGGTTGAATATTACCTGAATTTTTTCCAACATAAACATAAAAGAAGTTTCCATCGCTGGCTTGAGCGTTCCGGCAAATACCTGCCCATGATCCAGGCCGAGTTAAAAGAGGCCGGGCTGCCCCTGGATCTGGCCTATTTACCCATGATCGAATCCGGCTACAGCCTTACTGCCTACTCCAGTGCCCACGCCGCCGGACCATGGCAGTTTATCAGCTCCACCGGCAAGCTTTACGGCCTGAAAATCGACTCCTATATTGACGAGCGGCGCAATGTGGTAAAAGCCACCCAGGCCGCTATCTCCTTCCTCTCGGATCTTCATGATCAATTCGGCGACTGGCAATTGGCAGTTGCAGCCTATAATGCCGGAGGGCGCAAGATCAATCGAGGCCTGAAACGCTACAAGGTTAAAACCTTCTGGCAACTGGCCCAGAAACCGTACCTGAAAACAGAAACCAAACGATATGTCCCCAAATTAATTGCCGCTATTATAATTGCCCGTGATCCGGAAAAATACGGCTTTACTGACATAAAATATGAAACCCCATTGCTCTACGGAACAGTGGAAGTTCCCCCCTGGACCTCCCTGCGGGCAGCGGCGGTGGCCTGCAACACCGACTTTGACGAACTCCGGAACCTTAACCGGGAATTACGAAAACTACTGACCCCGCCGGGAATGGCGGTCTACCCCCTGAAGGTTCCTGTCGGTAAAGAGGAAATGCTTGCCCGTAACCTGTCCCGGGTCCATGCCACCATCACCACCAGCTATAAGACCCATGTGGTCAAGAAAAACGAGACCATCAACCGAATATGCAATCGTTATAATCTCAACAAAACCACCCTGCTCAAGGCCAATAATCTCCGCCAGAGCGGGCTGAAAAAAGGCCAGCGCCTACGCATCCCCTTTCAGACAACATCCTATATTCTTGTTGACGACAACGACTTAAGCGCTGACAGCCGCAGCCATAAGGGCCTTATTCTCCATAAAATCAGCAAGGGAGAAACCATCTCCCATATCGCCAGTCGCTATAATATTCCGGCCCATATGATCGCAGCCTGGAACGGGATCAGCGACCTCCACCGAATCCGGGCCGGCCAGCAGCTTGCCCTTTACCTCAATGGCGGCCCTATTAACAACCAGTTAGCTGCCATTAAAAAGAAAAAAGAACAACGAGCCGCCCTTGCCGGTAAACCTGTCTATCACACGGTGAGAAAAGGAGACAGCCTCTGGACCATTGGCCGTCGTTATAAGCTGAAACCGGATCAAATCCGGCAATGGAATAAACTTTCCAATAATCTCATTCACCCCGGAACCAGATTACTGGTCTCCGACCCTGCCACCATCGGCCCCATCTCTCTGGTCAAGCCGGAACAGGCACCTGCCAAAACCAACTGATTCATAGACCGATGGCTGATATCAAAGGGCAAACAGCTCTGGTTCTGGGAGCTGCCAAAGGAATCGGCAAAGCCATTGCACGCGCTCTGGCCGAGGCCGGCACCAGAATCATCATTACCTGGCATGACTGGGAGGAAGATGCCCGACAGACGATCAAAGAATTTGCCGGGGCTGGCTACGATTTTCAGGCAATCCAGGTCGATCTGCGCAAGCCGGATGAAATAAGAGACCTATTCAACACCATCAACAATAGCCACCTGGACATCCTGATCAATAATATCGAACGGGGTGGAATGCCGGTGGTGCATGGCCCCTACACCCCGGAACAATGGGACCTGGAAATGGCCACCACCCTGAAGGCCAAATGGTTTGTTTTTGACCAGGCCCTGCCCCTGCTGAAAAAATCCACCAACGGATCAGTGATAACCTTTTCCTCAATTGCCGGAATCGTGGGCCGGTCAGGCCCGGCCGGCCTGATCTTTAATGACGGCTACAGCGCCGCCAACCGGGCAATTTCATCCTTCACCGAAACATGGGCCAGACAGGGGGCACCCGAGGTTCGGGTTAATGAATTGATGCTTGGTTTCTGCAAAACCCGCCACGGAGAAGGAACCAGGGGTTGGCCCCTGCTGACAGAACAGGAGCAGCAGGCGATTATCGATCATACCCTGCTTAAACGAACAGGTAATTTTGAAGACATCATCAAGGCAGTCTTCTTCCTGCTGGAAGATGCCCCTTTCATCACCGGCACCACCCTGAAGCTCGATGGCGGTTTTACCCTGGGTGGGGCACAGATACCGCCCATGCCTGCCGGAATTCTCGAATAAAAACTACTTTCAGAAAGAGCAACTACATCAGGCAGCCGGGCTCTTCTTCTCCCGGGCCAGTTTTTTCAACAGATCTTCCACCGCCCATTTAGGTATCTGACGCATAACAACCTCAACTGCTGCCATCTTGACAGAATCCTGATCCTTGGGGTTTTCCGGCTGGGCCTCAGCCAACACAGTTTCCGCATCATACCAGCAAAGCTCATTGCCGTTTTTATCGTACACTGTCAGGATCCGCCGGTTCTGTTCATGGAGATGTTCCTCCTCCACCACATTCCCAACAATCTGCATGGCAACTTCATAGGGTATAAACTGGTCACTACCGCTCATATCTTAATCCTCTTAAATTTTATTTTTAAATGTCTAGGCAATGGACTTTGGCCAGAAAAACCGCTCATACATACTCTGGGCATAACGATCAGTCATACTGGCAATAAAATCACATACCCTTCTTTCCGTCGAACTGCTTTCAGCAAAATCACCTATCTCCTGCTCCCGGACATCATTATGCTCCAGGAGATAGAGATAAAGCTCCCGCAACATTTTGCTGGCCTTGACAAATTCACTGTGAACCTGAGCGGAACGATAAACATTATGATAGAGAAACTGACGCAGCTGCTGCATGGCCTCCCCGGTTCTGTCGTCAATATTGAAAAGCAGCTGGCCGTCCCCGGGAACCGTTGCTGCCAGAACCCCCTGGACCATAGACACAACCCTTCGGGAATGAGTAGCCCCAAGCACCTGCTGGCAGACGGAAGGAATATCATCCTCCCTGACTACGGAACAGCGAATGGCATCATCCAGGTCATGACTTAAGTAGGCAATAATATCGGCATAACGGACAACACAGCCCTCAGCCGTCTCAGGCAGATCCCGACTTCTACTGGGAAGCACCTCGCCATAACCTTTGGAGTGTTTAAGAATCCCGTCCCGGACCTCATAGGTAAGATTTAACCCGGCACCGTTATTTTCCAGGACATCAACCACCCGCAGACTCTGGGAGTAATGACTGAAACCTCCGGTCACCAATTCATTCAAAACACTTTCCCCGGCATGACCAAAAGGGGTATGACCCAGATCATGGCCCAGGGAAATGGCCTCCACCAGGTCTTCATTTAAGGAAAGAGCCCGCCCCAGGGTTCTGGCAATTTCAGAAACCTCCAGAGTATGGGTAAGCCTGGTCCGGCAATGATCACCGGTGGGTGACAAAAAGACCTGCGTCTTATGCTTAAGCCGGCGAAAAGCCTTGGAATAAACGATCCTGTCCCGGTCACGCTGGAACTCACTCCGAATAGAACATGGCTCAACCGCCTGTAAACGACCCTTTGATGCCTTACTGGTCAAAGCATAGGGCGACAGGTACTCCTCTTCCCGTTTTTCTATTTCATGCCGAACTGACATCTCTCTCTCAATTTGAAAATTCTAATTTCCACTTTTTTACTACAGGATTCATATAAATCCATTTATCGCTAATTTCAATACTTAGCCTGTATTTCATCAAGATAAATACATATTTCTTCATTGACGACACCTGGATGCGGCACTAAGATAGCCAAAAAATTCAAATCATTTAAAATAAAATCATGACTGATCAACATATCCATTTTATGAACCTGGCCCTGGCTGAAGCAGAAGAGGCCCTGGCAGCAGACGAATTCCCAGTAGGTTGCATTATTACCTCCCGGGGCGAAATTGTGGCCCGGGGCCGCAAGCAGAAAAGCCGCCAGCAGGAAAGAAACGAACTGGACCATGCAGAGATCATGGCCCTGCGGGAGCTTAACAACCATCATCCAGATATAGACCCGGCCACTCTCACCATCTACTCCACCCTGGAACCATGCCTGATGTGCCTGGGAGCCATAATGATCAACCAGATATCAACCATTGTCTATGCCTACGAAGATGCCTTAGGGGGCGGCACCAGCCTGAACCGTAATCAACTGACCCCCTTCTACCGTGACATGAGCCTGGAGATCATCCCCCATATTCAACGGCAAAAAAGCCTGGAGCTGTTCCGTAATTTTTTCCAGCAACCGGAAAACAATTATCTCGACAATACCTACCTTGCCCAATACACCCTCGAGCAACCATAGGCTATTTTAATGAATCTCCAGACCAGAACCGTGGGCTTCAAACCCGGCGAACGAAATATCTTCTTTCACATTCTCACCGCCTGCAATCTGGCCTGCCGCCACTGCTACATCAACCAGGAACAGCATGGAACCCGGACCCTGGACCGGGACACCATCGACCAGTGGCTTAAGCTCTTTCATACCCCCGACAAAAAAACCAATGTCATTTTCTTAGGTGGCGAGCCAACCCTTCATCAAGACCTGGCCCATGCCATTAAAACCGCAAATCAACTTGCGTACCATTCCATTACCGTGGACAGCAACGGCTACCTGTTCCATGACCTGCTAACCAGGATACAGCCCAGGGACGCGGTTCTCAGCTTCAGCCTGGACGGCCCCAACCCGGAGGTAAACGACCCCATCCGGGGAGAAGGAGTATTCACCACCTGTACCGACAACCTGAAGAAAGCAGTCAGCCTCGGTTTTGAAGTAAGCCTGATCTACACGGTTAGCAAGATGAATATCGGGCACCTGGCAGCCATGCCGGAACTGCTATCTGAGCTGGGAGTAAAAAGATTTTTTATCCAGGTAATCGGAATTAGGGGTAAATCAAATGCCCAGGCCAATCAGCTGCAACTTACCCCGGAGGAATGGCTGACCACCATCCCGCCAGTGGCAGAAGACGCTGCCCGCCGAGGGATCAAGGTCATCTACCCCAAGGTCTTTCTGGATAACGACGAAGACTTCACCTGCGCCGGGAAAGTAGCAGAGAATTATTTCATCTTCCCCAACGGCCGGGTCTATCAATGCCCACTTTGCGAAGATTACCCCTTAAACACCTTCCAGATCGAAAATAATCAACTTATCCGCAACCAGGGCCTTACCGAGGAAAAACTCTTTGAGCTCAATATTGCCGAAGGGTGTGTAATGAACAAATTACTGCAGCCCGGCAACATCAGCTACCGGGAAGACGGCAGCCCCTGCCACCGGATCTCCTGCTGCCTGCTCAAACAGGAAATAAACCTCCAGCCATAAACAGCCATCAGACCGCTTTATTCAGCAGCAACTTTGAAAAGACGAATAATCAGAATACCCAGCTCATAGAGCAGGAATAAGGGCAGGGCCAGCAACATGGCTGACACCAGTTCACCTGCTGCCAACAGAAAGGAAATAATAACAATAGCGAGATAAAAATATTTACGCCGGGAAGAAAAATAACCCCGACGGACAATAGCAACCCTGGCCGCTATTACCATGAGAAAAGGGATCTCAAAGGCCAGACCAAAGGCCAGGGAAGAACGGACAACAAAGGTGAGATAAGAATCAAATTTAGGCAATGCCTCGAGATTATCCCGGGCAAAGCCCATGAGGAAGGTCAGGGCCCGGGGCATCACCGCAAAATAGGCAAAAGCAACCCCAAAGGCAAAAAGGACAGTGGCCCAGAAAACCACCTTAAGGGCCAGCCCCTTCTCCTCCCGACGCAGACCAGGGGCAATAAACATCCATAACTGATACAGCACCACCGGAAAGGAAATTATCAGACCAACCAGAACCGACAGCTTAAGGTATGAGACAAAGGCTTCGGTGAGATTGGTATAAACCAGCCCGGCCAGATCAGGACAGGCCTGGAAAAGAGGCGCCATGAGAAAAACAGAAATCTGACGGGAGAAAAACCAGGCACCCGCCGATGCCAGACAAACAGCAGCAAAGGCGATGGTGATCCGCCGCCGGAGCTCGTTTAAGTCTTCACCAAAATGACTGGCCATGGGGCTCATTGCCGGGCTTCTTCTGCTGCCGGTTCCTGCTCATCCTTGCTTACCTCTTCTTCCGACGGGACCTCATAATAATCATCGTCATCCTCGGCAAAATCACCATCATCACCCTCCGGCTCCACCGGTGGCAATGGCTCACCAGCTGGCTCGTCATTCGTATCCTCATCCAGGGAATCAGGCTGATCCTCAGCCGGTTCCACCGGCGGTGGCAACTCCACCGTCTCCCCCTCAATCAGATCATCCTCCCAGGGACGATCGACATCAGACATCTCCTCATCAAGGGTCTCTTTTAAGGAACTTGCCGCTTTTTTTAATTCCAGCAGCTGACGAGCCACCGATTTGGCCAAATCAGGCAGCTTATCCGGGCCCACCACTATCAGGGCCAGAACAATTATTACTATAAGCTCAGGAAGACCTATACCGAACATGAATTAAGTGACATAAAAGTTAATAAGAAAGGACGAAAAAACAACTCTACGGCATTTGATTTTCACTGTCAAGCAGGGAAGCAGATTGACTTTCTGTCCTTCTTTGACTAAATTATCCAAGGTTTTGTCATAGTAAATTCCATCGACATAAATATAGATCAGTCCCAAATACGGAGAAAAAAAATGGCCAATGTTGTAATTGTAGGAACCCAATGGGGTGATGAAGGAAAAGGAAAAATTGTCGACCTGCTTACAGGTTACGCTGATTATGTCGTCCGTTTCCAGGGCGGCAACAATGCCGGACACACCCTGGTGGTTGAGGGCAAACAATACATCTTTCACCTGATCCCCTCCGGCATCCTTTATGAAGACAAAAAATGCTTCATTGGCAACGGTGTTGTTCTGGACCCCGGGGTCCTGCTCAGTGAAATGAAAGAGCTACAGGAAAGCGGCCTGCCAGTAACTCCCCAACGCCTTACCATCAGTGAAAGAGCACACCTGATCATGCCATACCACCGGGCTCTGGACGCGGGCAGTGAGTCCCAGAAAAGAAAAGGGGCCAAAATCGGCACCACCGGCCGGGGCATCGGCCCCTGCTATGGTGACAAAATCCTGCGCTGCGGAATCAAAACCGGCGATCTTCTTGACCAGGATCTTTTCAAAGATAAACTGGCTGAAAACATTGCCATTAAAAATAAAATCATCACCAATGAATACGGTGGCGCCCCTCTTTCCTTTGATGAGATTTACGGTGAGTTCCAAGACTATGCCGAACAACTGGCACCCTATATCGACAATGTTTCAGTCCAGCTGGACGAAGGGCGCAAGGCCGGCAAACACATCCTGTTTGAAGGGGCCCAGGGAACCCAGCTCGACATCGACCACGGCACCTATCCCTTTGTCACTTCATCCAATGTAGTGGCTGGCAACGCCTGTACCGGCTCCGGTTTCGGACCGTCCCATATCGATTCGGTGATCGGCATCCTGAAGGCCTACACCACCCGGGTAGGCGAAGGACCATTCCCCTCGGAACTATTCAACAGCACCGGCGAGGAGCTTCAGCGCAAGGGTGGCGAGTTCGGCGCCACCACCGGCCGAAAGCGACGCTGCGGTTGGCTTGACGCCGTAGTGGCCAGCGAAGCTGTCCGCCTGAACGGTATTACCGGTCTTGCCATAACCAAGCTGGATGTTTTAAGCGGTCAACAAAATCTCCAGATAGCCACCTCCTATGAGGAAGGGGGCAAAACCTATAAAGCCATGCCCGGCAATATCCGCACCACCCAGAACCTTAAACCGGTTTACGAGGAAATCCCCGGCTGGCAGGAAGAGATCTCCGCAGTTCGTTCGGTTGACGATCTTCCCCAGGCCGCCCGGGACTATGTAAAAAGAATTGAAGACCTCACCGGCGCTCCGGCCATGCTTCTGTCTGTTGGGCCGGACCGGGCCGAAACCATGCTCCTGCAGAACCCCTTTGAGAAATGAGACTCATCATCGCACTGACAGCGCTTATCCTGCTCAGCGGTTGTTTTCTTACCAAGGCCGTGACTGTTCCCATGCGAATCGGCGGAGCAGTCGTGGCCATTGTCCCGGTGGCCGGGGATACGGCCCACGATGCCATTGACGAAACCGCCGAGATGATCGACCGTCTCCCCTTTTAATCTCCATCCGGACTAATATTATGAAATTATGGGTAACACCAGAAGGTGACAAATGGATCTGCAGGGAATGCCAGAAAGACCTGGAACAGCAGATAGCCGACGAAAAATGGCGGGTCGCCTTTGAGGACAATATAGATGCCATGCTGCGTTGTGTTATCTGCAAACACGGCGACGTTGAGGTCTTCGATTAATTTAGCGGTAAACCGCCAATCATCTGAGCTGTTCACCATTAAGTCAGAATAAATCTCTCGCCAGCAATCCTCCCAACAAATCCCAATTCTCGACATGATCCCTGTCGCACCTCTGACCACGCCCCCACGCGGGGGGCGACCTCTGGACTCTATGTCCTCGCACCAGTCACAGCGTTTCAATCCACGCCCCCACGCGGGGGGCGACGTCCAGTTAACGTCGCAATTCAGCGGCAGCAAAACGCGAAGCGCAGCGTTGATCCTCCCCCGATATTGTGGACACCAAGTTAAGTCGTTATAATGCAAACGACA
>CAZZCA010000012.1:0-57576 GCA_964653055.1 uncultured Desulfobulbia bacterium | reverse complement strand
TAACAGTGTTAATAAGTGGAAATTTTCCATGATATCAAGAGTAATAGATGTCGTTTTTTCCACTTATCGTTATATTAAACCACTTAATGTGGAAAATACTTTGCGCATACCACTTTCTGGGTTACATTTTCCACTTATTGCGATATTTTACCTGTAACCTGGAAAAATTGTACTCTTTGCCTTGTCGTAAAACTACTTATTGTAATATACGGCAACTTTTCCACATATTGTGATATAGAGCAGGCAATATGGAAAAGAAAAAAGGTTCAGGTTGGCAATGAATCAGCCCAAATAAACCATGAACAATTCAGGAAACGATCTTCAGTGAGGCATAATCTAGCCGCAGGGTTTTTAAGCCGTGCCGGGGAAAGAAAACATCAACCGTCCGACTGTCCTTGACCTTAACCACCCTACCCTCGCCGAAAAAGGAATGGCCGACCTTAAGACCTTCCCGCATTTGCACCCCATCTCTTTCTTTACTCACTTCTTTGACCACGGACTGACTCAAGCCCGGCAATTCCTGCTTTTTCTCCATGACCGACCCGGAAGAAGAAAAAAGATTGGGAGGAATCTCGTCAACAAAAGGAGATATGGCACAATATTCACGACTTCGATCAGGGGCCGTAACCTGACGGGGATAAATCATATAAAGTTTCTTCCTGGCCCGGGTAGCAGCCACATAGAGAAGACGACGCTCCTCCTCCAACTGGCCGGAATCTTTCTGAGCATGAATTGAGGGGAATTTGCCATCGGCAAGGTGAATAATAAAAACCGTATCCCATTCAAGGCCCTTGGCAGAATGTACAGTGGATAAAACCACTACATCAGCTGCCAACCCGCTATCTGCAGCCCCGGCTTCAGGTGGATCCAGCACGGTATCGTCAAGAAAATCAGCCAGGGTCTGATAATCACCGACAATCCCCCGCAATTGTTCGAGATCTCGCTCACGTCTGGGATAATCATCAGCAAAAATATCCTGAAAAAATGGCCGATAATAGCTCCATGCCAGGTCATAATAGGCTGAAGGATTATCAAGACGGGACAGATCAACGAGAAAATCGGCCAGCCGAACAAGGTCCTGTTGCCATTTCCCCTTACCCTGATATGCTGCCAAGGCAGCAACAGGTTCATCTGTTTCCTGAATCGCGACAAGGATTCTGGTTGCGGTTTTAAGCCCGATTCCTGGCAGATGCATGAGAATGCGCTGCCAGGCTATATTATCCCCCGGGTTGGCAATTACCCGAAGGTAGGAGAGAAGATCCTTGATATGGGCAGATTCGGTAAGCTTCAAGCCACCCCTCTTTTCAAAGGCAATCTGCCTGTTGGCAAGTTCCATCTCCAGCTTATATGAATGATAGCCCGAGCGAAACAACACGGCAATTTCATTAAGGGGACGCCCCCGCCCCCGGAGACGATCAATCTCCTTGGCAACATAACGGGCCTGTTCGAACTCGTCCCGGGCCGGATAAAGAACTGGCTTTGCCCCGCCACTGATGGAGCTGAAAAGATTTTTCTCGTACCTCTCCACAGCTGCCATGTTTATGGCATTGGTGGCGGCAAGAATTGACTGGGTGCTACGATAATTCTCCTCCAGCCTGATTATCTCAGTTGCCGGAAAGATCCTGGGGAAATCCATGATATTACGAAAATCAGCACCTCGGAAACTGTAAATAGACTGGGCATCATCCCCCACTGCCATCACATTCCCATGCACCGAAGCGATCAAACGGACAATTTCGGCCTGGAGATGATTGGTATCCTGATACTCATCCACCATGATATATCGATAGCGCTCACCGATTTCATGACAGATTTGGGGGAAATCCTGAAGCAGATCACGGAGATTAACAAGCAGGTCATCGTAATCCATCAGGCTATTTTCTTTCTTATAGCTTTGATATGCCTCATTAATCCTGATCAGATCATCGCTGAACTCAAAAAGATGGCTGAACTGGTCATCAATGAGGTCATTAATTTTTAATGATTTATTAATTGCGCCACTGAAGATATTACAGATTACCCGTCGCCTGGGAAAACGCTTTGACTGGTTGGCAAGTTTTAGAGAATCCCGGACCTGATTAATTATTCCCTCACTATCTCCTCGGTCAAGGATGGTAAAATTAGCACGGTAACCTAAATTATGACCATAACGACGAAGCAAGGCATTGGCAACACTGTGGAAAGTACCACCCCAGACCTGGCGACAGTTCTGGTCAAGAAGAGCACTTGCCCGGTTAATCATCGCCTGGGCTGCCTTTCGGGTAAAGGTAAGAAGAAGGATGTTCTCCGGGCTGATCCCCTTACGCACCAGATAGGCAAGTCGATGGACCAGGGTTCTGGTCTTACCGGTACCAGCCCCGGCAATCACTAAAACCGCACCTTCCGTGGTCTGCACTGCCTTGAGCTGGGAAGAATTAAGACCAGTCAGATCATCACTGGCTGAAACCTGACTGACTGATGATTGGCTCTGGGGAAACAAGCTGGGCTGAACAGGGTTCACAATATTAATCCCGGAAAATGACCAATGAATAATTTATAGGATAGATGATCTTGCCAAAACAAAATTAATCATGTAGTTAAATAGCATACTTATTATTCAGTATAAACCATCCGGGATTCCAGGCAAATCAATACCTGAAGTGATTATTAAAATAACCAGAACACTAACACTCATTAGATGTTTGTTGCCTTCCAATCCCAGACCGGATATGATACTAAATTAGAATTATCATCATTAGAATTTAACTTGATTTACTTTTTTATATGGAGAATTTAACAAAATGACAGCCGCACAAGAAATATTTAACCAGGATGCCCTTACCACCCTTTTTCCGGCCCAGCGGAGTGACGATTTTTTTGATGCCCTGTTCGGCGATAAGGCAGAAGGATCATATGACATCCACCTTAAATTCATCAATCATACCCAGGAAAGCAAAGAACTTTTCTTTGAGCTCCATCTCATAGAACGACCCGGCAAGTGTCTGGGTTGCAATCTCACCTATGGTCTGCCGGAGGTATTCAGCCGTCATCCCATTATCAACATCAAAGGCCTGGCCAATGATATTGCCAAAGCCTTAGAACCAGCATCAACCGTGAAAAACTGGCAATTACAAAACACCAGAATAGTTTCCAGTAACCTTCATATTATTCCTCTGGTCATAGAATTATCTTAAGAATTAACCGGGTTCAGCAGATCGGGAAGGTTCTGAAAAAACCTGCCCACATCCTCTGGGCGATGGGCATCTGACCCTGCCACCATAGGAATGCCAAGTTCAATTACCCGAGCGATTATTCCTGACATAGGGAAAGCCTCCCCCCTGATAGGGTAGCCTGATGTATTAATTTCCAGGGCCATCCCCTGCTCTTTAATCTTCACCAGTATATCAGCAAACATCAATTGGTGAGATTGGCTGAAAGCAAGGTATGGAACATGACGGAGAACCGCGTCCAGATGGCAAACAACCTGGGCTGGAATTTCATCAATGGCCTGGTTGATGCCGGCAAGGTAAAGATCAATCACCTGCTCGACACCAAGGGCAATAAGTGGAGACAGGTTAAGCTGACGACGGCTCAGCATATTCCGGTGATCCCCGTCCAGGTCAAGAAAATGGTAGGATAAACCCACCCTGTCCCAGGGATAAGAATCAATCATCTCATTTATGACGGCAATTTCATTCGGGTTATAGCCGATTTCAACCCCGATACCGACTCTGATCCGACCATTATATAATGATTTAAGCCGGGCCCCTTCCTGCCAATAATATGCAAAATCAGCCGGATCAAGCCAACTCTGATCCGGGCAATTGATTCCAGCTTCGAAATGCTCGAGGAAAACCAGCTCCCCCAGGCCACGGTCAATGGCTGCCTTAACATAATCTTCCATTTCACCAATAGCATGACGACAAAGCCTGGTATGGACATGACCGTCTGAGGTGATATCAATCAGAGAAGAAAACAAAGCGCCGGTCTAATACTCATTACGCACCAGGACTTCCCGGGGTTTGGCCCCATCCGCCGGGCCGACAACCCCTTCCCTCTCCATGGTCTCAATCATCCGGGCCGCCCTATTGTAACCAACCCTGAGCCGCCGCTGGACCATAGATATTGAGGCCTGGCCACTCTCGCAGACAATAGCCACTGCCTCATCATACCGATCATCAAGTTCCTCCTCCCCTCCCTCTGCCATTGTCTCTTCTTTCTCAACCACCCTGATAATATCTTCATCATAGGCAGCAGTGCCAAACTCCTTGAGAAAAGAAACCAGACGCTCTGATTCATGTTCCGAGATGTACGCGCCATGGATACGCTGCAGGCGAGCTGTTCCCGGGGCAAGAAAAAGCATATCACCAGATCCCAGGAGGTGTTCTGCGCCAGAGCTGTCAAGAATAGTGCGGGAATCCACCTTAGACGACACCTTAAAAGACATTCTGGTGGGGAAATTAGCCTTGATCAGGCCAGTTAACACATCCACCGATGGACGCTGGGTGGCCAAAATAAGATGCATACCAGCGGCTCTTGCCATCTGGGCCAGACGAGCAAGGGAGTTTTCCACCTCATTAGACGAGACCATCATCAGATCAGCAAGCTCATCGATAATGACTACAATAAAGGGCAGTTTTTCTTCCGCCACCTCATTATAGGAAGCAAAACTCTTAACCCGGGCCTCTTCCATCAGACTATAACGACGCTCCATCTCTTTTACTGCCCACAGCAGGGCCCGGCTTGCCATCTTCGGATTAACCACCACCGGATGGAGAAGGTGGGGAATATCTTCATAGCTGGAAAACTCGATTCTTTTAGGATCGATCATCAGCAGTCGAACCTCTTCCGGAGTGGACTTATAAAGAATAGAGGCAACAATGACATTTAAGGCAACACTCTTACCGGCACCGGTGGCACCAGCAACCAGAAGATGAGGCATACGGGCAAGATCAGCTATCACCGGCTGACCAATGACATCGGTACCCAGACCGATAGTCAACCTGGAAGATGATTTCTGAAATTTCTCAGTGGCAAATATATCCCGAACCGACACATTCTTTCGTACCGGATTAGGGATCTCAATTCCAAGTGCGGCCTTGCCAGGAATAGAACCAACAATGCGCACACTCTCCGCCTTCAGGGCCAGAGCCAGGTCATCTGCCAAATTAACTACCTTATTTATCTTAACTCCAGGGGCCGGGGCAAACTCATAGGTGGTAATAACCGGCCCAGGTGAGATCCCATCAACCTTACCCATAACTCCGAAATCATTCAAAGTCGTCTCCAGTTGCTTGCTTACTGCCATATAATGGTCGCGACTGATCTCAATATCAGGGTCATCTATTTTGTCGAGCAGGCTCATAGATGGCAGCTGATACTCTCCAGGAGCAACAGGCAGAGGTTGAAAGTCTTCAACCTGCTCTTCAAGCATCACTGGTTCATGCACCTTGGGCAGGTCTTCAGCAGTAGGCAGAATTGGCTCCGGCTCTTTTACCTTTTTCCGGCTTTTGGTAATATCATCCTTTGCTTCAAGCTTCTGGCGGACGAAGGACAATATAAGCCCCACCCCCCTCAACAACAATAGGGCCATGGCATAGGGAGAAAAACGAAGTGCCGCCATTATAGAGAAAACGAAAATGGCTAAAAAAATAAGGATGGCCCCGGCATGACCAAGAAAAACCGCAAGCCTTGAGAAAAGAACATTGCCAATAAAACCAGCCAGAGGGTAGTCCCTTGTAAAAAGAGCAATGGTGGAATTATTAAAAGAAGCCAGCAGGGACGAACTGGCAAGAAGAAGGCCGCTGACCCCGCCTAGGACATAGGGCAAACGCTGAATATCAAAGCGATTAGCAAAAGAATAAAACCCAAGGCTAAAAAGGATCAAAGGAAACCAGAAGGCACTGACCCCGAAAAAATGAAAGAGTAAGGTGGCAAGAAGGTGACCAACCGCCCCACCCCAATTAGGCTGAATATCAAAACCTGAATCAACAGGGGCAGGTGCAAATGACACCAGACACAGGACCAGAAAAAGGGCAAGAACAATGGCAGCAAGACCTGTCACTTCCTGCTTAAGAGACGGACCGCTACCAGCTTTTTTTCTTTTCTTTGCCATCCTGCCCTCTTGGTGTCAGCTCATCTCGAGGAAGATCTTAAGTATCTCCCCCATGAGCATCATGGTTAATCTCCCGGGAAATTGGGTCGAGGATCCCGTTGATAAATGAGACCGCATCATCAGCGCTGAAACGCCTGGCTATCTCAAGGGCCTCATTGATAACAACGGAACTAGGAATGTCGCGCTTATAAAGCAACTCAAAAGCAGCTATACGTAAAAGACTACGGTCAATAACCGTCATCCTTTCCATTCGCCAATTACGGGCATGCTGCTCGATTACTTCATCAAGTTTCTGGTGAGATTCCCTAACCCCTTCAACAATCTCCTGAGCATAGGCAACAGCCTGCTTGTGAACCTGGAAATTGACCGCCAGATCAGCAATTTCACTTTCCTGTGGGCCTCCCTGCTCAGCCTGATACAGACATTGCAGAGCCAGCTCTCTTGATTTGCGTCTAAGGCTCATTAAAGCTGGGTCAGGAGATTAACCATCTCCACAGCTGCGGCGGCACAATCCGAGCCTTTATTGCCAGCCTTGGTTCCGGCCCGCTCAATGGCCTGCTCAATGGTGTCTGTAGTAAGGACACCAAAGATAATGGGCAGACCTGCCTCCATACTGGCCTGAGCTATCCCCTTAGCTGCCTCATTGGCAACAAAATCAAAATGAGGGGTAGAACCACGTATAATCGCACCAAGACAGATAATGGCATCATAACGCTCCGACCTGGCCATCTGCTGAGCCACCAGCGGAATCTCATAGGCACCGGGTACCCGGACAATTTCAATATCATTATCATCAGCCCCGGAGCGAACAAGGGTGTCCATGGCTCCTTCCAGTAACCGCTCTGCGATAAAGGAATTAAAACGGGCAACAACTATACCGAACTTCTTGCCCTGGGCCTGTAAATTACCTTCAAAATATTTAGCCATTTTCCACTCCACTAAATTTTAAACACCTTCCAACAGATGTCCCATTTTATCTTTTTTGCAACGCAGATAGCCAATATTATCGGCAACCGGTGCCATTTCAATCTGCACCCGATCAACGACTTTCAACCCATACCCTTCAAGACCGACTATCTTCTTGGGGTTATTGGTCATCAAGCGCATTTTTCTGACACCGAGGTCACGCAGCATCTGAGCCCCGATTCCGTAATCACGCAGATCAGCCTTAAACCCGAGTTTCAAATTGGCCTCTACCGTATCCATCCCTTCATCCTGCAGAGCATAAGCCTTGAGCTTATTAACCAGACCGATGCCCCTCCCTTCTTGATGCATATAGAGAATGACGCCACACCCCTCCTTATCAACCATATGCATGGCCGCATGGAGCTGATCGCCGCAATCGCATCGCATGGATCCAAATACATCGCCTGTGAGACATTCAGAATGAACCCGGACCATTACTTCCTTTTCCGGATCAATATCACCCTTCACCAGTGCCAGATGTTCATAATGATCAACATCATTGGTATAAACAACTGCCTTGAACTCGCCGCCATAACGGGTGGGCATTTTTGTCTCAGCCGCCCGATGAACAAGCGTGTCATTTTTTAATCGATAGGCAATCAGATCAGCAATGGTAATAATCTTTAAATCGTGTTCCTTGGCAAATACCTCTAAATCAGGCATCCGAGCCATAGTACCATCATCCTTCATTATCTCGCAGATAACACCAGAAGGATGAAGCTCCGCCAGGCGAGAGAGATCTACCGAACCCTCGGTCTGACCGGTACGAACCAAAACACCACCAGCGCGAGCCCGCAAGGGGAAAATATGACCAGGGCTAACCAGATCTTCCGGAGTTACACCAGGAGCAACCGCCGCCTCAATGGTCCGGGCCCGATCCGCTGCCGATATACCGGTGGTTACTCCGGTGCTGGCCTCGATACTTACGGTAAACGCCGTCTCATAAGGTGATTTATTATCCTGCACCATCATGGGCAGCTTCAGGCTGTCCAGATGATCCGGGGTCAAGGTAAGGCAGATTAAGCCACGGCCATGGGTTGCCATGAAATTAATCGCTTCCGGGGTCACCATCTCTGCCGCCATGCAAAGATCACCTTCATTTTCCCGGTCTTCATCATCCACCAGGATAACCATCTTTCCGGCCTTAATATCCTCAATAGCCTCTTCAATTGTATTTACTGACATCTATTCTCACCTGTTAAAAATTATCATTCACTGGCCCATAGCTTATTTAACAAACCCGTGCTCAGCCAAAAAACTCATATCAACCATACTCTTGCCACCTTCATCAGAAGCAAAGAGCATCTTCTCCACATATTTCCCGATAAGATCAACTTCGATATTAACCTCAGACCCGGACTGAAGCCCTCCTAAGGAGGTTATAGCCAGGGTATGCGGAATAATAGACACAGAAAAAACCTTATCATCACAATAATTCACCGTCAGACTGATCCCATCAATAGTAATGGACCCTTTTTCAATAATATAACGGCCAAGCCCCTCTGGCACCCCAAAGGTAAAACGAACAAAATCACCATCAGGCTTTCTTGTCAGCACCTGGGTCACCGCGTCAACATGGCCACTAACCATGTGTCCACCCAACCGGTCACTCAATTGCAGGGCCCTTTCAAGATTCATTTTGGTGCCAACAGCAACCAGGCCAAGACCGGTACGGGACAAACTTTCCGGCGAGACATCTACGGTGAATCGACGTCCATCAATCTCCCGGGCTGTAAGACATACCCCGTTACAGGCAATGGATTCCCCCTCACAAGGATCAGGCAGATCAAAATCTGCCTCCACCACAAAAATCATCCCGGTAGCTGTCTGTCTCTTCTCAAGGATCTTACCCTGACCCTGGATAATACCGGTAAACATCAGCTGAAAACTCCCTCAATCATCATATCCTGGCCAAATCTTCGTGTTCGGCTCATGGTAAAACGACGACCGTCTTTAATTTCATCACAAAACATATTACCAACCACCGGGATCCCATCTGCGCCTAGAAAAAGAGGAGCCATAAACATATTTACCTGATCAACCAGGCCCTGGCGGAGGAAAGAACCATGAACAAGCCCCCCACCTTCAACCAATACTGAGTTGAAACCGGCATCACCAATTATCTTAAGAACCTGGTCAAGATCGAGCCTTCCTTTTTCATTAAGATCGACTTCAATAATCTTGGCTCCGGCCTTTACTAACACTTCACTGCGATCATGGTCATGGTCAGGACCACAAAATATCCAGGTGGACGCTTGGGAATCCTGAACCAGCATCTTCGCATCTGCTCGCATTCTCAAAGAAGTGTCCAGTACCACCCGCAGGGGATCTCGCCCCTGACCAGCCGATAAACGGGTAGTCAACGATGGGTCATCCTGAAGTGCCGTGGCAATACCCACCATAATCACATCTACCCTGTTTCTGATCCGATGAACTTCCCGCCGGGACTCAGCTCCGGTAATCCAGCCACTTTTACCGGATGAAACAGCAATTCGACCATCCATGCTACAACCAGCCTTCATAATCACCCATGGTAGCCCGGTAACAACATGTTTGCGAAAAGGTCGATTAATTTCCTCACACTTGTCAGCAAGCACGCCATGGCTCACTGCAACGGCTTGGCTCATAAGGTAATCACAACCTGTACCAGAAACAAGGGGGTTAGGGTCAATCATTCCAACAACAACCCTTTTTAACCCTGCCCTGACAATCGCCTTGGTGCACGGCGGGGTCTTGCCAGTATGATTACATGGCTCCAGTGTCACATATATGGTAGCCCCCGCAGCCTTATCACCGGCATCGGCAATGGCATTAATCTCAGCATGGGGCGCACCGGCCCGGTGATGATAACCGCAGCCTACCACCTCATTTCCGCTAACAATAACTGCCCCGACACAGGGATTTGGTGAGGTCCTGCCAAGTCCCTTACGCGCCTCACGCAGGGCAAGATTCATATATTTCTCATCTTCTGTCCCAGCCAATATAATAACCCCTTATTTACTGCTGCCCAGAAGTCCCTTCAGCTCGTCCATAAACTCGTTTAAGTCCTTAAACTGACGATAAACCGAGGCAAAACGAACATAGGCAACCTCATCAATAGCCCGGAGCCCGTCCATTACCTGCAAACCGACAAAGCTGCTGTCAATCTCCTTTTCCCCCAGGTCCTGTAATTGATGTTCAAGGGCATCAACAAAGTCCTCAATTTGCCTCATACTAACCGGCCGTTTCTCACAGGCCTTCTGCAAACCGCTGACCACCTTATCACGATCCCATACCTCACGCTGCCCGTCTTTCTTGATCAGAACCGGCATGGTAATTTCCACCCGTTCATAGGTGGTAAACCTGCGCTCACAGGAATTACAGAGACGACGCCGACGAATAATCGTGTTTTCTTTGGTAAGGCGAGAATCTACAACCCTGTTTTCCAGGGCCCCGCAATAAGGACATTTCATAGGGAAGTGATCTTCTTATCTCCAGTTCAGCGCCTGAGTAAAGATGCAGCTACTGGAATTATTTATTTTCACCGGCATCGATCTGGATAAGAGGAATATCAGCCTCAGCCAGCATCTGGGTGGAAAGAGGATCAGGATACCCCTCTTTATAGTATATAGCCGCAACCCTGGTGTTAATCAGCATCTTACTACAGATCGAACAAGGCATATTGGTACAGTAAAGAGTTGCATCTTCAAGGGAAACACCATGGATCGCAGCCTGGATAATGGAATTCTGTTCAGCATGGAGACCACGGCAAAGCTCATGCCTTTCACCGGACGGAACATTCTGCTGTTCCCGCAGGCAACCTACCTCTAGGCAATGACGGACCTTACTGGGTGCACCATTATAGCCGGTTGAGATTATCCTTTTATCACGGACAAGAATGGCACCAACCTTGCGCCTGATACAGGTTGAACGCTGGGCTACCAGCTCGGTGATGGACAGAAAATACTCTGACCAGGATGGTCTTTGCTCAGTCATCTTCGCGGATAAAATCAGGATACAGGGTAAACTCCTCACACATCATCCGAACTTCAAGCCGGATCCGGGCAAGTTCTTCCCTGTTATCTTTTTTGGTAATGGCCTGGTCGATCCAGCGGGCTATTTGAATCATCTCCCCTTCCTTCAGGCCCCTAGTGGTAACAGCCGGGGTTCCGATCCTGATCCCGCCAGTGACAAATCGACTCTCCGTATCAAATGGAATTGCGTTTTTATTAACAGTAAGACCAGCTTCTTCCAGAGCATGCTCAGCATCTTTACCTGTAATATTCTTCGGCGAGAGATCAACCAGCAGCAGATGATTATCAGTACCACCAGAGACCAGGCGAAAACCGAGTTCAGACAGGCTTGCCGCAAGTTGTACGGCATTTTTCACAACCTGCTCCTGATATTGTTTAAAATGGGGAGTCATGGCCTCATTAAAACTAACTGCCTTGGCCGCAATAACATGAACCAGTGGCCCGCCCTGAATCCCGGGGAATATCTCACTGTTTAATTTCTTGCCATACTCTTCCTTGGCCAGAATCAAACCACCCCGGGGACCACGCATGGTCTTATGGGTGGTGGTGGTTACAAAATGGGCATGGGGCACTGGTGATGGATGGCAACCGGCTGCAACAAGACCGGCGATATGGGCCATGTCCACCATGAGCAGAGCACCTACCTCATCGGCAATCTTTCTAAACTCTGCAAAATCAATAATCCGGGGATAGGCACTGGCGCCGGCAACAATCATCTTCGGCTTTTCTTTATGGGCAATTCTTGCCACTTCAGCCATATCGATGGTTTCGGTTTCCCTGGTGACTCCATAGGAAACAACATCGTAAAGTTGTCCTGAAAAACTAACCTTGGCCCCGTGGGTCAGATGACCGCCATGGGCAAGATCCATTCCCATAATCTTATCACCAGGCTTAAGCATGGCAAAATAAACAGCCATATTGGCTTGACTGCCGGAATGGGGCTGAACGTTGGCATACTCTGCACCAAACAGCTCACGGGCCCGGGAAATCGCCAGGGACTCGACCTGATCGGCATATTCACAGCCACCATAATACCTTTTCTCAGGATAACCTTCGGCGTATTTATTGGTAAAAATAGAGCCTGCTGCCTCCATAACCGCCGGGCTGACAATATTTTCAGAGGCAATGAGCTCAAGCTGATTTGTCTGACGCTCAAGTTCGTAATTAATCGCCCGATAAATGGCAGGATCTGTATTTTTTAAAATGGACATAATTCTCTATTAAATTTAATTTCTTAAAACATCTCAATTCGGCGCAAATGGCGACCATTGGCAAATTCCGTATCGAGCCAGGCACGAACTATCTCTATGGCCAGACCCGGGCCAATGACCCGAGCCCCCAGGCAGAGGACATTAGCGTCATTATGTTCACGGCTCATGGTGGCAGTAAAGATCTCATGACAGAGAGCTGCCCTGATAGCTGGATTACGATTGGCCGCCATGGACATCCCTATGCCGGTTCCGCAGATAAGAATACCCCTATCACATTCACCACTGGCCACCAGACCACAAACAGAGGCAGCAAAATCAGGGTAATCAACCGAATCAGGGCTGTCTGTTCCCTGGTCCATTACCTGATGACTGCCATCGGCAAGCACAGAGAGAACAACCTTCTTCAACTCAATGCCACCATGGTCACATCCAATTGCTATTTTCACCGTCAGCCTCCAAACCTCTTCATCACAATCACCGCATTGGTACCACCAAAACCAAATGAATTGGACATCACTGCTCGAATTCCGGTCTCCCGAGCAGCTCCAGGGACATAATCAAGATCACATTGGGGATCAGGATTCTGCAAATTGGCGGTGGGAGGGATTGTCTGGTGATGAAGGGAAAGAGCAGAGAAAACAGCCTCAATGCCACCAGCACCACCCAGCATATGGCCAGTCATGGATTTAGTTGAACTGATTGCCAGCTGGGAAGCATGGTCACCAAAAACCTTCTTAATGGCCCGGGTCTCCACCACATCATTCAACGGAGTAGATGTACCATGGGCATTGATATAATCAATATCATCCACATTCATTCCAGCAGAATTCAATGCCATCTCCATGCATCGAACCGCCCCATCCCCGTCTTCAGGTGGAGCTGCCATATGATAACCATCACCAGACAAACCATACCCTGCCATTTCAGCATAAATCTTGGCGCCCCTGGCTTTGGCATGTTCCAGTTCTTCCAGGATAAGAATACCTGCACCCTCTGAAATAATGAATCCATCTCGATCTGCATCAAAGGGCCGGGAAGCAGACTGTGGATCATCATTGCGGCGGGAAAGTGCCTTCATCGCATTGAAGCCACCAACAGCCAACGGACAGATAGTGGATTCACTGCCACCGGTAAAGGCAACATCACAGGTCCCGTAACTAATCATCCGAAAGGCTTCACCAACAGCATGGGTCCCAGCTGCACAGGCAGTGGTAACCGACAGATTAGGGCCCTTGGTCTTATTGACAATGGATATCTGCCCTGCTCCCATATTGGGAATAACCATGGGTATAAAAAATGGGGTAATTCTTTTAGGGCCGCGATCCAGGGCAACCTGATAATATTTTTCAATGGTGGGCAGACCACCAAGGCCACAACCAGTTACAACTCCGACCCTGGGCGCATTCTCCTCCGTAATGGCAAAATCAGCGTCAGCAATGGCCATTTCTGCCCCTGCTATGGCATACTGAACAAAAAGATCAAGGTGACGGGCCAGTTTTTTGTCAATATAATCAGTAGCGGTAAAGTCTTTTACTTCAGCCGCAATCTTGACAGTATAGTCACTGGTATCAAATCGGGTAATGGGACCAATCCCGCTTCTACCCTCACAGAGCCCTTCCCATGTCTTTGCCACCCCGGTTCCCAGGGGGGTAACCAAACCAAGTCCGGTAACTACAACTCGACGTGCCATTAATAACCTTATAATGAATTAATATGATTAATTGCATCACCAACAGTGAGAATCTTCTCTGCCACTTCATCAGGGATCTCAGTGTCAAAAGCCTCTTCCATGGCCATGATCAGCTCTACCAGATCAAGGGAATCAGCACCAAGATCATCAACAAAAGAGGCTGAGGCAACAACCTTGGCCTTATCCACACTTAATTGTTCAGCAATAATGTCAATAAGTTTAGCTTCCTGGGACATAGTTTTCTCCTTAAATTTTACTTAATTAACTAACATTAATAATAATTTTTGCAAAATGAGCCCTTATCAGCCCATGAACATTCCACCATTAACATGGATGAATTGACCTGTCACATATTTAGCCTCATCTGAGGCCAGGTACGATACGGCAGCAGCCACATCTTCAACAGAGCCCAGGGACTTCAGAGGTATCTCCGACAAAATCTTATCCGTAACCTCTTGTGAGAGACCTGCAGTCATATCCGTTTCAATATATCCGGGGGCCACCCCGTTTACTGTTATTCCCCGAGGGGCAAGTTCCCGGGCTATGGATCTGGTAAGGCCAACGATCCCGGCTTTAGCTGCCGCATAATTGGCCTGACCGGCATTCCCGGCAAATCCAATCACCGAGGTAATGGATACAATTCGCCCGCCTCGCTGCTTCATCATGGGCCGGCTCACTGCCTTGATACAATTAAACACACCCTTAAGGTTGGTATCAAGAACCGCATCCCAGGCCTCGTCCTTCATCTTGACCAGCAGGCCATCACGGGTAATCCCTGCATTATTGACCAGAATATCAATGCGACCATGATCTTCGAGGATCTGCTTAAAAGCGGCCTGCACCTCTTTGCCATCAGCCACATCGAACTTAATCACTGCGCCCTTGCCGCCCTGCTCTTTAATAGCGGCAATGGTCTCTTCCGCAGCATCAGGACGACTGACATAATTTACCACAACAGTGGCACCCATGGCCGCCAGCCGTATACTTACTGCCCGGCCAATCCCCCGGCTACCGCCGGTAACCACCGCTATCTTATCCTGTAAATCCATCTCAATACCTAATATTCTATTTCAGACTGTCCTGCCATATCAGCTTTGGACCAATCTATTTACGGCCCTCAATCTCATCAATAAGCTTGGGCAACACCTCAAAGAGATCACCAACCAGACCATAAGAGGCAACATTAAAAATTGGCGCATCAGCATCTCGGTTAATGGCAATAATTGTATCTGCCGACTGCATACCGATCACATGCTGGATTGCCCCGGAAATACCACAGGCTATATAGGTCTTTGGGCTCACTGTCTTGCCGGTCTGTCCCACCTGATGGGGGTAAGGGATCCAGCCGCTGTCAACAGCAGCCCGGGAGGCTGCAACAGCCCCGTCCAGGGATGCAGCAAGTCTTTCGATGAGCTGAAAACCTTCAGAATTTTCCAGGCCACGGCCTCCGGCCACCACCACATCAGCCTCATTGAGATTGACCTGCTCGCCAGGGGAGGAAGTAAATTTTCTAAACCTGACCCTGGTCTCTAATCTGGCAGGAGCTATCTCACAACTTACCACATCTCCCTCTCTATCGTGATCAGGGGCAAGAGCCTTCATCACCAGGGGTCGTACCGTGGCCATCTGGGGTCTGGAGGACGGACAAACTATGGTTGCCATGATATTTCCGCCAAATGCCGGCCTGGTCTGATGAAGAGAACCGTCTTCAGCAATCTCCAGCATGGTACAATCAGCGGTCAAGCCTGTTTCAAGAGTCGTAGCCACCCGGGGGATAAAAGACCTGCCTATTGCTGTGGCTCCAGCCAACACTACCTCCGGTTTATATTCCCGGATCAGATCCTCCATGGCATTACCATAGGAATCATCACTGAACTGAACAAGAGCAGGATCTTCTACCAGATAGACCTTGTCCGCCCCATGGGCGATAAGTTCCGCCGGCAAGTCTCCACCCGCATCAGTAAAAAGAACAGCTGCAAGCTCGGTCTGACGCTGGTCAGCCAGCCTACGACCGGCACCAAGCAGCTCATGGGTAACCGGAGCTATCCGGCCCTGGCGGTATTCAGCAAAAACCCAGATACCGGACCAGGCGGAGAGATCAACATCCTGCCGGTCCTGACCCTCAATACTCAAGGCATCTGTTTCACAAAAATCTACGCAGCCGCCGCAGAGGGTACAGCTTTCGTTAACTTCAGCCAATCCATCAACAACATGAATGGCATCAAAGGCACAATTTTCCTCACAAAGACCGCAGCCCATACAGGCATCAATATCTATATTCAGCATTTAACCGGCCTCCATAAAGATATCAGCCAATTGACTGACCTGGTCGTCAATTGTTCCTTCCAACATCACCCTGTCACCCTTAAGCTCGGGAGCGAAAACCCGAACCACCTGGGTGGGTGAACCCTGGAGGCCAAGATGACAAGCATTGGCACCGAGATCATCAGCACTTAAAACAGTTATCTCTGCCTTTTTCGCCTTCATTTTTCCCTTGAGAGAAGGAAGGCGTGGTTCATTGATCTCTTTCACAACCGTAAAAAGAACCGGGCCATCAACCTCAAGCTCGTCATAACCGTCATCCATCATCCGCTCAACCACAAAAGTATTATCACTGTAATCAGTAATCCGGCGGATACAAGTAACATAGGGCATATCAAGACGAACAGCCAGGCCGGGTCCAACTTGCGCAGTGTCACCGTCAATGGCCTGTTTACCGCAGAGAACAAGATCAGCACCACCGATCTTGTTGATGGCATTGGCCAGGGTATAGGTGGTGGCCAGGGTATCAGAACCGGCGAAGGCCCGATCAGATACCAAAACCGCATCATCTGCTCCGCAGGCAATGGCCTGGCGCAGAATATCTTCCGCCTGGGGTGGGCCCATGGTCAGCACCGTAACCGTGGCTGAATATTCATCCTTGAGACGAACCGCCTCTTCCAGAGCATGACTGTCATAGGGATTAATAACAGACTGCACTCCTTCCCGGGCCAGGGTATTAGTCTCAGGATCAAGACGAACATCCTTGGCATCTGGTACCTGTTTAATACATACGAGGATCTTCATCAGATCTTTGAATACTCCTTGTTAAGCTCCTGACCAACCACATTACGCTGAATCTGATTAGTCCCTTCATAAATCTGGAGAATCTTGGCGTCACGCATCATTTTCTCCACCGGATACTCGCGCATATAGCCATAACCGGCAAGAACCTGCACCGCATCGGTGGTAACCTTCATTGCCATATCAGTGGCAAAAACTTTACACATGGAAGAGGCCTTGGACATGTCACGGGGATGGGCATCAATATGCTTGGACGAACTATAAACCAGAGAACGAGCAGCCTCCAGTTGAATGGCCATATCAGCCAGGATATGCTGAACCGCCTGAAAGGCGATAATGGGCTTACCAAACTGAACCCGCTGTTTAGCATAAATTGCCGCCTCGTCCAGAGCAGCCTGACCAAGACCAACACCAAGAATGGCTATTCCGGGCCGGGACTTGTCCAGGGTCTTCATCACAGTGATAAAACCGGTTCCCTGGCGACCGATGAGACGATCTTTGGGAATGCGACAATCCTTAAAAATCAGCTCCCTGGTAGACGAGCACCGGATGCCCATTTTCTTTTCCTTAGGTCCGCAGGAAAAGCCGGGGTCAGTATCCTCAACCACAAACATGGACGCCCCACGAGCTCCTTTGGAACGGTCGGTGATGGCAATCACCGTATAGATCTGAGCCTCACCGGCATTGGTAATCCATTGTTTGGTACCGTTTAATACCCATTCGTCGCCGTCAAGGACAGCAGTTGTCTGGATACCTGATGCATCACTACCGGCATTGGCCTCAGTGAGGGCAAAGGCTGCCTTGCGTTTACCGGTGGCAATATCTGGCAAATAGCTTGCCTTAAGCTCATCGCTGCCACCAATCAAAACAGGATAGGCTCCCAGGGCACTTGCGGCAAATGCAGTAGCCACTCCGATACAACCACGACCAAGCTGCTCAAGGGCCAGAACAGTCTCGAATGTTCCGGCACCAAGGCCACCATATTCTTCAGGCACATAAAGACCGTAAAGGTCAGCCTGAGCCACTGCGTCAAGAATTTCTGTGGGATATTCTTCGGTTTCATCAAGCTCTGCCCGCTTGGGAACAATTAATTCCTCGGAAATCTGACGGGAGAGATCAACAATCATCTGCTGTTCTTCAGTTAAAAAATAATCCACTATTACACCCTCATTAGGTTGAAAATCGTTACCTACCAACGGAAAAGAGAGGCTCCCCAGGTAAATCCGCCGCCAAAGGCGCAAAAGAGTACCAGATCATCTCTTTTCAACCGACCTGACCTGTTAGCCTCATCCAAAGCAACAGGTATACTTGCCGCCGATGTATTACCATATTTATTAAGATTTATATAGATCTTTTCCATAGGAACTGCAAGCCGTTCAGAAAGACTGGCTATGATTCTGATATTGGCCTGATGGGGGATTAAAAGAGAAATATCCTCAAGGGAATAATCACTGCCAGCGAGCACCTCATCAACAGCCCCGGCAAGAGAACGAACTGCATGTTTGAAGACATCGCGGCCTGCCATCTGAATCACCGATTGACAATCTTCATCCCGGGGGCCATCCGGGCTCATCCGAGGAGCAGCGTTCATGAACAGAAGATCACTGAGCCTGCCATCGGAATAAAGTTTAGAAGCAAGCATTCCTCGCTGATCGTTACTTGAGCCGACAACCGCTGCTCCAGCCGCATCACCAAACAGAACGCAGGTATTACGATCCTGCCAATTAGTCCGAGTGGACAAAGTCTCGGCTCCAATAACCAGGATCTTCATCCCAGGGTCTGAATTGATATATTTTTCAGCCAGATCAAGGGCAAAAAGAAAGCCGGAACAGGCAGCGTTAAGATCAAAGGCATGGGCCCCAACTGCCCCGATTTTCTGCTGCACCATACAGGCACAGGATGGCATGGTCATTTCCGGGGTAATGGTACCCACTATAATCAGGTCAAGATCAGCAGGATCGAGATCTGCCATGGCCAGTGCATCCATGGCGGCGGCGGCAGCCAAGTCAGAGGTTTTTTCGCCGACTCCGGCAATATGCCTGGTTTTAATCCCGGTACGAACAGTAATCCACTCATCAGAGGTATTAACCAGCTCTTCCAGTTCGGAGTTGGTCAACACCCTTTCCGGCAGAGCTGACCCGGTTCCCATGATTACCATTCTATTCATCCATGTCCCCCGAATCATGCTCTTTAAGCATGTCAAGAATCTGGCTGTTTACTTTATTGGCAACAAGATTATTTGCAACCTGAATGGCATTTTTGATAGCAGTACGATTTGAGCGACCATGACAAATAATGCCAGTTCCATTAAGACCGAGGAGCGGTGCTCCACCGTACTCAGCATAATCTACCCTCTTGCGGAAATTGGAAAAAGCGTCACGGGCAAGAAAATAACCAAGCTTGGCCTTGGCGGATTGGCCAATTTCATCACCGAGCATTGACATAATCGCCTCGGCAAGTCCTTCGCTTAATTTTAAACAGACATTGCCGACAAAACCATCACAGACAATTACATCAACATTGCCCTGGAAGGTATCCTGGCCCTCAACATTTCCGACGAAATTAAGATTACTGGACGCCAGTATTTCCCTGGTTCTCTTCACCAGCTGATTTCCCTTGGCACCTTCTTCGCCGATACTGAGAATTCCAACCCGGGGTCGCTCGATCCCGAACATCACCGAAGAAAAGGCAGAGGCCATAACAGCAAACTGAAAAAGATGCCGGGGCCGGCAATCAACATTGGCACCGACATCCATCATTACAACCGGGTCCTGGAGAGTAGGAAAGACCCCGGCGATACCAGGGCGGGAGACATTGGGCAGACGGCCCAGTGATCTGATGGCTGCTACCATTACTGCCCCGGAATTACCGGCGCTGACAACAGCATCAACCTGGCCCTGCTTAAACATATCAAAAGCAACGACCATGGAAGAATCCTTCTTCTTCCTGATGGCGTCAAAGGGTGAATCATCCATGGTCACTACCTGACTGGCAGCAGCAACCTCAACCTCATCCGAGGCATTCTGGCGGGCAAGTGCGACAACCAGCTGCTGCTGGTCACCCACAACGGTAACCCGCAGACCTGACTGACGAACCGCCATGACAGCACCTGCCACGAGTTCATCAGCCCCCTGGTCACTACCCATGGCGTCAAGGGCAATATGCACCTGATAAATCCCCCTTCAAAAAAACTGAACTGGCCACAATAAAATTTAAAAGGCTGCCGGTTCGACAGCCAGCAGCCAGTTCAGATAGGCTGAATTAGAACGGATACAGCTCTAATCGAGGTCTTCACCGAGGTCAATTACAGTTTTCCCCTTGTAAGAACCACAGCCTGAACAAAGACGATGGGGAAGTTTGGGCTCTCCACATTCACTGCAACTACCTACACTGGGGGCAGTCAGAGCATCATGTGAACGACGTTTTCTGGTACGGGAACGGGAATGTCTTCTCTTTGGTAAGGCCATGGTTATCCTCCATATAATTTACAACGATTAAAACAAATTTACCGGCTGAAATGCAGCCTTAATAATATTTTCTTTATCCTATTTCTTTAACGCTGCCAATACTCCGAAAGGAGAATCATTCTCCTGACGGCAACTACATTTTTCAGCTGAATTATTCAGGTTAACCCCACATCCAGGACATAACCCCCGGCAATTCTCACCACATATCCGCTTTACCGGCATTGCCAGAGCTACTTGCTGCTGCAAGACCTGAGCGGGATCCAGACGAGGTTCATCATAAAAAACCACATCCATCTCCTGATCCGAACAATGATGATCAGCAGCTAAACTTTCTGCCGATGATGCCGGTTCAAATTCTATTTTAAATTTCTCAGCAAGTGGCAACTTAAACTGCTGCTGACACCGGTCGCAGACAAGGTCAAGAACCAGCTCGAACTCCCCGTCCGCCAATACCATCTGGCCCTGGGGCTGAAGGTAAATTGTTGCTGCATAGAAATTTTGCAGGTCAGCCTCCGGCACCAGCCATGCATGATCACTAAGGTCAACCCTGAGACCCTGGCCTGGTATCTCAACAAATTCTATTAAACCGGAAGTCGACTTGCCGGCTGATTTCCCTATTGCACTCAAAAAAAAACACCCACCATAATCACAATTTAAAAGGAACAGTAAAATATATAGAATCAGCAGATAAAGTCAAGGTGTTTCAAACACTGATTTTATCTGAGCCGGTTAAGAAGAAAAATACAGGCTGATGACAAACTGGGTAGTGATCAGAGAATCTGGGTGATCCGACTAACCAGGCTCTCCTGTCTGACTCCGGACACCTGCAGGAGAATACTGATCAACTTCAGACCGGTTGCCGGGGACTTGAGCAAAACCTTATCGAGATCAGACCTGGCCAGGACAACTGCCCGGCAATCAGCAACCGCGGTAATGGTAACAGCAGCAGGGCCTGAAGCGATGGCAGTCTGTTCGCCAAAAACAGAACCTGCCATCAACCGGGCAATAAGAATATTCTTGCCGGCAAAACGACCTTCCTTACGCATAACCAGCTCACCGGCAAAAAGAAAACCAACAACATCAAGCCCTGTTCCTTCCTCAACAACAACTTCATCAGCCCGATATAACCGCTCCTTGAGAAAAGGTTGCAAAAGAGCAAAATCGTCCCGGTTAAAATCCGGACAGAACCCCTGAAAATCCTCAAAGCTCACCAGGCCACCAGCTAAATGTTCAGACATTGGTCAATTCCTGCTCAATAAATACTACTGGTATCAAGGCTATCACTGACCTTATGGCGCCGGTGCTGAAGATAGGCATCTCGCAGGGCAATATAGGGATCAAAAGCAGACTCAAGAAATGACTCATAATCACCAAGTGTGAGAGAGGTCTGATTGACAGTATCGAGTCCGTAAAGGGCCACACCAGCTCCGGCATCATCACGCATAATGTATTGAACAGGATTAACCAGAGAATCACCAACCAGCCCCAGGGTATCCCGGGCAGATGAAGGGCCGATAAAAGGCCAGCAGAAATAAAGGCCATGACCAACACCATAAAAACCAAGACTCTGACCGAGGTCCTCAGAGCCCGGAGGAACAATATTAAACTCATCCCTGGCAGGATCAGCACAACCCAGAACCCCAATGGTGGAATTAATCACAAAGCGGGAAACCTCAGCCCCGGCTGCCTGCCATTTCCCCTGAAAAAGACAATTAACCAGACGAACCGGCATTAGAACATTGGTAAAAACATTACGGACACAAATCCTGGCATCTTTAGGCAATACATGCTGCCAGACTTTTGCCGCAGGCTTTAAACACCAGAAATAGAAACGATCATTAAAGGTAAAAAAGAAACGGTTTAACGGCTCAAAAGGGTCGAGAATTTCAGCTTCATCAACCGCAAAGGGGTCATCCTCAAAAAGAGGATCACTGTTACCATATTCAGCAGCATAAACAATATTAGGCGCCAACCCAGGCCCACCAATTGAATCTGTCAACAGGCTGTTTAATGGCAAACCCACAATCATAAATAATACTGTCAAGGCCGCTAAATACCGTCGTCTCATATCACTCCACCCTTCACCTTTTGACATTTTCTTTTCCCTGCGCCTGTCAGCGACAAACCTCTACCACATCAGCCTTCACCTTCATTCTGGCCAGCAAACCACTGTACTTCTCCTTCTTGATAATCTGGGCAAACTGTTTACGATAATTACCCACCAGGCTGACCCCTTCGATAATCAGGTCATATACCAGCCAGCGTCCATTAATCATTTTAACTCGATAGAGCATTGGTATCTCCTGCTGGTTCCGGAGAATGGCACTGTAAACAATGGCCTTTTTGCCCTTGATTATCTCTTTCTGAAACACTACCTCTTCATCAATATAGCATCGGAGTCGTTCGATATATGAATTTTCAAGAATGGTGGAAAAGAGGTGAACAAATTGTTCCTTTTCCGATACAGAACGTTTGCGCCAATGCCTACCTAAAACTCGCATGGACAGCTCCTGGAAGGCGAAACTGTCTTTAATATTATTAACTATCAGTTTTCTTCGTTCCGGCCAGGCAGCCACCGACGAATCCTGCCGCAGGAGAACGAGAATTTCATCAACCGTGACCTTAACTTCGTCAGTAGGACCTGCCAGAGCAGCCTGTCCGCTGCCTCCTGTAACCAGGAGAAGTAAAAATACCATCACTACCCTGGAAACCAGGGAAGAATTAGATAACATCATCAAAACTTCCTTCAAAATTAAAAACTAAATCACAAATTGCCCGAACCTGAGAAGATCAAGGCAAGATTAAACATCGCCAAAAATATATTTACTGACCAATTCTTCCAGATCAAGAGCGGACTCGGTCTCGGTTATCACATCACCTTCAGCGAGAAAATCATCCGAGCCACCCTGGCTGATCCAGATAAATTTATCTCCAATTATCCCCTGGGTTTTAACCGAGGCAATGGCATCCTCACTGATTCGGACATCTTTTTCCAAAAACAGCAGAACACTGGCCTGAGCATCTTCTGAAAGACTGATACCAGAGACCCTGCCAATATCAACCCCTGCCATGGAAACAAGAGCACCTTTCTTTAAACCTGACACTGAGTCAAAATCAGCCTTAAGTGTATAATGCTGCTGACGGGTAAAAACCGAAAACTCGCCAAACTGTAATGAGACCCAGGCAATAGCCAGAAAACCAGCGATCAGGAAAAGACCTACTATTGCCTCTACATTATTTTTTTTCATCTCAAGAACTCTCCAGACTATTCTTCATTACCATTGTCCTACTTCACCCATGGTCTCACGGGTAAAATCCACCACCGCTGAATCATTATCAAGCTGAATATCTTCAGGGCTATTGTAAAAATTCATTTTCCCCTGATTAAGCATTACCACTCCATCAGCTAGATTAAAAACACGGGGAATATCATGGCTTACAATAATTGCTGTATAGGATAATTGCTGTTGAATCCGAAAAAACAACCTGTAAATATCCAGGGTTATCCGGGGATCAAGGCCGGTGGTTGGTTCATCAAAAAGCATAATCTCAGGCTTCATCATCAGAGCCCTGGCAAGGCCTGCCCTCTTCCTCATACCGCCACTTAACTGGGCCGGGAATTTATCTCCATGTCCAACCAGGTCAAGCCGGGCAAGAACCTCATCCACCTCCTGACGGATTTCCAGAGACGAAAGAGAGGTCCGTTCCACCAGGGGCAGGGCAATATTATCAAAGACCGGCATGGAATCCAACAGAGCTCCGCCCTGGAAAAGAACCCCGAACTTCTCCCGAACACTGCTAAGGCGGGAACGGGACATGCCAACAATATTAACCCCATCAACCAATATCTCACCGGAATCCGGTGCCAGTAAACCAAGAATCAACTTCAGGGTAACACTCTTACCCTGACCGCTACCCCCGGCTATCACCGTAGTTTTACCAGCCGGGAAAGACACATTTACCCTGTCAAGTACCTTCTGGCTGCCAAAAGACTTACTCACATTGTGAAACTCAATTGCCGGCCAATCACCTGTTTTATTATTAACTCCGTTCACCCAAACATCCTCATAACATCATGGCAGTAATCAGATAATCCCAGATCAAAACCGAAATCGAAGAGAGCACCACGGCCTGTGTGGTGGCGCGGCTTACCCCTTCTGCCCCGAAACCGCCACTGCCAATGAGATGCACCAGATAGCCACGACCGGCACATATCCAGACCACCAGAAAAGCAAAAACAAAGGATTTAATAATCCCCAGGTTAATATCATGGTTAACCACACTTTGCTCAATCCCGGAAAAATAGGCGCCCGGATTGACTTTTAAAAGCATAACCCCGGCAAGATAACCGCCACCGATTCCAACAACATTGAAAAACTGGGTAAGGATGGGCACCGCAATTAATGTCGCGAGAAATTTAGGGGTCAAAAGATATCTAAAGGGATCCACGGACATACATTCAAGGGCATCAAGCTGCTCGCTGTTGCGCATGATACCGATCTCGGCACACATGGCCGAACCAGCCCTGCCAGTAACCATTAAAGCGGTCAAAACAGGCCCAAGTTCACGAATCAGACTGAGTGCCACAGCCGAGCCAAGCAGGCCCTCGGAGCCAAATTTGCGCAAAGTATAATAACCCTGAAGGCCAAGAACCATTCCGGTAAAGGCAGCGGTGAAAAAAATCACCACAAAGGAGTCAGCACCGATGATCCGGATCTGGCGCAGTGTTTCTGCAAAACGAAAGGGACGCAGAAAGATACCACGGATAATCGCCAGCAAAAAAAGCCCCATCCGCCCCATGTCCTGGAGATGAAAAATGGCCTTTGCCCCTGTTTGTTGAAAAATATTCGCCATGATCTCGTACATAGAATAACATCTCAAAAGATGTTAAAATAATTAAAGGTTAGCTTATTAGTAACAATTACTAATTACTAATTAAAATCCTGACTGTCAACATACTTTATTTTAATGATGAAAGATACCGGGGAATCCTTTTCCCAGCCAAGACAGAAGTTAAAAGTAAATTCAGCTGCATAATATTATTTAATGATGAAATTTAATTTAATATCACTTAATTGCCGGTATTCCCATTCCTGCCTCAGCCTCTATTATCTCAGGCAGGAGCTCAGGGCCAATATTGCCGGCTGCCAGATCACCATTAACGAATACACCATTAACGACCCTTATTATAAATTGCTGACCCAAATCACCACCCAGGCGGCAGATGCAGTCTTTTTTTCGGTGTATATCTGGAACCATGAACTTACTGAAAAGCTTATTAAGGATCTATCTCTGGTAAGGCCGGAGACCCCCATCATCATTGGCGGCCCCCAGGCTCCATCGATCCTCGGAGGAAAGCTGCCGCAACAATGCACCCTGTTTAAAGGTGAGATTGAATCCGCACCTGCCGCCTTCTACCGGGATCTACGCGCCAACAAGCCCAAGGCCTGCTACCAGGCTGAAGGATTTGGGGATTTTAAATCTCCATATAATGACAAAGACTTCAGTGCCAGTCTCAAAAACCGCAATATCTATTACGAATCTTCCCGGGGCTGCCCTTTCTCCTGCTCGTACTGCCTGTCTGCCAACGAGGATGGTTTACGTCACCTGAGCCTTGATCAGGTTAAAGAGGAATTAAAGCTGATCCTCGCAACCAAACCGAGGATCATCCGCTTTATTGACCGCACTTTCAATGCCGACCGCAAGCGGGCCATGGACCTTTGGCAGTTTCTCATGGAAAACGGAGGGAACACCTGCTTTCACTTCGAAATCGCCCCGGACTTGTTTACAGAAGAGATGTTCCAGCTCCTGGCTAAGTGCAAAAACGGTCAATTCCAGTTTGAGATCGGCGTCCAGTCAACTAACAAAAAAACCCTTGCTGCCATCAACCGTAAAACCGACCTGGAAAGATCAAAAGAAAATATTAAAAGGCTGCTTGACCTCAACAATATTCATCTGCATCTCGACCTGATCCTTGGCCTTCCCGAAGAAGGCAGGGCTGATTTCGCCAGATCATTCAATGAAATATTCCAGCTCCAACCCCATTATATTCAGATGGGCCTGCTGAAAATTCTTCCCCACACCCCAATCAGCAAACATATCGCCAAATACGACATAAAGTATTGCCAGCAGCCCCCCTATCAGGTTCTGGCAACCAGCCGATTGAGCCATGAAAATTTAACTGAATTATACTGGTTCGGTGAATGTGTAGAGGACTTCTACAATAACAGGTTTTTTCCCTCGTTCTTTACCCTGATCAATAAAACAAGTGATGGTTTCAGCTTTTTCTCTGATCTAATGCAAATCTGTCAGGAACAGGATTTTTTCGACATGGCCAAAACCCAGGAAAAGATGTCATCTCTCCTTGCCATTCTGGCAGAGAAACAAGAAAACAAACAGGTCTTACTGGAACTGCTTCGCTACGACTGGCTGCGCACTGGTCATCGTTTTCTGCCCAAACACCTGGCAACGGAAGACCTAAAAGAAACAAGACAATTGCTCTGGCAAAAATTGCCGGATGATTCCCCCCCCCATTACCAGGCAAAAGACCGTAATCATTTTTTCAAAAAGGCCATGTTCTCCCATTTTTCACCCAAGACCTTTACCGCCCTTGGAATAACAGAGCCAGAAAACAGAGCAATCTGTTTCCTGGCAGAACGGGAGGACACGCCTATGAGCCTTCATCGGATCATTTTGTTTTAGAAAAAAAAATCAAAAACGCCTGTAAAAAGTTTCAATGAACCAGCCAGACCACCACATTATTGGCCGCCCGTAATACCCGGCCGGAAACACTACCCATGAAGCCCTTACTCTCTTCCGCCAGCCGTCGGCCCATGACCACAGTCCCAAATTTTCGGTAACGAATCTGCAGATAAATATCCCGGGCCGGATCAAGCCCCCTGCCCTCATCTGCCCGAATTACATTATCCATATCAAAACCAGACTCTCGCAAAATCTGCTCCGGCCCCCTAAAAACTGCTTCCGGGCCAGCAAGATACTCATCACACCAGCTCTTACCCCATTCTTCACAAAACCGCTCAAGACCTTTATCCGGTCGCCGACTGAAAAAAGCTGCCGAATGAAAAAGAGTTATCTCAACTCCCGGCACCCCCTTGAGCACAAAACCAAGATGATCAACCGCCCGCAGGCAATGAACAGAACCATCAAGGGGTACAAGAACCCGACGAATATCAACTTCACCGTCCAGAAGCCAGAGAGGAACATCAAAGCACCTGGCCAGAACCGAGGTTGTCACACTGCCAAGAACCAGTTCCTGAATTCGCCCCAACCCCCTTCTGCCCATGATAATAGCATCATAGGTTCCCTTACGCGCCTCCTGGACAATATCAGCTGCAATGCCTACCCGGGATGGTTGGACAGTAAGCTCAATCTGCTCAGGAGAAAAACCTTTGCGAATGAGTATCCCGGCCTCTTCTTTAAGTTGTTTGCTGGCAAGACGACAACTCTTCTGCACCGCAGCCGGCAGCAGGTTCTGCCTTGTTTCATCATCAAGCCATTCACTACCCACCGGCTGACTGCCTCCGGACACCACACGATAAAGATGAAAATGCACATCATCAACGCCGGCAAACATCATGGCCAGATAGGACAGCTGATTAAACGAATAATGAGACCCATCAACTGCCACCAGAATTTTTCTGCTGATCTTAGTCAATTTCGCCGCCTTTTATTTTTAACCATTTTTTTAGAGCCCTTCCTGCCTTTAGCGACAGGCCGGAACGCCTCCAGTACCTTTCTCTGCTGTCTTCGCTCATTATCTGTACGAGCCACATAGATTGAAGCCAGTGAATCACGATCAAGCCCGGCAACATACATTGCTGTAGCAATAGTACCCGGGGTAGGGGTGAAATCCTGAAATTGCCGAACCTCCAGGTCCAAACCTGCCAGTTTAGCAGCCATAGCCTTCATGTCAGCCAAGCGGCAGCCGGGATGGGCAGAGATCAGGTACGGGGTAAAATGAATTTTCCGGCGATGACGCCGGCCAATGTCCCGACATTTGACCATGAATTTCTCAAGAACTTCAGGGCCCTGCTTATGCATGAGCCGCAGTACCTCTTTCTCGGTATGCTCCGGTGCTATCTTCATGGACCCCGGGGTATGCTTCAGCAAAATATCTTCCAGAAGATTCGGGGTCTGCAAAAAAAGCTCCATCCTTAACCCGGAAGAGACAAAAGCATGACGGACACCATCCACCTTAAGTGCCCGGGCAAGTAAAGATCGATACCTGTCCTCGTCCATGGTGAGATGTTTGCAGATACCGCCATTAAGGCAATCATGACGCTTGCATTTCGCCAGGCGACAACCAACCCCGTAGAGATTGGCAGTGGGACCACCCAGGTCGCTGACAACCCCGGTAAAATCGTCCATCATAGTCAATTGACGGATCTCGGCCATAACTGAATCTTCACTACGGGAGGTAATTACAGGCCCCTGATGACGGGCAATGGCACAAAACGAACAATTTCCGCAACACCCCCTGACAATGGTGATGGAATCTTTAATCATCCGATAGGCTGGAATATCGCCAGCCAGATGATGGGGCTTCCGGCTAAAGGGAAGAGAGTAAAGCCGGTCAAGTTCATCAGAAAGCAAAGGAGGGGCTGGCGGATTCTGCACAACCCACATCGATTTCTGCTGCTGCACCAAAACCTTCTGCTCCCCGGAGCGGGCATGCCGGTCAATGGATAGTTCAGCATCAAGAAAAGATGCCTGATCTTGATTAATTTCCTGCCAGGATGGAAGAAAATGGTGACCCTTAATATCCTTAATCTGGGAGTCGGTAATTCGGACACAGGTGCCGTCAATACGGTCAAGAGCTTTCTCATGGTCAAGGCGACGGGCAATCTCCAGAACAGCCCTTTCCCCCATGCCATATATCAGGATATCAGCCTTGGCATCAGTTAGAATAGAAGAGCGAAGCCTTTTCTGCTGATAATCATAATGGACAAAACGACGCAACGAGGCCTCAAGACCTCCTAAAACCACCGGCACATCCTTGAACGCCGCCCGGGCCAGAGCAGTATATCTGATAGTGGCCCGATCCGGTCGACGCCGCTCTTTTTTTATTCGCTCACTGCCAAAATACGGATTACCACCGGATGAATAAGAATCCTGATCCCTAACCTTGCCGTTACCGGAATAATTGGCAACAATGGAGTCGAGATTGCCGCTGGAAATCCCCCAGAAAAGACGGGGAGGACCGAAGACAGTGAAATCAGCCGGGCTGTCATGACGGGGCTGGGCCAATACCGCCACCCGATAGCCATGGGCCTCAAGCCAGCGCCCTATAAGGGCAACACCAAAGGCTGGATGATCAACATAGGCATCACCGGTCACCAGAATAATATCAATATAATCCCAGCCCCGGGCCCTCATCTCTTCAGAAGTTGCCGGTAAAGTCGCTAACATGTGAATATTATAGCAAAACCCTTTTATTTTGCATCCGTTTTCCTCTATAATTCATTTACTTACATGTTGATTAATTTAAGAGCAAAATGCAGGGAAGGAGTCTAATGATAAAAAATATCCAGGACCTTATTGAGCAGATCAACCGGCTTGAAAAAGATCTTATTGAAGAATTTCGCAAAAAAGAGGAAGAGTTTTATTATAAGGTTAAAGGCAAAAGGGTTCTTTTTGAAGAGGCCACCCGGCGGTACCATAAAACCCTGGCCACCCGCCTTGGCCCCTATATCACCCAGGCCGCCTTTTTTCACATCCTCACTGTACCCATTATCTGGTCCTGTCTGGTTCCGGCCCTGTTCCTTGACCTGTCAGTCACACTCTTTATGCTGATCTGTTTCCCAATTTACCAGGTACCCAAGGTGAAACGCAGCGATTATATCATCATCGACCGGCATTCTCTAAGTTATCTCAACATAATCGAAAAGATTAATTGCTGTTATTGCGGGTATTTCAATGGACTCATTGCCTATATAAGAGAAATTGCCGGTCGCACCGAACAATTCTGGTGCCCCATCAAACATGCCCGGCCAGGAAAATCATTCCACAGCCGGTACCATAATTTCCTTAAATATGGCGATGCTGCTGGCTATGGCGAAAAACTGGCCGAGACCAGGAAGAACTTCAACGACCTGGAGAATGAGAGATGAAGTACATTATTATCTGTGCCGATGGAACCTGGAACCGACCGGAAGAGCGCCCCGGCCATGACTTCCCCACCAATGTTCTAAAAATAGCCAGGGGTATCTCGCCGGAGACCAGCGACAACATCAGCCAGATAGTTTTTTATGACTGGGGGCTTGGCTCCTACCATAACAACTTCACCGCCGGAGGTTTTGGTCGGGGCATCGACAAAAACATCATGGACTGCTATCGGTTCATTGTCCATAATTATGAACCAGGCGACCAGATCTATCTATTCGGCTTCAGCCGGGGAGCCTATACAGTCCGCAGCCTGGCCGGGATGATCAATAATTGTTCCATCCTTAAAAGAATGGAGGCTTTTCGGATTAAAGAGGCCTTTGAGTTATACAAGAACCCGGAAATCAAACCAGACGACAAAACATCTAAAGACTTCTGCCAGCAATTTAGTGTGGCAGGGATAACAAAAATAAAATTCATCGGAGTCTGGGACACAGTAGGCGCTTTGGGCATTCCCTTGCGAATGCTTGGATTTGTCGATGAAAAACAGCTGTTTTACGATAATAAGATTGGTGCCAATATCGAAATCGCCCGCCATGCTCTGGCCCTTGATGAATGCCGCAAGGACTTCAAACCAACCATATGGCGAAGGCGCAAAGGTCTTGATCTTGTTCAGTTATGGTTTGCCGGGGTCCACAGTGATGTGGGCGGCTCCTACCCGCCCGACCCTGATGGTGGCTGTCTTGCCGACACCCCCCTTGGCTGGATGATTAATGAGGCGGAAAAAGCCGGACTTTCTTTTGAACATCATCTTAAACAAAACCTAAAGGGAAAAGCCACGGCAAATGCCCATGAAGAGTACCAGGGCTTTTATAAATTGCTGGGTCGACATCACCGCCACATCCCCAAACACACCGGCCTACATCCCAGTGTCATGGAGCGTCTGGAGGCAATACCTAAGTGGCAGCCCCCTTCCCTGACCAAACACCTTACAATAACGGATCACCTCTGAACCTGTTTCAAGCCTTATCTAACCCAACTTCCAACAAAACCTAACTTGACAAAACCATATCAGACATGTCCATATGAGCAACTGCTCATATGGACATGAAGCTAAAATGAAGAATGACAAATGCAATTGTCGGGTAATCCATCAAGAAAGAATTGACCAAGCCAGAAAGCACTGCCTGGGTGCAGACGAAATAAATGACATGTCATTATTATTTAAAACCATGGCTGACCCCACCAGAATGAAAATACTTCTAGCCCTGGCCCGGGAAGAAATGTGCGTCTGCGACCTAGCCGCCTTTCTTGGTGTAAGCGAGTCAGCAGTCAGCCATCAGCTGCGCACCTTGAGACAGATGAAGATCGTCTCCAACCGCAGACAGGGTGCCATCCTCTATTACCGCTTAAGCGACAATCACATTAGCCAGCTGGTAACAATTGCTCTTGAACATATACGGGAATAATAAATGATCTACATTAACGAAGTTTTGTCCGCTTCCTGGGCTCTGCTCCTGCAGGCCGCACCCTTTATTGTCCTTGGCCTGGTCATGGGCGGGCTGCTCAAGGTTTTTCTGTCACCGGAATTTATCTCGGTCCATCTTGGTAAGGGCCGGTTTATGCCAGTGTTGAAAGCGGCTTTTTTCGGCATCCCCATCCCCTTGTGATCCTGCGGAGTCCTGCCGGCGGCAGCGGCCTTGAAGAAACAGGGGGCCAATAACGGCGCCACCACTGCTTTTCTTATTTCAACCCCGGAATCTGGTGTTGACTCAATAAGTGCGACTTACGCCCTGCTTGATCCCTTAATGACAATTGCCCGACCCATGGCTGCCTTTATCGGCGCAATGGCTGCCGGTATTTTTGAAAACATCTGGGCAGAACAGGCAAATCCACCAGAACTGAAGACTATTGACCAGACATGTGCAGAAAATATTATTCCGCCAACCATGCTCCAAAAAATTGCAATGGGCCTTAAATTTGCTGTCACAGAATTATGGAATGAGCTGGCCCTATGGTTCGGGGCAGGTCTCTTGATCGCTGGCCTTATCACGGTTATGGTCCCCCAACAGGTCATGACAGATCACCTGGGTGGCGGTCTGAAATCCATGTTATGGATGCTGGTGGCAGGTATTCCATTATATATCTGCGCCACCGCCTCAACCCCAATTGCCGCAGCCATGATCCTGAAAGGGGTAAGCCCGGGGGCGGCCCTGGTGTTCTTATTGGCAGGGCCTGCCACAAATATCACATCCCTTTCGGTGCTGCTTAAGATACTTGGCAAAAGGGCCAGTTTCTTCTATCTGGCAATTCTTTCCATGTCGGCTGTGACAGCAGGACTATGCCTGGACATGATCTACGAGAAATTCAATCTGGACCCGGTGGCCACAATCGGCCAGGCCGGAGAGGTGATTCCACCGTGGCTTAGCCTGTCTTCAGCCATTCTGCTTGCCATTCTTTCCCTGCCCATCCTGTGGAAACGACTTGGCTGTGGCTCGTCAACATATGATGACAAATGCAATTGTTCCCATGGTTCCAACCAGGGAATTAAACCGACAAAAACAATTAACCCCAAAGACAACAAGACCTGAGACCGTTTCTGAAATTAACAAGAGAACCGGTTCGGTTTTCAAAAATTTTTGCAAGCATGGTGGCTTTTGATGGGTTAATTTATTGTTGATGGAACAAAAACAGACCGGAATAAATCCCTAAACCATAGATAAACAAATGAATAAATTAGAAAACTCCACCGGCTGCCGGCCGGAAATAGCATATCCCTGTCCCTGGCAGTATAAACTTGTCAGCACCGAAGAAAGTATTGACCAATTGGTAGCAAAGGTGATGGAGAATATCGATTATATCCTTACCCCCTCCAAAAAGAGCAGCTCCGGCAAATACCATTCCTTTAACCTGGAGATCGTGGTGGAGAGCGAAGAAGCACGCAATTTCTATTATGCCACCTTCAGTAATGAAAAGACCATCAAGATGGTGATCTGAAAATGAATCCCCTTGAGATCGTCAAAAAAACTCCGGGCAATAATTGCGGTGAATGCGGCTATCCTGCCTGCCTTGCCTTTGCCGCCAACGTGGCCAAAAGCGGCGAAGACCCCCATAAATGCCCATATATCGAATTAAGCGGTCTTGAACTTCCGACTGGTGACAAAAAAAATCTGGCTGAACTGGCTGAAGAAAAAGAACGGGAATTAATCAATCATTTAAAGAGTAAAATCCGGGGAATGGATCTACCTGGGATCGCCGATAATCTCGGGGCATCTTTTCATCCTGATAATAATAGCCTCAGCTTCATCTATCTCGGGCAACAGGTTATGCTCACTGCCGAAGAGATCACTATTAATAACCAGGTTCCGGAAGATCATCGGGATCAAATCCTGCTTTATAATTATATCCATTACCAGGGCAAAAAACCGGCCACCAATAACTGGATCGGCCTGGAAAGTCTGCCCAACTCAATCTCCAAGGTTCGCACCCTGGCAACCTACGCTGAAGAGCCCCTGGCCAAGCTGTTTACCGGCATGACCGGTGACGGGATCACAAAGATATGCTCCCGGGTGGGAGGAAGCCCCATCAGTGGAACCACCGCAACTGCCGCCATGGAGATCAAGGTTCTCCCCAACCTGCCCCAACAGGTCTATTTCTGGGACGAGGAACCTGAAGATGGTTTTGCCTCCAAGGTGAAAATTCTTTATGACGAAAATGTCCTTGATTATCTTGATATCGAGTCCCTGGTATTTTCATCAGAACGAATGACCGACCGTTTTGTCTCCATCCATTCCAGCCATAAATAACCAGCATGACCAATAACAGCGATAACAAACCACTGGCTGAAAGAATGAGGCCGGAAAAAATAGATGATTTTATCGGTCAGCCACACCTTCTGGCTCCGGATCGAATTCTTAGCCGTCTGCTGGATGCAAACTTTCTTCCCTCTCTACTTCTCTGGGGTCCTCCCGGCACCGGCAAAACCACCCTGGCCCGTATTCTTGCCCGCTCAACTGATGCCGGCTTTGTCTTTTTCTCCGCTGTCCTTGGCGGGGTTAAAGAGATCCGCCAGATTGTCAAAGAGGCAAAACAGAGCAAAAAAGCCGGAGTGAACACCATTCTTTTTGTTGATGAGATCCATCGTTTCAACAAAGGGCAACAGGACGCCTTCCTTCCCCATGTGGAATCAGGCCTCTTAACTCTGATTGGAGCCACCACAGAGAACCCCTCATTTCATGTGGTCGCCCCCCTGCTCTCCCGCTGCCAGATCATCACCTTAAACCCCTTAACCAATGACGACCTGTCACTGATCTTGACCCGGGCCATGAAAGACCGGAACCACGGACTGGCCAATGACGATATCACAATTGAACCTGAGGCTGCTGATCACCTGGTGTCCCTGGCAGACGGTGATGCCCGCCGGCTCCTTACCAGCCTGGAGATAAGTGCTTCACTTGCTGACAATACAGATGATAATGGCAGGATTATCAGTCTGGCCACCACTGAAAAGGCCCTGCAACGCCAGAGTCTGCGTTATGATGCAAGTGGCGAAGAACATTACAACCTGATCTCTGCTCTTCATAAAAGTATGCGGGACAGTGATCCGGACGGCAGCCTCTATTGGTTAATCCGGATGCTCAAAAGTGGTGAAGACCCCCTGTATATTGCCAGAAGATTAATCCGTTTTGCCTCGGAAGACATCGGCAACGCCGATCCCCAGGCATTAACAATTGCCGTGTGCGCAAGAGATTCATACCACACCTTGGGTTCACCGGAGGGTGAACTCGCCCTGGCCCAGGCTGTCACATATCTGGCAACAGCCGCCAAGAGCAATGCCGTCTATATCGCCTATAAAGAGGTCCTGGCAGATATCAGCAAAACCGGCAGCCTGCCTGTCCCTCTTCATATTCGCAATGCCCCCACCTCTCTTATGAAGAATCTTGGGTACGGCAAGGGCTATAAATATGCCCACGACCAGGAGGACGGCATTGCCGATCAGGACCATTTGCCACCGGAACTAAAAAACAAAAAATATTACCAACCGAGTAATCACGGCTATGAGGCCATCATCCGTGACCGCCTCATTAAATGGCGCCGCATTCTCGCCCACCGTCATGCCAGCCGTAAAAAGGATAAATCATGAAATATCTTTTCACCATCATCTGCATTGTTACTCTGTTTGTTGCCAACCCGGGTTTTTCCGCGGTAAATAACCAGATTACTATTCTTTATTCCAACGATGTCAGGGGTGAAACCGAGCCCTGCGGTTGAAAATCAAAACAATTGGGCGGTCTGCCTAAGAAAACAACCATCCTCAAAAAAATGAATTTTGACCCAAACCAGACCCTGCTCATTGACAGTGGTGCCCTGCTCTTTGCCCGTCACCAGGCAGGTGCAGCAATCAAGGCAGGTCAAGACCAGATCCTGGCCGAAGCCATTGTCTCTGCCTATAATGAAATGGGCTATGAGGCAGTGGGTATCAGCAGCTATGATCTGGCTGGCGGTCTTAGCTTTCTAAGCAAGATGGCAGAGCTTTCGACCTTCCCCTGGCTGTCCGCCAATCTGGTTGACCAGGAAAGCAAAAAACCGATCTTCAGCCCCAGCCTGATTCTGGGCAAAAGTGGCCTTAAAATCGGGATCATCGGCCTTACTGATCAGCGTGGATTAATCCATAGCAAAAAAGACAATTACCATGTCCTTCCCTGGCAGAAGATTCTGCCAACAGAGCTTAATAAACTCTCAAGCCAATGCGACATAATTGTCCTGTTCTCCAGTTTGAGCACGGCAGACAATAAAAAGATCAGCCAGCTCTATCCGAGGATCAATATCATCCTCCAGGCCGGAATCAATACCAATAATCTCAAAGCCCATCTCATAAATAATACCCTGACAACCCAGACTGCCAAGCAAGGAAAATATTTAGGCAGAATCCAGATTAACTGGCATTCCAACGGCAAATGGCAGAGCAGCAGGCCAGACCCGCTTTCCGACAAAAAAAAGGAACTTGACCGCTTAAACTGGCAGATAAATAAATTCAGGAGTAAAGGCAACCCGGCAGAGATCTATAAAAATAAACCCAAGGTTCTACAGGGCCTTATAAAGATGGAAGAACGCAAACTGAGCTTAAGTGAAGAAATAAGCAAGCTTACCAGCCAAACGAAAAACGGCGTTAATAAATCAAACTGGCAGGGAGACTTTATCGCGGTGGAGATAGATATTGATGATGACCCGGCGGTTGATATGCTGGTACAGCAAGCCAAACGCCAGGTTAACGAAATGGGGCAGCGAATCAGTCGCAAAAAAGGACTGGTCGGCTACAGTGGCCATATCAGGTGTCAGGAATGCCACGAAGAGGAGTATCGGGGCTGGACTGCCAGCCGCCATGCCTCTGCCTTTGCCACCCTCACCAAGAGGAAGCAGCAATACAATGTTAATTGCCTGCCCTGCCATGTCACCGGCATTAATGCGGATAACCGTAACCTGGCCCTGGCCCTGCCCCTGGAACTCCAGAGCGTTGGTTGCGAAGCCTGCCACGGACCAGGCCTTCAACACGCCGACAACCCCCGCAGCAACCCGCTGACTACCCCTGTTATCACAGAGACCTGCCTAAAATGTCATAATGATGAACATGACGATTCCTTTGATTTTACCAGGGACTCTAAGCTGGCCCATTAAACAAAAAAAGGTTCATGGCAGTTAAGCCATGAACCTTTGCAAAACGGAAATGCGGGAAATTAGCAGCCGAATGCGGTCTGTAGATTAGGCACAGTCTGTTTTTTACGGCTCATCATGCCGTCAATCCACATGGAGGTACCATCAAGCTTGGCATCAAATGCCTTCTCGATAACAGCGTTATCGTCAGAGATAACCACCAGGTCAGTACCTTCTTTAACAACATCGGTGAGCATCAACAGAACTGAATGCCGACCATCAGCCTTAACCTCTTCCATGGCTTTATAAAGATCGTCACGAATATCAGCAACCTGATCCAAGGTGGCAAGCTCAAGCTGACCAACACCAATTTTATTACCGTTCATATCGAAATCTTTATAGTCACGGAATACCAGGTCTTTCATGGAAACACCCTCGATGGTTGATTTGGCTTTGAGCATATCCATGAAAAGTGCATCTGTATCATCAACACCAGCAACAACTTTCAGCTCGGCAACTGCGGCCTTATCAGCATCTGTGCAGGTAGGGGATTTGAAATTAACGGTATCACTGAGAATGGCAGCCAGCATACCGCCAGCGATATCCTTGGGAATCTCAACATCTGCCAATTTGTACATCTGGTTCAATACGGTACCAGTACAACCTACAGGCTGGGCATTGAAAAGAATGGGGTTGTTGGTGGTGATATCACCAATCTTGTGATGATCAACAATGGCAACAACCTCTGCATCGGTAATATTGGCCGGAGCCTGACCGATATCACTGAAATCAACCAGCGCACATTGTTTGCCGGCAGCATCGGTGATCTCTTCCGGAGCAGCCAGACCAAAACGATCAAGAACCATGGCGCTTTCGGGATTCAGATCAGCAGCACTGCTCTGCATACAGGCAACAGCATCCTGGCCCTGGGCCTTGAGCAGGTTGGCAAAAGCAATGGCAGAGGTTACAGAATCAGTATCAGGGTTAGAGTGACCTACAACGCAAATAGACATGGGTTTCTCCTTTTGAAAAATTTAATAATGATATTAACTGCAATTATAAAAATGAGGCATTATTCATAAAAATTGTTGAGAAGATAGTTACTATATTATAGACAGTCAAGAAGAAAACCCGATCAAATTCTTAAAAAGCAATGATATAATCTTAAATTTATACTTAATCACCAACCCCAAGCCCGTAAACCTGCACCTGTCGAGGAAAATAATATGTCCAGATTTAAAGCCATAATCTTCGACCTCGACGGCACCCTGATCAACTCCCTTGACGATCTTGCCGACAGCATGAACCTTGTTTTAACAAGCCATGGCCTGCCTTCACACCCCACTGCCAGTTATCGTTATTTTGTCGGTGATGGAATCGACAAGCTGGTAAGCCGGGCCCTGCCTCCTGAGATGCGCCAGAAACAGATGATCATCGATTTTACCGCAGAGATGCGAAACATCTACAGCAAGTGCTGGCACCAAAGAACAAAGGTCTATGACGGAATCGAAGAATTATTAACCAGACTGACAGAAATGGGTATTATCATTACCATCCTCACCAACAAGAATCAGGACCTCACCGATATGGTGGTGGGCCATTTCCTGGAGAAATGGAATTTCAACATTATTATGGGGGCCAGGGCAGATCTTGCCAAGAAACCAGACAGTATGGGAGCAAAAAAAATAGCTGCCAGGCTGAAGCTTGACAGCGATAATATTCTCTTTATCGGCGATACGAGAATGGATATGGAAACAGCAAAAGGAGCTGGAATGACTTCAATCGGCGCCCTCTGGGGATTTCGAGAGGCCGAAGAACTAAGGGCAAGTGGTGCCGACCATCTTGCCGCTCACCCCCTGGACATCCTTAAGCATTGCTGAGCCGGGATAAAAAAATCCCTTCCGATCAGGAAGAGGCCAGACGAATCGCCTCTTTCTGTTTACGAATCTCACATGCATGAGCAAAGGCCTTTTCTTTTCCGTGCTTACGGATTGAAACAGAAGTTTTGCCCTGCTTGCCATTGGGGTTAACCCAGCTTACCTCATAACGTCCAAGTTCATCGTTTAGGCGAACTCCCACAACTCCGGTGGTGGTATTACTAACCGTTACCACATGGCGATCGGTACGCTGTTTACCAAGACGAACCTCTACCTCATTCCGCCAGGCAATGGCAGCAAGCAGGCTGGAGTAGCGGCCACCGCATTTACGATCAGAAAAAAACTTGGAATGGGTTTTACCATAAAAACGAACCCGGACATACCAGCCATGGGTGCGCTTACTCTCCTGGTCAATACGGGAGATGTCTTTGTGCTTTTCATTTAAAATCTGCTGATGACTTTCTTTCATGATCCTTCTCCGCAAAAAAAACAGAAAATGTGATAAATTAAAGCCAAAAATCCTGTCAGGAGAACATGGCTACATTTATTGAATATTAAGCAATTTATCCTGACAAAGTACAGTCTTTATTGCAATATTGCAATATTTTTTTGGGCAAATTAAGATGTGCTGATGAAAAACTCAAAAGACCATTTCAGCAAACTAGTTGGCATTATCGCCCGCCTCCGCGGACCAGACGGCTGCCCCTGGGACCAGAAACAGGACAATCTCAGCATGCGTCCCTACCTACTTGAGGAAACCCACGAACTAAGCGAGGCCATGGCAGGGGAAAACCCCGATGACGTAAAAGAAGAGCTTGGCGATCTGTTTTTCCAATTAATCCTGATCAGCCAGATATATCAGGACAAGGGCTACTTTAAAATTAATGATGTAATAAAAGGCATTATTGACAAAATGGTCCGCCGCCACCCCCATGTCTTTGCCGGCCAGAAATTTGACTCCCCTGAAGAACTGCGTCGCAATTGGGCAAGGATCAAGGCCGAAGAGAAATCAGAAGAAGACAAAGACCCCTTTGACCTCCCCCGCTCTCTGCCTGCCTTAAACCGTGGGCAGCGAGTTATTCAACGGGCAAATCGGGCCGGGCATCTTCCTGGCAAACAGGATGAATCCACCAACACCAGCCCGCTGCCGGAAAAGACCAGTCTCGATAATCGGCAGCAACTGGAGCAGGATCTGGGCCGCCAGTTCCTTGATCTAATAGAACAGGCTGGCAAACATGATCTTTATTGCGAAGAGATTGTCCATAAAGCAATAGATAACCTTATCAACCAGATCAAAAAATAACCCAGGCACCCCAAGAGAAAAACCCTAAAATATCATTTGACAGCAGCAGTTGGCCCATGGTATTTATTTTTACTTTTTCCACTATTTTACGCCTCTCCTTGCTCTCGATTTTAAGAGGCAACGGTTTTGTCCGATAAATATCAGGCATTATCCGTAACATTATGAGGGCCATAAAAAGGGCATGGTTAGAAACCTGCCCGACGGGTATCTTAAAAAAAATGTACCCGAAAAGACCATAAGGAGAATTACAAAGATGCGCAGGTACGAAACAATCTCAATCCTCAACCCCTCCCTGACTGAGGAAGACATCCAGACCATCGGTCAGCGGACAGCCAATATTGTTGAGGAAGACAACGGCACCATCCTCAAGGTAGATCCATGGGGCCTGAAGAAACTCGCATATCCCATCCAGAAACAGCCCCAGGGATATTATGTCCATACCGACTATACCGCCACTCCGGAGGCAGTCAACGAAATGGAACGTCAATTCAAGATTGATGATCGAGTTATGAAATTCATGACCATCAAACTTGCTGATGATTTTGATCCGGCAGACGCTCCGGTTGAAGAAGAAGCACCTGCTGCTACCGACACTGAAACTGAAGCAGATGATTAGCCACTGACCTATCCATATAAAAATTACCTTTATCCATAAAAGAGACTACCATGAAGAAAAAGAAAATATTCCACCGGCGGAAGGTTTGCCGTTTCTGCGCTGACCGGGACATTATTATTGATTACAAAGACCCTAAAACCCTTAAGAATTTTCTCACCGAACGGGGTAAAATTATTCCCCGCCGGATTTACGGGACCTGTGCAAAGCACCAGCGTCAATTAACTGAAGCGATTAAACGGTCTCGCCAGATTGCTCTGCTGCCCTATAGCGGATCTTATTAAAGATAGAAATCATGGCGACCAGGGAAGAGTCAGGCCGACCTCCGGGTCCGGACATACTCAAAATCTCCATGATAGCGGTTTTTTTTCTGCTACCCATACTGCTGGCGGAATTAATCTGGATAAGAATATTCATACCACTGGCCCCTTTTTATCTGCTGACCACAACAGATGAGGGTAATGGTAATAGAATTCTTGCCGCAGGTTTAATGATTGCAGGGCTGTTTGCTCTGGCAACTCATATGTTGCCTGCCTTTTTAATATCATTAACGTTACTGCCACCGGGCTATACCCTGGCCCGGGCAGTAAAATATAAATATCCGGCATCTTCGACCTGGCTTGCCAGTTCGCTTACCCTATTGACAACCTGGGCGGCCGGATTAATACTGCTTGCTTTATTCAGTCAGCAGAACCCTTATACCGGTTTTATAACGGTAATAGATGAGGCAATGGTAGCTGCCGGCGAGGTTTACCAACAGGCAAACCTTACTGCAGAGCAAGCGATTCAGCTGGAAAGGACGATTAAAGGCCTACGGGATACATTTCCCTTAGTCTTCCCCTCCTTTTTGCTGATAACCATAATTACAATCGCCTGGCTCAATTTGTTGACCGGTGACTGGCTGCTTAAAAAATATAAACCAGGCTTAAGTCCATGGCCTGATTTTAAAACATGGCGTCTTCCGGAACAAATGGTCTGGTTGGCAGTGTTTGCCGGCTGCGGCATTATCCTGCCGGCTGCCGGGCTGAAGGTACTTTGCCTTAATCTTGCTTTGATAGCAGGATGTCTCTATTTTATTCAGGGACTGGCAATTTTATCTTTCTTCCTGGAAAAATGGAATATTGCCCGACCTTTAAGAATTTTTATCTATTTTATGATAATTATTCAGGTTTACGGAATTATTTTTCTGGCACTTGCCGGTTTATTTGATATCTGGATTGATTTCAGAAAAAAAAAGGTGGCACAGGCTTAGCAACAGAAACCATAACCACATTATTTTATACAAATTATTATTAGGTAACACTTAGAGGAATTGAAAATGGAACTTATCCTGAAAGAAACAATTGACACTCTTGGCAAAGAAGGTGACATCGTTAAGGTCAAGCCCGGTTATGGCCGTAACTTTCTTATCCCCCAGAGCAAGGCCGTTCTGGCCACTAAGGCCAACAAAGTCCTCCTTGAGCAGAACCTGGCCGCCATCAATGCCCGCAATGAGGAGCAGCTTAAGCAGGCCGAGGGCCTGAGCAAAAAAGTTGCCGGCGCCACTGTTGTTATCGAACAACGGGTGGGAGAAGAAAATCGCCTTTACGGTTCAGTAACCTCTGCAGACATTGCGGCCAAACTTGCTGAGGCTGGAATCAATATCGATAAACGGAAAATTCTTCTTGAAGACCCGATTAAATCCCTCGGCGAGACAATGGTTACCTGCAAAACAGGTTACCAGATGACCACCGAGGTTAAGGTTGAAGTTGTACCCCTGGCAACTGAAGACTAACCCAGGGTTATTAAGCCGGGGTCCGGAGAGATAATACCTTCCGGGCCCTGTCACCCTACCCAAGCCAAACAGCCATTGACCATGGAACCCACTCCATCCCGTCAGCCTGTCAGTCACCGCATTCCTCCCCATAACAGGGATGCTGAACAGAGCGTCCTCGGTTCCATTCTCCAGCAAACCGGAATAATCTCCAAAGTTCTTGATTTCCTCAGCAGCGAGGATTTTTATTTCCCGGCCCATAAGGTTATCTACCAGAGCATGACTGCTCTTTTTGAGGCCAACGAGCCCCAGGACCTGGTTACAGTCTCTAATCACCTGAAAAAGAAAAATAAGCTGGAAGAGGCTGGTGGGCCGGCAGCAATAGCCACCCTCACCGATCAGGTACCCCTGGCATCCAATATTGTCTATTATGGCAAGATAATTCGGGAAAAAGCCATCCTCCGGCAACTCATTGCCACCTCCACCGAAATTGCCGGTCGCTGCTTTGAAGAACAGGACGATATTGAAAAGTTGTTAGACGAGGTGGAACAGACCATCTTTGAGATCGCCAAGGACCAGAGCGGTCAGCATTTTGAGCCCCTCAACCATATTATTACCGAGACCTTTGAAAAGGTCACCGAACTTGCTGAACGGCGCGAACTGATTACCGGTGTTCCCACCGGCTTTGACCAGTTTGACAAGATGACTGCCGGTCTCCAGGATTCAGACTTAATTATTCTCGCCGGTCGTCCCAGTATGGGTAAAACCGCCCTGGCGATGAATATTGTCCAGCATACTGCTCTCCATAGCCAGACTGCTGTTGGTGTTTTTAGCCTGGAGATGTCCAAATCACAATTAGGAATGCGTCTGCTATGTTCCCAGGCCAAGGTTGACTCAAATGATCTTCGTACCGGTTTCATCAAAGATCATGATTGGCCTAAATTGACCAGAGCCGCAGGGCAGCTTTCTGATGCCACTATTTATATTGACGATACTCCAGCCCTTTCCATCCTCGAGATGCGGGCTAAGGCACGGCGTCTCAAATCAGAACATGATATCAGCCTCCTGGTTGTGGATTACCTGCAATTAATGCGTGGTCGGGCCGATTCCCGGGAGCAAGAGATCAGTGAAATTTCCCGCTCCCTTAAAGCCATGGCCAAAGAATTAAGCATCCCCATCATCGCTCTTTCCCAGCTCAACCGAAGCCTTGAGAGCAGGCCCAACAAGCGCCCCCAGCTCTCCGACCTCAGGGAATCAGGTGCCATTGAGCAGGATGCTGATGTTATCTGCTTCATCTACCGGGACGAGGTCTATAACAAGGCTGAAGACAACCCGAAAAAAGGTCTGGCCGAGCTGATTATCGGCAAGCAACGAAATGGCCCCACTGGCACGGTTGAACTTGCCTTCATCGGCAAATACACCTCTTTTGAAAATCTCTCCTATGCTTAATTATTAACCTAACCGGAACAACCGTGATCCATGGATAAAACAATATACGATTTCACCGCCATTGAAGATAAATGGCAGAACAAATGGCAACAGGAAAAAACATTCCTGGTAGAGGCAAACCCTGAGCGCAAGAAATATTACCTGCTTGAGATGTTCCCCTACCCCTCCGGCCGTATCCATATGGGCCATGTCCGCAATTACACCATCGGTGATGTGGTAGCCCGCTTTCGGCGTATGCAGGGCTATAATGTCCTCCATCCCATGGGCTGGGACGCCTTCGGCCTGCCGGCAGAGAACGCAGCGATTAAAAACAATACGCATCCATCCCATTGGACCCACGAAAACATCGATTATATGCGCAACCAGCTCCAGAGTCTCGGCTTCAGTTATGACTGGGATCGAGAGCTGGCCACCTGTGATCCTGCATATTACCGGTGGGAACAATTATTCTTCATTAAGCTATATGATAAGGGAATGGTTTATCCCAAGATTACCACTGTTAACTGGTGTGAAACCTGCCAGACGGTTCTGGCCAACGAACAGGTAATTGACGAGTGCTGCTGGCGCTGCGACCAGGAGGTACGACCTCGGGAGATGAATGGCTGGTTCTTCCGGATCACAGACTATGCCGACGAGTTACTGGCCATGTGTGACGAGCTCAAGGGCTGGCCGGAAAAAGTCCTTACCATGCAGCGCAACTGGATAGGCAAGAGCCATGGCGCCAGCATTGACTTCAAGATCAAGGACAGCGACCAGCAACTTACCATCTTCACCACTCGGCCAGACACTGTCTTTGGCACTACATTCATGTCCATTGCCCCTGAGCATCCCCTTGTTGGTGAGCTTTGTAAAGGACATAACCAGCAGGGTGCAATTGAAGATTTTATCACCAAGACCATTACCGCCAAACAACGGCAGAAACCTGAGGATGATATTGAAAAAGAAGGTATCTTCACCGGCAGCTATGCCATCAACCCTTTCACCGGGGCTGAACTCCCCATCTATATTGCAAATTTCGTCCTGATGGAATACGGCACCGGTGCGGTAATGGCGGTACCTGCTCACGATCAGCGTGATTATGAATTTGCCATTAAATATAAGCTGCCGGTTAAGATGGTCATTCAGGACGATGATAAGATAATTAACGAAAAGGAAATGGACCGGGCCTGGGAAGGAAATGGTACCCTGGTTAATTCCGGCGATTTTTCCGGCCTAAACAATGATCAGGCCAAGAAAAAAATTACCGACGCAGCCGCTGATCAAGGTTTTGGCAAAGCTGAAACCACATTCCGCCTCCGTGACTGGGGCATTTCCAGACAGCGTTTCTGGGGTGCCCCCATCCCTATGCTCTATTGTGATAAATGCGGGGTTCAGCCGGTACCAGAAGAAGACCTTCCCATTATTCTGCCCACGGATGTCAAGATCGACCAGTCAGGCAAATCTCCCCTCCATGACCTGGAGTCATTTTATAAAACTTCCTGCCCAGTCTGCCAGGGTGAAGCGCGTCGGGAAACCGATACCATGGACACCTTTGTCGAGTCGTCATGGTATTACGCTCGTTACACCTGCCCAGACTTTACCGAAGGCCCCCTTGACCCGGACCAGGTAAATTACTGGCTGCCGGTTGACCAATACATCGGCGGGGTCGAGCATGCCATTCTCCATCTCCTATATGCCCGGTTTTTCACCAAGGTTATGCGAGATATGGGCTACCTCACCGTGGACGAACCATTCACCAACCTCCTCACCCAGGGGATGGTGATCAAAGACGGCTCCAAAATGTCAAAGTCCAAGGGTAATGTGGTTGACCCTCAGCAGCTCATTGATCGTTACGGTGCGGATACGGTGCGGCTGTTCAGCCTTTTTGCCGCCCCACCGGAGCGTGATCTTGAATGGAGCGATAAAGGGGTGGAGGGCAGCTACCGCTTCCTTAATCGGGTTTTCCGGTTTATTATGGATAACCTGGAAATTATCCAGCAGGATGCTGATTCAACCAACCCTGAAATAACAGGAGCAACCAAAGACCTCCACCGCAAAATCCATCAAACTATTGCCAAGGTAACCCACGACATAGACGGTTCATTTCATTTCAACACTGCCATCAGTGCGGTTATGGAGCTGACCAATGTTCTCTACGGGGTAAGCAGTGACAAGAATAAACCGGATGCAGGGGTAATCAGACAGGCTGTGGAGACCATTCTCCTCCTCCTTGCCCCCATGGTTCCGCATTTCTGTGAAGAATTATGGCAGGTGACAGGCCACTCCACAACCCTGGCCCATACCCCGTGGCCCACATTCGACCCTGAAGCAATCAAGGAAGATCAGATCACCCTGGTTATCCAGGTAAACGGCAAATTGCGCAGCCGCCTGCAGGTTAACCCGGACAGTGATGACGATGCAAACAGGGGAAAAGCCCTTGCTGATGACAAGGTGAAGAAATTCATCGGTGATAAACCGGTTAAGAAGATCATCGTCGTCAAAAACAAGCTGATTAATATCGTAATCTAGGAGATAGCGAAAATGAAATTTTCCTGGCCCGCCATTCTTATCATTACCCTTCTCCTTACAGGCTGCGGTTACTCCATACCAGGCAGTGCAGGTCTTGACCCTGAAGACAGAAAAGCCATTTACCTGGAGCTCTGGCAGAATAAAACCAGCGAAATGGGCTACCAGATCAGCATCCAGCATGCCCTGGTGAACTGGTTGAAGAAATCAGGACGGATGGACCTGACCAGAAACAGGAAAGATGCAGACCTGATCATCAGCGGAACCATTAATTCCGCCTATTACCCCAGCCTTTCCTACGGAGATTTTGAACGGGCCGTTGAAGTACGGGCCGAGGCTACCTGTAGTTACCAGATCGTCGATCAGAAAACCGGAAAGGCCATCCTCACCCGCAATAATGTCACCGGCAGAGAGGCCTTTGCCACTTCAGATCAGGCAATTATCTACGAAGAAAACAAGAAACTTGCACTCATAGAAATTGCCGATGACCTGGCTGAAGGGATATACATCAGCCTCTCACACCGTTTAAATCCTTAAAAAACGATGCCTCAGGCCATTTCCCTGAAGGCGTCCGCGATTCCTTCAGCATCCAGGCCCTGATCACGATAAAGATCAGCAGGCTTACCGGATGAGCCGTAACGGGTAACCCCAAGACGCCTGAAACTGGCTGCAACCCCTTCCTCAGCAATAACAGTTGCTGCGATTGCGCCAAGGCCGGTATCTGCATGGTGATCTTCAACAATCAGTACCGGCCCGGCCTGGGCAGCCTCAACAATTGCCTTGCGATCGCAGGGTACCAGCGATGCCATTAGCAGCACCGAAACCGACTTACCCTGATCTTTAAGTAATTGCCAGGCCTCCATAACATTGGGGGTCAAGGCTCCATAAGTAATAATGGTGCCATCATCGCCCTTTCTGACCCAATCCCCCTGTCCAAGGGTGAACTGATAATCTCCGCCAAAATAGGGACTACCGTCCTCAGCCAGGACCACATTCATTTTAGAACGACCCATGCCGACAAAATCATTACCCGGCTGACAGGCAACATAACGGATAATCCGGTCAGTCTGATTAGGGTCTGCCGGCATGAAAACGGAAAATCCAAAACAATTGCGTAAAAGGCCCAGATAATCAATACCCTGATGGGTGGGGCCATCCTCACCCACATCAAGTCCGAGATGGGTGGCAACCACCTTGGTATTGGTATGGTTAATGTCGTTAATCCGGTTCTGATTATATACCTCAGATACAGCAAATACTCCGAAGGTGCTGAAGAAAGGAGCAATGCCTTCCCGGCTGATGGCCCCGGCCATGGTGGCAGCATGGTGCTCCTGGATACCGCATTCCATAAAAGCGTTGGGTGAATGATTGATAAATCCACCCATCTTGACTGAACCAACCAGGTCACAGGAAATCCCGGCGACCTTGGGATCGGCACCATCCAGGTTATTTGCCTCTGCCAGACCCTGGAGAGCGTTCCCGTAAGCACTACGACAATCAGTGACCGTATCGGCATCATAGGTAATGGCATCACCGGCAACCATGTCCGGATAATTCACCTGATTGACCACCCGGGTCTCATCGGATACAGGCTTCTTACGCAGCTCGGCCCAATGGTCAAAATCATTTTCAACCCCAATCTCATCAAGTGCCTTGGTCAATTGTTCCTGGTTCAGAGGGGAACCATGGTATTTGGCGAGATTTTCCATAAATGAGACACCCTTGGCCATGACCGTGCTGGCATTAATAAGAGTGGGCAACTCCTTATCATTTACCTCACCGGCAAAGACCTTATTAAAGGTGGAAAAAATCTGATTATAATCATGGCCGTCATTTATCTTTTCCACGTTCCAGCCGGAGGTGGCAAAAAGACCGCTGATATTAGAGGGCATCACATCCTCGGTGGAACCACAGATCTGCAGACGGTTCCGATCAACCACCACATAGAGATTGTCAAGCTTATACTTGACCGCAAAACGCATGGCCTCCACAGCCTGACCCTTCTGCAGTTCACCGTCGCCCATATATACAATAACCTTACGCTTTATTCCCTTCATCTTCATAGCCATGGCCATGCCAACTCCAGTGGACAGGCCCTGACCAAGGTTCCCGGTATCCCATTCAACTCCGGGGACAATTTTCTCAACATGACCGGGAAAAGCGGAGCCGGCACGGCGGAAGCCAGTTAAAAAAGCCTCTTCAGAAAAATATCCATACTCGGACAGAACTGCGTATACCCCGGGAGAAACATGGCCGATACTCATCACCACCCGATCTCTATCTTCCCAGAGAGGTTCTTCCGGCCGATGATCAATAAGGCCATAGGTTACCAGAAGCAGGTCAAGAGAAGACAATGAACCACCGGGATGACCGGAGGAGGCAAGTGAAGTTGACAGCAGAATTCTACGGGCGCAATCTTTGCGCATCCGGGCCAATTGCTCTAATTCTTCCGTGGACAGCTCTTTGCTGTTGGTGTTTAATTGTAGGGTCATTTTATGTCTCCAAGAAGGATATTTATAAAAGCTATTTAAGGTTAATCAGGTCATTAAAATTCGACGATTAAAGGTAAAAAAATCAACATACTATGTTAGTAAATTTCGCTCCAGCAGAAAATATAGTTCAAGGGCAAAAATGAAAATTGCCCACCTAAAATTGGACAACCCATTCATCCTGGCTCCCCTTGCCGGCTATACCGACCTGCCCTTCCGTCTTCTTTGCCGACAATACGGGGCAGGCCTGGTTTTTTCCGAGATGATCAGTTGCCACGGCCTCTGTTATAAGCAGGAAAAAACCCGGGCCATGACCAAAACCTGTCCCGAGGAAAAACCAGTAGCTATTCAATTATTTGGCAGTGATCCGGATATGATGGGGCAGGCTGCTGCCATTCTTAACAAAAAAACCATTGATATGATTGATATCAATATGGGTTGTCCGGCAAAAAAGGTTATCAAAAAAGGGGCCGGATCCGCCCTGATGAAAGACCCGGAACTGGCAGTCAAGATCATCCTGGCCGTTAAAGATAATACGGATCTGCCGGTAAGCGTGAAATTTCGTTCCGGCTGGACCCATGACAATATCACTGCCCCTGACTTTGCCCGAATGGCTGAACACGCAGGTGCAGATGCCATGACCATCCACGGTCGCACCTGGAGTGACGGCTTTTCCGGCAAAGCCGACTGGCAGGTTATTAAGCAGGTCAAAGAGGCTGTTAATGTTCCCGTAATCGGCAACGGCGATATAATTTCAATCAAGGACGGCCGGGCAATGATGGCGGCAACAGGATGTGACGGAGTAATGATCGGTCGGGGAAGCCTGGGGCGGCCATGGGTCTTTCAGGATCTAAACGAAGAGCCAGGCCTTACCGGTCGCCTTCTTGCCCTGCAGAGACATCTGGACCTTCATGCCACCCATGTCAATATGGATTATAAACTTGCTGCCATGAAAAACCACGGGGGACGCTATTTCAAAGGTATCGCCCATGCCGCCAGTATAAGGTCTGCCATTTACAAGACCACCTCACTTCAAGACCTCTATAGCACAGTTTCAAAATTAATAGAGCAATTCACCTGACCTCCAGTTCACTTGTATCTATCCGAAAAAACTGCTATTCTTAATTTATGGCAGACTTTCTCATTGTTGACGACGAGCTCAGTATGCGTGAATTTCTCCAGATTATGCTGGAGAAGGAAGGCCATCATGTAATTACCGCAGAAAATGGTGATCAAGGTCTGCAGATCATCGCTGACCACAGCTTTGACCTTGTCATCTCGGACATCAAGATGCCGGGGATCAGCGGCCTGGATCTATTAAGCGCCATCAAAGACCAGGACAACACCCTGCCCTGTATCATGATCACCGCCTTTGCCTCTCCGGAAGACGCAATCACCGCTATGAAATTCGGTGCCTTTGACTATATCACCAAGCCATTCAAGGTAGACGAGATCAGGGCCATTATCAACTCTGCCCTTAAAAACAAACGACAGGTTACGGGCCCTGATCTTTCCATATCAGACATGGCCGGCATTATCGGCAAATCCACCCCCATGCAGCATATCTTCGACCAGATCAGAAGAATTGCCCCAACCCATGCCAATATCCTCATCTATGGCGAATCAGGTACCGGTAAAGAGCTGGTTGCCAAGGCAATCCACCAGCACAGCAAGGCAAGTGGTAATAATTTTGTCCCGGTTGTCTGTAACGCCATCCCGGAGACACTTTTTGAAAGTGAGCTTTTCGGTCATGCCAAAGGCTCTTTCACCGGTGCCACTGCCAATAAAAAAGGGCTGCTCGAACTTGCTGATAACGGAACCGTGTTTCTCGACGAAATAGGTGAACTGCCCCTGACCATCCAGACCAAATTACTTCGCTTCCTCCAGGAACGGGAATTTAACCGGGTGGGGGATACCAGAACAATAAAGGTTAATGTCCGGGTAATCTCAGCCACCAACCTTGATCTGGAAGAAGAGATCCATGGCTGGCGCTTCCGGGAAGACCTGTTCTACCGACTGGCGGTTGTCCCCCTGCGCCTGCCACCCCTGAGGGAACGCAAGGACGATATACCTCTGCTGGCCGACCATTTTATGAAAAAATACGCCGCCGAGTTCCATAAAGAGGCCCCCACCCTGTCTTCCTATGCGCTGAAGGTGCTGATGGACTATGATTTTCCCGGCAATGTCAGGGAGCTTGAGAACATCATTGAACGAGGGGTTGCCCTGGCAACATCAAACATCCTTCTACCAGAATCACTGGCCCTGACCACTTCCCAACCGAAAAACCGACAGAACCTCACCGACGCCATTGTCGCTGCCACCAGTGAGGACGATCTTTTTGAAAAGGGTCTGGAGCAGATCATGAGCGGCCTTGAAAAACAATTAATCAAACGGGCCCTGGCCAGAACCGGCAACTCCAAAATGAAGGCTGCTGATCTTCTTAAAATCAGTTTCCGCTCCCTGCGCTATAAAATAAAAAAATATGAAATCACCTGAGCCTGAAAAATGTTCTGTCAGCATCCATAAATTGCTGAAGAAACAATTACACTGGGTGCTTCTTCTCCGCATCGTGGTGTTAACCAGCCTCATTACCATCACCCTGCTTCTTGAAAATAAAAACCTTCAAATCCTGCGCCCACCCCTGGCTCAGGTAGTCATTTTTACCTGCATTATTTACGCTTTTACCATACTTTCAGCCTTTGCCATTAAGATCATCACCAGGCTTCGACTGTTTGCCGGTTTCCAGATCGGATTCGATATTATCCTGATCAGCATTCTGCTTTTTTACAGTCAGGGCAGCCAGTCAATATTCATCATTACCTATTTTTTACCCATTATTACCGGGGCAATCCTTCTTTTCCGTCGTGGAGCCCTGTTCATGGCAGCTCTTAGCACCATTACCTACGGACTGATCATCCTGAATGAACTACAGCTTATCAGCCCCCAGCCAAGCTATTTCACCACTCCAGCCAGCAGCACGGAAATGGCTCTCCACCAATTTGCCATCTCAGGGATCAGTTTTTTCATCGTTGCCCTGCTCAGTTCATTTCTCTCAGAAGAACTATTCCAGACTGAAAAAGCCCTCGGTCATAAAACCCTGGCCCTTGACCGCCTTTCCCAGCTTTATAAGCAGATATTTGATGATATTGACACCGGCATCATCATTGTTGATCAGCACGGGTTAATCACCTCCTGCAATGAGGCAACCACAGAGATAACCGGCCACGAATCGACAACCCTGGCCGGGTGCCCCCTTAAGGAGAAATTACCGGAAATAGCAAAAAATCAGAACGAACAAAAAAAACCATTGATCAAACTAACCAGAGACAACGGCGAGATTATTTCCATTTCCTGGACAAGCTCTCCTCTCAATATGCCAGAAGACTGCGAAGATTGTCAGATTCATACCCTCCAGGACCTCAGCGAATTAAAAGAGATGGAAGACAAAGTCCGCCAGGCCGAAAAACTGGCTGCCATCGGAACCATGGCAGCCAATATCGCCCACGATTTCCGTAACCCTCTGGCAGCTATTTCCGGAGCTGCCCAGGTACTGGCCGACAATAAGGAAAATGACCCGATTAATACAAAATTAACCAATATTATCACCCGGGAAGCCAGCCGACTGGAACAGACAATCCATGACTTCCTTCAGTTCTCCAAGCCAGTCAAGCCAGAAAAATGCTGGTTTTCCCTGAACCTCCTCCTGGAAGAATCGTGCGACATCTTAATTGAGTCTCCGGTCTATAACGGGAAAATCGAGATCATAAGAAACCTTCCCCCCCACCAGGACTGCTGGGCCGACCCTGCTCAAGTGAAAAAAATCATGCTCAATCTGCTGACCAATGCCTGCCATAGCATGGAGGAGAAATCAGGTGCCATAGCCATCTCTGCCTTTGAGCAAAAAGAAACGGGCCAGGAGGCAAGTGTGATTACGGTCAGTGATTCAGGCTCCGGCATTGCCCTGGAAATGGAAGAAGAGATCTTTGAGCCATTCATTACCACCAGGGAAAACGGCACCGGACTAGGCCTGGCCATCGCTCGACAACTTGCCAACAGCCATGGTGGCACCATCAAAGCCAGCAACCGTCATACAGAAAAAGGAGCAATCTTCACCCTTACCCTCCCCCTGCCCTGAGCCCTCAGTCTGCCATCATTCACCTGAAACAACGCATCCAGACATGATCAATGATTATGAAATGGGGCAAAAACAGCTTCAGACCTAAATATTAATGAGGAGAGGCCCTCTTGAAAAACAAAAAACGGGCCGGAAAATCCGGCCCGTTTTTTGTTAATTATACCGGTCAATGGCACCGGCAAGATTAAGTTCAGCCTATCTTCAGCCTGACCTTGGCCATCCGGGCAAAAATACTGCGCCGGAGAGATGCCTCGGGCATCTCCTGGGGAGTTGAAGATGTGGAGAGCAGGTGCATATCCTTTTTATTGGCAAAATAACGGATATTGGGGCCAACCTGAACAGCAGTTGAATTTAAGCCCTTGGCACCTTTTTTAACATAGGCTGCAACCTCTGATTTTGGATCATCCAGATCACCGAATATCCTGGCTCCAGCCAGGCAGGTCTGGACACAGGCCGGCTCCAACCCCTGGGCCACCCGGGGCATACAGAAGCTGCATTTATCGGCCTTGCCTTCCGCCTCATCATCGGTTTGATCGGTATTAATATACCGGGCCTCGTAGGGACAGGCATCGGCACAAGCACCACAGCCAAGACAACGTCCCTTGTCAATCTGGACAGTTCCGTTAAACGGGTCCTTCCAGGTGGCTGTCACCTCCATATCAACACTCTTGCCAGTTACCGGATCAGTAAAGGTCCGCTCTTCCGTATCCGCCGGACAAACCGGAACACAGGCCGGTTCATTGCAGTGATTGCAAAGACCAGGATAATAAGTAAATGACATACCATGGGGAGTTGCAGCCGGGCCAAGGCGCTTGACCCAGTTACGGCCCTTATCGGCAGGCACCTCCCATTCTGCTTTACAAGCAATGGTGCAAGCATGACAGCCGACACATCGATTGAGATCTATAACCATTCCATACTGCATCATATTCCTCCTTATCGGATTATGCCGGCAGATCAAGGACCTTGCCGTCCTTGATAATCTTGACAAAATTATTTCGCATTCCATGGGCTCCGGTTTCCGGATCAACCGCAAGCTTGGTAATCAATCTCTGGTCATCTATACCTGCACCAGCCCCAATTGTCATCATCGGGTTCCGCGACCCGTAACCATGAGCCATATAAACCGCATCTTTACGAATCCCGGGGGTAACCTTCAGAACTGAATCACCAGCGGAACGAACACCTTCACTGTTGACCAGCTCAACCCGATCACCATCCTTTAATCCCATGGCAGCTGCCACCTTATCATTAAGCCAGACAGGATTCTCCGGCATGGCATTATGGAGCCAGACATTATTCTGGGTGCGGTTAAAGGTATGGACCGGGGACCTACCGTAAAGGAGACGGGCGTAACCTTCAGGGACATCAGGCACCGGGATATAGGTGGGAATTCCCGGATATCCTTCATCTTCAAGGTCTTCACTGAAAAAATTTACCTCAAAATCTTCGGAAACACCGTAGGGATTCTTACCCGGCTGGAGATGAATACCCTTTTCCTCCTTGATTTTGGCAATGGAAAGCCCGGCTGACTTAAGCTCACGCTCAAGCTTTTCTTCCTGGCTTGTTATGGGGATTTTATCCCCATAACCCATTCTTTTCGCCAACTCATTGGTAATCCAGATCGGATCCTTACGCTCGAACATTGGTGACACCAGGGGCATCCGGGGAGCGATGAACTGCTGGTGATTATCGGCAAAATTCCACTGGGTTCCTTTTTTGATATAATCGTAACGCTCAAGATAAGAAGCCTCAGGCAGTAAAATATCAGCATACATGGTAACATCAGTGGGCATTACATCTACACACATGACAAAGTCCATCTGCTTCATCGCCTCAATAGTGAGACCCTGACCGGGAATTGTCTGGATGGGGTTCTGCCCCCAGACCACACAGCCCTTGATGGGATACGGCTTGCCACTGATACAGGTATTCCGAAGCAGATCCGTAGGGGTACCAGGAGGGGCAAAATGATGTTTATCAGCCATCTCCTTAAGATTATGTCCATCATCATGATGGCCCTTGGCCCAGCTGACACCTTTTACCTTGGGACCTTTAGGTTTAACAAAGCCGCCCTTGACCCCAACTGCGCCAAGAAGACCGGTCAGACAGGCCAGAGCCCGTTCCCGTTGAAAATCATTACCGTACCAGCTTACATGCCGGCCGGGATGAATAGCAACATTAGGGGCATTGGCAGCCATGGTATCAGCAACCTGTTTAATCTGGGCGGCATCGATATCACAGATCCCAGCGGCCCATTCAAGGCTGGCATGGGTTATGCCATTTTTGAATTTATCAAAATCATTTCCATACTCATCAATGAAATCTGCGTCATACTTCTTTTCTTTAATGAGATAATTCATAATGGCCAGCAACATGGCAGTATCGGTTCCGGGCTTTATTTTAACCCAGATATCAGACTTGGCTGCTGATGAGGAAAAACGCGGATCAACAACGATCAATTTAGCCCCGTTTTCCAGACCCTTGAGATAACGCTTTAAGTGGGAGACATGAACATTCTCTCCAAGATGACAGCCCAGAAGAAAAATCACCTTGGCATTGGGCATATCCACATGCTCACCAGGAGGGGTGCCAAAGGTGGCAAGATAGGCCATATCCCTGATACCTCGACATTGAAAGAACGACGCCTCACTGACATTATGGGTTCCAACGGTGCGTTCGAAAAAATGCATGGGGTATTTGGCAGAAGCGCCATGGGGGAACATGGCAATCCCGTGGGAGCCATATTTATCCTGAACGGCCTTCAGCTTACTGCCACATTCATCAAGGGCCTCTTTCCAAGAAATACGCTTCCATTTAGGCTTACCCCTTTCACCAACATTCTTCATGGGATATTTCAGCCGATCCGGGTCATACAGCAGCTTAACCCCGGCATTACCCCGGGCACAAATAGACTTGCCGTTGTCAATACTCTTGGGATTACCTTCCAGTTTGACCAGCTTATCACCGCGAACCTTGCCATCAAGCTGACAACGCCAGAAACACATCTCACAGACCCCGCCGTGTACCGTCCGGGTATCAGCAAAACTACCTGGGGCAGTAAAAGGTTTTCTGACAAAACCGCTATCCGCCGAAACCACACGGGCCAAAGGCACCGCAGCAGCTGTCACGGACGCGGCCTGCAGAAACTTTCGTCGTGTTAAGTTAAACGCCATACTGTTGCTCCTCTCTTGTGAAAAAATCAGTAAGTGTAATCACCACACGATAAAACGGATGATTAGCCTCAACCAAAACCTTCTCCTTAAACCTGGCAAACCAGGGAATAAATAATTTACCACGAAACTCTTCATACCCTTCCCCATCCTCCTGGACGAGAATGGCAAGAAATTCCAGTTCATTAACAATATGGTCCGGCAGATCATCTCCGGCATACTCAAAGCCCTTATTCTGATAGAACCTGGCTGTTTTTTCAGCGATATTGCCATAAAGACTGCCATCACCCTCGAGGTGAACAGAGGCATAGGGCGGGGCAACGACATGGGGTACAGCGTTAATGAAGAGTCGGGTGTATTCAAGCTGAAGGTCGTTAACCGGGTCATAACCATCAAGCAAAGATGCGATATCCTGCCAGTCAGCATGCAGATTAAGCTCGCCAAGCAGAGTCGAAAAAGCAGACCAATAATCATCGGTCAGCCAGACTGACTCAGGATAACGGAGTGACTGAGCCAAAAAACGATATACCCAGGCAAGTGTAAGCTGGTAATTTGCAAATTCCATATTTCTTTACAATTGAGATTTAACTTTAATTAGTCGGAATGAGGAAAATTGTCAATACTTCCTGCTATTTAAGGAGTTTGTGAAACAGCATGAAAAAAAGGCCGAGCCAGACGGCTCTGCCTTTTTCAGAAAGAAGGAAGGAAGGAATGAAAAATTATTTATTACGACGACGATATCCGGCAAGGGCGGCAAAACCGGTGCCAAAAAGTAGCATGGTGGCTGGTTCGGGGACCGGATCACCGCTAACTGTCCCTTCATGCACAGCTAAAGCCTGCATATTTGACGTCTTGCCGTAGGCTGCCACATAATCAGAGTTCAATTGCAGAGACCAGGCTTCAGCTGGTTCACCCCCGTAAACCGTCCCGGACCAGTACCAGTCATTATGAAGATTATTAAAATCACCAGTATTCTGAAGTCCCCAGCCCACAGGCTTATAT
>CAZZCA010000011.1:0-73736 GCA_964653055.1 uncultured Desulfobulbia bacterium | reverse complement strand
AAATCCTAACAGTGTTAATAAGTGGAAATTTTCCATGATATCAAGAGTAATAGATATCGTTTTTTCCACTTATCGTTATATTAAACCACTTAATGTGGAAAATACTTTGCGCATACCACTTTCCGGGTTACATTTTCCACTTATTGCGATATCATGACGGTCAACATGGAAAACAAGCCTAAATTCAAACCCAACCCAAAATCAAAATTGATGGAGCAGGTGCGTGAGGTTCTTCGTTATCATCATTATGCCTATCGCACTGAACAAACTTACACTCAATGGATATTGCGCTTTATCCGTTTCTTTGGCGGCAAAACCCATCCCAAAGACCTTGACGCAAAAAATGTGGAACGGTTTCTTTCCGACCTGGCAGTAAAGCAGCAAGTATCTTCTTCCACCCAGCGACAGGCTCTCAACGCCATTGTCTTCCTTTACCGGGAAGTGCTTGACAAGCCATTAGACGGCAAGATCGCTCATATCCGTGCAAAAAGTAAACCCAAGACCGTAACTGTTCTCAGCCAAGAGGAGGTCTTGCGTTTTTTCCGGTACATCGATGGCACACATGCACTAATGGCCAAGCTCCTGTATGGGTCAGGACTCAGGCTCATGGAATGCGTACGCTTACGTCTCAAAGATCTTGATTTTGACCGCAAACGCATCAAGGTCTTTGGCAAAGGAGATAAGTGGCGAAGCACAATCCTTGCCTCGTCGGTTATCCCGTTGTTGCAGGCCCATGCGGAAAGAGTCAAAGTCCTGCATCACGCCGACCTGGAAGAAGGTTTTGGCGAGGTCTATATCCCGCCGGCTCTGGCAAGAAAATATTCCCATGCTGCCAGACAGACAAGTTGGCAATATCTTTTCCCTTCAAAGAAAAGATCTATCGACCCCAGGTCGAACAAAGAACGGCGGCACCATGTTATGGAGTCCGGCCTGCAAAAAGCTGTAAAACTGGCTGCCAAGCGGGCTGACATCGACAAAAGGGTAACCTGCCATACCCTGCGCCACAGTTTCGCGACCTCCATGCTGGAAAATGGTGTCAACATCCGTGTCCTTCAGGAACTCCTTGGGCATGCAGATGTGAAAACAACTGAAATGTACACCCATGTTATGGATAAGGATATATCTCGCCTCAGCAGCCCCCTTGAAAGTCTCCCCCTGTAATTCGTCATCCCGATGATGGTCAGAGATCTTCAACCAGCCCGAAGATAACATAGCAGTAAAATATCCTATCAATATTGGTTAACAAAACCTGACAACTTCCACAATCAAAAAAATACGAGTCGCAATGGCAATAATAAAAGTGTGAGACGATTAAGTTTGTCATGCGGAGGTGTTCAAATGGGAACTGGCAGGAAGCCGTATGACACAGAAGAATTTACAAAAGAGGTTGTTAAACTCGCCGTAGAGCAGGGCTGCCATGTTTCATATACCACTCCAATGTGAATGTCGGGTAGAGATGCGAGAGATCAACCCCTATGGTTTCTGCTGCATATGATTCTGCTTTTTGTGTATAGAAATCTTTGGTTGATTGAATGGCTTTGTATTGTTGAATTAATGGGATATCAGCAGGGGCCCATTTAACGTCGTCGAGTTCATTCAGTGAGAGCCATTGAATTGAATCGTGGTCGACAGGTTGAAGCTCGCCGGTAAAGCTTGTAATTTTATATGCGAGTAATTGAATGATTTTGGTTCCATAGTCGAAGATAGATTCGCCGATAAACATTCCAACTTCGGCAATAATCCCGAATTCTTCTTCAAGTTCTCGGACAAGGCACGCTTCTGGCGTTTCGCCGGGCTCTATTTTCCCGCCGGGAAATTCCCAAAATCCGGCGAGGTGAGATCCTTTTTTGCGGCGGGCAGACATAATAAGTCCACCTTGTTCAAATATGGCTGCGCAAACTCTAATCATAAATTATATGTTTCAAGAATAGGTTTTATGAGTTGGGCTTTAAAATCTTATCTACGGAAAATATCTATTAAAAAATTCAGGCAAACCCATCCAACCCATAAAAGGATGAACATAGCAATAGCCCCTGCATAGCTCATCTCTTCACCTGAGAAAACTTCTGTAAACCCGTCAAAAATAGTGCCAATAATAAAACACCAGATGCCGATGATACAGAAAAGAACAAGCAGGGTATCTTTCATGTTTTGCGGCCTTCTTTTGTTTTTTAGCCGTCAGGTAAATCCTGCTGACAGATTACGATGAATCTGAGCTTGGCCTGGCGGACTGCGTCGAAGGGGTAGCAGGTGACCAGGGTCAGGGTTGGTTTCGGGCTGGTGAGGGGTATGGCTATCTTGTCCATGTCTTGAACCAGCAGGTTGCTGACCCGGTATTTTTCTAATTTACCATCTTTGCCTTGCAGAAGAAAGGCGTCTCCTATTTTTATTTTTTTGAGGAAGCGGAAGTGGGTATCTCGGTGGCCGCTGATGATGGTGTTGCCGGGCTGGTTTGGTGGGCTTGATCTGGTCATGTGACCGGGGCCGAAGGCGAGGGAGCTGCCGGAATCGTTGGCCAGGACGATCTGATCGATATTGTGGGCTGGGGCGATGAGGCGGGCCCGGGGCCAGGTATCGGCCCAGGGCCATGGTTTGTTCTGGTTCCGATTGGTAAGAGTTCTGGCCCAGGCTTCCTTGAGGAGGTGCTGGGCCAGAATGGCTTTGGCCTGAATATAGCCGCCTTCTGCCAGCAGGCAGGTGCCTGCCAGCAGGAGAAGAAGGGATATCCGTCTTAGATAAATCATTTATTGCTGTTTGCGGCGGGCCAGGAGCCAGACGGTGAGGGAGAGTAAGGTAAGGATGCTGCCGAGGAGCAGGCAGAAGGAGGAGGTGGTTGCGGTCTGGGGCAGGCGGGTGATCATATTGTATTGCCAGCCGGCCGGCAGGGTGCTTTTTATTTGTTTGGAGGTAGCGTTGTGGCCCCGGGGGCGGCTGGGGGTTATGTCAACAGCCACCAGGCTGGTGTATCTGGAGACCAGGTGATGGCGGAGGGCAAGTTCGGTTATCTGGTCTTTGATCATGTTTTGGGGTACCCCGATATGGCGGGAGGCGGTGATGTCGTCAATCTTGCGGCGGGCCCAGAGGGTGGAGATGTTGTTTTTGCCCGGGATGTGAGAGGCTTTCATGTTGGTTTGCCAGAAGCGGCCGGCTAGGGAACCGGTGATGGTTACCTGCTGGGGCAGGTTTTTGGTTTTGGCGGTGAAGATTATGGGTTCGCCCGGGTAGAGGTCGGGGATGGGATTGGGTGTTGTTTCCGCCTGACTGCCAATGGGCAGAGATATTTTGATGTTGGTTAAGGCCGGGGTTGCCAGCCTGGTGAGCAGGCGGGTTATTTTATCCCGCACTTCGCTGGTATTGCCGATATAGGTGAATGTGCCACGGCCCTGGCGGGCAGCGTTTTTCATGAAGAAGCTGTTAGGGGCCGAACCAATGCCGATTGTGAAGAGGCGGCTGTCGCCGAGATTATTGGCGATGAGGTCAAAAAGTGCTGCTTCGTTGCCGACACAACCGTCGGTAAGAAAGATGACCTGGCGGAACCGGGTTGTTTTTTTCTGGTTGACCAGAGCAAGCTCCAGGGCTGGTTCCATTTCTGTGCCACCTCGGGCTTGTATGGAATCGATATGGTTAAGGGCTTCTTTGATGGCTCCGGGTTCTGCCGGGCGGGGTTTGGTGAAGATTTTATTTGTTTGGTCGCTGAAGGTGATGATGTTGAAGGTGTCTTCCGGCCGGAGGCGCTGGATGGCGACCTGGAGTGCCTCTTTGGCCTGGACGATGGAAGTACCTCCCATGGAGCCGGATGTGTCGAGAATGAAGATCAGTTCCCGGGGGAATTTTTTATTCTGGAGAAATTTATCGGCAGGTGGAATCACCATGCAAAGGCTGTAGGTCTCTTTGTCTCTGATTTCGGAGAAGATGGCGCTTTGGGGAATGGAGCTTGGTTGTGGCCGCCACTGGAGGACGAAGTCGCGATCGGGCAGGGCCCATTTGCCGGTAAGGGCGATGGTCTGGATATTGTTTTCAGTTTTGATGTGGGCTTCGTGGTAGAGGCTTTCGATTTCCCTCAGCTGGAAGCCGGAATCGAGCCTTACCGTGATACTTGTCCGGGCTGGATTTGGTTCGCCGGGCAGAAGGACGGGTGGGGTGATCATGTCACCATCCGGGACCTGATCGGTGGCACGGCTCTGGTTATTGTCCGGTTGCAGGGGCTTGCCCGGGATATAGCGGGGGCCGATTACGGTGGGGAAGCGCAGGCTGAAGGTGTTGTTGTCGATACTGACGGTATCATGATAGGTCAGGTCGATGATGATGGTTTCCCCGGGGCCGATATTGGCAACCTTCATGGTGAATATATTGGGTCGCTGCTGGCTGAGTAATGATGCCTTCTTCCCTGCTTTTTTGGCTTTTTCGTAGGTTTTCTTTGCCTCTTGTTTTTCTTTGACCTGACCCTGGATGGTGCGGCTGCCGATGTGCATGGTGATATTGGTGATGGCGGCGGATTCTGGCAGGGGAAATGCGTACAGGCCCTCCACCCATTGATCGGAATTATTGGTAAAATGCTGGCGGAGGCTGGCCTGGCAGGTGATGCCGGAAATATTTATTTTGGCCTCGGATTTCAGGCGAAGGGCAGGTTTATAGCCGGATTTGTTTTTGAAAAAAAGCTGACCTTCCCGGCTATGCCATGGTGAATTTGTTAGTCCGGTGGCAGAGGCCGGCAGGCTGGCAAGTACGAAAATTAGGCAGGCTATGCTGATAAAATACAGGGGGATACCATGAACGCGAGCCCAGGAGAGCCCAGCCGAGCAAGGCTGGTGGTTTAGGTTGTGGCTGTTGGTCATGGTATCCCCCTGTATTTTGTGTTTGATGTTGGGGGAGATAATAGCGGCTTGATCTGGAGTAATGATGAGACAATAATGAAAATGCGCAGGTTAATTATGATAAATTATGAAGAAGGGTTAAAAGGGTTTCGTCTGGCAGGAACATGGGGTAAGGGTAAATTAAATTGATTTATTCGGAGCAGGATTGATGACACAGAAAATTGCATTGGTTGAAGACGACGAGCAGCTTCGCAGTAATTATGTGGCAGCTCTTGAGCGGGAAGGCTATGAGGTGGAGTCGTTCAGTGACCGGTTCTCTGCCTTGTCTTCCTTTGCCTTGCGTCTGCCTGATCTGGCCATTCTGGATGTGATGCTTGCTGATGATATTGAAGGTGGCTTTGAGATATGTCGGGAGCTTCGGCGGCGCTCTGCGGTTTTGCCCATAATTTTTCTGACTGCCCGTAACTCGGATGTTGATCGGGTTTCCGGTTTGCGGCTGGGTGCCTGGGATTATCTTACCAAGGATACCACCACCCTGGGTTTCCTGCCGGCCCGGGTTACGGCCCTTTTCCGGGTAATAGATGCCTTGCGGGAGCCGCCGCCTTCTGTGGAGGAACGATGGCAGCGCGGCAGTCTGGTTCTGGATCAGAACCTGATGCAGGTTTTCTGGAAGGCCGAGGTCATTACCCTGACTTTGACTGAATTCTGGATACTGCGTGCTCTGGTGGAGTACCCCGGTCATGTCCGCAGTCATGGGCAATTGATGGAGGCGGCTCAGGTTGCGGTTCATGATAATACCATTGCCTCTCATATCGGGCGGATCAGGCGCGGGTTTAAGGAGTCCGACCCTGATTTTGCCTGTATCCGGACTGAGTACGGCATGGGTTATCGCTGGGTAGAGGACTGATGAGGTTTCCCCGGATAAAATTGCAGGCCAAGCTGGCCCTGGTTACCCTGCTGCTTCTGGCTGTGCCATTTGTGGGGTTTCGTTATGCTGCCATGATGACCTCGTTTCTGCTCAGTGGTCAGGAGCAGGCCCTTGCCCTTACTGCCAGGGCGGTTACCACTTCTTTAAATGACCGGCCTGAGCTTTTTCACCGTAATATTCTCCAGTCCCTTGATGCCAGCCGCGAGATTCATGCCTATAGTATGGTCAGTCCGGTTCAGCTTGATGGTGATTTCCGTGATTGGGGGGCTCTGCTTGAGGAGATGGTTTTTTATGACCGGGATGATGTGTTGTCCGGGGCGGCTGAAGAGCCTGGGACCTTGCGGTTTGGCCATGTCAGTGGCCGTTATGATGAGTTTATCTATGTTCTTCTTCAGGTTACAGATGACCAGGTGGTGTATCGGCAGAAGGACTCTCTGCATCTGGAGCGCAGTGATCATCTGCAGATAGCTCTGGAGGGGCCGGAGGGAGGGCTTAATCGGTATCTTGTCTCGCCAATTGCCCCGGGCTGGCTTACTGCCCACCTGATGCCGGAGGATATTAATAATTTTGTGCCAGTGAAAAATGAGACCAGGATCCATGGGGCCTGGCAGCAGACCGTTGATGGCTATACGGTGGAAATGAGGATTCCCCTTAATCTTATGGGTAATCGGTTGGCCTTTGCAGTTGCGGATGTTGATGATCCGCTGGGTCGAGATCTGAAGATGGTAATTGGAACCGGGCCAAGCGGTCAACTGGAGGATATGGGGGTTTTGATGGCCAGTTCGCCGGAGCTTGAGCGCCTGCTCAAGGCTCTGGAGCGGCCGGCGGTAAAGATCTGGGTGGTTGACCGGATAAAGAGGGTGCGGGCCCGGGTAGGCTGCCTGGCAGGGGCAGAGAAGAAAGAGACCCTGGTTGAATTGTTGCGCGGCTGGCTTCAACGCTTTTTGCGCCGTGATTTATTTGTCAGCGGTGAGCCTATAGATCTGGCTGATGGTGGTAATTATCTTGAAGAGTTTGACCTGGGAATTATTGATGAGGCCCTGAATGGTCGGGCCGTGACCGCAAGGAGGCCCCTTGTGGGCGGTGATTCGGAGATTGTGGTGGCGGTTGAGCCGCTTTATGGTGGCGATAAGGTTCTCGGGGTGGTGGTGGTGGAGCAGACCACCGATAATATTATGGTGAAGAAACAGAAGATTATCGAGGATACCATTGCCTTTATCGTGGTTGTTGTTCTGGTGGGGGTAGTGGTAAATTGTGCTTTTGTCACCATGATTTCTCAACGGATCATGCGGCTGAGTAAGGAGGCTGCTGCCGCTATTGGCAGTGATGGTCGGATCAGGAAGGCCATAGTGCCGGCCACGTCTGCCGATGAGATTGGTGATCTTTCCCGTACTCTTGCCGGGATGTTGTCTCGGCTTGAGGGGTTTCATTGTTATCAGGAGAAAATGGCGGATAATCTTGAGCATGAACTCCGGACTCCTCTTGCCGGGATCAGTGCCTCTCTGGTTAATCTGCGTCGTGAACTGGCGGATCGGGGGGAGGTGCCTGGGGAATATCTGGCTGGTGCCCTGGATAATGTTCGTCGGATTGAGTCGATTCTGGCCAGGATCAGGGACGCTACTGTTCTGGAAGAGGCCCTTCGTCATGATGAGGTGGAGGAGTTTGACCTGGTTAAGGCGCTGGAGGTGTGGCATAGCCAGGGTTATGGCCCTGCCTTTCCTGATCGTTGTTTTGCGTTGCAGCTGCCAGATGAGGCGGTGTTGCTGCGGGCAGACCCTGGCCGGATTCATCAGATGTTTGATAAATTGGTGGAAAATGCGGTGGATTTCAGCCCCCATGGCTCGGAGATTGTTCTGGGCCTGGAAAGAGGGAAGAAGTTTGCCCGCCTGAGGGTGGTTAACGAGGGTGAAGAGCTTGGTCCGGAGGATGGCGAACGCATTTTCAATTCCATGGTTTCTCTGCGGAAGGGGGGCGAAGGTCCCCATATGGGCCTGGGGCTTTATATTGTCCGAACTGTTGCCGCATTTCACGGAGGAACAGCATGGGCGGATAACCGTGAGGACGGGATATGTGGGGTGGCTTTGACGGTGGAGCTGCCTCTGGCCTGATTTATTTTTCGGCAGCAGCCCGGCCAGCCAGCCAGCCGGTGGAGAAAGCGGCCTGGAGATTATAGCCGCCGGTGTCTGCCTGGATGTCCATGACCTCGCCGGCAAAGAAAAGGTTTTTGGTTATGTTTGATTCCATGGTGCGGGGGTTGATTTCTTTGGTGTTAACTCCGCCGGCGGTGACAATGGCCTCGGCCATTGGTCGGTAGCCGGTAACTTTCAGCCGGAAGTCCTTGAGCCAGAGCCGCAGCCGTTTTCGTTGTTTGGCGGTGATGCTGTGGCCGAGTTGGTCTGCTGGCAGCTTGTTTTCTTCCAGGCAGACTTCGACCATCTCCTGGGGCATGAGTCCCCGGAGGATACTGGATAGCGGCTCCTGGGCTCGTTTGCTGAAGTCCCGCAGCAGGCGGGCGTCCAGTTTTTTGTCATCGAGGGCCGGCTTCAGGTCGAGGGTCAGTTCGATTTTCTGGCCGTTCTGGATGGCATCCACCGCATGGCCGCTTAAGGTGAGAATTACCGGGCCGGTTACTCCGAATCGGGCAAAGACCAGTTCGCCAAAGGCTTCTTTTTTCTTTTTGCCATCAATGAACATCCGGACTTTAATATTGCGCAGGTTCAGATCCGCCATTTTAGCCACCGGTCCGTTGGTTTTCAGGGGGACGAGGGCTGGTCTGGTTTTGATTATCTGATGACCGGCTGTTGCTGCCATTTGGTAGCCGTCACCGGTGGAGCCGGTCTGGGGGTATGAGGCGCCGCCACAGGCCAGGATTACGGTATCTGCCCTGTACTGGCGTTTGTCTGTTTTGACTCCGCATACCTGGCCGTTTTCAATAATAAGCTGGTTGGCAGATGTTGATTTTTTTATGTCAGCTCCGCAATCAGCAGCCCATTGGGCCAGGGCGTTTCGGATTTCTGCAGCCTTGCCCCTGGAGGGGAAGACCCGCCCCCCTCTTTCTTTGGAAAGCTCCACCCCCAGTTCTTCCATGAAGGCCATTAATTCTTTGTTGAAATAGCGGGAAAAGGCCTGGTAGAGAAATTTGCCGGTTTTGCCGAAATGGCCGATGAAATCACGGATTTCGGCAATATTGGTGATATTGCAGCGTCCTTTGCCGGTGATGGCCAGCTTGCGGCCTGGTTGTTTCATTTTTTCCAGCAGCAGGACCTGGGCTCCGGTCCGGGCTGCTTCGCCAGCAGCCATGAGACCGGCTGGACCGCCACCGATAATGATGATTTTGCGCTGTATCATAGGGATTTATGTTTGTTTTCTTCCAATTGGATGATGGATCTGTTAATATCTATTGTTTATCGTAACATAATCTGCCCTTTTTGCCATTGCCGGTGAGCAAGGTGCGTTTGTGGGCAGTTTTAGTAATATTGAGTCAGGAAAATAATAAATGTTGATTAAAGATATATTGAGTCAGGGGAAGACCTGTTGCAGCTTTGAGTTTTTCCCTCCCAAGGAAGATAAGCAATGGGATGGCCTGTTTGCCACTCTGGCGGAGTTGGAGTCATTGCATGGTGATTTCGTCAGTGTGACTTATGGGGCCGGAGGAACCACCCGGGACCGGACCCAGCGGCTCATCATGGAGATGAAGGGAAAAACCCCATTGCCCATAATATCTCATCTTACCTGTGTTAACTCTGACCGGGACGAGATCAGGGAGATTCTCCATGCCTATCGGGATAACGGGATTAATAATATCCTGGCTCTTCGTGGTGATCCGCCGTTGGGAGCCGAGCGTAAGGACCTTGGGGCTGATGGTTTTCCCTATGCTGCTGACCTGGTCAGGTTTATTAAAGAGACCTGTCCGGAAATGTCGGTTGGTGTTGCTTGTTTTCCGGAAGGTCATCCGGCAACTCCCAATCGCCTCCAGGAGATGGATTACCTCCGGGCCAAGGTTGATGAGGGCGCTGATTTTATGATGAGTCAGCTCTTTTTTGACAACCGGGATTATTATGATTTCTGCGAGCGTTGTCAGCTGGCCGGGATCAAAGTGCCGGTGGTGGCCGGGATTCTGCCCATTACTTCCCGGGCCGGGATGATTCGGATGGCAGAGCTTGCGGCCGGCTCCCGTATTCCTGCTCCCCTTCTGCGTGCGGTGGAGCAGGCAGAACATGATGATGCGGTTAAAGAGGTGGGGATTAACTGGGCTGCAGATCAGGTAAGTGATCTGGTGGCTAATAAGGCTGCTGGAATTCATTTTTATACCTTGAATCAGGCCGGTGCCACCAGGAAGATATTTGAGATTTTAGGGGCTGAAGATTCGGCCCAACTGGTTTCGTAACGTTTTTTGGGGCAGGCTGATCAGCCTGGTCCGATTGTTGATTAATTATAAAATAATTTTGGAGTGATTATGGCAAATCATCTATTTACCTCTGAGTCGGTTTCGGAAGGGCATCCTGATAAAATTGCTGATCAGGTATCTGATGCTGTTCTTGATGGCATTCTGGAGCAGGATAAGAATGCCCGAGTAGCCTGTGAAACCATGGTTACCACCGGTATGGCAGTGGTTGCCGGCGAGATTACCACCTCTGCCTGGGTGGATATTCCCGATGTTGTCCGTCAGACTATCAGGGGTATTGGCTATAATTCCTCGGACATGGGTTTTGACTGGCAGTCCTGTGCGGTGCTTACCAGTATTGATAAGCAGTCTGTTGATATTGCCCAGGGTGTTGATGAGGGTACCGGGGTTGATCTGGATCAGGGCGCTGGTGACCAGGGGCTGATGTTTGGTTATGCCTGCAATGAGACTAAGGTATTGATGCCCATGCCCATTATCTATGCCCATCTGCTTACCAAAAGACAGGCCGAGGTGCGTAAGGCTGGTCTTCTGCCGTGGTTGCGGCCTGATGCCAAGAGCCAGGTAACCATTGAGTATGAAAATAAAAAGCCCAAGCGGGTTGAGGCAGTGGTTCTGTCTACCCAGCATTCTCCGGATGTTGATTATGTGGATCTCAAGGAAGGGGTGATGGAAGAGATCATCAAGCCTATTCTGCCGGCGGAAATGGTTGATGCTGATACCAAATATTTTATCAACCCCACCGGTCGTTTTGTTATTGGTGGCCCGGTCGGTGACTGCGGGGTTACCGGCAGGAAGATCATTGTCGATACTTATGGCGGCATGGGCTCCCACGGTGGCGGTGCTTTCTCCGGTAAGGATCCGTCCAAGGTTGATCGTTCTTCTTCCTATATGGGCCGTTATGTGGCCAAGAATATTGTCGCTGCCGGAATTGCCGATGAGGTTGAGGTTCAGATTGCCTATGCCATCGGGATTTCCCAGCCGGTATCCATAAATATTAATAGCTTCGGTAGCGGTAAAATTGATGATGCCCGGATAGTTGAGCTGGCGCGGGCCCATTTTGACCTGCGGCCCAAGGCCATTATTCAGCAGCTTGATCTGCTCCGTCCCATTTATCGGAAGACTGCAGCTTACGGTCATTTTGGTCGGGAGCGGGCTGAGTTCACCTGGGAGAATACCGATAAGGCTGATCTGCTGCGGGATGCTGCCGGCGTGTGATTTGTTTGCGTAGTATTTATTAATTTAATAATCAGGGTATTGCCTTGAAGCGAGATATGATCAATGAGTGATTTTAATGACTATAAAGTAGCGGATATGTCCCAGGCTGAATGGGGGCGGAAAGAAGTGGCCATTGCCGAAACAGAGATGCCTGGCTTGATGGCTGTCCGTAAAGAGTATAAGGGGCAGAAGCCCCTGGCTGGGGCCCGGATTGCCGGCTGCCTCCATATGACTATTCAGACTGCCGTGCTGATGGAGACCCTGGTTGACCTGGGGGCTGAGCTGCGCTGGAGTTCCTGTAATATCTTTTCCACCCAGGACCATGCCGCCGCTGCCATGGCTGCTGTCAATATTCCCACCTTTGCCTGGAAGGGCGAGACCGAGGAAGAGTTCTGGTGGTGTATTGAGCAGACTATTTTCGGCCCGGACGATTGGCGGCCCAATATGATTCTGGATGATGGCGGTGATCTGACTCAGATCATGCATGAAAAATATCCGGAGCTGATGAAGGATATTAAGGGAATCAGTGAAGAGACCACCACCGGTGTTCTTCGTCTTAACGAGATGGCGGCTAAAGGAGCTCTGTTGGCTCCGGCATTTAATGTTAATGATTCTGTTACCAAGTCCAAATTTGATAATCTCTATGGATGTCGTGAGTCTCTCATTGACGGAATCAAACGGGCAACTGATGTGATGATTGCCGGTAAAACCGCGGTTATCTGCGGTTACGGTGATGTTGGTAAGGGTTGCGCTCAGGCCCTGCGCGGGATGGGAGCAACGGTGCTGGTTACTGAGATTGACCCCATTTGTGCCCTGCAGGCTGCCATGGAAGGTTATCGGGTTATGACCATGGAAGAGGCAGCACCTCTTGGAGAGATCTTTGTTACAGCCACCGGCAATCTTTCAGTAATTAACCGGGCCCATATGGAAGTCATGCCGGATCAGGCCATTATCAGTAATATCGGTCATTTTGATTCGGAGATTGATATTGCCTCCATTCGGGATCTGCCCTGGGAGAATATCAAGCCTCAGGTTGACCATGTCATCTTCCCGGATGGCAAAAGGTTGATTGTATTGGCCGAAGGCCGGTTGGTGAACCTTGGTTGCGCCACTGGTCATCCAAGCTTTGTTATGAGCAATTCCTTTACCAATCAGGTAATGGCCCAGATCGAGCTCTGGCAGAAGCCTGAAAATTATGAGAACAGGGTTTATTTCCTGCCCAAGGAGCTGGACGAGAAGGTCGCCATGCTCCATCTCGGCAAAATAGGTGCAAGTCTGACCACCCTCAGCCAGGAACAGGCCGATTATATCGGAGTGTCGGTAAACGGCCCGTTTAAGCCGGAATATTATCGCTATTAAGAAAATGGCGCAGCAGCGGGTTTATGTTTTCCTGGGGATGATTGCCAGCGGCAAATCAACCCTGGCCCGTCTCTGGGCCGAGCGAGAGGGGCTGGCCTGTTATAATTCGGATGTGGTCCGTAAGCAATTAGCTGGCTCTGAGCCTGAGGCTGATTGCCAGGATGATTTTGGCCGGGGTATTTATACTCCGGAGATGACCCGCCGAACCTATGATGCCCTGCTTGATTATGCCGGCCGGGAATTTGAGCAGGGTCGCTCAGTGGTTCTGGATGCCAGTTATGGGAATGTGGATGAGCGAAACAGGGTGGTTACCCTGGCCACAGAAGCCGGTGTTGCTGTAAAGTTTATCTTCTGTCATTGCGATGATGATGAAACTGCCCGCAGGCTTGAGCTGCGGGCACAGGACCCCACCGCGGTTTCTGATGGGACCTGGCAGGTGTTTCTGAAGCAGAAGTCTGGTTTTCAGTACCCACGGGAATTGGCAGGAAATGCTCTGGTTGATCTTGAAACCTGCCAGTCTCCGGACCGTTTGCTTGCCAAACTGTCCCGTCTTTTCTGAGTAGCTCCATGACTGGAATATTCTTTATGCTGCTGGCTTCGGCCTCGTTTGCCACCATGGCTGCCTTTGTCAAGGCCCTGGGCACGACTCTGCCGGTGGCGGAGATGATTCTGATTCGTTGTCTTTTGCCCCTGCCTTTCTGTCTGGCTATTTTGCTTTATCAGGGTAAGCCATTATTGGCCCGGGCCTGGGGGATGATGCTGCTTCGTTCCCTGGCCGGTTTTGCCGCCATGGCCTGTTTCTATTACGCCCTTACCCATATGCCTCTGGCCGAATGTGTTTTTCTGGGGCGGACCCAGCCATTGCTTCTGGCTCTTGCTGCGCCTTTAATTGTTCGGGAAAAGGCGCCGCCGGCGGCCTGGGTGGCAATTTTTGCCGGCCTTGCCGGGGTTTTTATCATTATGCAGCCGGATGCCCAGTGGCGGCCCGGAGCCATTGCCGCCCTGGGAGGGGCGGCCTTATCTTCCCTTGCCCATCTCTTTGTTCGTCGTCTGAATCGTACCGAAGAGCCATTGCTTATTGTTTTTAATTTCTTCATCCTTACCGCTATCTTTAGTGGGGTCTGGGCCTCTTTTGATCTGGTCTGGCCCAGCCCCGGTCAATGGAAACTTCTTTTTACCGTGGCTCTTTTTGCCACCCTGGGTCAGGTTTTCATGACCTTTGCCTATCGCTATGAGAAGGCACCGGTGGTGGCAGCCTCCAGCTATGTTTCGATTTTTCTCTCCATTGCCTATGGTTATCTCTTCTGGGGCGAGGTCCCCGGGGTACATGCCTGGCTGGGCGGTCTGCTCATCCTGCTGGGCTCGCTTTTTCTGATTCGTTCCTGCTGGCGCAGACCATGACTTATGTCTTCAGGCAGTGTTTATGGTAAGGGCCAGGCGTTAGGTCGAAGTTGAAGAAGGAAATCAGCACCTGGTCAGCAGGTAATGCCATCAATGATCAATTAATCTGCCATCTTCAATTGCGATTGTCCGGTCAGCCATGGCTGCATATTCCGGGTCATGGGTTACCATGACGACGGTGAGTCCTTCCTGGTGTAATTCGCTTATTAACTCCATGATCTCTTTGCCGGTATGCTTGTCCAGGCTGCCGGTGGGTTCATCGGCAAAGAGAATTTTAGACGATTTGACAAGGGCCCGGGCAATGGCGACTCGTTGTTGCTCGCCGCCGGAAAGATTACTGGGCAGGCGATCTCTTTTATCGTACAGTCCAACCCGCTTAAGACATGAGAGAGCATTTTCCCTGATCGACTTATTTGGCGTTTTCAGGGAGTTCATGAAGGGCAGCATGGTGTTTTCCTGAACCGTGAGATAGGGCAGAAGGTGATGAAACTGGAAGATCATGGAGAAATCGGTCTGCCTGACCCTGTTAAGTTTTGCATCTTTTACCTGGGAAAGATCATGCTCCTGGTAATAAAGATTTCCTGTGTCTGGTTGGATCAGGGTGGCAAGGATATTCAGCAGGGTGCTTTTTCCTGAACCTGAACGGCCGATAATGGAAATGAATTCACCTTCTTTAATTTCCAGGGAGATTTTATCAAGAACGGTGGTGGCAATTTTGCCGTTATAGAATGATTTGCTGATGTTATTTGTGGTTATCATAAATATTTCCTCACTTTATTTTTATAGAGCAGTTAAGGCTGATGATGGCTCCATGGACGCCCCTTTCCAGGCAGGATAGATGGTTGAGATTATGGTTAGCAGACTGATCATTAAGCATGTAAGAAAGAGGTGCTCTGGCAGAAAAACAGGCATTGGCCCTTCGTCTAAGGCAAGGACCATCAGGGCTTTGAAGCTTAAGGTGAAGCCGCCCAGGTAGCCCAGAAAACCGGACAGACAGCCGATTAAGCCTGCTTCAAAACAAAAGATGATAAAAATCCTGTTTTTGTTGTAACCAAGAGAGCGTAGCAGACCGATGTCTTTTTTCCTCTCATTGACAGCTGACAGCATGGAGAGCCCCACCATGGCCGTGGCGGTGAGGAGAATCACCAGGCTGATTGACAGAACCAGTTTTTTGACGAAATCTATGGATGTCATCCGTTGATTAACAATATTGCGCAGGGCCTTGATCTCGGCATCAGGGAGCTGGCTCCGCATCTGGCCCACAATGTCATCAATGGGGCATCCGGAGCAGAGAGCAGCTACCTCAATAAAGCTTACCTCGTTTGGCTGGTTGCTTAGTTTCTGTAATGTCTCGATATCAACAAGGATAACCGTATCGTCGTCCCCACCTGTTTCCAGCAGGACCCCGGTTATGGTGAAGGTTTTATCCAAGAGCTCAACATTGTCGCCGATCTTTAGGCTAAGGCTGCTGGCGGCCTTGCTTCCCACCAGTATCTCATGGGGTTTCATGGGGTAGGAGCCATCTATGCCCCAATAGCTCTTGATATTGCGCTCCTCCTGCCAGCGAACGCCAACAACGGCTACGGCTACCTCATTAATACTTGCCATGCTCACCAGTTTGGGCGCTATAATGCTTATCCGGTCGCTTAAGTCGATGGATTTTAATGCCTGAATAGTCTCCTGTTCGTAAAAGGGCTTTATGTCAAAGAGCATGTCGCCAAGATGAAACCCGCCATAACTGACACTCAGGCTTTTGGTTCCCGGCGATACCAGGATATTTGCCCCATAGGTGGATAGTTTTTTCTCCAGGCTATGACCAACCACCTGTGAAACCTGATAGAGGGCTACGATTGACATAACTCCTATGGTGAAGACAAGCAGGAGCAGCAGGGTACGTGCAGGTTTGCGCCAGCTGTTGCGTAAGGGAATAGTCAGTAGATTCATCGCAGCCTCCTGAAATAATGGGCACCGCCTATGAGGTCGGTGGTGGAAATTATAAGTTCTTTTCCATTGTTTTGCCGTTTCAGGGGGGCAGGGTTGCATCCGCCTTTAACTACATTTATCCGGGTGGAATGAAATTTCTGGCCGCAATTATTGCAGACCATGAAATCACCGGATTGACTGTAGCCTTTTTTTTCCGGATAGCAGACATCACAGGCATCAAAGGCGGCTCTGATAATATTGTCCCGACTCTTAACGATAAAGAAGCGGATTTCTCTGTCTGCCGATGTCCAGGAAAAATAATGGGCCTTGCCGTCATTAATTTCGTTTAACGGGATTTGAATTTTATTGTCTGTTGCGGTTAATGGCTGATGGCTGCGATTGAAAAAGCCAAGCAGGGCAGAACCCGGGCTGGGGGAAAATAATGTGATGCTCAGAAGTGTTAGTAAAAATATGTTGAAACGCATGGTATGCTCCTGGAATTATTGCGAAAAGAGCTGGTGTTCAGGTCCGTCATCTTGTTTTTGCCGGGAAAAATCCCCAATTATGCCGGGGTTTTCTCTTGGCTGAAGATAAAGGGGGAACTCAATTCAGCAGGGAGCAGTGCAGGGTGTAAAATGGTGGCTTGAGGTTGTGGGGTGGCGGGATGGCTCGAAATACTGTGCGGGGTTTTTCCGCAGGCAGTGGAATGCTGTTTGCTGTTTGTGGGGCAGGATTGAGGTCTGACAGGTGTTGAGTTGTTGCCGGGGGGAATTGGTTCTGGGCGTGATTAGAGGACAGGCACGCACCAGGGAACGGGCAGGGCTGGTCTGGCCCCCCTTGGTTGGTTGCTTGTAGTGCGTGGTGACCCTGCAATGATTTGCTGCAGCAACTGGCAGTTTCAACCTGTTTGTTGCAGCAGGAAGCCTGGCATTGAGATTTGCTGGCAACCGCAATGCTGTTAATAAGAAACAGCAGAATGAAGATAATTATGGTATGTAAGCGAGGGTTCATAGCCTTAATATATTGATGAATTTAGCCTAAAATACCACAATGTGACATGGTTGTCAAATAGCAAAAAAATACAGGAAATTATATGAGTGAGAAACTGAATAAAGAGCTGGGGACAGCTGATATTATCTGGAATCTGGAGGACCTTTATGAAGGTCTTGATGATACTTTGATTGAAGATGATATTGATCTATGTGAGCAGGAGGCGGCTCTGCTTGAGGATCAGTTTGCCGGTAAACTGGCCGAGTTGGAGCCTGCGGTATTTGTTCGGACGGTTAAGAGGCTGGAGCGGATTGCGGTTAATATCGGTCGGGTGGCCACCTATGCCTTTCTTAACTTTTCTACCCAGGGCAAGGACCCGGAGGCAGGAGCCTTTATGCAGAAGGTCCGGGAGGTTGCCAGTAAGATAAGCCGGCAGACGGTTTTCTTTGAGCTGGAATGGAGCAAAATGGCGCAAGAATCCGCCGAGGGTCAATTGGCGGCGGAAGAGGTTAGTCATTACCGCCATTATCTTCGTTCCCTGCGTCGCTATGCAGATCACCTCCTTTCCCGGACAGAGGAGTCACTTCTTATTGACATTGCTCCGGTGGGGCCTGCCAGTTGGACCAGTCTTTTTGAAAAGGTCATGGCCCATCTTGAGTTTGGGGAAGAGAAGCGGAGCCAGGAAGAGGTGTTGACCGATCTTTATAGCCCGGATCGGGCGGTGCGTCAGCAGGCGGCTCGGGATCTCACCGACGGTCTGGCCAGTCAGCAGCATATTATTACCCATATATTCAATACCCTGCTGGCGGACAAGATGATTGGGGACAGGCTCAGGTCTTATTCGTCATGGGTCAGTTCCCGCAATCTGTCAAATGAACTGGATGATGAAACCGTGGATACCCTGGTGGCGGCAACCACCGGTCGTTATGACATTGTTCAACGCTATTATAGCCTGAAAAAGGACATTCTCGGTTTGGACGAGCTTTATGATTATGACCGTTATGCCCCGCTGCCTGATCTGCCCACCCGGCAGATTGGCTGGCAGCAATGCCGGGACATGGTTCTGGCCGGGTTTCGTAAATTTTCGCCGGAGATGGGGGATATTGCCGAAAAGTTCTATGCGGAGCGATGGATTCATGCCCCGGTTATTGAGGGCAAGAGAAGTGGCGCCTTTGCCCATCCCTGTGTACCGGATACCCACCCCTATATTTTGGTTAATTACACCGGCAGTATGCGGGATGTGTCAACCGTAGCCCATGAACTGGGGCACGGGGTTCATCAATTTCTGGCGGCAGGTCAGGGTTATTTTAACAGTGATACTCCTCTGGTGCTGGCCGAGACTGCCTCGGTGTTTGCCGAGCTTCTAATCTTTCATGACCAGCTTGCCATGATTGAAGAGCCAGCCCGGCGTAAGGCTTTTATCTGTCAGAAGCTGGAGTCGATTTTTGCCACGGTCTTTCGTCAGATATCAATGAACCGTTTTGAGGATCTCATCCATAATGGCCGCAGGGAGCAGGGGGAGTTGTCAACAGAACAGCTTTCCACCATGTGGATGGAGAGTCAGCAGGAGATGTTCGGTGATTCGGTGACCCTTGGTGAGGATTATGGCAGCTGGTGGTCATATATTCCCCATTTTCTTCATTCCCCTGGTTATGTTTATTCCTACGCCTTTGGCGAATTATTGGTTCTGGCTCTTTATCGCTGTTACCAGCAGCAGGGGGATGATTTTGTCCCCATGTATATGGAGCTCTTGGCCCAGGGTGGCAGTCAGTCGCCCTATGATCTGGTGAAACCATTTGATATTGACCTTAATGATCCAGACTTCTGGCAGGGTGGCCTGGACCTCATCGATGAGATGTTGAAAGAGGTGGAGTAATTGCTTGTTAAAACAGCCAGTTCAATATCTTGAGGCCATGTTTTTTTATATCATGGTAGTGCGGGGGAAAAAGATAGAACAAAAAAATCATGAGCTTGTCTTAACCCCCAACGATTTTTTTAATATTGATACGCGTTTATGTTTTAGATAATGATAATGACTTTATTTACCCTCCCCCGGAAATCTGTTTTTAAAGGCATGACAATGGCCCTGCTGGCTTTTTTTGTGGTGTCGTCCTTAGCAGGTGCCACAGAGTCCGTTCTTTGTCTTGACCGGGGCGAAATGCATATTATGGGGGAAGACTGCCATTTAGACCCATGCCATGCTTCAGGTGCAGGACATTCGGAGAATAAGGCGTTTCAGATCGCCTTTGCCGGTACCGGACTGCATCATGAAAATTCTTGTGTTGATGTTGCTCTTCGGTTGCAGGAATTATCAATCTTGCGTCATAAGCTGGAGAAGGCAGCACCGATATTATTGTCCAGTGTTTTGGTTTCTTCTGCTTATCTTCCCTCTTTTGCCTCATCATCTTGTCTGAACACAGCTGGACCATCATTCTATAAATATTCCCGCATCCTGCCACTTGCCTTATTGCGTCCGGTGGTTCTTCTCATCTGATCATCTGTTTGTTTTCGGTTTTGCTCTAGCAGGCTTTTTTAAAACAGGTTGTTGGTCGGTGGGCATTGGCCTGCCGCCAGGCCAGGTGAGGTGCTGTAATAATTCGTTAATTTTGTGCTTGGAGATTTTGAATATGCTTCAGCTTGATAAAACATCCAATGTAAATTGGATGATCCTTTTTCTTTGTTGGTTTGTGGCAGGCATTTCAACCCTGGGGAGTTTGTTTTTTAGTAATGTAATGGAGTTTGCTCCCTGTATTTTGTGTTGGTATCAGAGGATATGTCTGTTCCCGCTGGTCTTGATTCTGGCTGTCGGGCTTTTTCCTTTTGATAAAAATGTAGTTAAGTTCGCCCTTCCTTTAAGCCTGGCAGGCTGGTTTTTGTCCTTTTATCACAGCCTACTCTATGCCGGTATAATCCCGGAGAGTATCCAGCCTTGCAGTCAGGGCGTTTCATGTACAGAAGAATATATAGAGCTTTTTGGTATTTTGAGTATACCAATGCTTTCGTTGCTTTCGTTTTCAGTAATTATAACCCTTTTATTTATCTTGAAGAGGAGGTTCTCTAAATGAAATATGTAATATTTGGGATTTCGTGTCTTATATTGGGCCTTGTGTTTGTCTTTGGCAGCTCTTATTACAAAGAGCAACAGGTTGAAAAACTCGGTTTTCTGGCCCAGGAAAATGTGGAAATTTTCGTCAGGGACCATGCCCAGACCATGGGCAGTGATGATGCTAAAGTCTATCTGGTTGAGTTCATGGACCCGGCCTGCGAAACATGTGCCGCCTTTGCCCCTTTGGTTAAGCAGATTATGGATTCTAATCCTGGCAAAATTAAACTGGTTCTTCGTTATGCTCCGTTTCATGATGGTGCTGAATATTTCGTTAAAATCCTCGAGGCAGCCAAGAAACAAGGTAAATACTGGGAGACTCTGGATGTTATGTATAGGTCGCAACAGTATTGGGCCAGTCACCATAACCCACAGCCTCAGCTGATCTGGCGCTTTCTGCCAATGGCAGGGCTTGATCTGGAAAAAATCAAAGCAGATATGAATGACCCGTCCTACACAAAACTCATTGAGCAGGATTTAGCAGATGCAAAAACGCTCAATGTTCGAAAAACACCAGGATATTTTGTTAATGGCAAGCCCCTGCAGACCTTTGGCCATCAGCAATTAATCGAGTTGATTCAATCTGAAATACGGGAAAGTTATCCAAATGGCTAATTATCTCATGACAGCTTATCTGGCTGGAGGCTATTCATTATCATGAAAAAATTAATGTTTTTTGTTCTGGGATCTTGTCTTTTTTTGTTTGTTGCCTCATGCGGACAAGGGCCCAAGGTAGCCATTGTCGGTGAGCCTGCGCCGGATTTTACCCTTGTTGACGGCAAGGGTAAGGTCTGGACCCTTTCAGAGCTTAAGGGGCAGGTGGTGTTTGTCAATTTCTGGGCAACCTGGTGTCCTCCATGCCGGGAGGAGATGCCTTCAATGCAGAGGCTTTACACGATGCTGCCGGCAGATAAATTTAAGATGCTGGCTGTACTCAACAGTGATGACCCGGCAATGGCGGATGCTTTTACCAGAAAATTCAATATAACCATTCCGGTTCTGGATGACCAGAAGAACAAGATCGGCCCGAAATATGGCCTGACCGGACTGCCTGAGACTTTTATTGTTGATAAGTCCGGGGTGCTTCGCGAGAAATTTATTGGCCCTGCCCGTTGGGATTCCCCCCAGATTATTCAAATGCTGATGCATTATATTAATCAATAATGCGCCACGCCTTCATTACCTTACCTTGTCAAGTTTCTGTGAAATATCGTTGATTGGTTGTAATCTGGTTGGGATGCACTTCAAATTGCTGTGCTAATTCGGCCAGCGTCTTATCTCCAGCAATTGCCGCCAATGCCACGTTAGATTTAAATAACGCTGAATGGGTACGTCTCGTTCTTTTTGCCATTTTCTGCTCCATAGTAATTGCCCAATTGGGACTATTAAAGGTAGCAGATTATCCACTTATAGGCTTGTTCAAATTATTGGGGCCACTTCTGTTTAATTCCGGCACATAAGATTGTTCGGGATTATTTTCCCCGCCGTTTCGAGAATCATCGCACCCTCCTTGTCAAATTCACTCTATTTATCTTAGGCAGAGAAAATGATTTACCCAAATTCTTCTTGCAATGAACATACCTATTCAAGTTCTCTATTTTCATATGCAAAGAGTTGTTCCTGTGCTGACAACTACTGTCAATCAACACTGTTACCCCCCCCCTGCGAACTTAAGGGTAGAACTTCACAGAAAACTATGAACTTTTCGGTTGATCTTTCTGCTCATCATGATAACCTTAGCTAGTAACCAAGCCCTCAAACAAAAGGAAACAGTAGCTATGCTCAGCAAAGAAGAGATTTTTGAGACCCTGACCGAGTGGAATTACTGGGACAATCCTTTACCTGAAACCGTTAGCCGACCAGTTTACGAAAGGGAAGTCATCAGGAAGGCTGCCACTGGAGAAATTATAGTACTCAAAGGGGTACGCCGCTCCGGCAAGTCCACCTTACTCATTAATGAAATGAAACGGCTGGTGGCCGAAGGCTGTGAGGCCAGTGATTTTCTCTATGTCAATTTTGAGGATCCCCGTTTTAACAATCATCTGGATCTTGAACTAATGGAGTTAATCAAGGAGACCTATCGTGAATTTGTCAATCCTGACAAGACGAAAAAACCTTATTTCTTTTTTGACGAAGTACAGCATATTGAGGCCTGGGAAAAATGGGTGCTCAAGGAATATGCAACAAAGTCAAGCCACCTTTATGTCACCGGTTCCAACTCCTCCCTGCTCAGCTTTGAAATCGGGACAGCTCTGTCTGGACGCTATCTGGACATCAAGGTCCACCCTTTAAGCTTTCATGAGTATCTTGACTTCAACGAGATTTCCATCTCAAGCAAAGCCGAGCGCATCAGCAAAAAGGCGGAAGTTAACCGGGCCTTCCGACAATTTATCAAGCAAGGTGGTTTTCCCAAGCTGGTTGAAATAAGTGATGAAGAGTCACAGCAGGACCTCTTGCAGACTTATTTTGACTCCATACTACTAAGAGATATTGTCGCTCGGCACAATTTGACCAATTACCGTGCTCTGGAAGAGATGGCGACTTTTCTGTTAGCCAATACCAGTTCATTAAATTCTACAAACAAGTTGAAAGCTATGCTTGGCATCTCCCATGAGAAGGCCCGTGATTACAGTGGATATCTAGAAGAGGCCTATATGATATTCCAGCTCCACCGTTTTTCCTGGTCAGTAAAAAAACAGCTCACCAATGTCCGAAAATTCTACGCCATTGACACCGGCCTTGCCAACCGGGTTTCCTTTCAGGTTGGCTCTCGGAAAGGGCAAAACATTGAGACAATAGTCTTCCTCGAACTACGCAGGAGAGGGCAGGAAATTTTCTATTTTAAGACTAAAAATGACCGCGAGGTCGATTTTCTTGTCAAGGAAGGGCAGGCCATTAAGGACTTAATTCAGGTCAGCTACTCTATGGCTGATGAGCAAACGAGGAAGAGAGAGCTTGCGGCCCTTAAATACGCCAACGACGAGCTGGTCGGAACTCCACGCTGTTTAGTTCTAACCATGGATACCACCGAGACTGTTCAGTGGCAGGGGTTGACTATTGAGGTCGTCAATATCATCGACTGGCTCTTGTTTCGTGAATAATCACGACAACATGCCTAACAAGATTTCTAGACCTGCGTTTCAAAACAGCGGTCTTTCTTTGACCGGCTGCTGTGAATTAAAACCATCAAAAATGACCGCTTTGCGTAATCCATTGAAAGAAAAGCATATTTCACAATCGGACTTGAATCGGACCGGGTCCGAATAATATAGAGAATAGCTGGAGGGTTCCAGACTGATTTCTAACCCATACTCCGTTAGGTGATAGTCTCTTATATGTGATGGATAAAGGGATTGCATACTCCGCAACGTTTGTATTCATAATCACTTCTAAATGGTTGACCCGGCGAAGCCGGTATCGGGGTTTTCGTTTCTGCAATAAGTTGTTTTGGTGATTCATCCATGCACACTACTGGATATCATGAATCGTAGGGACGCTTGTAAACGTTGAGAACCATCTCCATGTTTACGACAAAGCTGCCGTTCTGTTCCGGTGGTATTACCCACCCCTTGTGTTGCCAAGGCTTGAGTTCGTTTTTTTTAAAATACGACGTATAGATTCATGGGAAATGTTATCGATGTAATCAAGTTCGACAACTCTATCCGCTAAAAGCCGCAAGCTCCACCTGGAAAAACCTTTTGGTGGTTCGCTACAACTCAGAGCAACCAGGTGTGCTTCAAAATCACCATCCGCTTTTTTTGCGTAAACACGGCTTCCTTTTCTACCGTTAAGCGCAACATCAAGGCCATCAACAACAAACCTTTTTTTGACTCGATCAATTTTCCGCATGCTTGTTTTCAGCACCCGGGATATTTGCTCATTAGTTGATCGCTTCTCCTGGTATTCTCCCTCATCGCAACCAAGTAAAATCAAAGAGTTAATTACCTTTTGTGATTTATGCTTTCCCTTGGAAGTGATTTGCTTCAACTCCTTGCGTTCGTCCTTAGTCAAAGTCACCGTAAATTTCTTCATTCTCAAACCTCCATGGTTGATTATGAAGAATTATAACACTTTTAATACGACATTTTAAGGTTGACATGACACTAGTGCCTTTCAGTCTGTTGAGGCTTTTTGGGAACAATTATTTCCAATGGAGCGTCACCGCCTGATTCACCTGCTGGTGGAGAAAATTGAACTTCGAGAAACCGGTATTGACATGAGTTTGAAAACAAATGGATTAACAAACCTAATCGCAGAACTGAGCGGCCTCCCTCTGCCAATCTGGCCCATAAAAGAAAGGAGCAATAATGACAACAAAACCAACTATTACAGTGGCAGAGAATGGCAACTTGCATATTCACATTCCCATGATTCTCCGGCGGATGCAGGGCAGGAAACGAATAATTATGCCAGAGACCTTGGACGGCAAATATGACAATCCATTACCGGTACAGAATTCAGTTGCCCAGGCCCTGATCAAATCCTTTGCCTGGTCTGAAATGATTGAAACCAATCAAGTCAAATCAATCACTAACCTGGGAGGGAGACTAGGCGTTGATGGTTCCTATGTGACCCGGATCCTCAAATTATCGACATTGGCCCCTGACATAATTGAGGCCATCTTTAATGGCGAGGAGCCTGATGGCTTGTCCCTGACCAAGCTAACAAAATCATTCCCGATGAACTGGCAGGAGCAACGCAAGATTTTTGGTTTCCATACTGGTGAAAGGCTACCAGACGGTCTTTTTCACACCCATTTACCAGAATAGAACTTGACCTTCGGCATATTTACGGCAATAATGCCGACTATGTTTACACGAAGACTTAATAAAATAGAAACATCAGCTTTTTTACTTGGGCCGAGAGGAACGGGTAAATCCACTTGGATTCAGGAAAATTATCAGGACAACACCCTTGTTTATGACCTTTTAAACACTACGGAATTGATCCGCCTCAGCCGTAATCCGACCCTGCTCTATCAGGAAACCGCCCATTTGCTCCCTGGTTCATGGGTTGTCGTTGATGAAATTCAAAAAGTACCAGCCTTGCTCAACGAGGTGCATAGAATCATCGAAGAGAAAAAAATTCGATTTATTCTATCTGGCTCCAGCGCCAGGAAGCTAAAAGAATCCGGTGTAAATCTACTGGCTGGTAGGGCTCTGAAGTACAATCTTTTCCCTTTAGTATCCAAAGAAGTCAACTTTGAACTTGACCTGCAAAAACAGATTTCGTTCGGTATGCTTCCCAGCGCATTTCTAGCCCCAAACCCTAAGAAATATCTACAGGCTTACACCGAAACATATTTGAAAGAGGAAATCCGAGAAGAAGCATTAGCAAGAGATTTCGGTAATTTTGCTCGCTTTCTGGAAATAGCTGCCCGCCAAAACGGTCAGCTCACCAACACAGCAGGAATTGCCAGAGATGCAGGAGTAGCACGACAAACAGTTCAAGGATATTTTGATATTTTAGTCGATACACTGATCGGCTTTTGGCTAGAACCCTGGAAACTCAAAAGAACAACTAAGCAGGTGAGCCACCCCAAATTTTTCTTTTTTGACTCGGGTGTAGTCAGAGCCTTGTCTGGCCGACTACCTTACCCGCCGACACCAGAAGAGTCTGGACCATTGTTCGAGTGCTTTATCCTCAATGAGTTAAGAGCGTACATGCACTATACAGAACTTGATTATCCTCTGTATTTCTGGAGAAGTAGGCATGGTCTTGAGGTTGATATTCTGTTTGAAACCGCAAATGGCTACATCGCTATAGAGCTCAAAAACGGTAGCCGATGGGAAAAGAAATTTAACAGGGGGATGCATAGATTATCCGAAGAATTAGGTAAAGATAGAGTTAAATGCTTCGGAGTCTTTACGGGTGAAAAACAACTTCTGATTGATGATGTCATGGTCTACCCAGCACTTGATTTTTTAAAGCTCTTATGGGGCAATGAGCTTGTTAGCGGGTAAAATACGATCAAATCTAAAGCATAAAATATGGTGACATCTTGATACCTAATAATATTTTCAAATAAAGGAAATCGAGTTTTATTTCATTACCAGCAAAATAACAGGGTGTAAGTTTGCAAATACAGATGGTCGGTGACACCATACACTATGGCTATCCAACCACTAATTTCAGCAAAAATACATAACACGCTGAAAACAGGTATCTTTCCATAACCGGACTGCAACCAGACCCGATCCGGAAGATATAGAGAACAGAGAGATAAACAGAGAAAAAGAAGGGAGAATTCTAGAGAAATTTCCCGCCAGAGAACGATCCAGAAAAAGATGTGAAACCCCGCGAAGACCCGCGCCACAAGGGCCGGTAAGCGAGGAACGAGACTCCGAAACAAAAAACCGCCTCCCCGGGGCAAGTGCCCTAGAGACGCGGTTTTATTGTTTAAAATGGTGGAGGCGGCGGGAGTTGAACCCGCGTCCGAAAATACTCCACTTCAAGCGTCTACATACATAGTCCTGTTTAGGTGTTTATCGCGCCTTGGCCCCTCCAGGACAAGAAGCTGCTGACGCTATCCCTCTTTTGGTTCGCTTTCAGGCCAGAGGACGACTCCTGAAAACTATCCCGCTAGTCGATGTCCTTTCCCGATCCGCAGGAATAACCGGGAAGGACAGTGGCTTATTTATGCTGCCACAGCATATGCATAGTCATCTGCGACTATATTTAAAGTTCCACCAGTTTACGAGATGATAGACCTCGGTATGCAGCCTGAGCTTATATATCCCCGTCGAACCCGTTTCGCCCCCTTTATGTTGAGATTAGTAGGCCATAACATTAACGACCGATAGTCCTTGGGAAAAGTTCCTATCGATTAAAGTTTTTGCGAAGCTGGTCCATTTCCCGGGTAGCTTCCTTTTTCTTCAGGGAATGGCGTTTGTCGTATTTGGTCTTTCCTTTGCACAGCCCAATAGCCATCTTGGCATGTCCCTTGCGGGTAAAATATATCTTCAAGGGGATTAATGCAAACCCTTTCTCCCTGGTTTTGCTGATGAGTTTTTTTATTTCCCGTTTGTTTAGGAGTAGTTTGCGGACCCGGAGGGGGTCCGGTGATTCATGGGTGGCAAATTTATAGGGCGAGATATGGACATTATGGAGCCAGACCTCATTGTTTTTTATATCGGCATAGCCGTCTTTGAGGTTGCAGCGCCCGGCCCGGAGTGATTTGACTTCAGGCCCTTTCAGGACGAGCCCCACCTCATAGGTTTGGTCCACATGGTAATTATGGTAGGCTTTTCTGTTGGTTGCGACGGTTTTACCAGACATATTATTATTAAAATTGTTGAATTAATGTAAAAAGATAGACCAGTGGCCTGTTCAGCCGGCACCGGTGACCCGGAGGGCTTCTTCGTGGGTGGTTACACCGTTTATGACCTTTTGCCAGGCATCTTCTTTCAGGGCGGTCATTCCTTCACGGCGGGCGGTTTTGTTGATCTGCTCGGTTGGCGCCTTTTCATTGATCAGCTGACGGATTGCATCGGACATGGCAAACATCTCAAAGATGCCGCAGCGCCCAAGGTAGCCGGTATTACGGCATTTGCGACAGCCCTTTCCTTTTTTCAGGGTGAGCTCATCCTGGTCGGGCAGGGGGAAACCACTGTCTTTCAGCTCGCTGGTTTTTACCGTGATTTCCTCAATGCAATGGGGGCAGATGGTCCGGACCAGTCGCTGAGCCATGGCGCCGATAATGGTTGAGCTGATCAGAAAAGGCTGGACCCCGAGATCAGCCAGCCTGGTGATGGCTGAAGCCGCGCCATTGGTATGGAGGGTGGAAAAGACCAGATGGCCGGTGAGGGCTGCCTGGACAGCGTTCCTGGCAGTTTCAAGGTCTCTGATCTCGCCGATCATGATGATGTCCGGATCCTGGCGGAGGATATTGCGGAGGATATTGGCAAAGGTGACATCGATTTGCGGTTGAACACTGATCTGGTTGAACTCTTCATGGACCATTTCCACAGGATCTTCCACCGTAACGATATTGATGTCAGGGGAGGCCAGGCTCTTCAGGGTTGCGTAAAGAGTGGTTGATTTACCGCTGCCGGTGGGGCCGGTTACCAGAAAGATGCCGTGGGGATTATTAATCAGATTTTGATAGAGCTGGTAATCCTGTTGGGAGAAACCGATGGAAATCAGGTCCTGGAAAAGGATGTCTGAGCTGAGGATTCGCATCACCGCTTTTTCGCCAAAGGCCACCGGGATGGTGGATACCCTGATTTCAGCCTCCCGGCCGCTGCGGTCAACCTTGATCCGTCCGTCCTGGGGCCGGCGTTTTTCTGCGATATCCAGGCGCGACAGGGTCTTGATCCGGGAGATGATGGCGGAATGAACCACTTTGGGCAGATCGTAGATGGTATGGAGAACACCGTCAATGCGCAGACGTACCCGGCTGCTTTCCCGTTTGGGCTCAATGTGGATATCGCTGGCCCGTTCGTCAAAGGCGTAGTTAAAGAGGTGGTCCACTGCTGATTTGATGTTGCGGTCAGAGGAGGTTATCTCTTTGGAGGAGGTGATCTTAACATATTGTTCGAGGTTGCTCAGGTCAACTAAGGGGCCGGTAAGCTGGGTTTCCGCTGCCGAGATCGAGGTCTGAAACACGAAGAACTCTGCCAGCATCTTCCTGATATCGCTTCTGCAGCTGATATGGGGAATGACCTTTAGTTGGCTGGTACGTTCAATTTCTTCCAGCAGGGTGCGGTTGCCCGGTTCGCAGATGGCTAGGGACACGGTGCCTGCATCAGAAGTAAAGGGCAGGATAAGGTGTTTTGCGGCAAAGGAGCGGGGAAGGGTCTTGGTTACGGTTTTAAGGTCAAGATCAAGGGGGTTTAGTTTTTTAAAGGGTAATTGGCAGTCAGTGGCAATTGCCCGCATGATGGTTTCTTCATCCAGGGCCTCTTCCGGCTGGTCGGCCCGGGTAAGTTTCAGCGAGGTAATAATGTCGAGAATATCTGCTTCTACCTGATCAGCATGATGGCTATCCCGGTGCTGCCTGGCCCGGCTCAATTTCCGTCTATGCCGGTCTTTGAGGGCAAGGATGTCCTGCCTTTGCTGATTGTCGATAAGACCTTGGTCAAGCAGGAGTTTTAGCAGGTATGTTTCGTTGTTTAGATATTGCATATCCGGGTTCTAAGATTAAGTTGCCGGTGGGGACGGATTTTCCTTTCATTATCCGGCGAATCTATTAAAAAATAATAGATTAATGTAATTTTACTGTTAACCAACGAAACATAAAACATAATTTTTTAATTAATTCTTGGAGAATTCTCTATGCTGGCAAGAATCCAGGTCGGGATGAAACCTGTTTTCACCGATTCTTTTGGTGAAAAAATAAATAAAAAGATCCGCGAAGATCTGCAGCTGCCGGTTACCGGAGTGCGGACCATTAAAGTATTTACCGTTGATGCGGATATTAATGAAGAGCAGTTGCTGGCCGCGGCCAGTGGTCCTTTTTGTGATCCGGTAATTCAGGATTATTCCCTGGGACCTCTGGCTCTGGATTGGGACCTTGATTTTGATTGGCTTATTGAGGTGGGTTTCCGCCCCGGGGTTACGGATAATGAGGGCCGGACCGCGGCCCAGGCCCTGGAGCTGATGCTGGGTCGGAAACTGGCTGATGATGAGGCGGTTTACACCTCGGTTCAGTACCTGATCTCCGGCGAAATTGATGACGACGAGGCAGAAACCATTGCCGGCAAGGGATTGGCCAATGAGCTGATTCAGCGTTTTACCATTATCAATAAGGCTGATTTTGTCGCTGCCGGCGGCTTGCAGCCTTTTGCCGCCAAGGTAGTTGATCAGAGTGAGGCCCGGATGGCAGAGATCGACCTTGATGTTTCCGATGAGGATCTGACGCGGATCAGTAAGGATGGGGTTCTGGCCCTTACCCTGGAAGAGATGAAGTTCATCCGTGATTATCTGGCCCGACCCGAGATTGTTGCCAGTCGCCAGGAGCAGGGGCTGGGGGTCAAGGTTTCGGATGTGGAGCTGGAGGCCCTGGCCCAGACCTGGTCGGAGCATTGCAAGCATAAGATTTTTTCCGGTGATATCCAGTACGAGAATGTGGATACCGGCGAGTCCTATAAGGTCTCCAGCCTTTTTGACAGTTGTATCCGTCAGCCAACTGCCGATATCAGGGAGTCCATGGGAGATGGCGACTGGTGCCTGTCGGTGTTTAAGGATAATGCCGGGGTAATCAGTTTTGATGATAACTGGAATGTGGTCTTCAAGGTGGAGACTCATAACAGCCCTTCAGCCCTTGATCCTTATGGTGGAGCCTTAACCGGTATTGTCGGGGTTAACCGGGATCCATTCGGCACCGGCATGGGGGCCAAGCTGATCTGTAATACCAATATGTTCTGCTTTGCCACCCCATTTTATGATAAGCCCATTCCGGCCAGGCTTCTTCATCCCAAGAGGATTATGGATGGTGTCCGGGAAGGAGTTGAGCATGGCGGGAATAAATCCGGAATCCCCACGGTGAACGGGTCCCTTTATTTTGACGATCGTTATGCTGGCAAACCTCTGGTTTTCTGCGGGACAGTGGGGATTATGCCCACCCTGGTGGGTGGTAAACCCTCTGAGGATAAAGAGGCCCTGCCCGGGGATATTATTGTCATGACCGGCGGCCGGATCGGTAAGGACGGGATCCATGGCGCGACCTTTTCTTCTGAGGAGTTAAACGAGAATTCACCGGCAACAGCGGTGCAGATCGGTGACCCTATTACCCAGAAAAAGATGTTTGATTGCCTGATCAAGGCCCGGGACCTTGGTCTGTATCGGTGTATTACTGATAACGGTGCCGGCGGACTTTCCTCCTCAGTGGGCGAGATGGGTGAATTTACCAATGGTTTTGAGCTCCATCTTGATCGGGCACCTTTGAAGTATCCTGGCCTCCAGCCCTGGGAGATTTTTCTGTCCGAGGCCCAGGAGCGGATGACTTTAGCCATCCAGCCGGAAAAACTGGATGAATTCATGGCCCTTTGCGCCAAGATGGATGTGGAGGCCACGGTGCTGGGTACTTTTACCGATTCCGGTAAATTCCATTGTCTCTATGATGGCAAAACCGTTGCCTATCTTGATATGGAGTTTGTTCATAAAGGGCTGCCCCCCATGCAGATGACAGCGCGTTGGCAGCAGAAGACCTTTCCTGAGCCTGCCCTGCCGGCAGAGCCGGATCTGGCTGAAGAGCTTAAGGAGATGCTGGCCAGGTTGAATATCTGTTCCAAGGAATATGTTGTTCGTCAGTATGATCATGAGGTCCAGGGTGCCAGTGTGGTAAAGCCCCTTACCGGGGTTGCCAATGACGGCCCCAGTGATGCGGCGGTGATCCGGCCGGTATATGATTCTTTTGCCGGGTTGGTTGTTTCCCATGGTGTCTGTCCCCGGTATTCAGATATTGACTCTTATCACATGGTGGCCTGTTGTGTGGATGAGGGGGTCAGGAATGCCCTGGCAGTGGGTGCCAGCCTTGATGTAATGGCCGGTCTTGATAATTTCTGCTGGTGCGATCCTATTCAGTCGGAAAAGACTCCGGACGGTCATTATAAGCTGGCTCAACTGGTCCGGGCCAATGAGGCACTGGCCCATTATGCCAGGGTTTATGGTGTTCCCTGCATATCCGGTAAGGATTCCATGAAAAATGATTATTCCGTGGGCGGGGTTAAGATATCCATCCCTCCCACTCTTCTCTTCTCAGTGGTTGCCAAGATCGATGATGTTCGTAAGGCCGTGACCATGGATGCTAAAAAGGCCGGCGACCTGGTCTATGTCCTTGGCACGACCTATGCTGAACTGGGCGCTTCTGAATATGCAGTGCGACACGGGGCAATTGGAAATGCCGTGCCGAAGGTTCGGGAGCAGGATTCACTGCCTCGTTATCGGGCCCTTCAGCAGGCCATGGCCGAAGAACTGGTTGCCTCCTGCCATGATTGTTCAGATGGTGGTCTTGGGGTAGCTTTGGCGGAGACCGGTTTTGCCGGTGGCCTTGGTCTGGAAATTGACCTGGCCCAGGTTGAGGTTGAAGGTGTTGATCGGGATGATGTTTTGTTATTCTCCGAGTCCCAGAGCCGTTTTGTGGTAACCGTGGCACCGGATAAGGCGGATCGCTTTGAAGAGATTATGGCGGATACCGGTGTGAGCCGGGTTGGCCAGGTGGTTGAAGCCGGGGTGATGAAGGTCAGTGGCCGGGATGGTGGTCAGGTGATGGATATTACCATGGCTGATCTCAAAGAAAGCTGGCAGGCTACCCTTGATTTTTAGGATGGGGAATGAATCAATGGAAAAAGGTTGTTGGCTTAAGGATTTTGCCGATGGTCAGAAGATAGAAGGTCAGTTTCTGGTCAGTAGTTTGACCCGGGCCGAGACCAGGGCCGGTAAGCCTTATCTTACCCTTAAGGTGATGGATCGCACCGGCGATATGACGGCTCGAATCTGGGATAATGCTGACCGTTGGCAGGAGGAATGCAAGCCGGGCAAGGTGATTCAGATTCAGGCCCAGGTTCAGTCCTATAAGGGGAACCTTCAATTGATAATCAACGGGGTTCAAGGGCTGGCAGCCGGAGATGTTGATATGGCGGCCTTTGTCCCGGCTGCTCCCCGGCCGGTGGCGGAAATGGCGGAAGAGCTAAGGGAATTGGCCGGCAGTGTCAGCGACGAAAATCTGCAGCGGCTTCTTGGCAGCTTTCTTGATGATGATGATTTTACTGATCGGTTCTTTAGGGCACCGGCTGCTAAAAATATGCACCATGCCTACCTTGGGGGGCTGCTCGAGCATTCCCTGGCGGTGATGCGTCTGGCAGCTATGGTTGCCGGGATATATCCTTCCATTGATCGCTCACTTCTGCTGGCTGGAGCCATGCTCCATGACATCGGTAAGGTCAGGGAGTTTTCCTATGAGACTCCGCCCTTTGATTATTCTGACCGGGGTCGGTTGGTTGGTCATATGGTAATCGGGGTGGAGATGGTTCAGCAGAAGATTGGCCAGATCGGTGATTTTCCTGAGGAGCTGTCAGACCGGCTCAAGCATCTTATTTTAAGTCATCATGGCCGTCATGAATTTGGCGCACCGGCCCTGCCCATGCTCCATGAGGCCTTTGTTCTTAATTTCCTCGATGATATGGATTCCAAGATAAATTATGTGGAGAAATTAAGCAGCCGTCTGGAGGATGAGGGTTATCAGTGGAGTGAGTATCAGCGAACCCTTGAGCGATTTCTCTTTTTAAGCGGCCCTGGTACGGTTCCGCTTCCGGAGGAAGGGCCAGGGGAAAAGGTCCCGGTGGAACCGGATGAAGACAAAAAAACAGATTTTCGTCAGCCAAGTCTCTTTTAATGATTTTTCTTAAGTCTGTTGTCGGCCAGGAAAAGGCCCTGGCCTTTCTCCATCGCTCTTTTGCTCGTCAGCAAATGGCCCATGCCTATCTTTTGCGGGGCCCGGCTGGAGTGGGGAAGATCCTGGCCGCCAGGGCCTTTGCTGCCTATATCAATTGTCTTGCCCCGGTGGCTGAGGATAGTTGCGGTAAGTGTTCGTCCTGTCTTAAGTTCGCCTCGGATAATCACCCGGATCTGCTTAAGCTTGAGCCTGAGGGAGCCCATCTTAAGATAGATCAGATTAGGCAATTACATCAAGAATTGAGCTACCCCCCCTTTGAAGCCGGGTTCCGGGTGGTGCTGATTGAGGATGTTCACCAGGTGATGCGGCGGCGGGAGGTGGCTAACAGCCTGCTTAAGACCCTGGAGGAACCACCCCCCCGGACGATATTTTTCCTTACTGGAGATGAGGCCGGGGTTATTCTGCCTACAATTATTTCTCGCTGTCAGGTTGTTCCTTTTGCGCCATTGGCGCCAGCCGATATTGTCGCCGTACTCACCACCCAGGGAATGGCCGGAGATGAGGCTAAAGACCTGGCCTCGGTTGCTGAGGGCAGTGTGGGCCGGGCCCGGCTCTTTGCTGAGCTTGATCTGCTTACCATGGCCAGAGAGCTGATGGCTAAAGCCCTGGACCACAAGAGCGGCCAGGGGGGAAAGGTGCCGGCTCTTTTGACCATGGCAGAAGACCTGGCCTCTTTACAGGACAATATGGAAGAGATGCTGGATCTCCTTGCTGTCTGGCTGCGGGATGGCTTGATGGTGGCCCAGGGTCTGGCCGGCCGGGTTGTCAGTCCGGATCTTGCCCCTCTCTATTCCCGAATGGTTGATCATTGGCAGGAAAAAGGTCTGCTGGCGCGCATTGAGATGCTGGAGATGGCCAGGGCGCAACTTGGCAGGAATTGCAACAGGGCTATGGTGTGTGAAGTTCTGCTACTGGAAATGGCGTCATAAAATGTGGCTACCCGGTGTCGCGGTCAGTTCCCAAAATGCTCAGCATACGTTTTGTATGCCTGTGCTTTTGGCCCGTGTCCGCTCCTTGGTTAGCAGCCATTTTATATAGCCATTTATTTTGGAGGAGTCAGGTTAATTAGATTTGCGTCATAAAATGTGGCTACCCGGTGTCGCTGTCAGTCCCCAAATTCTTTGGGCAGGGCGGCATGGTTGCCATTAAGCAGGGATTAATGGTATAAGACATCTTTTAAGAAGATATCTTTATTTCAGATAGATACAGATCAAAATCATCAGTACTTGGTTGTTGATCTGAAAAAAATAATTAATTGGTTAATATGCAGGAAGAAGAAAAGGTAGTGGAGACTGAGCCGGAGAAAATCTACCGGGTTCAGTTTCGGGAAGATGGCCAGATTCATCTGGCAGCCTCCAGGATGTTTGACCTGGCCAAGGATGATGTGGTTATGGTCAAGGCTGAAAACCATCTTGAACCCATGCGGGTTCTTGGCCAGGGCCCTCAGCTTGCTATGGCTGGCTGCGATTCGGAGGTTAACGCGGCCTTTGCCCTGTTGCGCCGTGGCACCAGAGAAGAATGTGCCCGCTATGTCCGCCTGGTTGAGCAGGAGGGCGAAGCGGCTGATTTCTGTCATCGTCAGATCGATAACCTTGGCCTGGTGATGAAGCTTGTCCGGGTGGAGCGTTTTTTTAATGGCAGCAAGATCATCTTTTATTTTACCTCGGAAAACAGGGTGGATTTTCGCCAGCTGGTTAAGAACCTGGTGCAGGAGTTCCGGACCAGGGTTGAGATGCGGCAGATCGGGGTCCGGCATGAGAGTAAAATGGTTGGTGGTCTGGGATGCTGTGGCCGGGAATTATGTTGTTCCACTTTCCTGAACTCTTTTGTTCCGGTTTCAATCAAGATGGCCAAGGAACAGGATCTTCCCCTGAACCCGGCCAAAATATCCGGGATCTGCAATCGATTATTATGCTGCCTCACCTATGAGTATAAGAGTTATCGCCAAGCCAAAAAGACCTTGCCTCGTTTCGGTCAGACAATTTATCTCGATAAAAAGCCTTTTATTGTCTTTAAGCGTAATGTTTTGCAGGAAAAAGTTACGGTGAAAGATCCAGGCAATCCCGAGATTACCAAAGAGTTAACCCGGGAGGAGTGGGCTGAGGCCATTAAGGAAAAGGCCCCTCCCGCAGACCGCAGTTCTGCCGGTGCTGCCGGCAGGAAAAGACCACCCAGGAAGAAGAAAGGTAAGGCTCGTCGTTCAAATAAACCCGGATCAGGATCAAAGAAAATAGAGAAATGAAAACATATATCACAACGCCAATATTTTATGTAAATGCCCAGCCCCACCTAGGTCATGCCTATACAACCGTTGTTGCCGATACCTATTGTCGTTATAAGCGGCTTTGCGGTAATGATGTCCGCTTTCAGACCGGAACGGATGAACATGGAGATAAGATTGCCCAGGCGGCAGCGGATGAAGGGATTGCCCCGGGAGCCTACGCAGACAAGATAAGCGATATGTTCCGGCAGTCATGGCCCCTGTTGAATATTGAGCCGGATAATTTTATCCGGACCACGGATGCCGATCATATCCAGACGGTTCAGGCTGTCCTTCAGAAGGTCTATGACCAGGGTGATATCTATTTTAGTGAATATACAGGGCTTTACTGTAAGGGTTGTGAGCGTTTTCTGACGGAGAAGGAACTGGTGGACGGCAAATGCCCGGATCACCAGACCGAGCCGGATGAGATCCGGGAGGAAAATTATTTCTTCCGGATGAATAAATACCAGGACTGGCTGATCAACCATATCAAGGATAATCCGGATTTTATTACCCCGGAGCGTTATCGTAATGAGATGCTCTCGTTCCTTCAGGAGCCCCTGGAGGATCTCTGTATCTCCCGGCCAACCAGCCGGCTGACCTGGGGAATACCCCTGCCTTTTGATGATCGTTTTGTCACCTATGTCTGGTTTGATGCCCTGATCAATTACCTCACCGGGCTCGGCTATCCGGATGATGATAGGTTTGCCGAATTCTGGCCGGTGGCGGAACATGTTATTGCCAAGGATATCTTGAAACCCCATGCCATCTTCTGGCCTACCATGCTGAAATCCATGGGTCTTGACCCTTATTGCAAGCTCCATGTCCATGGTTATTGGAATATGGGTGAGACCAAAATGAGCAAGAGTCTGGGCAATGTGGTTCGGCCGGCGGAAATGGTTGATCATTTCGGGGTTGATCCGGTTCGCTATTTTCTCCTTCGGGATATGTCGTTTGGCCTGGATTCGGGCTATAGCGTTGAATCGATAATTGAGCGCCAGAACGCTGATCTGGCCAATGACCTGGGCAACCTTTTCAGTCGTTCCCTTACCATGGTGAAAAAATTCGCAGGGGGAACGGTTCCCCAGCCGGCTGCGGCTGAAGCCGGGGATCAGGAGTTAGCTGATGCTGCGGTTGCCATGGTCCAGTCTTTTTGCCGGCATATGGACGATTTCTCCTTTAACCGGGCTTTGCAGTCGGTGTGGGAGGTGATCGGTCGGGCCAATAAATACATTGTGGTTAATGCCCCCTGGGAACTGGCCAAGGATCCGGCTGATAAAGAGCGACTGGATACGGTTTTTTATCACCTGCTTGAATCTATGCGCCTCATTGCCCTTACCCTCCAGCCGGTGATGCCGGCCACCGCCGTCACTATGCTGGCCTCCCTTGGAATCTCAGAAGAGCAGAACATGGTCAGCCATCATTCCTGGGGGCTCCTGCCGGTGGGGGTGGCAGTTGTCGCCGGTAAACCTCTGTTTCCCCGGCTGGATAAAAAGGCATTTGCTGCCCCTCCGGCAAAAGAGCAGCCTGCTGTCAGTGGTAAAAAGGGTAAGGCCAAAAAGAATAAAAATGATGATGGTGCTGAAGGAATTGAATTTGATGATTTTACCAAGCTTGATTTAAGGGTGGCCGAGATCATTGCTGCCGAGAAAATCAAGAAGGCGGATCGCCTGTTAAAGCTTACGGTGAAGGCGCCGGAAGAGCGAACCATTGTTGCCGGAATTGCTGAGCATTATCAGCCGGAAGATGTGATTGGTCGTCAGGTGATAATTGTGGCCAACCTCAAGCCGGTTAAATTGCGGGGGGTAATGTCCCATGGCATGGTTATGGCGGCCAAGGACGGGGATAAGCTGGTGCTCACCGGGGTGTCGGAGGCAATTGCTCCGGGCTCTAAGGTTTCCTGAGCAGTTCGTGCAGGTTTGAATTGGAGGGTTTCATGTTTGTGGTGGCAAATTTCATAAATGCAGTGGCAAATCTGATTAATTTTGTTCTCAGCGCCTATATGTGGATTATTGTCGGTCGGGCCATTGTCTCCTGGGTTAATCCGGACCCGTATAATCCCATTGTTCGCTTTCTTCACGATGTGACGGAACCTTTATTGGCACGAATCAGGCGGGTTACCCCTTTTTCCGGTATGGGGGGGATTGACTTTTCCCCCATGATTCTGATTATGGCCGTGCTCTTTCTCCAGAGTTTTCTGGTGCCGACTCTGAAGGAAATTGCCAGGGCCTTTTAGGTCTCTGTTAAAGATGATTTTTCCAATTTGGGGGAGGGTTGAGATATGCCGATAACACCTGAGGATATTCAGAGTCAGCAGTTTCATGTTCGTTTCCGGGGCTTTGATGTGGACGAGGTGGATACCTTTCTTGAAAGAGTGGCAGAAAGCTTTCAGGCCCTCCACGATGAAAACAACGAGCTGCGTGATCGTCTTGGCGGGATGGAGCAGCGAATGGAAGATTTCAAGGCTGAAGAAAAGACCTTTCAGCATGCCATTATCTCGGCCCAGAAAATTGCCGATGAGATTGCGGAGCAGAGCAGGCAGAAGGCTGATGCGCTGCTGGTGGAGGTTCAGGAAGAGGCCCGGCAGATAAGAAATGATGCCCTATCCGAGATTGTTGACCTGGAGCAGAAACTGGAGCAATTAAACCGGATCAGGCAGCAGGTTAATGATGAGCTGCGTTCCTACCTCCAGGGCTATCTTGAGCAATTGACGGCTGATGAGATCCCGGAGCCGTCAGGTCCGGTTCTGCCCTTTACTCCGGAAGATGAACCAGCGCAAACGGAAGATGAGCCGGTGGTGGTAGAGGCAGTTAAAGAGGATGAGACTGAAGACCTTGCTGCAGGTCTTTATGAAAAGATAGAGCTCCCGGCGGATATGGATCTTGATCTGGACGGGGATATGAGCTTTACCCTGGATGACCCCCTTGATCTGGAGAAGGAACCAGCGGTTGTTGTGGATGACAGGGAAAAAGATCCGGATATTATCAGTTGATTGTGGCTGTTCCGGATCGGTTACAGGAGATCATTGAAGATGATCCCCATGGGGTTATTATCCCTCTTTTTGTTCAGCCCCGTTCGTCCCGGAACGCTTTGGCCGGTATTCACGGTGGGGCATTGAAACTTGCGGTTACTGCACCGCCGGTTGACGGTAGGGCCAATAAGGCAGTTACGGTATTTCTGGCTAAATTTTTTGGCATTGCCAAATCAGCAGTGGTGGTTAAAAGCGGTTTGCAGAGCAGACAGAAGCGCTGCCTGCTTAAAGGTATCAGCCGGGACCAGATCCGGCGAAAAATAGAAGAAGATTTGCAGAGGAGAGAATAATGGGCCATAAGGCTGATTCAGTTCGCCTGGCAGAGGATGTTAAGGCTGCCGGTTGAGCCAGTAAACTTCCTCCGGGGTACCTGGAGCAAATACTGCAGGATCTGCCGGTAGTGGATCATCCTGATCTGCTGGTGGGCAAAGAGACATCTGATGACGCCGGGGTGGTCAGGGTACGGGATGACCTCGCCCTGATCCAGACCGTTGATTTCTTTACTCCCATGGTTAATGATCCTTTTGATTTTGGCCGGATAGCTGCGGCCAATGCCTTAAGTGATGTCTATGCCATGGGCGGGGTTCCTCTTACTGCCATGAATGTGGTCTGTTTCCCCAAGGACGAATTGCCGGTTACGGTTCTTCAGGAGATTATGCGGGGAGGTCTGGAATTGATTCATCAGGCCGGTGCCCTGCTGGTGGGCGGTCACAGTGTTGATGATGCCGAGGTTAAATACGGGCTCAGTGTCACCGGAACGGTGCATCCTGATCGGATTATGACCAATGGTGGGGCCAGAGAGGATGATGTTCTGGTGTTGACCAAACCGGTGGGAACCGGGATCCTGGCAACGGCGATCAAGGGCCGGATGGTGGATGATGAGGTAGAAAAAGAGGCAATTTCCTGGATGACCGGTTTAAATCGAGAAGCAGCTGAGGTTATGCAGGAGGTTGGCTGTCATGCCTGTACCGATGTTACTGGTTTCGGTCTGCTTGGCCATGCCCTGGAAATGGCCGTTGCGTCCGGTCGTCTGATCGAGATTCAGGCCTCTGCGGTGCCGATTATTACCTCGGTTATGGAGATGGCAGAGATGGGGATGGTGCCGGTGGGGAGTTTTGACAACCGGAAATTCTGTGAAAAAACAATGGTGGTGGATCAGGGGATTGATCCGGTGCTGGTGGATATTCTGGCAGATGCCCAGACCTCCGGCGGTCTGCTGATAGCCGTACCTCCGGACCGGGCAGAAAATCTTTGTTCACTCCTGGCCCAGCGGGAAATTCTCCATGCCAGGATCGGCCGGGTGGGTCCGGTTAGTCCGGCCGGCTCAATTCACTTGCATCCCTGATCAAAGATGACCATCCGGATCGGCATACTTTCAGATACCCACCTCTATCAACCCTCTGGGGTTTTCTGCCAACAGGTGGAGGAATGCTTCCGGGATACCTCGATTATTCTCCATGCCGGGGACCTTACCGATCTTTCCGTGCTTAAGGCGTTCCAGGGCTGGCAGTATCATGCGGTCCATGGCAATATGTGCCATGGACATGCCCGGGAGACCCTGCCGGCGAAGAAGGTGGTGGAGGTGGGTGGTTTCCGCATCGGACTTACTCATGGAATGGGGGCCAGGATCAATGTGGAAGACCATCTCATTGACCAGTTTGATGAAGTTGACTGTATCGTCTCTGGCCATACTCATCGGCCTCATTGTCACTGGATGTATGATGTTCTTTTTGTCAATCCTGGCAGCTTTGTCGGTACCGGCCCCTATGGTAGTGCTGGAACCTATGCCATTTTAGAGGTTGGCCAGACCCTTTCCGCAAGTATCCATCAGGTTGGGCAGGTGAGCGGGTGAAGTCAGCAAAGCAGAAGATGAAGATCACCCCCATGCTCCGCCAATACCTGGAGATTAAGGAGCAATATCCGGATTCAATTCTTTTTTATCGTCTGGGTGATTTCTACGAGATGTTCTTTGAGGATGCGGTGACAGCCTCCCGGGTCCTGGGGATTACTCTCACTTCCCGTAATCATAAAGATGCCGAGAACAAGGTTCCTCTTTGCGGGGTTCCTTATCATGCTGCGCCCGGTTATCTTGCCCGCCTGGTGAAGGCCGGGTTCCGGGTGGCGGTCTGTGAGCAGGTGGAAGACCCGAAAGAGGCCAAAGGCGTGGTCCGCCGTGAGGTGGTGCGGGTGGTCAGTCCAGGTGTGGTTACTGAAGACCAGGTTCTTGATGACCGGGTTAATTGCTTCATCGCCGGTATCATTAAAAAGGGTAATTGGGGCCTTTCCTTTCTTGATATCTCCACCGGCGAGTTTCTGGTGGCGGAATTTGTTGATGAAGACAATTTGATTGATGAGCTGAGCCGGATGGCGCCCGCGGAGCTCCTGGTCAGTGATGAGGATGATCCGGCCTTGACCGCGGTCCTTGCCCGTTTCGATTCCCTCTGCCTTACCCGCAAAGAACCCTCCTGGTTCTATCAGGAAGATGCCAGGGAATTCCTGCTTGACCATTTTCAGACGGCTAACTTGGCAGGATACGGCTGTGATCATCTCAAGGCAGGGGTCCAGGCGGCCGGAGTCCTTCTCCGTTATGTACAGGAGACCCAGAAGACGGATCTCGGCCATATCGAACGGCTGGTGGCTATTGAGCAGGACGGGGTGCTGGTGATGGATGAGGCATCCCGGCGTAATCTGGAGCTCAGCCGGACTATTGTCGGTGGTGAACGGGAAGGTTCGTTGCTGGCTGTTCTGGATAAGACGGTGACCCCCATGGGTGCTCGTCTTCTTCAGCGTAATTTATTGTTTCCCCTGCGTGATTGCCGGGAGATTAATCGCAGGCTTGATACCCTGTCCTTCCTCGCTGGCTCTGACAATGGGCTTGATGCTGGTCTTCTGGTCATTGACCAGGGAGAAAGCCGGCGGGGAGCTGACAGTATTCGCCAGTCCATGCGTAAGGCACTGGACGGAGTTTATGACCTGGAACGGCTGAACAGCCGGGTGGTATTGGCCAGTGCCAATGGCCGGGACCTGCTGGCCTTGAAGCAATCCCTGGCCTGCCTCCCCGGCCTGCAGGAGCTTGCTGCGGCCTGCCCTGGCCTGCTTTGCGATGATAGTGCGGATCTTGACCTTCTTGCTGACATCCATGATCTGCTGGCTGCAAGTATCAGGGAAGATGTGCCGGTGGGGCTGCGGGAGGGTAAATTGATCAAGCCCGGGATCAATGAGGAACTTGATCGCCTGGTTTCCATTCTTACCGATGGTCGTCGTCATATTCTCGATCTCGAGGCCAAGGAGCGGGAGCGGACCGGGATTGCCAAGCTGAAAATCGGTTTTAATAAGGTCTTTGGCTATTATCTTGAGGTGAGCCGTATTCATTCGGCTAAGGTGCCGGAGAATTATATCCGCAAGCAGACCCTGGTTAATGCCGAGCGATTTATTACCCCTGAGCTTAAGGATTTTGAACAACAGGTCCTGGGGGCAGAAGAAAAAAGACTGGACCTTGAATATCAGCTCTTTATCGACATTCGCCAGCAGGTGGCGGCGGCCAGTTCCCGGATTCTTCAGGCCGCGTCCTTTATTGCCCGGGTTGATTTTTTTGCCGGTCTGGCCGAGGTGGCCTGTGTTTATAATTATGTCCGGCCCGAGGTTAATGAACGGGAGGTAATTAGCATTAAGGAGGGGCGGCACCCGGTGATTGAGCGCTCCCTGCCTCCTGGTAAATTTGTCCCCAACGATATCCATCTTGATCAGAGCGAACAGGAGATTCTCATTGTCACCGGCCCTAATATGGCTGGTAAATCCACAGTATTACGCCAGACTGCACTTATCACCCTGATGGCCCAGATGGGAAGCTTTGTTCCGGCGGCCAGTGCCAGAATAGGCATTGTTGACCGGATCTTCACCAGGGTCGGGGCCATGGACGATCTTAGGCGGGGTCAGTCAACCTTTATGGTGGAGATGAATGAGACCGCCAATATCTTAAATAATGCCACTGATAAAAGTCTGGTGATTCTTGATGAGATCGGGCGGGGAACTTCCACCTTTGATGGTCTGGCGATTGCCTGGGCGGTTACCGAAGATCTTCTTTCCAACAACGACAAGGGGGTAAAAACGATTTTTGCTACCCATTATCATGAGCTCACGGAGCTGAGTACCCTCCATGATCGGGTCAGCAATTTTAATATCGCTGTCCGGGAATGGGATGATTCCATTATTTTCCTGTATAAATTATTGCCCGGTGGTGCCAATCGCAGTTACGGAATCGAGGTGGCGGCCCTGGCCGGGGTTCCTAAGCGGGTGGTTGAGCGGGCCGGTGAGCTCCTCCATAATATTGAGCAGGGCGAGTATGGCCAGAACGGTCAGCCCCGGATAGCACCCCGGGCTGATGGTAATAAGGCAGAAGTCGCCCGTCTGCCCTTTGCCGACCAGGCTGATGACCCGCTACGCAAGCGTTTACAGGAGTTGAAGCTTGACTCTCTCACCCCCCTGGAGGCCATGACCATCCTTTATGAATTACGGGACAAGGTCTGATTGCCAATGTTAAGGAAAAGGGAAATAATGCTGGGTTGGTTTGTTTTCCTTCTTTTTTTGTTTACCTGGCCGGTTCTGCCTGCAGAGGCCCAGGTTGATCCCATTGCTCATCTTGGCAAGCGCTATCAACAGGCTACGGCCTTTTATAACGGGCTGAGTTTTGATCGTAAGCGCAGGCTTGAGCGCGATAATTGGCAGGCTGCTGCAGGAAAATACCGCAAGGTTTACCAGGCGGCCCCGGTGGGTTCATATGCCCCCCGTTGTCTCTATATGCTCGGCCGGATCTACGGCCGGATGTATCAGGATTTTCATACTGCCCCTGATCTTGCTGAATCAATATCCTATTATCAGGACCTGTCGGTGATTTTCCCTAAACATTCCCTGGCCGATGATGGCCTTTATGCTCTGGCGGAAATTACCCGTAAGTATCAGCAGGACCAGGAGCAGGCGATAAAAATGCTGGCCCGGATTGTGGCGGTGTATCCTGAAGGTGACATGGCCCCCCGGGCTGGAACGATTCTTCGAGCCCTGAAAAAGGGCAGCTCTGCAGTTATTGAGGTTGACCCGGTGAAGGTTCGCCTGAGTCGGCCGGTTCGTTATTGGTCAACTGATACCTATACCAGGGTTGTCATCGAAACCTCTGCCCCGGTTCGTTTCCGTAAGACCCTTTTCCCCGGGAAAAAAGGTCAGCCCCGGCGTCTTAATGTTGATCTGGACAATTGCCTTGTCAGCCGGGATTTCCAAGGGACCAGAAGGGTTGGTAACGGGCTGTTGCGCCAGGTCAAGACCAGTAGCCTGGATAAAAAGACGGTTCGGGTTGTCATGGAAGTTGATTCGGTGGACAAATTCAAGATATTTACCCTGGCCGAACCATTTCGGGTGGTTATCGATGTTACCGGCAGGGCAGGGCGTCTGCCTGCCCCACTTACTGCCGGCAAGGTCAAGGTTCCTCAGCAGGGTCTCAGCCTGGTTGAGCAATTTGGTCTTGGAGTACGGACCATTGTCATTGACCCGGGCCATGGAGGTAAAGACCCGGGGGCAATTGGCGGGACAGGCTTGCTGGAAAAAGATGTGGTCTTGAAGGTGGCAAAACGGGTGGCAGTGATTATGGCCAGGGAAACGGATTATGAGGTTATTCTTACCCGGGATCGGGATGTATTCATCCCCCTGGAAGAGCGAACCGCCATTGCCAATACCAGGGAAGCCGATCTTTTTGTCTCGCTTCACGCTAATTCTGCTCCCAATAAAAAGGCCAGGGGGATTGAGACTTATTTTCTCAGTCTGGCCACCAGTCGTGATGAGATGCGGGCTGCCGCCAGGGAGAACGCCTCCTCCAATAGCCAGCTCAGTGATCTTCAGTCCATCCTGGAAGATTTGATGCAAAACACCAAAATAGAAGAATCAGCTAATCTTGCCGAGATGGTTCAGGGCCAGATGGTTCGTGGTCTGGACCGGAATTATCCGGTGCGGGACCTGGGAGTCAAGAAGGCACCTTTTATTGTCCTGATCGGGGCGAGGATGCCGGCAATTCTGATGGAGATTGCATTTTTAAGTAATCTGGAGGACGAGAGTCTGCTGCGGAACAATGTTTATCTCGATTCCGTGGCTCGCCAGATTGTCCGGGGGATTACGGCCTACGCCAATTCCATTAATGGGGCCTGATTTATACTCATTTACCATTAATACTGCAGACCATGTAAGTTTGGGACCAAACGTAATAACTACCTTATTACAGGGTTAATCAGCTATGTTGCCTGGGGTGAATGAATACTCGTTCATAATATTTGAAAATATTGAATCGTCAGCTTGACAAAAGTTTTTTCATCGATTAATTAAGAACATCTTTTTATATAAATTTGTCTAAGAAGCGGGTTTTTATATAAACCTACGTAAATTGAAGTTTAATAAGGAGGATTTATTATGGCTACTATCGAACATGGCGGAAGTTCTTTTGAGGTAGATGAGGACGGCTTCCTGACTAACGGTATGGAAGAATGGAATGACCAGTGGGTTGAGTTTGTAAAAGGCCAGGAAGGTATTGGCGATATGACTGACGAGCACTGGAAAGTAATTAATGGTCTTCAGGAATACTACAAGAAAAATGGTATTGCTCCCATGGTTCGTGTACTTTCTAAAACCACCGGCTTCCCCCTGAAACGGATCTACGAATTGTTCCCCTCAGGACCTGGTAAAGGAGCCTGTAAAATGGCTGGCCTGCCCAAACCTACCGGTTGTGTATAATTAAATCCGGTATTTCATGGCTTTGGTCATGAATTGAGCAAAAAGAGGAAGCCTTGTGCTTCCTCTTTTTTTTGTCCTTATTTCCTCATCTCCCCCCAGTCATACTTCTTTTTTCCCCCAACTCATAATTGTTAAATCGCAATGCTGGAGCTTCGTCACTGCTGTCCCCTTTGGTTTGCCCTTATGCTATAGGTAAATCTTCAATTCTTCAAGGGTAATGGAGGATGTGGAATGCAGCTGGGTACTATTCTGTCAGCCATTACACGCAGGTTGCGCTCTTGTCTTCAGTATAGTGAGATATTATAGGGATGATGGCAGATTGTCTGCAAAAAGGTGAGCTTAGTGGGTTAAGCTGGGTCCTGTAATGACTTGATGAAGCGTTGATGCGCTGATTTGATAAGCTCCTGATACCTGCCGGCGGATATCTGGGCTCCATGGATGCCGCCGCGAAGATTAATCTCGGCCAGATATGTTTTGTTGTCCAGGGTAATCATCAGGTCAAGATGGGCGTAAGGGTATCTGCCTCTGCTCATGACCTGGTGGCAGAGGCTGAGCTGGTCGTCGGTGAGGGTGCAGGGTTTGCTGGCACCGCCGCAGTGAAGGTTATTGCGGAAGCCGTTGGGGTTTTCCCGCCAATAGGCCTCGACATAATCATCGATGATGATGACCCGGATATCCCGGCTGGCGGTCTGGAAGGGCTGGAGGACAAAAGGGTATTTCAGAGAGCCCAGGGTGGCCATATTATAGACATCTTCCACAGAATTGAACAGGTGGATGCCAAGGCCGGCATTTTTCCGGTCAAGTTTGGTGACGACTTTTTCGATATTGAGGCCGCCGTAAGTGTTTACTGCGGTGAGCAGGTCATGTTGGTCGTGGATACAAGTGGAATGGGGCAGCATCTGCTGGGCAAAGAGGGTGGCCTGGATGACTTTGGAGCGGCAGCTCTGTTGAGCCAGGCCTGATGGGAACAGGGTTACTCCTCTGGTTTCAAGGTCAAGGAGCATGGCCTCTTCGCTTTCTTTCAGGCGCAGGCGGCCGATGAAGGCATGGTCCGGGCCAAGCCTGTGGTAATGGATCCGGAACTCATCGTTATTGGTAAAAATAATTGTCATTTTTCATCCCTAAAAAAGCATGTCAAGGAAACGCTGGTGATGGTGGGACAGGTCGGCGTTACATTCAGCGCAGAAGAATTTGATTTCTCCCAGGACCTGGAACTCATCCCCTTCCTGACTGAAACTGCAGTCGTTGTTCTGGGTATAGCGGGATGTTAGAATAACCTCATCTGCGATTTCCAGAAAATCCTGGTCATTGCCGCATTCAGGGCAGCTGATTCTGCTGGCGTGTTTATTTTTCCCCATATCTAATTACCATGGTAAGAGTGGTTGGTTCTTTTTCTGGCTGGTCTGGATGAGTTTAAGAAAATCTGCTTCGCTGAGTATCGGGACCTCAAGATCCCGGGCCTTTTTCAGTTTGCTCCCGGCCTTTTCGCCGCAGACCAGGCTGGTGATCTTGCGGGAGAGAGAACTTGCCACCTTGCCCCCCAGTTTTTTAACCTGTTCTTTGGCTTCATTCCGGGACATCATGGTAAGTTTGCCGGTAAACAGAAAAATCTGACCGGTAAGGGGCAGGTCGTCACCGGCTTTTTTTCCTGCCCGGGGATTAAGGCCAAGATCCATGAGGCGGTTTAACATCAGGCGGCTGGCTGGGTCGTGACAATAGTTGACAATACTGTCGGACACCTGTTCGCCAATACCGTCTATGGCCAGCAGGTCTTCAAGACGGCAGGTGAGCAGAGCTTTGATCTCCAGGTAATGTTCGGCCAGTAATTGAGCGGTTACCTCCCCTACATGACGAATACCCAGGGCATTGATAAAACGGGCCAGAGGGCGGGCTTTGCTGTCTTCAATGGCCTGAATCGCCTTTTCTGCCGACTTCGGCCCCCAGCCGTCAAGAACAGCCAGTTGTGGAATTTGCAGAGTATAGAGGTCGGGGATGTCGTTGATCAGCCCCTGCTCGCAGAGGAGCTTCACCGCTTTTTTACCCAGCCCGTCAATGTCCATGCCGGTTTTGGAGGTGTAATGGATTAGGCCCCGCAGACGCTGAGCCGGGCAATTATTGTTAATACAGCGGGTGATGGCCTCGTCCTCTGAGCTTTGCAGGGGCTGGCTGCATTCCGGGCAGGTAAGAGGGATGGTGATGGCCTGGGCGTCAGCTGGTCGTTTATTGATTATGGCCTGGACAATCTCCGGAATGACATCACCGGCCCGCTGCACCAGAACCCGGTCGCCAAGATGAAGGTCCTTGCGTTTGATCTCATCTTCGTTATGAAGGGTGGCTCGACTGACCTGGACTCCGCCGACATTGACCGGCTCCAGGATTGCCACTGGGGTAATGGCTCCGGTGCGTCCTACCTGGAACTCCACCCCGTTAAGGGTGGTGCTGGCCTGGGATGCTGGAAATTTGCGGGCAATGGCCCAGCGGGGGCTGCGGGCCTTATTGCCAAGCCGGCTCTGGAGGGCGAAGGAGTCAACCTTGACCACCATACCGTCTATTTCATAGGGCAGGGCCGGTCGCTGGTCAAGCAGGAGCTGATAATGGCTGCAAACCTCAGCCATGCTCCGGCAGACCCTGGTCAGCGGATTGGTGATGAAACCAAGCTCTGCAAGGCAGGGGAAGAGCAGCGATTGGCTTTCTGCTCCAAGCTGGCTATGATCACTGATGCCGTAGGCGTGAAAATTAAGTCTGCGGGTGGCAGTGATTCTGGGGTCCAGTTGGCGGAGTGAGCCTGCGGCGGCATTTCTCGGGTTGGCAAAGAGGGGTTCACCTTTCTCGCCCCGGTCCTGATTTAAGCAGTTAAAGGACTCGGTCTCCATGAAAACCTCACCCCTGACTTCGAGAAACTCCGGCGGATTATCTTCGCGCAGGCGTAAGGGAATGGCGGCAATGGTTTTCAGGTTGGCGGTAATGTTTTCACCGGTTTTGCCGTTGCCCCGGGTGGAGCCCACAGTGAGCACTCCTTTTTTATAGACCAGTTCAATTGCCAGGCCGTCAAGCTTAGGCTCGGCGATATAGGGTAGAGGTTCACTGCTGTTTAGAAAACGGAGCAGGCGCTCTTCAAACTGGTCAAGCTCCTCATCGTCAAAGGCGTTTTCCAGGCTGAGCATGGGAATATTATGGGACACTGAGTCAAAAGCAGCCAGGGGTTGGCCACCAACCCGCTGGCTGGGGGAGTCCGGGGTGACCAGGTGGGGAAACTCTGCTTCCAGCTCCAGTAAGCGGCGGAAGAGCAGGTCGTATTCGCTGTCAGCGATCAAGGGCTGATCAAGGACATAGTATTGATGATCATGGCCCCTGATTTCCGCCCTGAGCTCCTGGAGCAGGGTCTGGGTTTTCTGCATGTCTGTGTTGGACATGATGGATTGGCCGGATCCTATTTAGGGGCAAGCAGGTTGCCGGCCTTGGCAATATTTTCATGGGGTACCTCATCAATGAAGATGAGGATGGATTCTTTGGGTTTATTGGCGGCATCGGCGATTACCTGGGTTATTCCGGCTGCCATCTTTTCTTTCTGTTTTTTGCCCAAGGTACCGGCGAGACGAATGTTGACGTAAGGCATGGTCTGTCCTATGTTTAATTTTCCTTAATTATGTAGTTGAATTCAGTTATTAGTTTTTCTTTAACATAGAATCAGCCGGGACGAAACCGGCAAAGAGACTTATGGGTATGCAGGAAGAGGCTTGGCAGCAAATTGCGGCAGCAGGTAAATTGGCAGGTCACCCCCTGATCGTGCTGACTGAAACTGATTCCACCAATGACCAGGCCATGGCAAAGGGGAAGGCTGGCGCTGTTGCCGGTACGGTGATTATTGCCGAAAGGCAGCGGGCAGGTAAGGGCCGTCTTGGCCGGAGCTGGTATTCGCCGGCGGGTGGGGGGCTGTATTTTTCTCTGATCCTCAGGCCCCGGCTTACCCTAGAGCAGCTTCCTCTTATTACCCTGGCAAGTGGCCTGGCCCTTTGTCAGGGGGTTCGTCAGGTCTGCCGGCTGGATGCCATGCTTAAATGGCCCAATGACTTATTGGTCAAAGGTGATAAATGCGGTGGGATCCTGGTTGAATCTGATCTGACAGGTGAGTCGCCCCTGGTGGTGGTGGGGATTGGTCTGAATCTGGTCATTGCCCCGTCTGATTTTCCCCCGGACCTGCAGGAGCGTGCATCCTCTCTTGCAGGTCATTGCTCTGTGGATATTGATCGCTGTCATTTGCTCAGGGTAATTCTTCAGGAGCTTGATCGGGTTATGACCCGGCTTGAGGCTGGTGACAGGGATTTGGTTCTCCGGGACTGGCGGCAATATGATGCTACTCTGGGCCGGCGTCTTGCCTGGAAAACTACCGTTGGCAAGGTGATTGAAGGGGTTGCCTTGGGTCCGGATGATGAGGGCCGGTTAAGCATTCGGGACGATAACGGCCTTAACCATGAGGTTATTTCCGGAGATATCCGGCTTCAATAGCCTGGATCTGGCTGACAAGTTTCTGGTTAACCGGCAGGTCAAGGCCTCTGCTCTGTCCTGTACTGACCAGGGCGCCGTTAATGGCCATGATCTCGGTGGATCGTTTATTTCTGACGTCCTGGAGCATGGAAGAGACATTCTCGGCGGTTGCCCGGCAGACCTTGATGGCTCTGGTCGTGGCGTCACCTTCCAGATTAATTCCCAGGGTCTCTGCCACCTTTTGTCCTTCTTCTATTGCCAGGGCCATTGTTTCCCTGGCTTCGGCTATATCGATCAGCCTACCGTTATTGCAGTCATGGATAACCGTGAGGGCATTGATGCCGACATTGACCAGTAATTTATTCCAGATATGTTTGATGATGTCGCTGGTAGTGATTGTTGAAAAGCCGCTCTGGTTAAAGACTTTAGCGGTCTGGCTCAGCATTTTCTCGGCATCTTTTCCAGCTGTTTGGATGAAGCCGAGTCGGGTGGTCCCTGAGCCACCATGGCGCACCTGACCTTCTCCCAGAAGGGTTGCCCCCAGGGCAGTAACCCCGGCGGCAAATATTCCCGGGAGCCACATATTGCTGATGACTTCAAGATGGCTGATTCCGTTTTCCAGGGGGATGAGCAGGGTCTGGTCGGTAAAAAGAGATTGGGCCCGGTTCAGGGCCCGGGCTGTTGCCCCTGATTTGACACAGAGCAGGATAAGGTCGGCCGGGCCTATCTGGTTGGGGTCGGAAGTTACGGCAACTGAGCATTTCATGCTCTGGGAGCCTGATGTCAGTTTGAGATTATGGTTAATTCGGCGGGCCCGTTCTTCATTATGGTCCAGGAGCCAGGTCTGATTTCCCTCTTGCCGGTGGATGCCACAGGCAAGCAGGCAGCCCAAAGCTCCTGGTCCGATAATGACGATTTTCATTTTTTTACGGGTTGAGACAGGTTAGCAGCCCTCAATGGCTGCTTTTTTCTTCTTGGCAGGCTTTGCAGCGGCCTCTTCCTCAGTGTCTGTTTTAGCGGTTGCTGCCTGGCTGATGGTGGCATCTTCGATGATGACATCATATTTATAACCGGCACCGAAGTCTTTATCCTTGGTTACGGTACCTTCAATAAGAATAATATCTCCTTTGGCCGGCAGGTCGTTTGAGGTAATGACCAGGTCGTGGCTGTTGTTTAAGGGGTTGCCGGTGCCGTCCTGGAGATGGATCCAGTTTTTGCCCATGATCCGGGGAGAAACCTTGATTGCCTGGCCCTGGATTCGGACTGTTTTGCCGGCAAGATCAGCAGACTTGGTGAAAATATCTTCCACGGTATAACTGTTTTCGCCACTGGCCTTGGCCACTACGATGTCCTGCAGGCTGGTTACGGCCTGCAGGCTGCCACCACTGACCTGGGAGGCTGCTCCGCCACCCATGCCACCCATGGGAGCGGTTGGCGCGACCATGGGCACCCCTTCCGCCTTTAAGGCGTCACTGAATGACGACTCTTCACCTCCACCATGGGGGGAGGCGGTCATGCTGCCGTGGGGGCTTCCCCCATGGCCGTTGTTGAGACCTGAGGAAAAGATGATTTCCGGAAATGTCCGGTCCAGGCTGCGACTATGGAAATCATGCATAACCGGTCCCGGCAGGATGGATATCTGGTCACCAACCGTAACAGCGGTTTCACTGATGGCAGCCCAGGTCTCCTGACCGTTCTGGTTAAGTTTGATATAGGTATAGCCGCCGCTGTTAAAGGTCTCCACAACTGATCCTTCAATGGTGGATGGGGCGGAAGTGGGGGCTGGTGGGGCGCTTACCGGTGCTGATTTTTCAATCTGGGTCGTTGTTGCCGGAGCTTTGTCTTCCTCCTGGTTGGAGCAGGCGGTAAGGCCCATGGTCAGGATAAGAGCTGCGGCAAGATAGAGTTTAGGGGCAGGTTTCATAATAGTCCTCATTTAATTTGTATAGGTAAATTGAAAATTTTCATCGTCATGGTCAATCTGGGCCTGGCCACCCTTGGCTAATTGGCCGAACAGAATGGCCTCGGATAATTGGTCTCCGATTTTGCTCATGATCAGACGCCGCATGGGACGGGCGCCGAATTCCGGTTTATAGCCGTGGGTTGCCAGCCATTTGCGGGCCTTATGTGAAAGGATAATTGAAACTTTTTTGGCTGCCAGCTGGGCCTCAAGTTCGTAAATCATCTTGTCAACAATCAGGGTCATGACTTTCTGGTCTAACTCGTTAAAGGTAATGGTTGCGTCCAGCCGATTACGGAATTCAGGAGAAAAGAGGTTTTTAAGGGCCTTTTTGTTCCCGTCTTTTTTGCCGGTCATGAACCCGATGGTCTGGCCGCTGTTTTCTTTGGCCCCGGCGTTGGTGGTCATGATCAGGATGACATTACGGAAATCAGCCTTGCGTCCGGAATTATCGGTGAGGGTTGAATGGTCCATTACCTGGAGAAGAATATTAAAGATATCCGGATGGGCCTTTTCAATCTCATCGAGAAGAAGGACGGTGTAAGGGTGTTTGCGGATGGCATCGGTGAGCAATCCGCCCTGGTCAAAGCCGACATAGCCGGGAGGGGCGCCGATGAGGCGGGCAACGGCATGTTTTTCCATGTATTCGCTCATGTCAAATCGTTCAAAATGGATGGACATGGCAAAGGCCAGTTGTCTGGCTACCTCGGTTTTCCCCACCCCGGTGGGACCGGCAAAGAGAAAGGAACCAGTGGGGCGCTCCGGGGAATTGAGCCCGGCTCGGCTGCGTTTAACCGCTTTGACCAGGGAGGCGATGGCATGGTCCTGGCCGAATATCTGTCTCTGGAGGCTCTCTTCCAGGCCCTTGAGCTGGCTGATGTCGGAGCTTGATATATTTCGGGCAGGGACCCGGGCCATGCGGGCAATTACCCCTTCAATATCCCGGACAGTGATGGTTTTTCGAGTCTTGCCGGTTTTCCGGAGGCGGTGGGCGGCACCGGCCTCGTCTAAGACATCAATGGCCTTGTCCGGCAGGTAGCGGTCGGAGAGGTAGCGGTGGGCAAGTTCTGCTGTTGTCTGGATGGCAGTTTTTGAGTATCTGATTCCATGGTGTTCCTCGTAGCGCGACTGCAGGCCTCGGAGGATGGCGCAGGTTTCAGTTACCGAGGGTTCTTCGATGTCTATCTTCTGGAACCGGCGGGAAAGGGCCCGGTCTTTTTCAATATGGTTACGGTACTCTTCATAGGTTGTGGAGCCGATACAGCGCAGGGTGCCGGCCTGGAGAGAAGGCTTGAGCAGGTTGGAGACATCCATGGAACCGCTGCCGGTGGCTCCGGCCCCTATAATGGTATGGATCTCATCGATGAGGAGGATAATATGGGGGTTTTCCTCAACCTCGGTGATGATTTCTTTGAGGCGTTTTTCAAAGTCACCCCGGTATTTGGTGCCGGAGAGCAGGGTGCCGAGGTCGAGCTGATGGATCTCAACGTCTTTCAAGAGTTCCGGTGTCTTTTCCTGCTGGATATGGAGGGCCAGCCCTTCGGCGATTGCGGTTTTGCCCACTCCCGGTTCCCCCACCAGCAGCGGGTTGTTCTTCCGTCTTCGGCAGAGAATCTGCATTAAGCGGGTCATCTCCTGATGCCGGCCGATGAGAGGGTCTATTTTGCCGGCCCGGGCCCGGTCACTGAAATTAATGGCGAACCTGGCCAGGGCACTGTCCTGCTGATCGTCATCCTGCTGATCGCCACAGGGGCAGGCCGCAGGCATGGGGGTGAGGCTATGAGAAATGTATTCAACAATATCCAGTTTGGTCAGGCCCTCCTGCTTGAGGAAATAGACTGCATATGATTCCGGCTCGGCAAAGATAGCGGCCAGGATATCGCTGGGGTCAACCTCTTTTTTGCCACAGCTCTGGACATGGGCGATGGCACGTTGGATAACCCGGTTAAAGCCGATGGTTTGAACAGGTTCAGTGCCGTCCTCACTTACAGAACTCAAGCTGTTGGCGAAGAAATCTTCAAGGCGCTGCCCCAGGCTCACCGGGTTGCCACCGCATCCGTCAATGATTTCTTTTGCCTGATCGTTCTGGAGAAGGCCGTAGAGGATGTGTTCTACGGTGATATGCTCATGGCTTCTGGCCCGGGCCTCTTTAACGGCCAGGACAAGGGTTTGTTCTACTTGTTCATTTATCATCTCAGGCCTTTTCCGTGGAACAGCGCAGGGGAAACTCGTTCTGGCGGGCCAGATCGTGGACAATGTGAACCTTGGTGTCGGCAATCTCCCTGGTGTAGATGCCGGCAAGCCCCTGTCCCTGCTTATGAACATTTAACATGATGGCAGCTGCTTCCCCGCTTTTTTTATGGAAAACGGTCTCCAGAACCATGATGACGAAATCCATGGTGGTGTAATCGTCATTATGGAGCAGAACATTATACATGGGAGGTTCTTCCATGTGGGTTCTGTCTTCCAGCAGGATTCCGGTATCGTGGTTATGGTCAGGGCTGCTCATTTTGATTAGGTTTTGTTTTAAATAAATATTGATCAGGTAATTTTATTCTAATGTAAGTTCTCTTGTCGCTCCTGTCCACCCATGAGCTTAAAGAAAAAACCGTCAAGAATAAGGGGAGCTGGAATATTGGAGCCCTTAAGTCGGTATTCAGTGGCCAGTAAATTCCTTAGTCCATCTTTAAGCGCGGTGAGGGAGAAGTTCTCGGCCTGACGAAAGGTCATAAAAATGCTGTAAGGGTGGCCGGAGAGAAAGGGTGAATTGCCGTGCTCTGAATCTTTAAGATCGGCAAGATATTTTTTCTGGAAAAGGGTAAAGGAGACCCGGCTCTGGTAGGTTGGCTGATCAAGCTCCTGGATGGCCCGGATGAACAGGAGTTTACGCAGCAGATTCCGTAGCCCTGCCACCAGGGCCAGGGGATGGATACCGTCGTCCTGAAGACGGCTGGCCAGAAGCAGAGCTCGTCCCAGGTCGCGTCCGGCAATGGCCTCGTTTAGTTCATAGATGGCGTCTTCCCGGGTGCGGCTGATGATGGCCGTTACATCCTGGACCTTGATCATGTCCTGGTCCTGGCAGAAAAGAGCAAGTTTTTCGGTTTCCCGCACTGCGGCCACCGGATGAAAGCCAACCCGATCAATGAGCTGGGCTATTACTCCTGCCCCTGCTTTTTTACCCATCTCGGCTAAAGTATTATTGATAAGGCCGCTGATAACCCCGTCCTGTTGCTGGCGGGCGGTCTTACTGCTGCCGCTGGCAACACTGAGATCAATGATGGCGCCGTGTTTATTGATCTCTTTGTATAGTTTTTTCCGTTTATCCACCTTTTCGGCGGTAAGGATAAGGATATTGCCCGGCGGCAGCCCTTCGTTCAGGGCAGCAAGAAAGATGGCTGGGTCGTTTTTGTCGTTGCCTTCGCTGAATAGCCGGGAATCGCTGACCATAAAGATCTGTCGTTTGGCAAACAGGGGCCAGGTCTTCAGGCTGGTAATGGTCTCCTGGGGGTTTTCCTGTTCGCCGTCAATCTTTTTAATATGTCGGAAAGGGTTGGCTATGGCAGGCAGCAGGGCGGGAAGAAGCTGGTCAGTGAGCCTCTGGCAGAGAAAACGATCGCCATGGATCAGGTAGATCGGTTCTGGTTCCGTGTCTTTGCAGGCCTGCAGAAATTTATTAAGGTCCTGTTGCTGGTAAATTGACATAGGAAGAAATTACCCTGAAAGATGCTCTTTTGTAAAGGGATGGGGGTCAGCCTGTCTCAAAATCAAGCTGGATCGGACAATGATCAGAACCCATGACCTTGTCTAAGATAGCGGCTTTTTTGATTCGGTGTTTGTTTTTTTCATCCACACAGAAATAATCGATGCGCCAGCCGATATTACGGGCCCGGGCATTGTAACGGTAACTCCACCAGGTATAATGGTCGCCTTCCGAATTAAAAAGGCGAAATGAATCAACATAGCCAGAGGCGAGGAAATGGTCCATCCATTCTCTCTCTTCCATGGTGTAGCCGGGGTTCCCCTCATTGGCCTTGGGGTTTTTCAGGTCGATTGCCTTATGGGCCACATTGAAATCACCACAGATTATGGTTGCTTTCTCTTTTTTCAGTTTATGGCTGAAATCAGCCAGGGCCCGGTTGAACCGCAGTTTATAGTCCAGTCGTTTCAGTTCGTGAGCCGAATTGGGGAAATAGACATTGATCAGAAAGAAATCATGGTATTCAAGGGTGAGAACCCGGCCTTCCCTGTCAAATTCCGGGTCATCCAGACCGTAGATAACCTCCTTTGGCTCCTGGCGGCTGTAAACAGCAGTGCCGGAATAGCCCTTGCGCTGAGCACTGTGCCAGTAAACATGATAGCCAGGGATATTATGCAGGTCTTCTGATAACTGGTCCGGCTGGGCCTTGGTTTCCTGCAGGGCAAGGATGTCCGGGGCCAGGTCGTGGATGATGTCGATAAGCCCCTTTTTTTCCATGGCCCTGATTCCATTAACATTCCAGCAGATAATCTTCTGCTGGTTATTTTGGGGGGCAGTGGGTGAGCGTCGTGGTTTGACCCCCAGCCGGGGACAATCGGTTAAGGGGCAGCGGTCACAATGGGGGGCCGGGGGGCGGCAGATGGTCTGGCCGAAGGAAACCAGAAGAGAGTTTATGGTCAGCCAATGTTCTTCTGGTAATTTTTTGCGCAGGGCCATCTCGCTCTGGAGAGGTGTTTTGGTTTGGATATAGCCCCAGATATTCATGATCCGATGGACATGGGTATCAACGCAGATAGCCGGCTTCTTGAAGGCCACTGCCAGAACCAGGTTGGCGGTTTTACGCCCGACCCCGGGTAGGGTCAGCAGATCTTTGATATTGTCCGGAACTTTATTGTTGAAAGGGGTAAGAGCCGCTGGCAGGTCTTTGAGATAACGGGCCTTATTCCGGTAAAAACCCACCGGGTAGATGAGGTCGGAGATGTCCTCTTTGCTTAATCTGGTAAGGCTGGCCGGTTTATCGGCCGTTTTGAACAGGCGTCTTGCGGCCCTGGCGGTTACCTCGTCTCTGGTCCGGGCGGACAGGATGGTGGCCACCAGCACCCGGAAAGGGTCGCTGGTCTGGACAGCGATGAGATCCACCACCGGGGCGGTGGTTCCTTTCAACTCTTTTTCTATTATTTCAAGTGCTTGTTTAATGTTCATTGGCTGATTCATGTCTGAATGAGTATTCACTTTCCCCATTTTTACCTTGCAATCACTGGCTGAGAGCATTATGTCTATCCACAATTTTTAAGTTATGCAAGACTTCTCATGGCTGCATGCTGGGTTTGCTCTCTGTCTGGAGGAGAACGGACCATGGAGCTTATGGGTCATGGGATTTATAAATACATGTTGTTTTAGTGGGACCATGGTGTTTTGCTGGCCCCGTAATTTCTGGTTCAGATAAGGAGGAAGATTATGTTATCTGAAAATTCTAACAGGTCAGTACGGGGTGTTCTTTTACTGGCCGCTTTTTTGTTGTTACCTGTCCTGGCTCTGGCCAGTGGCGATGCTGGTCATGCTGCTGCAACCGGTGACAGCGCTGCCATTGCCGAGGCCATTGCCAATGCTGAGGTCGGTGCCAATGATGCTGTTGTTTGGTGGAAGATGCCTCTTATCCTGCTGGTTACCACCTTTATTATGGGTATCTTTGCGGTGCTTGGTGGTGTTGGTGGAGGTGTTCTTTATGTGCCTTTGATTGGAGGTTTCTTTCCTTTCCATATTGACTTTGTTCGTGGAACCGGTCTTCTGGTAGCTCTGGCTGGTGCTTTGGCTGCCGGTCCTGGTCTGCTTCGTTCCGGTATGGCTAATCTTCGCCTGGCCCTGCCTGTTGGTCTTATCGCTTCAGCTATGGCCATAGTCGGTGCCCAGGTCGGAATCATGCTGTCCGCCCTTAATCCCAACATTATCAGCACAGCCCTGGGTGCCACTATCCTGGGTATATGTGCTATTATGCTGATGGCAAAAAAATCTGAGATTCCGGATGTGCCCAAGGCGGATGCCCTGTCCCAGGCCCTGCATATTTCAGGTGTTCTTTATGAGCCCAGCATGGGCAAGAATATTGACTGGAAAATTCATCGCACTCCTCTTGGTCTTTTCATGTTCATCTTTATCGGTTTTATCGCCGGTATGTTCGGTCTTGGTGCCGGTTGGGCCAATGTGCCGGTTTTCAACCTGATGATGGGTGCCCCCATTAAGGTAAGTGCCGCCACCAGTAAATTTCTGCTGTCCATTACCGATACCTCTGCTGCCTGGATTTATGTAAACAAGGGCTGCATTATCCCGCAGATAGTTGTCCCCTCGATCATCGGTATCATGCTCGGTTCTTTTGTCGGCGTCCGTGTTATGAAGGTAGTAAAACCCACCTTTATTCGCTGGATGGTTATCGCCATTCTCGCCTTTGCTGGTCTCAAGTCCCTGGATAAGGGTCTTGGTCTGGGACTCATGGGTTAATTAATAGGAGGATTAGAAAATGGCAGAACAAAATCAAACACCGGTTACTGACGAGCAAAAGCTCTACGCAACCATTTTAAATTGGGGTATGAACGCAGGCCTCATCGCTATTGTTACTACCTTTGCAATCTATGGCATGGGAATATTTGAGCCAGCTGTTCCCCTTAACAAGGTTCAGTATTTCTGGAGCCTTAATGTCAGTGATTATCTGGCCGCTGTGAATCAGACCTATGTCCATGCTCCTGCCGGGCTTGAGGGCTGGGCCTGGCTCTCTTTGCTTGGCAAGGGCGATTTCCTACAGTTTGCCCCCATTGCCTGGCTGGCAGGTGTCTCCATTATCTGCTACCTTGCTATCACCCCCGGTCTTTTCCGTCGTGGTGATACTGTGTATGGCATTATTTCTATTGTTGAGGTTGTGGTTCTTGTGGCTGCAGCTTCCGGTATTGTAGGTGGCGGTGGTCATTAAGAGACCTTGCCAGATCGGCTGACCTGTCAGCTGAGTTAAGAAAAAAGCGGTTGAAGATTTATTCTTCAACCGCTTTTTTTATGGGGTTGGAAAGGGGAGGGATGAATGATGGAGGTTGATCCGAAGATTTCCTTCTTCGTCCTTCTGGTAGCCGAAGGTGTACTCCACCTTGGTCTCTTTGCCGTCTTTACCAGTGAAATAATAATTACCCATGGCAACGGCATAATCGCCGTGGAGATAGGTCTGATTGTTCTCAAAGCGGACATTGAGCCAGGGCTCCAGGGCAAAGCCGTGGTCTTCCGGGAAATCGTCATTGCCGCCGATAAAATAGGATAGAGCCGACTCCCGGCTTGGGCGAAACTGGATAATGGCGGCTTTGGTAGGTTTAAAGAGAACCGGTCCTCGGTCAAAGGCATAGAGCGTATCAAGGTATTGGCCGGTAATTCGGCCATAATTTTCCCCGGCAGTGAAGGCCCGGCCGATGTCGGCAATGGCGGCCCCCCAATTACCCTGGGCCTGCTCGATTTCTTTTATATTTATTTTGTTGGTCATATTTATTAGTTTTTGCTTTTTTCCTTAACAGCCCGTGCCACCTCGCGTCCCAGTTCAAGGCAGTCGTTGAGTTGGTCATGCTGGGGAACGTATTTAATCTTGACTCCATCATTGACAATGGTGAATTTCATCTCTTCCATGGTGGTCCGCATCAGCTTGACTGCCTCCCCGCTCCAGCCGAAGGAACCAAAGGCAGCCCCGATCTTATTTCCTGGTTTAAGACCCTTCATATACATGAGAAACCCTGCCATCCGCGGCAATAAGCCGTTATTGAGGGTGGGACAGCCCAGAACAATGGCTGAGGCCTTGAGGACCTCGGTCATGATGTCGGAACGGTGATTGGCTCGAAGGTCAAGGAGCTGGACACTGACCCCCTCATTCTGGATGCCGTCGGCCACCGCCTTGGCCATGATCTCGGTGCTATGCCACATGGTATCGTAAATGACCAGGGCATTGCCGTCATCCTGGTGGTGGCTCCAATTATGGTAGGCATTGATGATTTTACCCGGGTCTTTCCGCCAGATCACTCCGTGATCCGGGGCGATCATTTTAATGGGCAGATCCATTTCACCAACCTTGGCCAGCAGCTTTTTGACCAGGGGAGAGTAAAGGGTGAGGATATTGGCATAGTATTTGGCTGCCTGATTCATCAGTTCGCCCTGATCAACCTCATCGTCGAAGCGTTCGCTGGTTCCGTAATGCTGGCCGAAGGCGTCACTGGAAAAGAGGATCTGGTCTTCCTTGAGATAGGTGAACATGGAGTCCGGCCAGTGAAGCATCCTGGTTTCGAGAAAGGAAAGAGTTTTGCTGCCAAGGCTGATTTCCTCACCGGAGCCGACAATTTCGTAGGGCCAGTCTTCCCGGTGAAAATGCTGGAGCAGGGCTTTGTGTCCCATTTTTGAGCAGATCACCTTTTCCGGTTCGATGAGGTCGATCATTTCAGGTAATGAGCCGGAATGGTCCATCTCCACATGGTTGACCACCAAGTAGTCAATTTCCCTGGGGTCGATGATGGAGCGGATATGGTGTTTTAGTTCGCTTATATGGGAGTGTTTGACCGTGTCGATGAGGGTTGTTTTCTCATCGATGATGAGAAAGGCATTATAGGTGGTTCCTTTATAGGTTGAGTAACCGTGGAAATCACGGATATTCCAGTCAACGGCTCCCACCCAATAGACATTGTCAGCTAATTTGATTGGCAGCATGCAAATTCTCTCCCGCTAAAATTATAAGAAATTCAGGTTAATAGGTTTTATATAATTTATCATTTGATCCATTGTTGGCAAAGGTAAAAAAAAGATTATTGCAATTTAATTTAAGATGCCTTATTGTTAATGGTAATGATTATCGTTTTTGTGTTTAGGAGATTTTGTAAATTATTTAATTAGGATTAATTATGCAGGTTAATACAGGGAAAATTGTGCGAATGACCAAGCAGCGCCAGATCATTCTGGAAGAGCTGCGGAAGGTTACCAGTCATCCCACTGCCGATGACCTATATCAGATGGTCAGAGATAAAATGCCCAAGATCAGTCTCGGTACTGTTTACCGTAATCTGGAGATTCTTTCCGGATCCGGGGTGATTCAGAAGCTGGATATCGGTGGAACCCAGAAGCGTTTTGACGGTAATACCAGCAACCACCCTCATATCCGCTGTGTCACTTGTGGCCGGGTGGCAGATATTGATGTGCACAGTGACTTTGATTTCATCGGTGTGGCAGAGAAGGCCACTGATTTTGAGGTTTTGCGTTATCGTCTTGAGTATAATGGTATCTGTTCTGAATGCATTGAGGTTAAACAGGCCCAGGCCTGAAAGGAGAAAGAATATGGCAACCAGAAATGAAATTTATAAATGCGCAGTCTGTGGAAATATTACCGCAGTGGTTCATGGCGCGGCCGGTGAACTTGTCTGTTGCGGTCAGCCTATGAATATGCTGGTGGAAAATTCCGTGGATGCGGCCCAGGAAAAGCATGTGCCGGTTATTTCGAAGGTTGGCGGAGGTTACCAGGTTAAGGTAGGTTCAGTGGCTCATCCCATGGAAGATAAACATTATATTGAGTGGATTGAGTTGGCAGCCGGAAACCATGTTTACCGTTGTTTTCTCCAGCCCGATGATTTGCCGGAGGCGGATTTTAAAACAGCAGCTGATGAGGTTACTGCCCGGGCCTACTGCAATCTGCATGGATTGTGGAGGAATTAGTCAATGTTGAGTGATCAGATGGCCCAGGCCCTTAATGACCAGGTTAAGTGGGAGCTTTATTCGTCTTATTTTTATCTGTCCATGAGCTCTTATTTTGAGCATGTCGGTCTTGCCGGTTGTGCAGTCTGGATGCGGGCCCAGTCCCAGGAAGAACTTTTTCATGCCATCAAGATCTATGACTTTATCAATGAGCGGGGCGGCCGTGCCCTGATGCAGGCCATTGAGCAGCCACCTACCCAGTGGGAATCCCCCCTGGAGGTGTTTGAGGATGTTCTTGCCCATGAGCAGAAGGTCACCGGAATGATTAATAACCTGGTTAACCTGGCTCTGGACGAACGGGATCATGCCACTAATATTTTTCTCCAGTGGTTTGTATCTGAACAGGTGGAAGAGGAGGCCTCGGTAGGGGCGGTTCTCGATCGTTTTCGCCTCATTGGTGACAATAAAAGCGGTCTATTTACCCTGGACCAGGAATTGGGTAAAAGGGTCTTTGTCCCTCCCAATGCCAATTGACCCAGTCGGGATTGCTGATTCAGGCCGCTTAAGCCCCTTGGGCTGGCGGCCTTTTTTTATGGGAGAACGATTATGAAAGAGCGACAGATCAAAAAGATATTGGCTGATTTGCTGGCAGGAGATGATCTTGCCAATATGGCCATTGATCTTGAGCAGATGCCGGCTTCATCCCTGGTTACCCCTCTTGTTTCTTTATTGTATCGGACCGAGAACAGGCTTAAATGGCATGCAGTGACCCTTCTGGGCGAGACCATGACCCGTCTGGTGGCTGACGATATGGAAGAGGCCAGGCTGGTTATGCGCCGGATTTTGTGGAACCTTAATGAGGAGTCTGGTGGTATCGGCTGGGGGATGACCGAGGCCATGGGGGAGATTCTGGCGGTGAACCAGGCTCTTGCTGATGAGTACGGTCATATGCTGGTGTCTTATATGCGGGAGGAGAATTATCTTGAGCTTCCTGCCCTGCAGCGGGGTTTGATGTGGGGTTTAGGACGTCTTGCCATGGTCAGACCGGAAATTTTGTTGAAATATGATGCAGACGGCTATATGTCTATATATCTTGAGGCAGAGGATAAAGAGGTTCTGGCTCTTGCCGCCCGGAATTTTGCTCTTCTCGGGGTCAGGGATGCCATTCCTTTGATTAGGCAACTAACTGGTGAGCAATTTTCATTTATCTTTTATGATGCAGGGCTGTTTAAGACGGTAAGTGTTGGCCAATTGGCCCAAGATGCCCTGGATCGTTTGGAAAATTAGAGGAGTTGAGATGTTATTACAGGACAAGATCAAGGTAGACCTTAAGGAGTCGATGAAGGCAAAGGAAGAGGCCCGAACTTCGGCCCTGCGGGTTTTGCTTGGTGAATTCCAGCGTCAGCCGGAGAAAGAGCTCAGTGATAAGCAGGTCATGGGTATTCTCCGTAAGCTGGTTAAGTCGGAAAAAGAGGCCCTTACGGCATCGTCAGAGGCGGAATCGGATTTTTTGGTTGTGATGGAGGCCTATCTGCCCAAAGCTCCTTCAGAGGCAGAGGTTCGGACCTGGATAGAGGAAAATATTGATTTTAGCCAGTTCAAGAACCGAATGCAGGCAATGAAGCCCATCATGGCCCATTACGGTGGGACGGTTGACGGCAATCTGGTGAAAACCCTTCTTCAGACCATGGAATAATCAGATGCTTATTCCATCTGCAGATTACCCTTATTTACGGGGAGATGAGCACGAGAATTCTCTTTCCTTTCAACCTGTTTTAGAGGATGCGGATCGACGATACCGTACCAGGATTGAGGTTCTTCGAGTGCTCTGTGCCGGCAGGAAGGTAATTCATTTTGGTTGTGTTGATCATTCAATTGCAACCATCAGGCATAAGATAGGCCGGAGGAAATGGGTGCATAAGGAGATCAGCGAGGTTGCAGCACGGTGCTATGGGGTAGATATTAATCAGGAAGGAATTGATTTCATTAAAGATATCCTTGGGTTTGATGATGTTGCGGTTATAGATATCTTAAAGGATCAATGCCCGGCGATTATGGAAGACAGCTGGGATTATGTTCTTCTGCCTGAAATATTAGAACATACGGATAACCCTGTTCTTTTTCTGGAGGCGATTAGAGAGAAACTGGCTCCATGCGTAAAGGGAATTATAATAACCGTTCCTAATTGTTTTTATGGCAAAATAGGCTCGTGGGCAAAGAGAGGGGTTGAGCTGATTAATACTGATCATAGGTATTGGTTCAGCCCGTATACCTTGTTGAAAGTGGCAATTCGAGCCGGGATCCGGCCGGAGAGGATGCTGACCTGTCGAAACGGGATGATTAATCGGTTTTCGTTATTCAAGAATTTTTATTATAAGAGGCATCCCATGTTGCGTAATGCCATTGTACTGGTTGGAGATTTTGAATAATTTCCGGGTTAGAATAAGATTAAACAAAGGGGCCGGCATTTGCCGGCCCCTTTGTTCTGGGGTCTTTAGTTTTTAAGGAGTTCACCCCGGACGGAGATGACATGTTCGTTAACCTGGAAGTCACGACCTGCCCGTTTCAGTGCCTCATTAATTATGGTCTTCATTGAGCCGCAGCATGGTACTTCCATGATAAGCATATTAATGCTCTTGATGGAGGCGGTGCGGAAGATATCAGCAAATTTGTCAATATATGATTGCTGATCATCGAATTTAGGGCAACCCATCATTACTACCTTACCCTGCAGGAAATCCTGGTGGAAGGCCGGGTAGGCCACGGGTGCGCAATCGGCAACGATGAGGAGGTCCGCATCCTTGAGAAAGGGAGCAGTGGCCGGGATCAGCCTGATCTGTACCGGCCAATGACCCAGGGCCGAGCTCCCGGCAGGAGCGCCCATCGCCGGTTTATTGGCAGCCTGACATGGGGTCTGAGGGGTCAGGGTGTGGATCTGGGCAGAAGGACATTTGCTTACCGGTGCCTGTGTCTTTTCGGTCTCAGCCATATTCTTGAGGAATTCTTCCACTGCCTCTTCGTCAAAATCATCTGCCTCCCGCTCAATGATCTGGAGGGCACCGGTGGGGCAGGCCCCAAGACAGGCGCCAAGGCCGTCGCAGAGATTATCGGCTACCAGTTTGGCCTTGCCATCAACAATCTGTAATGAACCTTCAGCACAGTCCGGGACACAGAGGCCGCAGCCGTCGCAGAGTTCTTCGTCTATCTTAATAATCTTTCTTATGGTTTTCATATCTACCTCTATTTAAGGAAAAGATCCCGGGCAACCTTGCTGCCGGTGGGGGTGAGAAAGGAGTCGTTGACGATACTGGTCAATTTTTCTTTACTCATGGTTGATTCTTTTTGCTGATCTTCAAGGTTAACAATGAGATCGGCATCATAGAGAACCTTGAAGTTTAAAGTTTCCTCATCTCGTGGATGATGGTGGTGGCCGATAATATCGCAGACTTCATCGATTAATTCCGGCTCCGCTTCAAGTTCAGTCAAAATATTCCGGGCAACAGGCGGTCCTTCCTGGTGCTGATATTTAGGGCTTGAGCTGTTGAATTTTCGTTCGGCCTCTTTGATTCCTATGTCATGGAGCAGGGCGCTTGCCAGAATGACGGCGGGATCACCCTGTTCGGTTCGGTTTAGATCTTCGGCATAGGCAGTAACCTTGGCGGCATGGCCGATGCGGCGAAAATCGTTACCAAAATAACGCTTCATTGCGATCCCGATTCTTTCTTTGAGGGATTGCTCCGGGCTTGATTTTAATTCGTCCGGCATATTGGCCAGGCATTGGGCAGCATGGGGGCAGTAGCTGGCACAACCAAAATCAATCTGGGGGTTCAGCATCAGGTGGCCGCAATTACGGCAGGTTCTTTTACTGTCATCTTTAAAGAACTCAATGTCCTGGTCGCATTTTGGACATTTAATCTCAAAGATGTCTTGGCCGTCCCAATAGCGACTGTCCTGACCGGGGCATTGCATGATTAATCTCCCTGATTGACTTAGTTCAGGCTGCGGGATGGTCCGGCGTCGGGAGAGACTAATCTGCGACGCCGGACCATGATCCGCAAGCTGAAATTTTTGCCAGGTTTAGCCGAGGATGGCCTTCAAGTCGTCCTCGGGGGTGCTGGTCGGCATGATGTTAAAATTCTGGACCAGTACATCAAGCACATTGGGGGTAATGAATGCCGGCAGACTCGGTCCTAAGCGGATATCTTTGATCCCGAGATGGAGCAGGGTAAGCAGAATAGCCACTGCTTTTTGCTCGTACCAGGAAAGGATCATGGAAAGGGGCAGGTCATTGACTCCGCAGTCGAAGGCACCGGCCAGAGCCACTGCAATCTGGATAGCTGAGTAGGCGTCATTACACTGACCGATGTCCAGGAGGCGGGGGATACCGCCGATATCGCCAAGCTGTTTGTCAAAGAACCGGAATTTCCCGCAGGCCAGGGTAAGAACCATACAGTCTGCCGGGATCTGGTCAACAATGTCACTATAGTAATTACGGCCCGGTTTAGCACCGTCACAGCCGCCTACCAGGAAGAAATGGCGGATATCTTTATTTTTAACTGCTTCAATAACCTTGTCTGCTACGCCGAGAACGGTATTGCGGGCAAAGCCCACCATTACCGAGCCTTTATCAGTATCGGCAGTAAATCCTTCCATGGCCAGGGCCTTGTCAATGGCCGGGCTGAAGTCTTTATTTTCGTCGATATGGGTAACTCCGGGCCAGCCAACCAGGCCGGTGGTGAAGATATTGTCCTGGTAAGAGTCCATGGGTTTCTGGATGCAGTTAGTGGTCATGACAATGGCACCTGGGAACTCAGGGAATTCTTTGCCCTGATTCTGCCAGGCAGTACCGAAATGTCCGTGGAAATGCTCGTGCTTTTTCAGTTCCGGGTAGCCGTGGCAGGGCAGCATCTCGCCATGGGTGTAAACATTGATTCCTTTGCCAGCGGTCTGCTCAAGGATCATCTGCAGATCACGCAGGTCATGGCCGGATACCAGAAGGGCTTTGCCGGCTTTGGCGCCCAGGGGAACCGAAGTAGGTACCGGGTGCCCGTAAGTCTCGGTATTGCCTTTATCAAGGATCTCCATGGCTCTGAGATTGATCTCACCGCATTTAAGGGCAAGGGCGACTAGGTCTTCTACTCCGAGATCTTTGCGGAGGATGGTGGCCATGGCCTCTTCAACATAAGAGTAGATGGCTTCGTCTTCCTGGCCGAGGATGGCAGCGTGATCAGCGTAGGCTGCTACTCCCTTAAGACCGAAAAGAACGATGTTCTTCAGGCTGCGCAGGTCTTCGTTCTCGTCCTGGTCGCTGTTTAAGGCAACATCCTGACCCTGTTTCACCATGCCTTCGGTGTCAGCGGCCGGAGTGAAGTTGGCGGCTGCTTCAGCAAAATCAGCGGAGCCAAGTTTTTCCTTGAGCTCATCCCGTTTGGCAACAACATCGTTGATTAGGGCGGTGAGCCGGGCCGGATCAAAGTCAACATTGGTAAGGGTGGAGAATATAGCCTCGCAGAGGAGTCTGCCCAGCTTAGGGTCGGTGATATTATTGGCCCGGGCCTGGCCGGCCACCAGGGAAAGGCCCTGGGCAGCGTGGATAAGCAGGTCCTGCAGAGATGCGGCTTCTTCGTTCTTGCCACATACACCGATTTTGGTGCAGGCGATTCCTTTGGCAGTTTGTTCACATTGGTTACAAAACATCTTAAACCTCCTTTGGTTGATTTATCTGATATAGATAATTCTTTGTCATCATTTACGGCCATGATAGATGTTTATCCGGAGACTGTCCTTGACCTATGTCAAGAAAGGACTTTTTTTTTAGATATTTTTCATTTAGTTTCTTTTTAAGCATCTTCTAAACCTTAAGGACGATTGGTCAAAATGCAAGAGCTGTCAATATTTTATATTCTTTTCTCATACCTAATCGGTGCTATTCCCTTTGGACTGTTGTGGGGGCGATTGGCTGGTGTTGATGTCCGTCGGTCCGGTAGCGGCAATATCGGGGCCACCAATGTCGGCCGACTGGTGGGCAGGAAAATTGGCCTTTTGGCCCTTGTCTCTGATATCGCAAAAGGACTTTTACCCATGCTGTCGGTTGCCTGGCTGGGAGCTGATCAGGCGGTGGTGTTGATATGCGGCCTTGCCAGCTTCATGGGTCATCTCTACCCTGTCTATCTTGGCTTTAAGGGGGGGAAAGGGGTGGCCACGGCCCTTGGGGTTTATCTGTATTTTGATCCCCTGGCAATTTTTATCTGTATGATTGTCTTTGGATTGGTGGTGGCCCGCAGCGGTTATGTTTCTGCCGGTTCACTTACGGCTTCTGCTCTGATGCCGGTGCTGATTTTTCTCTTCCATGGGGCGGGGAATCTGGTCTGGGCATCATTGGCGGTGGCTGGTCTTATCTGGTTTAAGCATGGGACTAATATCAGCCGTCTGCTGAAAGGGGAAGAAAAATCGTGGCGAAAAGGGAAGGACCGTAATAATGAACAGTAAGCAGTGGCAGGCGGTGATGGAGGCTCGGGAATTATTGGAGCTGCCGGAAAAGGCTACTTTGGCCGAGATAAAAAAGGCATATCGCCGAATGAGTAAAAAATATCATCCGGATACGTCCACTCAGCAGGGCTTGCGGCAGGATGTCAGCATGGATGATATCATCGGGGCCTACCAGGTGCTGCATGATTATTGTACTGAATACAGTTTTCCCCTGGCAGTAGCTGACGGTGAGAAGCTGGAGGCTGAGGACTGGTGGCTTGACCGTTTTGGCCAGGACCCTCTCTGGGGTAAACAGAAAGGGTCCTGAGTTTGTTCTGTTTATAATTTATTAACGATTATCTCACTTCTCTTGGTCATATAATCAAGCCAGGAGGTTAATAATTCCTGTTCTTTTTCCCGGTTGAATCTTGTCTTAAATTCTTTTTTTGCCTTGGCTGATTTGCCTTCTTCCGGCTTCTGCTCTTCAAGGAAGGTAAAGACATAATAGCGGTCGCCGCCGTTAACTGTCTCTTCCGGCCAGGGCTGAGAGATGCTCAGATCAAAGCTTGCGGTAATTACATCCGGCGGCAGATTTTTATCTTTATTGCTGTTTCTGGAGTACCAGGAGGAGGTGGTTAGCTGTTTACCCTTTTCTCTGGCAGTTGCGTTGAGGTCGGCCCCGTTTTGAATCTCTGCTAGCAGGGCCCTGGCAGCTTCTTTGGCAAGTTTCTCGGCCTGGTCACGGATGAAGTCTTTTTCGACCTCTTCTTTGACTGTATTCAGCTCCGGGACCTGGGGTTCCATGGTGTCTTCGACAAAGAGCACCCAATAACCTTCAGGGCTTTCGATAAGTGAGCTCAGTTCGCCTTTTTTCAGGTTAAAGGCCGCCTGGACAACGCCAGGTTCTTCTGCCAGTTCCTGAACCGGTTGTTTGCGGCTGAAAAATGCGGTTTCCTGCACCGGGGTTTTACTCATCTCGGTGAATTTAGCCAGGCTGCCGGCCATGATGATTTTCTCGTAGGTATCGCTGGCCCTGGCGAAGCCATTATCCATTGCTGCCTGTCGTTGCAGCCTCGCCCTGATAACCCCGCTCATTTCCTGAACACCTTTGGTACGGGCCGGCTGGATCATCTCCAGATAAATGATGTGATAGCCAAAGCTGGTCTGGGTGATTTCGCTTATTTCACCCTGCTTGAGGCTGAAAAGAGCATCTTCAAAGGGTTTGACCATGTCACCTTTTTTGACAAAGCCGAGATAGCCCCCGTCCTTGGCTGATGGCCCTTCTGAGACCTCTTTGGCCAGGGCGGTGAAGTCTTCACCGTCACGGGCCCGTTTAAGGATGTCTGTCATCTGTTGACGAATCTCCTCGTTGCTCTCGGCAGTCTTGAGGAGGATATGGCGGGCCCGTCTTTTTTCCGGCAGCTCATACTCTGCCTTATGCCGTTCATAATAAGCGGCTATATCATCCGGGCTTACCGTAGCCGCTGCCATTTCATCGGCAAAGAGAAAGGCCAGGTATTTTAATTTGAGCTGGGGATTAGTTTTGTAGGTAGCGTTATTATCATTAAAATAGGTGGCAAGTTCATCCTGGTTAACCTCAACCTTGTCGCTGAAGTCAGCACCGGCAAAGGAGGTGTACTGGATTCTTCTTTCCATGTTCTGGTAGAGAAAGCGATCTTCAAATTCCTCAGGAACTGATTGCTGAAAGGACTTGAGCCTGGCTGAAACCTTGGAGGTCAGAATGTCCTGGCGGATGCTGTTTTCAAATTTGGTGGGGGTGAGACGGGAGCCTTTCAGGACCTCACGATAACGGGAATTATCAAAGAACCCGTTATTCTGGAAGGCGGCCATCCCCTTAATCTGGTTCTGGACCTCGATTTTGCTGACATGGATTCCCATCTCCCGGCCGCCTTGCTCCAGCAGAGTTCGCTGCAGCATATCGTTTAGAACCTGTTGCTTGATGTTGAGGCTTTCCAGAAGGTCGGCAGGCAGATTGCCACCCAATTGCTCACGGTATTGTTCAACGGTCCGGTCCAGGGCGGTCTGGTATTCCTGGTAGGTTATTGCCTCACCGTTCACTGTGGCCACGGCGTTTTTGCCAGGGCCCTGGTTGCTGCCCACCCCCCAGAAAACAAATACAATAATAATGGCTATTACCGTGGCCTGGAGAGTAGGTGATTGGGCTTTACGCCGTAATAAGTCAAGCATGGCGGTGTAACTCCTTATTTATTTTGAAAAAACTATCTATTATTGATGTTTCGATAAAGTTGATTTTATTTGTATACATCAATCACTTAAGACTGGCAAGGTCAGGGCCGTTAGAAATATTCACCCGCAGGGGGACATCCAGCTCCATGACTGATTCCATGGTCTGTTTGATTAGTTCGCCTGTTGGTTCAAGCTCAGGGTCTGGTACTTCAAAAACCAGCTCGTCATGGATCTGGAGGATTATCCTGGCTGAAAGTCCTGATTTTTTCAGGGCCTTATCCCCATGCAGTGTTGCCAGTTTGATAATATCAGCGGCAGTTCCCTGGATGGGGGTGTTGATGGCGGTTCGTTCGGCAAATTCCCGCCGGGTCTTATTGGAGCTGGTGATCTCCGGCAGGGGCCGGCGGCGATGGAGCAAGGTGGTGACATAGCCGTCTTCTCTGGCCTGGGCGATGATCAGGGCCATGAAATCCTTGACCCCGGCATAAAGGGTGAAGTAGCGGTTAATAAAGGTCTGGGCCTCTTTCCGGCTGATATTCAGCTGATCTGCCAGGCCGAAGGCGCTCATTCCGTAAACAATGCCGAAATTGATGGTTTTGGCCACCCGCCGCATCTGGGGAGTGATGAGCAGGGTGTTTACCCGGAAGATCTCGGCAGCTGTCCGGCTGTGGATATCGTCATCATTGGCAAAGGCCTCAAGCAGCACCGGATCCTGGGAATAATGGGCCAGGACCCGGAGATCGATCTGGGAATAATCAGCAGCCAGGAACTGGTGGCTGTCTGGGGCAATCAGGGCCTGTCTGATCCGTTGCCCTTCCGCGGTGCGCACCGGGATATTCTGGAGGTTGGGGTTACTGCTGCTAAGACGGCCGGTGGCGGTTATGGTCTGATTAAAAGAGGTATGGATCCGCCGGGTATGGGGGTTAAGCTGGCTGGCCAGCTTATCGACATAGGTTGATTTCAGTTTATTAAGGCTGCGATGATTGAGGATCTCCCCCGGCAGGTCATGGTAGGCCGAGAGCTTTTCCAGAACCTTGACATTGGTTGAGTATCCGGTTTTGGTCTTTTTGCCGTGGGGCAGGTTGAATTTGTCGAAGAGGATGGCCCCGAGCTGCTGGGTGGAGTTGATATTGAACTCTTCCCCGGCCAGTTCGTAAATCTTTTGTTTGAGCTTATCGAGTTTGCCGGCAAATTCCCGGGACAGATCCTCCAAAATGGCCGGATTAACCAGGATCCCGTTATCTTCCATATCGGCCAGGATGGGGATCAGGGCGTTTTCCAGGTCGATGAAAAGGTTCCAGAGCTTTCGGTCTTTCAGTTGGGGCTGGAAATGGTTTAGTAAAAGGCAGGTGGCGGCCACATCTTCACAGGAATAGGTGCAGGCGTCCGGGATGGAGACATGAATAAAGGCATCGGCCCTTTTGTCATTATTGGTGACCTGGGCAAAAGATGTGGTTTCCAGGCTCAGGTGTTTCAAGCAGAGTTCGTCCAGCTTGTGGTTGCGTCTTGATGGCTCCAGGAGGTAAGAGGCAATCATGGTATCGATCAGGGGGCCGGCCAGAGTAAGCCCTTGGTGTTTGAGGACCCGGTAATCGAATTTGATATTGTGGCCTACTTTGCTGATGGCCTGGCTGGTTAAGAGATGTTCAAGGCTGGCAAGAGTTGTTTTTCGCTCTAACTGGTCGGGCTGGAGGTTCCCTTCCTCATCGCCATGGCCCAGGGGGATGTACCAGGCCTGATGCTGGTCAATGGCAAGGGATATACCGACAAGGTCTGCCATCAGCGGGTCAAGGGAGCTTGTCTCAGTATCCAGGTAGATTCTTTCCTGCTCCTGGAGAATGCCGATGACCTCTTTAAGCTCTTTTTCATTTTTCACCAGATGGAAGTCTTTGGTGTCAATGGTCTTGGCCGGCTGGATGTCCTGGGCCAGGGTGTTGAACTCAAGCTCTGTATATATTTTAAATAATTGATCATGATCAGGTTCCCCCAGCCGGTAGCTGTCAACCTGTTGAGGGACATCTGCCTGGAGGTTGAGGCGAATCAATTGCCGGGAAAGAATGGCCTTGTCCTGCTGGCTGATCAGCCGCTCCTTCATTTTGGATTTTTTTAAGGTGTGGAGCTGGCTCAGCAGCTTGTCCAGGGTCTCAAATTCGCTCAAAAGCTTGGCTGCAGTTTTAGGGCCGATTCCACTGATGCCGGGAATATTGTCGGAACTGTCACCGATCAGGGCAAAAAGGTCGGTGAGTCGTTGTGGCTCTACCTGGTATTTGGCCAGGACTGCGTCTTCGTCCATGATCTTGTTGCGCATGGGGTCCCACATGGTAATTCGGGGGGAAACAAGCTGGAGCAGGTCTTTGTCGCCAGAGACGATGATCACATCATGACCCTGATCGGCCAGAGTGGTGGCTGCTGCGGCAATCAGGTCGTCGGCCTCCATTTCTTCTTGTTTGAGGGAGGGGACATTGAAGGCCTGGGTAACCTGATGGATATAGGGGATCTGACAGGCAAGGTCCTCGGGCATGGGTGGCCGGTTGGCCTTGTAATCATGGTAGAGCCGGTGCCGGAAGGTGGGGCCTTTCAGGTCAAAGGCAATGGCCAGACAAGAAGGAGCCTTTTCCTTGATGACCCGCCGGAGCATATTGATAAAGCCGTAAACTGCGTGGGTTGCCAGACCCTGGCTGGTGGTTAGTGGGGTGATGGCGTGATAGGCCCGGTAGATATAGGCACTGCCGTCGATGAGGTAAACCGGTTCACTTTTCATGGGTGGTCATTCTAACAGGGGTGTTTTTATTAGGCAATGCGGATATTGGGGCAATTAGCAGGAATTGATTTATTGGCACTATTAATTTTTTGCGAAAGATTTGACTCACAAGGGGTGACGGTTGGCTTCCGCTTTGTAATTTCCCGGCAGAATGTCAGCCATCCCCTGCTAAATGTTTACTCCTTATCTCTTTTCTATCCTCGGTTTTTATTACATTTTCCTGGGTTGCGTCGGGCAAGGTGTCAAAGATAAAGATTTGACCCCGGTTCTGGGGTGACCCCGGTTCTGGGGTTTTCCGGAATTGCGGAAAAAATCGTCCGGAAAACAGGACGGATTTGGCCGGGATGCCTTTTGGCCCGCAGGGGGCAGATGGGGTGCCCGTATTTTAAGTTGTTGTAATAGCGGCATTACCCCCCCCTGTGGTATTTTTTTGCAGGATCCCCCTCTGTGGCATCGGTATTGCCGGTGCTAGTATTGCCGGTGCTAGTAATTAAAGATAAATAGATTGCCACCATGGCGTAATTATTAAAGAGGAGAAAGAGGAGTAATTATTAAAGAGGAGTAATTATTAAAGAGGAGGAAACAATGAAG
>CAZZCA010000010.1:0-80995 GCA_964653055.1 uncultured Desulfobulbia bacterium | reverse complement strand
ACCATGGCGTAATTATTAAAGAGGAGGAAACAATGAAGAAGAAAATGCTCACCGCCCTTGCCACCGGTCTGGCCTTTATGGCCATGAGCGGTCTGGCCCAGGCTGACCTTACCACCATTGGTACAGCAACCTATGCTGGCGCCGAACGGAATCTTATCTGGGATGATGACAATAACGGCAATTCCGTGATCTGGCTGGATTATAGTAACTCATCGCAAAGCTTTGACAATCAGAACACCTGGGCTGCAGGTCTCAGCCCAACCATTAATCTGGATGCAGGCTACAGTGTCAGCTGGAATGATGATGCCTGGCGTCTGGCCTCCACTGTTGATGGAGCATATCAATATGGTTATGACGGCAGCACCACTGCCGGTTTTAATATTCAGAGTTCAGAAATGGGTCATCTCTATTATGGGGAGCTGGGCAATTTGGGTGTTTTAGATACCAGTGGCAATTCCCAGTCCGGCTGGGGTCTGGTAAATACGGGTGGTTTTACCAATTTAGTTTCGTCGTGGTATTGGTCCGGTACGGAGTGTGCAAATAATCCGCCCAACGCCTGGGGCTTTGGCATGGGCGGCGGTCGCCAGGACGACGACTTCCAGGGCCATGGCTACGGCCAGGGCAGCGGCTCCTATGGGTTGGCCGTTCGCAGCGGTGATGTTTCCCAGGGCGGTGAGCCGGTTCCGGAGCCTGCCACCATGCTGCTTTTTGGCAGCGGTATGGCCGGTCTTGCCGGTTATCGTCGTCGGCGGGCGAACCGTGCGTAATTAAACCCCTTGTCTGCTTTCCTGCAGTCAGATTAATTTCAAAGGCAGGGCCAATTGGTCCTGCCTTTTTTGGGCCAAAGTTTTTTTCAGACTGTGCAGGTGGATTAAGGTGCTCGCCCCTCTCCACCCTTTTCTTCCTGCTATTTGCTCAGGAGCTGGCTGGCCTGGGCACCTGGTTCCCTTCTCGTTTTTCTGGACATCAATCACCCTTTTTAAGGCCAAGGGCTTGAATCTTCATCTTTTTGGCAATTTGCTTGTCTTATTGTTAAAGTTTGTTGATTTTAGGCCGATATGGTAAACAGAGTCTGTCCGCAAGCATGGGTCGGATGATGATTATTGAGGATGAAGGAGCCAAATGATGAAAGTTGCTGATGTATTTTCCAAATTGACCACCGAGCCCCGGCCGGGTCTGAAGAAAGTTGACAGCGAGCCAGGCAGAGGGCAACGGGCTGATGATAATGTTGCCGGTGACCGGGTTGATCTGTCAATGCGTTCCAGGGAGGCCGGGAAGATGAAGGAGGTCCTCCAGGCAACTCCAGATGAAAGGTTGGCGATGATTGAGTCCCTTAAAAAAGAGATTGGCCAGGGCACTTACCGGGTGGATTCCTTGAAAATTGCTGATAAGATGCTGGATAATCTTTTAACTGAGCAGGAAATAATAGATAAATAACCAGGTAGAATTTGTTGAAAAGGGCTGGCCTTTATGGGTCGGCCCTTTTTTTTGCCCTTATGCCTGCGGGAAGAGCGGGTGGCAGGGGTTGTATTGACCGGCATCAAGAACCAGCTGGCGGGCAAGTTTTTTTTCGCTGTTGATGATAATGGGGCCCAGGAGGTTAACGGTTATTTCATTGGTGTCACCCCGCGGGATGGTGAGAATAAGCAGGAGTTCAAGTTCCTCATCTCTGTTCGTATCCAGCTCCCGGGTAATTGCGGTGGAAATTTCAGGCTGATAGCTGAAGGGCAGGTTGGTATGGCTGATGACAACAAAGGCCAGATCTGGGTCATCCAGGGAGTGGATCCACATCAGTGGTGAATTGTCGCTGTGGGGGATCAGGAAAAAGCTGGTTGATTCCGGAAAGCCGAGAAAGGGCCTGGTCATGGTAATTACATGGTCTGATTTAATTTCCAGGGTTCCGAAGCGGCTGGATCTGACCTTGATCAATTCTTCTTCTGGCGGGTTTATTGGGGCGGCATTGTCCATTTTTCTGATCCGTTTATATTGAATTAGCCCTTGTTGGTTTCCAGGCTTGTGAACAGGTTGTTGAGTTGGTCGAGGTCGGTCGGTGTTTTGGCGGCGGCCTTTTTGTTTTCATCAATTATTCGTTGATAGATCTCCTGGCGATGGACGGGGATGGTGGCTGGCGCTTCTATTCCCAGGCGAACCTGGCCACTGCTGCTGTCCAGGACTTTAATGATAATATTATCATTGATGACAATGGATTCTCCGGTCTTCCGGGCAAGAACGAGCATTAATAAAAACTCCTGGGGCTGTCAGTGGCCTGTTCAGGTCTTACAGGAAATCCATCAGGCTCATCTGCATGGTCTTGGCGGCGGCATTAAGGGCGGCCTGGTAGGCGATTTCCATGGATTTAAGGTTCATCAGGGCCTCGATCATATCGGTATCTTCCTTGTCAGACAGGGTTTCCCGGGTGGTAACTTCCAGGTTGTCGAAAATCTGGCGCTGGACAGTTATCCGGTTGGCCCGGGCTCCGGTGTCGGAAATCCGCATGGTCATGGCATTAGTTGCCTCTTCCAGGTTTGCCAGGGATTGGGTCAGCCCCTGAACCTGGAGCTGATAATGGTCAATTCCGAAGACATTCAAGGCGTTACTGGAATCGTTGTTTATGGCAAAGGTGTACCTCGCAGGCTCGATGGAGTCAATATGTAGTTTGTCATCACTGTCCCAATGGCTGGTGATCCCGGGGATGCCATTGAGCTTGGCGGCAATGGAGGCGGGGGTGTCCAGGTTGATATCCACCGGGACCATGATTTCCTGCTGCCGGGGTGGATAAAAGGAATGATCGGTGACGGTGAGGCGGATATCTCCGTGTTCGAATTTTTCGTCCAGCTCGGCTTTAGCGCTGTTAAGGTCAGCCAGGGTCGAAGTCTGATCGGCCTCTTCATGGATACCTTTGACAAAGGTGAAATTGCGGCCTCGGAGGTAATTTTCAAGCTCCCGGATGGTGCGGAAGATGCCGGTGTCGGCAATGGTTTCCTGGCCGTTTTTGTTAATCTCAATGGTGGAATGGCTGCCCACCTTGATGCTGGAGCTGTTGAGCCGGTCGCCGCTATAGCGGACATTATTGGAGTAGTCAGCAACATTAAAGACCGACAGTTTGCCGTCGCCGGCAATGTCTTCTGTTTCCCCGGTAATGCCAGAGCCCCCGGCCAGCCCTAAGGCGGCAAGACCTGGCTCTTCTCCTCCCGGTGGAAAACTTGTGGTGGGAGTTGTTTCCAGGAAAAAGCTGCGGTCTGCCTGGAGCTGGATTTCGCCGAAATAGACCTGATCTGCCGGGCCACCGCTAATGAGGTTATTGATGCCGGTGATGTATTCGCCGTTGGTGGTTGTTTCCAGGTGCAGGTTGCGGCCGTCTATGGCGTTTAGGGCCAATTGCCCGGATGATGTTTTGGTGGCAATGATCCCGGTAAGGTCCTGCTGGTCGTTAATGGCATTAAGAAGGACATTGTCACTGTCGCTATTGCTGATGGCGGTTGCGCCCGGGGAGGCAAAGATGTCGATCCCGTTAATTGTCAGATCACCGCCATTAATGACACCGCTGTTAATGGCGGTGTCTGCCATCTGGAAGACCGGGGTGATGGCGGCGGAGACAGAGGTGCCGACAACTCGCTGGCCGGCGATATTGATCCAGTCGTCAGTGGTATTGTTGATGGCAGCAGCCTTGGCTGCGGCTGAAGATCGGGTAAAGACATCCGAGATGCCGTCCGGGTCAATGGATTCCAGGGAGATACCGTTGATCTCCAGCTCATTGGGTGCCAGGCGATAGCCATAGATGAGAACCCCGTCGTCTGGCTCATCGCTGAAACCGGCACCGCCGCCAAGGCCGATTGCGTTGAGGGCGGTGTCGTCGGTGAGGTTGGTGCTGGTCAGCTCAAAGGCCTCGGCAGATGCGAGGGATAGACGGCCGCTATTGCCGCCGGCTAAGGTATAGGTGCCAATGGCAAGGCCGGAAAGAGCAGCCGGAGGGCCAGCCGGGTTGGCGATTTCGCTTAAGGCGTTGATATTGATATCTGATTCATCACCGGCCATTACATTGGTGAGAACAATACTGTTGGGAGGGGGGCTAGCTCCGCCGTTGGTGCCATCTGCCAGTTCAGCCTGAACTCCGGTCTGATTGCTGTAGAGATTAATGGCATTTACGGCATCGGCTGCCGGGTTGGTACCGGCGCTGGAGTAATTAATGGTGATGCCGTTGAGTTCAAGGGAGACATCGGTGGCAGAGCCGGTGGCTGTTTCGGCCCCTGCGCCATGGAGGGTGGTAAGGGAGGCCTCCACTTTGTCGGTGGCTGGTGGCCAGGTAATACTGTTAATGGCGTTTTTCAGGTTGACGGCACCATTCATGTTGAGGCCATTGGTTAAAGGGCCGCTTAAGGTAATATTTCCTGCATCTTCACCATTGATCAGGAGATCACCGCTATTGATATCAGTGGTCTGGACCGGGGTGCCGGTAAGCCTTCCTGCCAGTGGGGCAAAGGGCTGGCCATGGATGTGATAGCCGTCGGCATGGTTCAGCATAAAGGGGGTGGGCTCGGTTTCTGAATAGCCGGTGCTGCGGAAACCACCAAAAAGGAATTTGCCGTTAACCTGGGTATTGGACAGGGTAACTGCCTGCTCGAGATAGGTATGGACTTCTGCGGCAATGAACTCTCTGGTTGCACCGGTCTGGACCGCATTGATCCCGATGAGGGCCTGATTCTTGCTCTTGACCAGAAGTTCCTTTAATTGGGTCAGTGTGGTTTCAGAACTGCTGATGATGGAATCACCATGGTTCAGATTGCTCTGGTATTGATCGATCTCGGCCAGATTAGTTCGCATGCTCAGGGCGGAAACCAGGTTGAATGGCTTATCCGAGAGCCTGGACATCTGCCGGCCGGATGAGATCTGGTTATTGATCCTTGCCATGTCTGAAGTGGCCTGATGCAGGTTGCCGTTGATCTGGGTAAAGACAGAGTTCAGGGTTGTTCGCATTAGACTGCCTGTAACAATGTGTTTAACATCTCATCGGAGCTGGAGATGAGTTTGGCTGCTGCTGTGTAAGCGTGCTGGAATTTAATCAGGTTGGCCATCTCTTCATCAAGGGAGACCCCGGAACTTGACTCCCGTAATTCGTTGAGCTGGTCTGCCATCATGGAGTTAAACTCCAGGTCCCGGCCGACACTGCGGCCTTTCATTCCGATTTCGGCCAGCAGGGCATTATAATGACCGTCCAGAGTATCGCTTGAGCTGCCGGTAAAACGGATATACTCGTCATGTTGTATTTCGGTAATGGTCAGGGCGTTTGACTGATCCCCCCGGAAGATCTCGCCGGATTCATTAACCCTGCCGGCAGCCAGGAAATCCAGATCATTATTAATGACATTATTGATGGTGATGGTGCCGGCGTCATGGCCGCTGAGAAAGGTGTTTAGCCCGGCAGTGGCCAGAAAATTTGAGGTGTCACCGCCAAAGGCAAACTGATGTTCAGCGTCAGGGGTCAGTACCAGCTGGTTTTCATATATTGAGGCGTGGACCCAGGAGCTGCTTTCGCCACTGGCGTTCATGATGGAGATATTGATGGCATTGGCAACGTCCTGGAGGTTATAGGAGCGTTCCATGGATATTTCCACTGGTTGGGGCAGTGCCAGGGTGCCGTCGTTATTGTAAAGCCAGATATTAAACGAGCCATTGTCAGTGGCAAGTTCGTCGGAATAATCATAGCCCATTAATGAATAGGAGACGCTGTTGTCATTGGCGGTAAAGCTCAGCAGGCCGTCCCCGGCTTCATCGGTGGCGCTGATATCCCCCCCCCCAAGGCCGAGCTGGGCGAGAAAATGGTCATTGGAGCCGCCATTAATGGTAATGGGCCCGTTATGGGAGAAAAGAGAGAGCTGGCCGGTATTATGGTCGGCATCGGCTATGTATTCACCATTGGTCAGGCCAAGTTTGTTCTCGACGGTGTAAAGAGGGTTTGCCGGGTCGGTTTCCAGGTCTTGGATGATGATCCGTGATTCATCTCCCTGGTTGGTGTTCCGGAGAACAATTGAATTAATTGCCCCGCCATTTACCCCATTGCCCACAACGGCCTCAATGGTGATTCCCGGGATATTGCCGGGGTTGAGCACCGGGTCGTTATGGTCGCCAATGGCATTATTAATTGTGTTGACCAGGTTGGCGGCCAGGGTTGCCGGATCGGTATCGTCAGGGGGGCCGGAAAGTGAATCAACGCTGTAGCTTATGTCAACTCCGTTAATGGTGAAATCGATGGTGGTACCGTCTTCGCCGGCGCTCATGGGGGTTACGGCATCACCGCTTACCTGGGTGGTTAACCTGGCCCGGACATCACTTGTCGCCTGATTGATGGCCTGGGCGGCGTTGAAGGCCTTGGCCATGGCCAGGCCATTATTGGTTATACCGCCATTGATCAGGCCGATCTGCCGGCCGTTAATAGTAAAAGTTCCAGCCGGGATGGTCTCGGTGGCAGCGGAGATGTCCATGGTACTGGTTAGCAGGGTGGTATTGCTGGCAGTTTCCATGCTGGTGAGAATTTCACTGAACCGTTCCAGGCCGGTTCCCTGGCTGTGTTGCTGGTTTACTTCCCGGACCAGGGCATTGGCCAGGGCATTGAGGCGGCCGAGGTAGTTATTGGGCTGGTTGTCGATTAACTGGTTATGAACCGAGGTCCAGCCGCCGATCTTGCCCCCCAGGTTTTCACTGTCGTTGATGGTGGATCTGATTATGGATCCGTCACTCCCCTGGGAAAGCCAGCTGACCTGGTTGTCCTGCCAGTCGATGGCCCAATGTTCGTTGTTTTCAACCAGGGCATGACCATCGGCCATGAGAACGGTATAGGCCCCGGTGTCGGTTTCAAAATAATTGATTTCCATCAGGCCGGCTAGTTCCTTGACCAGGCTGTCTCTCTGGTCCCGGATATCATTTTGCTGATGGAGCTCGGTCTCGGTGGATGTTATCTGGCCGTTTAATTCGGCGATCTGCCGGGCCAGTTCATTGACATCCTGCACCGCAGAGTGGAGGTTGAGTCCCAGGTCATGACGGGCATCAATGATTTCAGCATGCATGCTGTGGAGCCGGTCGTTCAGCAGCTCGGCCCGCTGGACCACGCTTTGGCGGGAGGAGGTCAGTTCCGGGTTGGCGGCCAGGGTATGCCATGATTGCCAGAAATCACTTAATAATTCATTCAGGCCCATGCCCGGAGCCTCGTTAAAGGTAGCTTCCACCACGTTTAAGGTCTGCTGCTGGGCCTCCAGGTTGATCAGTGCGGAATTATGGTTGATGATCCGGTTAACCATGAAGCGGTCATAATGGCGGGCTACCCGTTGGCCCCGAACACCATTACCCATTAAACCAACCCCTTCCAGGGTAGCTGGTGGGGTGGTCAGGTCAAGGCTCTGCCTGGTGTAGCCCGGGGTGTTGACATTGGCCACATTATGGCCGGCGACACCGATGGCGGTCTGGTGGGCCAATAAGGCTTCTTTAGCTATATTGAGGACATGGGAGATACCTGCCATGAATTATGCCTCTCTGCTGACCAGGGTCGGGCTGGTGGTTTCCGGCTGACTGGCTGAGCCGCTTCGGTTATAGGATGGATCGTTATTGATGCCGTTGCAGATCAGGCCGATGGCGTCATTTAAGTGGTTAAGGGTCTGGGCGCTGAAATTATGGTTTATCAGATTGGCGTCATGGATTCTGGTACGCAGTTTATTTAATGACTCCTGGTAGTCCTGGATAATTTCTCCCTGTTGCTGGTTCAGCCCGGCAATCAGGTCTTTAAGTTTTAGGGGGCGGTTCTGCCGGTTGGCCGGTAATAATTGGCCCATGAGCTCTTGGATGGTTTCATCCATATTATGCAGGCGATGCAGTTTTTGCTCTTTTTGGCGGGTAAGTTTAAGGAGGCCTGCAACATTACTGGTTACCAGTGCCTTTTTTTCGGAGGCAAGTAGATCAAGGAAATTACGACAGCCATCTTTCTGCTGGTCGAGGATGGTTAATAAGCGGTTGAACAGGGGGTTGTTTTCTGGAGATATTGACCTTGTCATTCCTGGTGTTCTCCCTTGGTAATCAATTGGTGAAAAAGAAGGTCGCCGAAGCCGATCCCCGGGCCCTGGACCATTTTATTGCTTAGTTCTTCGTCCAGCATGGACTGGTAAATCTTTTCACCGAAGCTTTTTTTAAAAAGACCGTCATCAGGGATACTGTTACGCATGGTGGTCATCATTTTATTGAGGAGGATGGCCTCGAAATCCTGACAGGCACGATAGAGGGCCTGGTTTTCTTTTTTCTTATCGTCAGGAATGGCGCTTTCCTTGAGGTGAATTGGTGATTTATTATTTATTTCCATCAGATTATCTCCAGCCTGGCCTGGAGGGCGCCGGCAGCTTTAATTGACTGGAGGATGGCGATGAGGTCCTGGGGGGTTACCCCAACCCTGTTAAGGGCGCGGACCAATTCGCCCATGGTAGTTCCTGGTTTCAGTTTGACCAGGCGGTTTTCCTGGTCCCGGGCGGTTATATTGGCGTTTATCTCCACCGGGGATGATTGTTCGTCTTCCCCTGTCACCTGGACGCTCAGGTTGCCATGGGCAATGGCTAACCGGTTGATCCGGACATTTTCCCCCATGACCACGGTGCCGGTTCGTTCATCAATAATGATTTTGGCCATGGTGTCCGGGGTTATCTCGGTGTTTTCCAATTGGGCCAGCAGGGATATCTCCTGGTCTTTGAATGCCGGCGGGGTGGTGATCTGGATGGTGGCCCCGTCTCTGGCCTTGGCAAATGGGCCCTGGAGCAGAGAGTTAATGGCATTAACCGCCCGATTAACCGTGGTGAAATCCGGCTGATTGAGATTGATTATTATCTCATCTTTGCCGCTGAAACTTAAGGGGACCTCTTTTTCGATAATGGCCCCCGCCGGAATCCGGCCAACGGTGAGATGATTTTCCTGAACCGAGGTGCTGAGGCCGCCCCGGGGGGTGAATCCGCCGATACTTACCGGCCCCTGGGCCATGGCATAGGTCTTCCCGTCAAGGGCCTTTAGGGGGGTGGCAATCAGGGTTCCGCCCTGGAGTGAGGAGGAGTCTCCCAGGGCTGAAACTGTGATATCAATGGTCTGGCCGTTTTTAATAAAGGGTGGCAGGGTGGCAGTGACCATAACCCCGGCGATATTCTTTATCTTTAATTCGTCCCGGTTAATATGGATATCAAGATTATCCAGCATATTGGCCAGGGCCTGGCTGGTAAAAGGGGAGTTGCGACCGTCACCAGTGCCGCTGAGGCCAACAATCAGGCCATATCCGATGAGCTGGTTGTCCCGAACCCCCTGGACCGAGGAGATTTCTTTTAAGCGGACAGCCTGGGCCTGTTGCCATGGCAGGCATAAGCCGATCATGATCAGCAGGCAGAAAAGCCATTGGGGTGATTTGGGGGTGTATTTGAGCTTTATCATTTTTTGATCCTTAGAATGGCCAGATTATGTCAAGGCCCCGGGCAAACCAGCCGGGCTGTTGTTTTTCACTGACCACGCCACTGCCGCTGAATTCGATCCGGGCATCTGCCACATGGGTTGACCTGATGGAATTATCCGGGTCAATATCTCTGGGGTTGATCAGGCCGGAAAGAATAATATGCTGGGTTTCGTTATTGACTTTGATCTCGCGGAAGCCACGGATCAGCATATTGCCGTCCATGGTTTTTTCTACTATCCGGGCAGAGATGGTCGCGGTAATGGAGCTATCTCGCTTGGTTTCGCCTTCTCCCTTAAAGTCGTTTTTCATGCCGGCTTCAATGGTTTTGGCGCCGGTGAGTCCGGAGTCCTGCATTCTCATCCACTGGGCAAAACGGAACATGGATGTGATGTCTCCTGTTACCTGGGAATCTCGTTTGGTGGAGGTTGTTGCCTTGTCTTTTGCGCTTGCGGTTTCAACGATCTGGACCAGGACAATATCCCCCACGTTATGGGCCCGGCTGTCCTGGTACAGGTTCATGTTCTGGTCACGGTAGAGAGAGCCGGCGGCCGGTTTGGAGGCCTGCCGGGGCGGCACAGGCTGGTGCTGACTCACCGTCGGGCTCTGGTCTGGCCGGGGGGTAGTGGTGCAGCCGGCCAGGAGGACCAGAGACGTCAGCAGCATGATGATATTGCGGGTTGTTTTCATTTTAGAGACTTACCTCCACAAGGCCGCTGGCAATTACTCTGGCAAAAATGGTTCGGCGACTCATCATATTTTTTACCTTGATTATCTGGCCCTCTCTTCCCTTGGCCTGGGCTTTACCCGGGGCTGTTACTAGCAGATTTCTGCCCCGGGCCCTGATGGTTATCAGTTCGCCTCGTTTGATTAATGCCCTGGGCTGGATAGCATTGGGCTGGATCATGCTTCCTGGCTGGATGGCCGTTGTTGTCTGCTGGCCGATGATTTGCTCTGACTCACGGATAAACCTGTCTGCCAGCATGGAGATGTCACGATAGCTGGTGGTAAGGTCGTCTTTTGTCAGGATATGGTCCCTTGGCAGATGATGGGCGGCGCTGACAACCTTGCCGTAGAGGCGAATGTCGCCATGCATCTTGATTGTTGCCCGGGGCTGGCCATTACTGGTAACCTGGATGGTGTAGAATTTTTTGCCTGGATACTGGTTGGGTGAGCTGGTCAGCAATTGGTAGCTGATGGTGCCGGTGGCAATTGTGAGCTGGTCCGGATTGGCCGAGAAATTAACCAGGCGCAGATCCTCTATCGGCCATGAAGTTTCACCAGCTGCTATTTCCAGAAACAGGGCGGAGAGATTCTGTTTGTTCACCGTAACGGAGCTCAGGCCTGGGTCAGGTGTGGGCTGCCAGGCCAGGCATGATGAGGTCAGCATTAGCAGAGCTGTTATCCAGAAAAAAAGAAAACGCATTAATTAACGAACCAGGCTATTGGTTATTTCCAGTAATTTATCTGCGGTGGTTATTCCTTTGGAGTTAACCTCAAATGCCCGCTGGGTGACGATGAGGTTAACCATTTCCTCGGTTACATCCACATTGGAGGTTTCGAGGAAGTTCTGGGCGATGGTGCCGGTGCCGTCAGCCCCGGGATTGCTTTCTTCCGGGGTGCCGGATGATTCGGTGGGGAGAAAGAGGTTGCTTCCCATGGCCTTCAGGCCGGCGGGGTTGATAAAATTATGGAGGGTGAGCTGGCTTGAGGCAATAATGTTCTGCGAGGCATCTAAAGCCGTGATCAGGCCGCCGCCATCGATTTCCACCAGGACGGCTTCCGCCGGGATGGCGAATTCGGGCTGGAGGCGGTCGCCGTTACTGGAGACAATATAGCCTTCACTGTCCCGCTTAAAGGAACCGGCTCTGGTATAATATTCATCACCGTCCCGGAGAATTTTGAAGAAGCCGCGTCCTTCAATGGCCATATCCAGGTCGTTTCCTGTTTCAATATAATCGCCCTGGGTAAAGATCTTCTGAACTGCGGTGGGCCGGACTCCCATTCCTACCTGGATGCCGGTGGGGACCTTACCGCCTCCGCTTGTTTCAGCTCCCACTGCACGCAGGGTCTGGTACAGCAGGTCTTCGAACTGGACCGTGCTTTTTTTGAAGCCGCCGGTATTTACATTGGCCAGGTTATTGGAGATGACGTCTAGCTGCATCTGTTGCCCGTTCATGCCGGTCTTTGAGGTGTATAAGGCTCTGATCATTTACGATTCTCCTTTATCTTGAAAATTCTTTGCTGCTTAGGTCAATTTGCCGACGTTGTTAATGGCTTTATTGTCCATGTCGTCGAAGGTGCGGATTATTCGCTGCTGGGTCTGGTAGGCCCGATGCAGCTCCAGCATCACGGTCATTTCTGAGATGGTGTTAACATTGGAACCTTCGAGAAAGCCTTGCTTGAGGCTGAAATCCCCGGCTTCCTCTTCCTGTATATTGCCTTCAGCCTGAAAGAGGTTCTCCCCTTTTTTGGCAAGTTGGTCAGGGTCGGCAAACTGGACTATCTGGAATTGGTCCATTGTCTGCCCGTCAACCTGGATATTACCCTTTTCGCTGACGCTGACATGGTTGCCGTTGATCACAATGGGGCCACCTTTACCCAGAACCAGATGGCCGGCGGGGGTGATTAGCTGGCCCTGGTGATTGGGATGGAATTGGCCGCTTCGGGTGAAGGCAACCCCGTCCGGGGTCTGGATTTTGAAAAATCCTTTGCCGCTGATGGCAAAATCAAGCTGGTTGCCGGTCTCCACGGCAGCCCCCTGTTCATGGTCGGTGGTCAGCCGGATGGCTTTGCCAACCCGTTGCCGGTCTTCGTTGGTGGTGTAAAGCATCTCCCAGAAGGTGAGGTCTTCCCGTTTATAGCCGGAGGTGTCTACATTGGCCAGGTTGTTGGTGACCTGATTCAGGCGCTGGCTCTGGGCCAGCATGGTTTCCGTACATTCGATGAGACCGAGCCTGTTTTGGATGAACATGGAGATTTCCTCTGGTTCTGCTGAATAGTTAGATTTATTTAAAGTTAAGTATTAGCAACACTTATGCCAGAAGGGTTGATGATGTGGTTATCAGCTGCGGGGGTGGCACCCGGGAAGCGGTATGGTTCCGGATCCTTGGGTGAAAGTGTCAGGAAATCAACTGGTTAGCCCGGGGAAGAAGTTTGGGCAGAAAGAAGTGTTTTTATAATACCAACAGGGTTGGAGGGGCCTGATAGCCCATGGCGTATGTCAATTTTCCAGCCATGGGGAAAAAGGGGAAAAAAATGCCTACTGGTGTTAAGATTGGGGTTTGTCTGGCTCGAAGCTGGAATTTGCCTGATAGATGAAGGTCAGAATTTCAGCCACAGCGATAAAGGCTGAAGGGGGGATTTCCTGCTCTGGTTCCAGGGCGGCCAGGATTTCGGTGAGGTCCTGGTCCTGATGGATCGGGACATTGTGTTTGCGGGCCAGGTTGATTATCTTCTCTGCCAGATAACCGGCTCCTTTGGCCGCTACCCGGGGAGGGGCATCGTTTTGCTGGTAGCTGAGGGCCACGGCTTTTTTCCGGCTGGTCTTGTCAGATTGGTGATTATCAGTCATTATCCATCCATTGGCTTTAAGGTGCTTATTTATAATAAGCTATTCTAAATAGTGTTTTTTAACAAGTCGCCTCGGTAGAGAGATTAAATGAAGCTTGGTTCGTTATTGTCCGGGAAATTCTTGAGAAGGTATAAGCGTTTTTTAGTTGATGTTGAGCTGGCGGACGGTTCGGTTTTGACTGTCCATTGCCCTAATACCGGCAGTATGCGGGGGTGCCTGGAGCAGGGGAACCAGGTATTTCTTTCCCGTTCGGATAATCCTAAGCGTAAATATCCTTTTACCCTGGAGATGATTGAGGTGAAAGGTGTCTGGGTTGGGGTTAATACTGTCAGGACCAACCATCTTGCCCGGGAGGCCTTTGCCGGAGGGATTGTTACGGAATTTGGCGAGATTGACAGTATCGAGGCAGAGGTTACGGTGTCGGATAAAAGCCGACTTGATTTCCTCCTGCATCGGAGTCAGGGTGATATTTATGTCGAGGTGAAGAACTGCACCATGGTGGAGGAGGGGAGGGCCATGTTTCCAGATGCGGTGACGGCCCGTGGGGTCAAGCACCTGCAGGAGTTGATGGTATTGCGGGATAAAGGGTTTGCCGCGGCTTTATTTTTCTGTGTGCAGCGGATGGATGGCATGGTTTTCAGCTCTGCTGCCCATATTGATCCCATCTATGCAGATACTCTGCAACAGGCGGCAGCCCGGGGTGTCAAGATTTTGGCTTATCAGGCTGAGGTTGGGCCGGAGGAGATCAGGGTCCGGCATTCTTTGCCGGTTCGGCTGGCTTAAGGTTTTTTGCCCGGGGCGTCTATTAAAATTATCGGATAATTATGAAAGATAAGAATAAAGCAGTAGTTTTATTGAGTGGAGGCCTTGACTCAACCACGGTTCTGGCCCAGGCCCAGGCTGATGGCTATGATTGTTATTGCCTGAGTTTTGCTTATGGTCAGCGCCAGGAAGTTGAACTAGCAAAGGCGAAAGAGATTGCCCGGCTGTTTGGCGATGTCTCCCATCTTGTTCTGGGTCTTGATCTTGATAAAATTGGAGGATCGGCCTTGACCTCTGACCTGGAAGTGCCCAAAGAACGATCAGAGAAGGAGATGTCTTCTTCCATTCCCGTTACCTATGTTCCGGGGCGAAATACCATTTTCTTGTCACATGCCGTGGCCTGGGCTGAGGTTCTTGGGGCCCGAGATATTTTTATAGGGATCAATGTCCTTGATTACAGCGGTTATCCTGATTGCCGGCCTGAATTTCTTGCAGCCTTTGAACAGGTTGCCAATCTGGGTACCAGGGCCGGGGTGGAGGGCGAAGGGTATTTTACCATCCATGCCCCTCTCATGCATCTGACCAAGAGGGAGATTATTGAAAAGGGTGTTGGTCTCGGGGTGGATTATGGCTTGACCCACAGCTGTTATGACCCAGACAGTAAAGGACGGGCCTGTGGCCGATGTGATGCCTGTCAATTGCGGCTTCGTGGTTTTAGTGAGGCCGGTTATGAAGATCCTGTGGACTATAATGGCTGATCAGGGGAATTTGCCGGAGACAGGCTCTTTTTTCATGGTGGGCATGCCCGGGCCGGAACTGGATTCTTCCACTGAGCAGCTTGTCCGTGAGCTTGCGATTAATAATTTTGTAATTTTCCGCCGCAATTTCATAAACCCCGGACAATTACAGCGACTTTGCCATGACCTGGCTGCTGTCTGTCAGGAGAACGACTTGCCCTTCCCTTTAATCGCCATTGATCAGGAAGGGGGAACAGTTGCCCGGCTGACGGAACCTTTTAGTGTTTTTCCGGATGCCCGGGTTATGGCTGAGGATGGAGATCAGGCCCTGATTGCTTATGGCCGCATCTGTGCAAAAGAGCTTTTGGGGGTTGGGATTAATATGAATCTGGCCCCGGTTCTTGATGTTTGTCCCCAGGGCCAGGGATATTTTATGGAGCGGCGTGTCCTGGGGGAGGACCCCCGCCAGGTGGCTGAGAGGGGTATGTTAATTATCCGGGAAATGCAGGATCGTGGCCTGGTGGCCTGTGCCAAACATTTCCCCGGGTTGGGGATGGCCCGACTGGATCCCCACCAGCAATTACCCAGGGTGTCCAGCTCCCGAGACGAGATGGCAGGACATCTGGAGCCCTTTGTCAGGGTCATGGAAGATGGGGGGTTGGCCCTGATGACTTCCCATACCATTTATGAGGATCTGGACCCCAGGTGGCCCGCTACTCTGTCCGGGCAGATTCTCACCGGGCTTCTTCGTGATAAGCTGGGTTATGATGGTTTGCTCCTGACCGATGATCTGGAGATGGGGGCCATTGAAAATGAGATGACCGCTGCCCGGGCTGCCACCCTTTCTTTTCAGGCTGGTGCCGATCTTCTTCTGATCTGTGAGGAGCACGAGAAAGTCAGAGAGGCCCATGGGGTCATGGTTGAAGCCAGGACCCAGGGCGTTTTCGGGACGAAACGTCTGCTCGATTCTGCCCGACGGCTGGCAGGGGTACGTTCATTTATCAGTAAAAAAGCTGCTCTTGCCTGATTTTTTTGTAAGAAAATTGGAACAGAGATCATTAATATGATATTCTGTTTTTATGGGATGCGGATTGTTTTCTCGTTTCCCCTTGTTGGTTCTTTTCAATTATCTGGGGTCGATTTATTTTTAGATAAATTACCCCGCCTTTCAGGAGGTGTCTATGGAGCTTAAGGTAGAAGGCCGTAATCTTGATCTGAGAAAATCGTGGCAGGAAAAAATTGAAGAGGAGAAAGAGCGGTTAGGGCGGCATCATCCCGGTCTGGTTCATAACCTGCGGATAAGCATTGAGGCAACAAGCCATCAGAAGCAGGGTGGCCATGAGGTGAAGCTTGTCGCCGGTGTGCCCAATGATACAGTGGTGGTAACCCGCAAGGGTGAGCTGGTCAGGCCCCTGGTGACTGAGGCCTTTGACACCCTTGGGTTGCAGCTCAAGGAATTGCAGCGTAAAAGACGGCAGAGTCAGAAGATGGCTGATGCCGGAGATGCGGGCAGTGTGTTGGGGACAATTAAGAGCCTTTCCCCGTTTGAGTCCTATGGGTTTATTGCCACCTTGGAGGGGAAGGACGTTTATTTCCATGAGAATTCCTTGAAAAATCTGGTGATGGATGATCTTGCTGAGGGTGATTCGGTGGTTTTCGGTCTTTCCCAGGGGGATAAAGGACCCCAGGCAGCTTGGGTTCGCAGTAATTGATAAATGATCTTGTCGAGATGACCTGAATTACAGGGCAGTCTTGAAATTATAGGGGCATAAGGGTATATGAATTACCTTTATGCCTTTTTTGTTCAGGTGGTGGATAAATTTTTAGAAATATTGATGGAGCTGGGGAGAATGGGTTCAGAGCAGATGGGGGTTGAGGTGGATAGTCAGGAAGTGATGAGGCGGATTGAGGCCCGAAAAAAAGAACTGGCGGGCAGGGTTCTTATTCTATGTCATCATTATCAGCATGAGGATGTTTTTCAGTTTGCTGACATGACTGGAGATTCGCTTAAGCTGGCCAGGGAGGCAGCCGAGGCCAAGGATGTTCCCTATATTATTTTTTGTGGGGTTCATTTCATGGCAGAGTCTGCTGACATCCTGGCGGCTGAAGGTCAGGCTGTTATGCTGCCGGATCTTGGGGCAGGATGCCCCATGGCAGATATGGCCACCATTGATGAGGTTGAAGCTGCCTGGGAGGAGATAGGTGGGGTTGTTGATAACTCGGCCATTGTCCCGGTTACCTATGTTAATTCTTCGGCCAGGATCAAGGCCTTTGTCGGGGAGCGTGGTGGTTCGGTCTGTACCTCTTCCAATGCTGAGCGGGTTCTTGAGTGGGCCTTTAACCGGGGGGAGAAGGTCTTTTTCTTTCCGGATGAGCATCTGGGGCGAAATTCCGCAAAAGCCCTGGGGGTCAGTGATGATGAGATTGTTCTCTGGCAGCGGGGTAAACCTCTGGGGGGGAATAGTCCGGAGCAGCTTGCCGGAGCCCGGATTCTGTTATGGGACGGTTATTGTCATGTCCATATGGAATTTACCGTGGAGCAGCTACAGGGCTGGCGAGAGCAGAAACCGGAGATAAAGATAATCATTCATCCGGAAAGCCGCTATGGGGCGGTTTCCCAGGCTGATTTTTATGGCTCCACCGAGCGAATTATTGAGGCGGTGGCAAGTTCGGAATCCGGCAGTGCCTGGGCCGTGGGGACGGAGGTTAATCTGGTCAAGCGATTGGCTGATCAGTTCCCGGAAAAGGAAGTTCATCTGCTGGCAGACAGTCCATGTCGTTGCGAGACCATGGCTTTAATTACTCCGGCCAGCCTTCTGGCGGTATTGGACGGGATCGCTGAGGGACAGGTGGTAAATCAGGTTACAGTTGATGATAAAATCGCAGCCGGAGCCAGGCTGGCTCTGGGGCGGATGCTCGAAATTTAGACTTTGACGATAGTTTTTTCATCTTGACTTATCTGGTTGGCGGAACCTCTTTTAAAGAGCCTGGCCAGATGGGTTTGTCCCGGCAATCGACTTTTATGAGTTCTCTTTCTGGAAGAACCAGGCAGGTGAGCTTTCCTCCGTAAACAGTGCCGGTGTCAATCCCTATTTTATTGTCAGTCATCAGGGGGTTGGAGAATGGGGTATGACCAAAGATTATTTTCCTGCCAAAATCAAAGTTTGAATTTATAAAATCATCCCGGGCCCAGCAGCACCATTGGGCGGATTGCTGGCTCAGGTGCAGGCCGGGCTGAAGACCGGCATGGACAAAGATGTAATCTTCGGTATGCCACAGGAACATCAGGTTCTCGAGAAAAGCAAGATGGCTGGCCGGTATCCTGGCTAATAAGCTGCTGCTTTCGTTTTCTTTCAGGCCATAGCTGGCCAGGGTTTGTTTCCCTCCCATTCTCAGGAAAAAATCTGTTTCGCCACCGGCCAGAGAGGCCAACAGGATCTGCTCATGGTTGCCCATGAGGGTTATGGTGCCTGGGTATGTTTTTTTTACGGAGATTATTTGCTCAATAACCTCTTTTGAACACGGTCCCCGATTGATATAATCTCCGAGAAAGACGATTCTGTCCTGGCCGGCCCTGGGATTAATCAGGTCCAGTAACTCGTTAAGGGTCTGGTGGCAGCCATGGATGTCGCCAATGGCAAAGATTTTGCTCATCTGGGCCTTGTCAGCTCTGTTGCCACCTGCGAAGCAGGGCTTTGGCCTTGCTTTTTTCGGGGAAGTCACCACTTAGGGACAGTGATCTTTTTAAGGCGGTCAGGGCTTTTTCTGTCTCCCCTTTTCCTTTAAGGGCCATGGCCAGATGGTAATTGACAGTGGGTGAGTCGGAAAGGAGGCTGGCTGCCTCGGTCAGCTGGCTGACAGCCAGGCTGTAGGAGCCGCGCAGGTAGTAGATATAGCCCAGGGTGTCACTGACATTGGGGTCTTCTGACATATGCTCTTTGGCAACAAGGGCAAGGCGCAGGGCTTCGCCCAGGTCGGGGTTTGCTTCCTGGGTGACCAGCCAGGCCAGATTATTAGCGGCCGGGGCAAAGTCTGGTTTGATTGCCAGGATCTTCTGGTAATTTGCTTTGGCCTCTTTAGGCTGGCTGGTCGTTTCCTGCAGGCTGGCAAGTTCCATCAGGCCGGCAAGGGAGCCTGGGTGTCTGGTCAGGAGCTTATGATAGACGGCCATGGCTTTTTCGGGCTGATCTTTCATTTTAAGTACCTGGCCCAAACGTAGGTAGGTTCTTGGGTTTTCCGGAGCGACCTGTTGGGCCTGGCGAAAAGTGGCTGCTGCGTCGGTTAATTGTTTCTGCTGGAGATAGAGGTCTCCCAGTAGCATTAAATGCCCCGGGGTGTCCGGTGATTTTGCTAATTGCTGCTGAACCAGTTTTACGGCTTCTCCTGCGCCTTTGCTCCGGATGGTGATGGAAACCAGGGCGGCCAGGCTGGGGGAATGGTCGGGGTTCAGCTCAAGTATTTTGCGGAAGGATACAGCTGCTTTTTCCGGTTCCCTGGTTGCCATTCGGCTGATGGCAAGGTTATGGAGAACTTCAATGTTTTCTGGGAGAATGCGGGAAATTTTCTCAAAGACCTTGATGGCCTTTTGCGGCTCATGGTCGGCAAGGAAGGTCTTGCCGAGGATAAGGGCAGCCCGAAAATTGCGGGGTTCAAGTTTTATGGCAATGGCGGCCTCTTTTCTGGCCAGTTCCTGGTTTTTCTTGCCCAGGTGGAGATGGGCCAGCAGGGTATGGGCCTGGGAGTTGCCCGGGGTGAATTTCACCGCTTCTTCCACGGCTTTTTGTGATAACTCTTCATTACCCTTGTTCTGGTGGGCCAGGGCCTGCTGGAGATGGGCCTCTCCCCATTTGGGATTATCAGCCAGCAATTTGTCGAGGATGGTCAGGGCCTTGTCATTGTCATTATTGATTACTGCTATCTTGGCCTGGACCAGTTTGGCCCCGGGTGGGATGTCTTTTAAGACGAGTAATTTCTGAAGGATGTTCTCGGCTTCGGTTAGCTTCATCTGCTCAACATAGATATCAGCCAGCATGGTCTGGCAGGATTTTGCCTCAGGCAGGGCAGCGATGGCCTGGAGCAGGGTTTTTTCGGCAAGATCCGGCTCATGGTTTTTTTGGTGGAATCCTGCCTTGAAAAGATGGATGTTCTCGTTTTCAGGGTCAAGGGCCAGGGCCTGGTCAATGGCCAGGGCTGCTTTTTCTTTTTTGCCACTTCGCTGGTAGAAGCCGGCAAGGTTGATGAAGGGGTTGAAGTCCTCGGGGAAGATTTTGGTCATTTCAATTAATTGCTCTTCGGCCTGGTCTATTTGTTTGCTGGCGATGTAAAAGGCAATAAGGGCCCGGTGGTTTTGTTTGTTGTCATGGTTAAGGCTGATGGCTTTTTGCAGATAAGTTTCTGTTTCATCCGGGTTCTGGTTGATATTGGCAATTCTGGCTTTTAGGAGATAGAGCTTGTCTGAATCAGGCTTGAGGCTGATTGCCTTGTCCAGAGTGGTGGCTGCAGCGGTGTTGTTGCCGTCATTTAGCTTGAGGTGGGTAAGCAGGGTCAGGGCCGGGACATTGTCTGGCTCGTTTTCCAGGATTTTGAGGGTGCTAGTCAGGCTCTCTGAATAGTCTTTGGCCAGAAAGAGGATTTCGGCGGTTTTTAGCATGGCATCAAGATTTGTTGGATCAAGGCTGCTGGCTCGCTGCAATTCCTGGAAGGCCTTATTGATTTCCCCTGTTTTCATGTAGGCAAGGCCAAGTTGGTAGCGGGCGTCAGCGTATTTGGGGTCGATCTGGACGGCATTGCGGAATTCAAGAATGGCGGCTTTGGTCTCTTCCTTGGCCAGGTGCTCCATTCCGCTCTGGTAATGACTTGTCTTGTCTTCCTCAGGGTTGGAGCAGGCGCAGATGGTTGTAAAGAGGACGAGAAAAAGAATGCGGGAGATGAGATGGTGACCGAGTCTTAACATGATTTAATCCCTAGTCTGGTTAATTAATAAGCTTAAATGCAAAAATATTGTCAAATACTACACGCATTTAATGTATAATGTCCAAGAATTTGTAAAATTCATTTGCCTGTTATCGTGTGGTTGATTTCGACCTGATAGCTGGTGATGCAATTTTAAGTCTGTTGTTGCCTGTCGATTAAATTAATGTGCTTTTGTTTGATGAAGGCCGGTGGGTGGAAATGCTTTTTGAGGTGTTTTATGGTCTGGAGAATTGTTGTCTGTTGTCTGTTGCTGGCTGGTCAGGGCTGGGCGGCTGGTGAGGTTGATTACCGGATAGGTATTGGCGATGAGGTTGAGGTCCAGGTCTGGCAGGAGCCTGATTTGTCCCGGGTGCAGAGGGTGCGGCTTGATGGCCGGATATCGCTGCCCCTGGTTGGGGATGTGATGGCCGTGGGCAAGACCCCCATGGAGCTAGATGCTCTTCTGGAAAAAGAGTTTGCCCGGATGGTTACCGAGCCTGCGGTTTCGGTGTTGTTGGTTGAGAGCCGAAGCAGGCGATATTATGTGGTGGGCAGGGTAAGCCAGCCGGGAGAGTTTGCCATGGAGTATCCTCTGACTATTCTCCAGGCCATTGCCCGCAGCGGTGGTTTTCAGGAATGGGCCAAACAGGATCAGATCAGAATTGTTCGTCAGCAGGAGGGGCAGGAAGTGATGCTGACCTTTGATTATGAGGGGCTGGTCAAGGGGAATCTCGCCAAGCAAAATATTCTGGTGGTTCCGGGAGATACGATTATAGTTCCCTGACCGGAAATGCGGAACGCTTCCGCGAATGCGTAAATATTGTCCGGAATTCCGGAAAGCTCCTGGGCCATAATGGTGCCAGTGTTGTGTAAATGGCTGAATTGTCATGGTGGTGTTATTGTTTTTATGGCCGGACTGTGAATTGCATATACTTTCATATGATGTCGGTCATGTTTTTATCATAATCAATGAGGAAGAAAATGATTAAGCCACAAAAAAATATTGTCTGTTTCAGTCTCTGCCTGTTCGGGGTTGCAGTTATTGCAGGAAACTCCTGGGGGCGGCAGAATACGGTGAGCGGTCAACTTGGTCTCAGCCAGGAATTTGATTCCAATATATTCCACGCCCGGGAAGACCGGGAAGAGCAATGGCGCACCATGGTGACTCCGTCCCTTTCCCTTGATTCCCAGGGGGGTAATGATGTTGTTACCTTGGCCTATTCAGCTGATCTGGCCTGGGATCAGCGTCGTGACCAGCATGACTTTGATCATCACCTGTCCTTGATTGCTAGCCGGGAGATGGCCCGTGGTCTGCAGGTCAGTCTTGCTAATGATTATTCCTATAATGATGATTCTCCCCGCACTGATATGTTGCCCAATAACGCAGCTAATATTGCCGATAATTTTGCCCGGGCCAACCAATATGAGCGCCAGGAAGTGGCCCGTCTTCTCTTTCCCGAGATTGTCTATAGCGATGAGGAGTACTACGTATTTGTGGTTAGCGAGATCAGTGACCGCTACCAGGCGGCTACTCCCTCTGTGCAGCAGGAGATTGACCGGTTTTTGAGTAATACTGCGGGAAGGCGCCGGAGCTGGCAGGATGATTTCAGCCTGAGCCTTGATTATGAGTTTGGTGACGAGCAGGTTCTGGCCATTGGCTACCGCTTTTCCCTTCTGGATGATCGTACGGCCAATATCTCAGAATCATATGAACATTCACCTTATTTAAGTTTGAGTTATCGGCTAAACTCCCAATGGTTGTGTTCGTTATCCTATGATTTTAGTAATACCCAGTATGATGATGGTGGAGATCGGCGGGAGCACGATACCTCTCTTGCCCTTGAGCATAATATTACTCCGGCTGATGTTCTTGCTGTTTCCTATGATTATGGCAATTCGCTCTATGATGGTGACCAGGGTGATTTTGTCAGTCAGGGTTCTGCTCTGATCTGGAACCATGCCTTCAGCCCTCGTCTGGAGATGACCGCAAGTTTTGGTGGTGATTATCTGGACCGTGATGACAGTGAAGATGAGCGGGGAGTTGATTTTGCCCTGACCTTTAATGGCAGAATGGCTTCTGGCAGCTATTCTTTAGGCAGTGATCTGGAATTTGATGAACGTAAAGAGAATGGAGACTGGGATCGGGATCGGCGCAACTGGTCGGTGGCGGCAGGAGCTAATTATAATATTGTTGAGGATATTACAGCTGACGTAGATCTTTCATTTGGTAAGCGTTATGAATGGTCTGCTGCCGGAGTGCGGGAGAGTTTTGATGATTATGGCCTGGGGGCAGGAGTTTCCTGGCAGCTTAATCGCTGGCTTTCTTTAACTGCAGATTATACTTATTCCAGGCTGGATACCACCGACAGTGTTGTGGATGATTATTATGAGCATCAATTTGTTATCGGCCTAACTGCCGCCCAAGAATTGGTTAAATGGTAATAAGGGGCCTTGATGGAATTACAACAGCGTCAGATTGTCAAAAAATATATTGATATCATCCTGCGGCGTAAGGTGTTGATAGTGGCCTTTCTCCTGATCGGAGCAGGAGCTGGTTTTGCTAAATATCTTCTTGCCACCAAGACCTATCAATGTGTGTCTTTAATCAAATATCAGCGTCAGCAGGTTAACCCCACCCGGATGTCACCGGATGATCTTCGTACCCATACCAGGGAGGCGGTGGTCACCATCAGTCAGCAGATCACCAGCCGGAGTAATCTGGAGGCCATAATCAAGCAGTATGATCTTTATGCCGAGGCCCTGGCTGTTCATCCCATGGAGGATGTGGTTGATATCATGCGGGAGAAGCATATCGCCATTACTCCCCAGAGCCGCAGTGATATCTTTGAGGTAACCTATCAGGGTAGTGATCCCCGCAAGGTTCAGCGGATCACCAACGCCCTGGCTGCTAAATTTATTGAGGAGAATCTGCGTTTTCGGGAGGAGCGTGCCTCTGAGACTTCCGCCTATGTCCAGGACGAGCTTAATATGGCCAAGCAGGCCCTGGATAAGAAAGAGGCGGTGATGCGGGATTATAAGCTTAAATACTATAATGAAATGGCTGACCAGCTGCAGAATAATCTGGCCCGTTTGAGTTCACTCCAGCAACAGTACCAGGCCAGTCAGGATTCATTGCAGAATATGGAGCGGACCCGTCTTTTGATTCAGGAGCAGATTAATCTAAGGGATGAGCTTTTGCGTCAGCAGTCTGCAACTGGAATGGAGCCGGCAGTAGCACCTGGAACTGGGGGGCCGGAAGATTTTTTCCAATTACAGAACAGATTGAACAGCCTCCAGACCCGCTATACGGATTTACATCCTGAAATTCGGCGTTTAAAAAAGATGCTTCAGCAGCATGCGCAGAGTGAGCCGGTGGCAGAAGGGTCAGAGGAAGAGGTTGATTCTGCGCCCGGTCCCAGGAAGTTTACTGATCCTCAGACAGACCAGCTTCTGCGTCAATTGCGGGAGTTGGAATTTCAGATTGAACGGTTGAAGAAAGAACGAATCCAGACGGAGAAAGATATTGTCCGTTATCAGGAATGGGTTGCTGCGGCTCCGGTGCGGGAGGCAGAATGGCTGGCCCTTACCCGGGATTATGATCAGCTCAACCTTCATTACCAGGAATTGGTTGGTCGCAGCCTTGATGCGGAGTCGGCCCATACCCTGGAAAAACGGCAGAAGGGCAGCCAGTTCAAGATTGTGGATTCTGCCCATTTTCCGGAGAAACCATTCAAACCTGATTTTTTGAAGATCATGCTCATTGCCGTTGGCCTTGGCCTGGGACTGGGGGGAGGTATGGCCCTTGGTCTGGAGTTACTGGCAACATCATTTAAAGAGCCTGAAGACCTTGAGTCTTTTCTTGATCTGCCGGTGATATGTGCGGTTCCGCGGGTAACCACAAGGAAGGAGGAGAGGCGGAAGCGGGTCATTGCCTGGCTCTGGTCTGGTCTGTTTTTTCTGGTGGCAAGCGGGCTTATGGGGGCCATGTTTTATTTCTGGCGTCAGGGTCAGATAATTCTGTAGGAGAGTGGTTTGGGAAAGATTGATGCGGCCATGAGCAAGGCCGAAGTGAAAGATAAGCGGGAGACGCCAAAAGTACCGGTTGATTCGGTGGTGGAGGTGGCTGAAACCAGTCAGTCGGTTTTGGTGACAGACCCTGGGCTGATTGATCAGCGCCAGGGCTGGGATGAAAGGCTGCTTATGACCCTTGATAATTATGAGGGGGTGGCTGAGAGTTTCCGCAGGCTGAGGGCCCAGATTCTTCATCCGGCAGAAGGCCAGCCGGCCCGCAGTGTGATGATTACCAGTGCGGTGCCGGAAGAAGGAAAGAGTTTTGTCTGTGCTAATCTTGGGGTTGTCATGGCCCGGGAGGTGGATCGTTATGCCCTGATGGTTGATTGTGACCTGCGGCGGCCCTCTCTGGCCTCTCTTTTCGGGGTTCATAATTCCAGGGGACTGGTGGATCACCTCCGGGATGGTAAAGATCTTTCTTTGCTACTTCATAAAACAGGGATGGATCGTCTATCACTTTTGCCAGCTGGTTCGCCTCCTGCCAATCCTTCTGAGCTCCTGGCTTCTGATCGGATGAAGGAGATGATTAATGAGGTGGCAAATCGTTATGATGACCGTTTCATTCTTTTTGATACCCCTCCCGGGCAGGCCGCCTCGGAGACCGAAGTACTTGCTCAGCAGGTTGATAAGGTGGTGCTGGTGGTGCGCTGGGGGCAGGCTGGTCGGGAGCAGGTTCGCCGTTTTGTCGAGGCGGTTGGTCGGGAGAAGATCCTGGGAGTTGTCTTCAATGCCTTTGAGATGACAGCCCTTGACACCCGCCTTCGGGGTGAAGGGTATTATAATTATTATTCGGAAGGTTATTAGTGCCGTATCTTTTTAATAAGTATTATCCGGTAAGGAACCTTTTCTTTTTCTTCGGCGAGGGATTGCTTGCTTTTCTGGCCATTAACGGTGCCTATTATTTTCTTCAGGGCCCGGAGGTTTATTCTTCCGAGGTAATACTTTATGTTCTGCGGGCCCTTGTTGTCACCTTTATCACCCAGCTGGTTTTTTATTTTTCCGATCTCTATGATCTAAGCAGGAAGATATCCCACGGGGAGGCCATTACCCGTTTGATTCAGGCTCTGGGAATTGTCTGTGTTTTTCTTGGTATTGTTTATTTTCTCGTGCCTCTTTTTATGATATCCGGCCTGGTTTTCTGGGTGGGGTATCTGGTGTTGATTTTAAGTGTTTTATGCTGGCGCTTTCTTTACAATAATATTCTTGATCACAAGATGTTTTCCCAGCCGGTTCTGGTGGTTGGTTCCGGTAAACTGGCCGCCAGGATTATCTCTGAGATTACCTCTAAACGTGATATTGGCTACCGGGTTGTCGGGGTTATGCAAGAGGCCGGGCGGTCAGATATTATACCCCCAGATCTGATTTTAACTGAAAGTGTCGAGGTCATGCCTAAGCTCTGTCAACAGCTTAAGGTGGAGAGAATAATTGTTGCCCTTGAGGATAGGCGGGGCAAAACTCCGATTAAGGAGCTGCTTAAGTGTAAGCTCCAGGGGATAGCCATTGAGCAGGGGGTATCTTTTTATGAGGCTCTTACTGGACGGATCCTGGTGGAGGAGGTTAATCCTGGCTGGCTGATTTATTCGGATGGGTTTGCCAGGAGAAGGTTCACCGCCTTTGCCAAACGTGTAGTTGATTTCCTGCTGGCTGTTTTGGGTTTGCTTATATCCCTGCCCGTTAGCCTGGTCTCTGCCTTGATCATTAAATTGGAATCTCCGGGCCCGGTACTTTACCTGCAGGAGAGGGTTGGGCTCAAGGGTGAGATATTCAAGGTTATTAAATTCCGTTCCATGGTTAGCGACGCTGAAAAGGATGGCGCGGTCTGGGCCAGCAAGAATGATAGCCGGGTTACTCGTTTTGGCGGGTTTATCAGGAAGGTGCGGATCGATGAGCTGCCCCAGATGTGGAATGTTATAAGGGGGGAGATGAGTTTTGTCGGCCCCCGGCCGGAACGTCCGGTTTTTGTTGATCAATTAAAGAAGAAGATTCCTTATTATTCCCTGCGTCACAGTGTCAAGCCGGGGATTAGTGGCTGGGCCCAGATATGTTATCCATACGGGGCATCAGAGGAAGATGCCCTTCGTAAGCTGGAGTATGACCTTTATTATATCAAGAATATGACATTTAAGATGGAGATCTGGGTTATTTTTCAGACAATCAAGACGGTGCTTTGCCGGGAAGGTTCGAGGTAGGTAAAATGTGCGGAATAGTTGGTTATGTCGGTAAGCGTCGGGTGGTGCCGGTAATTCTGGAAGGTCTTAAGCGCCTTGAGTACCGGGGTTATGATTCGGCCGGCCTTGTTTATTACCAGGATGGTGTTCTTAATAAGCATCGTTGTCAGGGTAAATTGGCTGGCCTTGAGGAGATGATGGAGGAGGTTGCTGTCCATAGTCGGATTGGCCTGGGGCATACCCGTTGGGCTACCCATGGTGCTCCGTCCGAGGCCAATGCTCACCCCCATAGTGACTGTAGTGGCGATTTGGTGGTGGTTCATAACGGGATTATTGAAAATTATCAGACCCTGCGGGAAGATCTAATTGGCCGGGGTCATGTGTTTACCTCGGAGACTGATACCGAAGTGTTGGCCCATTTGATTGAAGAAAATCTTGATGACGATCTGGCGCTTGCCGTCCGTCAGGCAATTAGGTTGGTGGAGGGTTCTTTTGCTCTGGGGGTTATCTGGAGCAAACAGCCGGATATGCTTGTGGCAGCGCGTTATCAGAGCCCGCTGGTTCTGGGAATAAAGGATAACGGTTGTTTCATGGCCTCTGATATCCCAGCCCTTCTTCCCTATACCAATGAGGTTATCTTTCTTGAAGATCAGGAGATGGCTGAATTGCGGGTAGATTCATGTCGGGTAATGTCTCTTGCCGATGGCAGTGAAATTAACAAGGATAGCCAGATTATTGACTGGAATGTGGGGATGGCGGAAAAGGCCGGCTATCGTCATTTCATGCTGAAGGAGATTTTTGAGCAGCCCCAGGCCATTCAGAGTACCTTTAGGGGGCGGCTTGACCCTGAAACAGGCCGGGTTGATCTGCCGGAAATAGGTCTTGAACCGGCAGTTTTGCAGGGTATTGAGCGGATATCCCTGGTGGCCTGTGGAACCTCCTGGCATGCGGCCCTGGTGGCCAAATATTGGCTGGAGAAATGGGTTGGGATCCCTGTGGAGGTGGATATTGCCTCCGAGTTTAGGTATCGTCGTCTTCTCCTGGGTCCGGAGGTTATGGTGGTTCCCATTTCCCAATCTGGCGAGACTGCGGATACCCTTGCGGGGATGCGGTTGGCTAAGGAATTTGGGGCTAAGATTATTTCCATCTGTAATGTAGTGGGGAGCACGGTTACCCGGGAGGCGGATGGTACTATTTATACCCATGCCGGCCCGGAGATCGGGGTGGCATCCACCAAGGCCTTCACCAGTCAGCTGACGGCGCTTTTTCTGCTGACCCTCTATCTGGGTCAGATTAGAAAAACCATAGCCCCGGAAATGGCAGGTGAACTGGCAAAGGCATTGGTTGATCTGCCGGCGGTAGTGGAAGAGGGTTTGCCTCGCTGGCAGCAGCAGATGGATGAGATTGCCGATGAGTTTGCCAGGAGTCGTGATTTTCTCTACCTTGGTCGTGGGGCTAATTTCCCCATTGCCCTGGAAGGGGCGTTGAAATTGAAGGAGATTTCTTATATCCATGCTGAAGGATATGCTGCCGGTGAATTGAAGCATGGCCCCATTGCCCTGATTGATCGGGAGATGCCGGTGCTGGCTCTGGTCCCGAAGGATGGGGTGTATGGTAAGGTTATCTCCAATGTGGAAGAGGTGAAGGCCCGGCATGGCAGGATGATCCTGGTGGGCAGTGAGTCGGATGATAAACTGGCCCTGCTCAGTGATCATGTTATTCCCATGCCTGATGTTCATGAGGAATTATCACCCATTCTCTATGTTGTTCCCCTCCAGCTTCTCTCTTATCAAATTGCCAATCTCCGGGGTTGTGATGTTGATCAGCCCCGTAATCTCGCTAAAAGCGTAACCGTGGAGTAAGAATGAAGATTCTCGTTACCGGTGGTGCCGGTTTTATTGGTTCAAATGTGGTTGATGCCTATCTGGCAGACGGTCATGAAGTGGTGGTCATGGATAATCTCTTCAGTGGTAAATGGGAGAATATCAACCCGGCGGCTCGTTTTTATCTAATGGATATTCGTTCGGCCGAGGTCCATGAGGTATTTGCCCGGGAGAAATTTGACATTGTCAATCACCATGCGGCCCAGATGTCGGTGCCGGCTTCGGTGGAGGATCCTCTTTTTGATGCTGATGTGAATGTGAAAGGCTTTGTTAATCTATTGGAGGCCGCACGGGCAACCACCATGCCTAAATTCATCTTTATCTCTTCCGGTGGCGCCATCTATGGAGAGGCAGAAGAATTCCCGACTTCGGAGGACTCACCGGTCCTGCCCCTGTCGCCCTATGCAATTACCAAGTCGGTATCTGAGCAATACCTTGCTTTTTATCGCCATCAATATGGTCTTGATTATACGATTCTTCGTTATGCCAATGTCTATGGCCCCAGGCAGATTCCCCATGGCGAGGCCGGGGTGGTGGCGGTGTTTATGGATCGGCTTTTGGAAAATAAGGGTTGTACTGTCTATCATTATGAGGATGAACCCCGGGGGATGACCCGTGATTATTGTTTTGTCGGTGATGTGGTTAAGGCAAATATGCTGGCTCTGGCGAAAGGCAGTGGTCGGTCTTTTAATATTGGAACCGGCAAAGATACCCATACTGCTGATCTTTTTGAATCGGTTTTTGATGTGATGAAAGAGCGAGTCCCTGGTCTTGATGAAGATTTGCGCAAATTCGCCACCGGCCCGGCCCGGCCTGGTGATTTGACCAGGAGCTGCCTGCTCTGTATCCGAGCTGAGGAGGATTTGGGTTTTATAGCTGATTATTCTTTGGCGGACGGATTGCGAAAAACAGCTGGCTGGCGTATGCAAAATTAAGAAATTTGAGAATAAGGAATTAATTATGGCATCAAAAGTTGCCGTTATCGGTCTGGGTTATGTGGGGTTACCCCTTGCTGTAACCTTTGCTCGTCTCTTCCCCACCATTGGTTTTGATATTAATAAGGACGCCGTTGCCAAGTATCGACAGGGGATTGACCCCAATGGCGAGGTGTCGGTGGAGATGTTTGAGCAGGCTGTTCACCTTGAGTTTACCATTGATCCGGCAGACATTAAAGAGGCGGATTTCGTGGTTGTGGCAGTGCCTACGCCCATTGATTCAGCTCGTCAGCCTGACTTGACCCCTCTGGAGGGAGCCAGTGTACTCGTTGGTCAGAACCTGAAGAAGGGGGCTGTAATTATCTTTGAGTCAACTGTTTTTCCGGGAGCCACTGAAGAGGTCTGTGTTCCGATTCTTGAACTGGAATCTGGGATGAAGTGGCAGCAGGATTTTGCTGTTGGTTATTCTCCTGAGCGAATCAATCCAGGAGATCAGGAACATACCCTTACCAGAATTGTTAAGGTTGTTTCCGGGGACAGTGAGGAGACTCTGGCTAAGGTGGCTGGTCTTTATGAGACAATTATTGATGCAGGAGTCTATCGGGCTGCCTCAATTAAGGAGGCAGAGGCGGCCAAGGTAATAGAAAATACTCAGCGTGATTTGAATATTGCTCTAATGAATGAGTTGGCGGTAATATTTGATCGCCTGGGGATTGATACCTTAAATGTGCTGGAGGCAGCCGGGACGAAATGGAATTTCCTCCCTTTCCGCCCGGGTCTGGTGGGTGGTCATTGTATAGGGGTTGATCCTTATTACCTCACCCATAAGGCGGAGACAGTCGGTTATCATCCGGAAGTGATTCTTGCTGGCCGTCGTATTAACGATTCTATGGGTAAATTAATTGCCGAGAAGACGATTAAGTTGATGCTGGCTGGCGGAGTTAGTCTGCAGGGGACCAGGGTTGGTATTATGGGGCTTACTTTTAAGGAAAATTGTCCTGATCTGCGCAACTCTAAGGTAATCGATATTATTGATGAGCTTAAAACCTATGGGGTTGAGGTGATGGTTCATGACCCACAGGCAGATAAAGAAGAGGCCCGCCGCTTTTTCGGAGTGGATCTTTGTTCTTATAACGATTTAAGCGACCTTGGTGCCTTGATTATGGCGGTACCCCATGGGGAGTATCTGCAAAAACCTGTTAAGGACTTTGCAGCAATGCTGAGCGCCAAAGGCTGTCTTGTTGATGTGAAATCAGCCTTTAAGCCAGCGGATATTAAGCAGGAAAAATTAAGGTTCTGGCGTTTATAGGAGAGGTTTGTCAGTGAGTGTATATGAAGAATTAAAAAAAGAATTGAGTAGTTCTCCACGACGTTGGCTGGTTACCGGTGTTGCTGGCTTTATCGGTTCTAATTTATTGGAAACATTATTGAAGCTTGATCAGGTAGTTGTTGGTCTGGATAATTTTGCCACAGGCTTTCAGCATAATCTTGACCAGGTTCAACAATTGGTCAGCCCTGAGCAATGGGATAATTTTGTTTTTGTCAAAGGGGATATCCGAGATCTGCCCACTTGTCATGAGGTCTGTGGTCAGGTTGATTATGTTTTGCATCAGGCGGCCCTTGGCTCGGTTCCTCGTTCAATTGAAGACCCTGTGTTGACAAACGCAAATAATCTGACAGGGTTTTTGAATATGCTGGTGGCGGCTAAGGCGGGTAAGGTCAAGCGTTTTGTCTATGCTGCTTCTAGCTCCACTTATGGAGATCATCCGGCCTTGCCTAAGGTGGAAGATGCCATTGGCCGGCCTTTGTCGCCATATGCTGTGACCAAATATGTTAATGAGCTGTATGGCGATGTCTTTGCCCGCACCTATGGCTTTAAGACCATTGGGCTTCGTTATTTTAATATTTTTGGTCAGCGCCAGGATCCTGCCGGAGCGTATGCTGCCGTTATTCCTAAATGGTTCTCGGCATTTATCCGCGGAGAAGAGCTCTTTGTTAATGGTGATGGCGAGACCAGCCGAGATTTTTGTTATATTGATAATTGTGTTCAGGCAAATTTGTTGGCGGCATGCGTTGAAGATGATGCGTCCTTGAACCAGGTTTATAATGTGGCCTTTGGGGAGCGTACGACCTTAAATGAGCTAGTAGCGATGATCAGGGACAGGGTTGTTGCAAGGTTTCCGGCGGCTGGTGGACAAAAAGCGGTTTATCGTGACTTTCGGGCTGGAGATGTTCGGCATTCACTGGCGGATATCGGTAAGTCTCGTACATTCTTGGGGTATGAGCCGGTTTATTCGGTTTCAGCAGGTCTTGATGAGGCTGCGTCCTGGTATTTGGGATATTTGAGGTAATGATGAGAACGGGAGAGGGGATGAATCCCAAAAAAGTTTTGATAACCGGTGCTGCCGGTTTTATCGGGTTTTTCCTGAGTAGAAGGCTATTGGCGGATGGCATTGAGGTGGTGGGTATTGATAATCTTAATGATTATTATGACCCTGCCTTGAAAAAGGCCAGGCTGGCAAAGTTGCAGGGGGATGATAGGTTTACCTTTCAGCCCGTTGATATGGCTGATCGTCTGGCCATGGAGGCTCTTTTCCGGGATCATCATTTTGAGGTGGTGGTTAATCTGGCGGCCCAGGCCGGGGTTCGCTATTCCCTGGAAAACCCTCATTCCTATATTGACAGTAATGTGGTTGGTTTCCTCAATATCCTGGAAGGGTGCCGTCACAGCGGGGTGGAACATCTGCTATTTGCCTCATCCAGTTCGGTCTATGGCGGTAATACCAGGATGCCTTTTTCGGTCCATGATAATGTTGATCATCCGGTTTCGCTCTATGCGGCCACTAAGAAATCCAACGAGTTGATGGCCCATTCCTATAGCCATCTTTATGGTTTGCCAGCCACTGGGTTGAGGTTTTTTACGGTTTACGGCCCCTGGGGTCGGCCGGATATGGCTTATTTTCTTTTCACCAGGGCCATTCTTGCCGGTGAGCCCATCAAGGTTTTTAACCATGGCCGGATGAAGCGGGATTTTACCTATATTGATGATATTGTTGAAGGAGTGGTAAGAGTTATGAGGCTCCAGCCCCAGGCGGACCCTGCCTGGGACAGGGAAAACCCTGACCCTGCCACCAGTTATTGTCCGTTTCGGGTCTATAATATCGGCAATAATCAGCAGGAGGACCTGATGTATTTTATCGAGGTCCTGGAGAAATGCCTGGGTAAAGAGGCAGACAAGGAGTTTCTCCCCATGCAGGATGGTGATGTGCCGGCTACTTTTGCCAATATGGATGATCTGGTTCGGGATGTGGACTATAAACCAGCGACCTCTATTGAAGATGGGCTGCAGAAATTTGTTGACTGGTATATGTCTTTTTACGGGAAATAGGGGAATAGATGCGTATTACAATTATTGGTACAGGGTATGTTGGTTTGGTAACCGGGGTCTGTCTTGCCGAGCTTGGTCATCAGGTCATCTGCATGGATAACGACCGCGGCAAGATAGAGTCTCTGCAGCAGGGGGAGATCCCCATCTATGAGCCTGGTCTTGACGCTCTGGTTGCCAAGAATGTTGGCGATGGTCGCCTTGAGTTCAGTAATGATCTGAAGGGATGTATTTCTTCGGCTGAGGCGATTTTTATCGCAGTGGGAACCCCGTCATCCAGGCGGGGTGATGGGTATGCTGATCTTACCTATATCTATGCGGCGGTTAAAGACCTTGCTCCCCTTCTTGATGGTTATACCGTAGTTATTGATAAGAGCACAGTGCCGGTGGGTACGGCCCGGCAGGTTCACAGGTTAATCGGAGAGGTAAATCCCGGTGCTGATTTTGATGTGGTTTCCAACCCTGAGTTTTTGCGGGAAGGGGCGGCCATCAATGATTTTATGCGACCGGATCGGGTGGTAATCGGGGCCGAATCGGAACGGGCGGTTCAGGTGATGAAGGAAATTTATAACCCCCTTTATCTTATTTCGGTTCCTTTTGTTGCCACTGGCCTTGAAACCGCAGAGCTTATCAAATACGCCTCTAATGCCTTTTTGTCGGTTAAAATTTCATTTATTAATGAGATGGCCAATGTCTGTGAAGAGGTGGGTGGTGATGTGGTTGACCTGGCCCGGGCCATGGGCCTGGACGGGCGGATTGGTAGTAAATTCCTCCATGCTGGCCCTGGGTATGGTGGTTCCTGTTTCCCTAAGGATACGGTGGCCCTTCTCCGGATTGCCCAGGAGCATGGTTCAGTGTTGCGTTCGGTGGAGGCGGCGGTGGAGGTTAATGCGGCCCAGAAGGCGAGAATGGTCAAGAAGATTAGAGATGCCCTGGGGGGTTCGGTGGCGGGTAAAACAATTGGAGCCCTTGGCCTTACCTTCAAGCCAGAGACCGATGACCTGCGGGAGGCACCGGCGCTGACCATTTTACCCCCTCTTTTTGAGAAGGGGGCCCGGATTCTGGCCCATGACCCCCAGGGGATGGAAGAGGCGTCCATTCTGTTTCCTGATTTTTCGTATGTTGATAATGCTTATGATGCCTGCGCCGGAGCCGATGCTGTGGTGTTGTTTACAGAATGGAATCAGTATCGGGCCCTTGATCTTGCCCGGGTAAAGAAAGTCATGAAAACCCCTGTCTTTGTGGACCTGCGCAATGTCTATAGTCCGGATAGGATGCGGGAGGCCGGCTTTGATTATTTTGGGGTTGGCCGAAAGTAAAAACAAGGTGCGCGGTTGATGGGTGGCAGCCTGATTATGGAGCCAGATATCTTAAAGAGGAAATGTGGATACTTTAACTATAGAGCTTGAACAGAAGAAGGAAGAAGTTAAGCGTCTTGTTCGCAATTGGCGGTCATTGCTTGATGTAATGCCGGAGATGGTGGTCCTGATTCGCCAGGATTGCGGAATCGAATACATGAACCCAAGTGCTGTGTCGGTGATGGGGGATATGGTTGGCCAGCTCTGTCCGCAAAATCTCTGCGATTCTTACGATATTGATGAAATTAATAAATTATCTGCAAATGGACTGGGTCAGGTTGAATTGCGTGAGGCCCGGGTGGATGATATTGCTGTGGAGTTCAGTATTGCACCATTTTGGGGTTATAAGGGTGATCTTCTGTTGATGCTTGTTATGCGGGATGTGACAAGAAGAAAAGTGCAGGAACTTGAGCTCCAGAAATTTCATAAAAATATTGAGGAGGTTCTTCATCAGAAGATTGAGGAACTCAAGGAAAGAGAAAAAATCCATAGTGCCCTTGCCCGGGAGGTAAATCACTTAAAGAAAAAAATATCTGCCCGGGATCAGACCGATGAAATGATCGGCTCCAGTCGTCAAATGCGGGAGTTGCGGGAAATTATAAGTCAGGTGGCAGAGACGGATGCCACGGTTCTTGTTGCCGGTGAGTCAGGGACTGGTAAAGAGCTGGTGGCTGATCTGATCAGGTCTAGTAGTGACCGTAAGGATAAGCCCTATCTCAAGGTAAACTGCAACACCATTAATGATAATCTGCTGGAAAGTGATCTCTTTGGTTATGAAAAAGGGGCATTTACCGGGGCCGCTGCCCGGAAGAAGGGTAAGTTTGAGGTTGTTAATGGCGGCACTATCTTTTTGGATGAGATTGGTGATATCAGCCCCAGGATGCAGGCGGCTCTACTGCGGGTATTGCAAAATGGCGAGGTTGTCAGGGTTGGTGGCTCGAAACCGGTTTTTGTAGATGTCCGGGTTGTTGCTGCTACCCATGTTGATTTGGTAAAAGCGGTGGACAGGGGGAAGTTTCGACTGGATCTCTTTTACCGGCTAAATATTATCAATGTCGTTATCCCCCCGTTAAGGGATCGGAAGGAGGATATTGTTGACCTGGCCACCCATTTTGTCCGCCATTACCGGGCAGCGTTCAAGAAGGAGATTGATTATCTGCCGGATACTATCATCAATAAGCTTCTCCTCCATAATTGGCCGGGGAATGTCAGGGAGCTGGAGAATGTGATTCAGCGGGCGGTGTTAACTGCCAAAAATAATGTGATTGCCGAGCATGATCTGGTCATTGAGGAGAAAATGTCTGCATCTGCACTGGATGATTATCTGGGTGAACTTGAAGCCCATATGGTAGAGAGCTCTCTGCGGGATATGATGGCGGAATTTGAGGGAGAGGTCGTTTATAAATGTCTTTGCCAATGTGATGGCAATGTGCAGGATGCTGCCAGGATGCTGCAGATTGGCAAGACCGCATTGTATGATCGGATTAAGCGTTATGGTTTGGCGAAGCGGGCTGGTTGGTGAGATTTGTGATGCTTGGCACCCTTATTGCTGTGTAATTTTAGTTAAGTTCAACTTGTTTTTATCTTAAAGAATAGGGATTTGATAATATGAAAAACCGCCGTGGCGAAAAATGTCCTCATTGGGTGGAGGAGAATGCCAACGCGTGCAATATGACTAAGGGCGGGTTGTACATCCCCATGCCTGAGCATATTGAGATGTTTTGCTCAACCGGGCGTTATGGTCGATGTAGTCAGTATCTGCGTGGTAGTGAGATGATTCATGAAGATGCGGAGAAGTATGGCTTTGTAACCAGCCAGGGCCGTAGGCGGTATCGGCGGGTTACGGAGCGGATTGCCCTGTCTCTTTTTGCTGGTGGTGCCGATGCTGGAAGCGGGAAGCTCCTGGATGATAAGGCCTTTGCAATTGATCTGAGTTTAGGTGGTCTGCGTATGGAAAGCCGGCAGCAATTATTGCCAAATGACATAATTGCCCTGCAGTTCGGTTCTGATTTTTCGGCACCTGGCTTGTCCGGCTCGGCTCAGGTCCGGTGGTGTGAAGCAAAGAATGATGAGGACGTGTACCAGGCCGGGATAGCCTTTGAAGACTTAAGGCTGACCCAGGCAGTGGGTACCCATCTGGGGCTGCCCATGATGTAGATATGTTTTAAGTAAAAAATGCAGTTTTGTTGAAAGGGGTCTGCTTGTGCAGGCCTCTTTTTTTGTTTTGAGAGAAAAACCGGTTCGGCTTGCCGGATTTTTTTCCGGAATTGTGGAAAAAATAGAGAAAAGGCTTTGCTGGTAGGGGTTCAGGGCGGGTGTCTGCTTTCGGGAATCCGGAAAACCCGGTATATTTATTTTGTTTTTTTGCCCTGGTCCCGGTTGTTATTGGGCTCAACCTAACGAGGACTAGGGGTTGTGCGGTGGCGTCAATGTTGGAATCTGCTGTAATTTCAGGGTGATAAGGTGTCGCGCAAGTTTTTTGATAAAATCTGCGCCTTTGGCACGCATGGTGCTTATTGGTAGGTTTAAGTATTTATTTATGATTAGTGTATTTGGTTTTAGGATATTCAACGTAAAAGAGAGACTCGAGGAGTTAACAGATGAAAAAAATTATGATGAGATCATTGGTGATTGCGGCGGCGGCTTCTTTGATGGCCATAGGTAATGCTCAGGCGGTACCTGTGTCTTTTGACCAGCATGGTATTGTTGATGTCCTCTATGATGGTGGGATGAATGAGGCAGATGGAACTGGCACCGTTTTGTTCAGTTTCTTTGTAGGCGAGGGTGGTGTTTATGTTAACCATCTTGAAATTGAGATTGAAGGTGATATCTTCGAGAATGTGAGCGCTTCTGATTTTACCATGATTAATCCTACTGATTGGGCTGCGCCTACACTTGATGGTGGTAAATGGGCTGTTAGTAAGGCTGGTGGTTCTGGCACACCTGTTACGAGGGACAATGACCCTTTGCAGCTTACCTTTGCCTATGACCTTATTGACCCCCTGATGTTTAATACTGATTCAGGTGCAGGATGGGCCTGGGATGAGGGTGGTGCCTGGGAAATGTCTTATACTCTTATGGGTGTTGATGGCGAGCAGCATACGAAGGTCGCCGGTGGCTCAACCAACCCGGTACCGGAGCCAGCCTCCATGCTTCTGTTCGGAACCGGTCTTGCCGGTCTGGCTGGCTACAGCCGTAGACGGTTGTCCCGGAAATAATCCTCTTCTCTTCTCTCCGTTGATGAAAAAGCTCCAGCGATTATCGCTGGGGCTTTTTTTGTGTGAAAACATATAGTTGTTCTTGTAAAATATGAACAATTCCCTTGTTATTATTTGAGCAAATGATATTGTTTTACTAGCTGGTTTTTTGATTATAGGAGGGCTGAATTGTCACTGAGAATTCTTGAGAAATCTCGATTATGTAAATGGCTTGTTGTTTCTCTCTTGCTCGTGGTTCTTTATTATCGTGTTTTTGGGGATTGGTTTATTGATCTCTGGGAAGACGATAATTACTCTCATGGTCTTCTAATCCCTCTCATATCCCTTTATTATCTTAAAGACCGTTTTTCCCAATTAAAAATGTCGCCTTCCAGGCCATATACCCTGGGTTTGGTGTTGGTGGTGGCTGGTCTGGTTCTCTATCTTCTTGGCTTTGTCGGGGCAGAGTTCTTTACCCGCCGGGTATCCTTTATTGTCTTGCTTTTGGGCCTGATCCTTTATCTGGAAGGGACAGGAGTGATGGCTCTTCTTCGTTTTCCCGTGGGTATTTTGTTTTTCGCCGTGCCACTACCCTATATTCTTTATAATTCGGTGGCCTTTCCTCTAAAGCTGGTGGCCACAAAGGTCGCTGTTTTTTTTCTCAGCTTGATAGGTCTTGCTGTTTTCCAGGAAGGAAATATTGTTCATCTAACCCATACCACTCTTGAGGTGGTGGATGCCTGTAGCGGGATTCGTTCTTTAATGACCCTGATCACCCTGGCCTTTTTCCTGGGATATATGATGCATGGCAGGGCTTTACCGTGTTTTGTCCTGATGTTTCTGGCTGTTCCAGTTGCTGTTTGCGCCAATGCTCTTCGGGTGGCGGCAACCGGGCTTCTTACGAAATTTGATCCGGCCTGGAGTTCCGGGTTTCTTCATGAGCTGACTGGGTGGCTGGTCTTTGTTGTTTCATTTGTTGTGCTATGGCTTCTATCAGAGTTAATGAAAAAGAAAGGTCGTAAGCCAATTGGGAGAATAAAATAAAATGAAGAATTTTGTGATCACGATAATTCTTCTTTGCACGGTCATTGTTTATGTCAATTTTCTGGGAACTGTCGAGCCGGTTCCCCTTAAGAGATCATTGACCAAGTTTCCTCAAGCGATAGGGCCTTTTACCTCAGTAAATAGCCGGGAGTTTAGTCCTGAAATTTTGGAGGCCCTTGGGGTTGATCATTATCTGATGCAGGAATATAGGGACTCGAAGGGCTATTCGCTCTGGCTTTATCTTGGGGTTTACGAGTCCCAGACAGAGGGCGAGATCATCCATTCTCCCAAACATTGTATGCCGGGCAGTGGCTGGAATACTGTTTTGGATAAGATGATCATGGTGACCGGTATTGATGGGGACCAAATCCAGATTAACCAGATGCTCCTGCAAAAGGGTTTGGATAAACAGCTGGCTCATTATTGGTATCAGGGACGGGGCCGGGTAGTGGCTAATGAGTACTTGGATCGTGCCTGGATGATTTTTGATTCTCTGTTAAGGCAGCGCTCAGACGGAGCTCTAATAAGGGTAACGGGGTTAGCTGATCATTTGGAGAGTGATATAGAACGGCAACGGCTATTCATTGAAGGTCTTTTGCCAATTTTAGATGATTTTTTAGTAAACTAAGACGCTTGAATTCAATTTTTGCGAAATAATTATTGATGAAAATCTTAATGCTTAATTATGAATTCCCCCCAATGGGTGGCGGGGCGGGTAATGCGACAAATAATATTGCTGTTGAGCTGGTCAGGCTCGGGCATACTGTTACAATTGTTACATCTGGATTTGGTGATCAATTATCAATCGAGAAACATGATAATTTGACAATATTAAGAGTGCGCAGTTTTCGAAAAAGTATTCATGACTGTGGTTTTGTCGGAGCATATTCGTATCTATTTTTTGCATTTTTTTTATTAATAAAATTGAGATTTCTGCGAAGAGAAAAATTTGATGTAGTTCATTATTTTTTCGGTTTGCCAACGGGGATTCTCAGCCTGATGCCATTTGTTTATTCTAAAGTGCCTGGTGTTGTTTCTTTGCGAGGCTCAGATGTCCCTTATTATGATGTGTATAATTGGAAAGTTCATCGTTTAAGTCTTATTTTGAAACCAATTAGCAAGATTATATGGAGGAGGGCAAAACGTGTTGTGGCCTTAAGTAACGGTCTGAAGGAAACAGCTTTACGTACCTCGCCAGGGCAGGCTATTGATGTAATTCCTAACGGTATTGAAACAGGGTTATTTGAAGTCTTTGGAAGCAAGAAAAGACGAGAAGGCCTTAAGATGATAACTGTTTCACGGCTGATTAACAGAAAAGGCATTGATCATGTTTTAAGGGCATTGGCAGAATTGCAGGATGATTCCGTTGAGCTTTTAATAGTTGGTACAGGTTCTTTTGAGGATCAATTGAAAAGATTAAGCCGAAGTCTTAGCTTGGAAGATAATGTGAAATTCTATGGATATTGCCCTCGAGAGCAATTAGCTCCTCTTTATAATGATGCTGATGCTTTTATTCTTCCTTCCCTTGCTGAATCGTTCGGCCTTGTTTTTGCTGAGGCCATGGCTTGTGGATTGCCAATTATAGGTGGGAGAACGGGTGGGGTTCCAGAACTGGTAGGCCCTGAAAACGGAATACTCGTTGAGCCCGGGAATATTAATGAAATTAAAACTGCCATAGGGCGAATGCGTGATTCTCGGCAATTGAGAGAACGTATGGGGGAATTAAGCAGGGAGAAGGTGGTTGCTCAATATAGTTGGGATAGGGTCACTAAATCTTATCTGGAAATTTACAAATCTGCTCTAAGCAGATGAGTGGTGTCTGCTGATGAAAATTTGTCTTGATGCCAGGGGGAATTATTTGGGGGGAGTATTAACTTACTCTTATTCAATTCTTAAAATGCTAAGCCAGAAAAATCTGGGTCATAAGTTTCTGGTATTAATCGATCAGCGTCAGGAGAATGACAACCTTTTTGTAATTAGGGGAATGGAGAAGGTGGTGGTGCCGCAGATGAACCCTTTGCGGATGCTGATCTGGAACAATACACAGTTGCCTGCTTTGTTAAAGGAAAAGCAAATAGATGTTTATCATGGGTTTAAGCATTTTACTTTGTGGGGAAATGGAGCAAAGGTTGTCTTTTCTCTTAGGTCCGCTAGCTGGTGGTTATATCCAAATCTATTTAAGCGTAGTGAGCTGTATTTTTGGCGGGTATATTATGCTTTAGGCGCTAAAATGGCTGATTTGGTTTTAACTACCTCAGAGTCAGATAAGGAAATCTTTATTGAAAATCAAAATATTAACCCTGAGAAGGTATTTGCGATTCATCAGGCTGCAGATCCACGATTCGAAAAAATAACAGATAGAAAATACCTTGCAGACGTTAAAGCAAAGTTTTCTCTTCCTGAGAAATATTTTTTGTTTGTGGGTACAATTTATCCTTTTAAGAATATTGAGACAGTGATCCGGTCGTTTGCATTGGTGAAAAATGAGGGAAAAGTCCCGCAAAAATTAGTTGTTGTTGGTGGTGTTAGTCCTGCGTATGGCGAAGGCTATAAGCAGGATCTGGAAAATTTGGCAAATGAATTAAAAGTAGGTGAAGAAATTATCTGGTTAGGGGCTGTTTTTCAAGACCTTCCTGCTATTTTTTCCATGGCTGAAATTTTCATTTTCCCTTCTCTTTATGAATCTTACACAAAGCCCCCAATCGAGGCGATGTCTTGTGGGGTCCCGGTTATTACATCAACTGAGGGTGGGTTGCCTGAAGTTGTTGGAGATGCGGCAATTGTCCATGAATACTCTGATTATAAAGGTATTTCTTCTTCAATCCACAAGATTATGGCCTCGACTGATTTAAGGCGGGATTTAATTGAGAAGGGCTATAAGCAAGCTCGAGTATTTTCCTGGGAGAGGTGTGTCCAGGAGACGGTTAATGCTTATGAGAAGGTGGCGAATCTTTAAAAAGACTATATTGGGATTATTGTCTGGTGCTTATGAGAGGTAAATGAATCAAGGGAAAATTCTTGCTAATTTGAAATGGGCTTATCCTGAGCTAAGGGCGTTGATGTCAGGTAATTACCCGGGTTTTGTTACAGGAAATAACTTAAAATGTCTTGAGAATGAGATAATAGTCTTCTCTTTTCATACCCCTGACTCTGTTTTTTTTGAAAAGCAGATAAAATTTTTGGCTGAGAACGGTTATCGAACAATTGATACCGAAAAACTGCATGATCTTTTGTCTGGGCAAAAAACAATTCTGCCTAATACAGTTATGCTGACCTTTGATGATTGCCGGGCCAGCCTTTGGTCGGTTGTTGCGCCGGTTCTTGAAAAGTACGGTTTGCGGGCAGTTGCGTATTTAGCGCCATTTTTTATTGAAAATCGTAAAAAGGTAAGGTCGCAATGGTCGGGTGACGGCGAGATTAAAGCATATCTTAAAAGAGATTTTTCGCATGGCGAACAATTTTGTAGCTGGGAAGAGATAACTCTAATGCATGATTTAGGGCAGAAGTACTTAGGGGAAGATTTTCGTAAAACAAAAGCGAAAATTGAAAAGGAATTACCTAGTAAACAGGTTTCAAGTATGTGATTTCCTGGTAGTGATCTGTATAGAATATGTCGATTGTCGAATGATTTCATTTTTCGTTTACCGGGTCGGGAAAGAATATCTTTTTCAATATTGATTTTCAGGAAGATTTTGAAAAGGATTTCGCTTTTTGTGAGAGGTTGTAAATGAAGGATAATAGATTTGAAATTGTAAAGAATACAATATTCAATTCTATTTCTGAGTTTAGTTCAGTCCTGCTATTTTGTTTTGCCCTTATTCTGGCCCGGACATTGGGTCCGTCCGACTATGGAGTTTTCGTTTTTGCTCTTTCATTAGGAAAGCTTTTTGCTCTTTTTGTTCAGTTTAATTTCATAGGTTACTTATCTCGTGAAATTCCATTAAATATGGAAGATCGGGAAGAGACATTCAATTCAGTTTTAGGCTCTCAAATTTGGTTGTTAATGGCAGTATGCTTGTTAATGACAATTGTCTTGTTTTTTCTACCTAAGGCAGATGCAGAGAAAGTTGTAATATTCATCATTGCAATTGCTATGTTTATTCATGGGATCAAGTCCTCTCTGCGGGGTGCTTTGCGGGGGTTTGATAAGTTCCGGATAGATAGCCTTCTTGTTGTTAACGAAAGAATAATGCTTTTGCTGGTTGCTTCTGCGGCATATTGGCAATCATGGTCTTTGTTTACGGTAGCGATAATGTTTTTAACAGTGAGAGCTGTAGATTTTTTGATTTCATTTGGGGTGACTGGCAGGATTTATAGAATAGCCATTGATATGGCCATACCGACATGTAGAAAAACAATCGCCAAGGCTTGGCCTTTTGCGACAATGTTATTTATCACGATGATTTATAATTATTGCGATATCATAATGATCTCCTTAATGAAAGGAGATCGTGAGGTATCATATTATTATACCGCATATCAGTTGTTTGAAGGTTCTCAATTATTTCCCTATGCCATTGCTGGAAGCCTTCTGCCTTTATTAAGCATTCATTATTCTAATAACCCGGGGTATGTAACCAGTTTGTTTAACTTCAGCATGGAGTTAATGTGTTATATTTCATTTCCGATAGTTGCTTTTTGTTCAATCTATTCAATGGATATTATTGTTCTTTTTTATGGGCAGTTATTCAGTGAGGCATCCTCGGCTTTAAGGATTATAATCTGGAGTGTTCCATTTTTCTTTTTGTCGATAATTGCAAGATCTCTTTTTTATGCAATTGGGCAGGAGCGAAAGTTTGTTGTGATTTATGGTATGTCGGTCTTGGTTAATATTTTGTTGAATATCCCGATGATCTCGTTTTTCAGTTATATCGGGGCGTGTATAACTACCATTGTTTCGGAGGTGATAGTTTGTCTTGTAGTGTTGTATTATATAAGGACCAACCTGATGAAAAGCAATTTGTTTGTGATTGCCCGGAAGCCAATGATTCTTGGTCTGATTTTTGCCCTTATTTGTTATGTATTCAAGACCTTAAATATTCATGTGTTACTGGCTGCAGTTCTTGTGTCAGCGTTTTATGTTGGGGTGATTTTTTCTCTAAAATTGATTTCAGTAGAGCGTTTGAAAGATCTCCGTTCTGTTGTGTAATTACAGCCGGTCCAAGATTGTATCAGAGCTATTTGTTAAGTTGAGGGTGTATTGATCATGGAATGTGAAAATTCTCGGCAAATTGAAAAAACCTCGTCTTTAGATCAAACGACAAAATTTTATTACAAAAATAAGACTAATTTCTGTCGAAATATCCTTCAGTATCTTAGATCTTTTGTGGAAGATATTGACCTATTGGTTGATGTAGGGCCTGGCTTGGGTCATTTGGCGGATGAATGTAAGAAATGTGAAATTAATTATTTAGGTTTAGAACCATCTGTAGACTTGCGTAATAATCTCCAGAAAAAGGGTTTTGAGGTTATTGATGCCTTTGTCCCTCCATTTCCTTTGCCAGATCAAAGTTGTGACGTCTTATATGCGAGTATGATCTTGGAGCATTTGCCTGATCATGAAAAAGCGATGTTATTTGTTGATGAGTCAGTGCGTATTTTGAAGCCAGATGGTGTTGCTTGTCTCGTTGTTCCTAATTATTTGACTATAAAAGAATTTTTTTATGAGATGGACTACACACATAGTTTTGTTACTACAAGACGGAGAGTAACCGGATTGTTAAAAGATGCTGGATTAGAGGTAGTTGATGTCCAGCATGTAATTGGATGGTTTTGGGTGAAATCAGGCTTTTGTCATCACTTGCTTAGGCATGTCATTAATACTTTTATGGTGCCAGTTCATTTTGGTTTTACAACATGGCTATGCGAGTATCTTGGGTTGGGGACATTGTTGTGGAAAGTTCGTAAAACTTTTTTTGAATCTCTTATAATTATCGCTCGTAAGGCTCCTTAGTAAAATGAAAAGAAAAATTATATCTCTTTGCAATATAGTGAGAAGAGGAAGAAGGGTTGCCGGCCTTCCTATTCACCTCCAAGTAGAAAGTACAAATGCCTGTAATTTGCGTTGTGCAACATGTCATCGAGATATTATTTTCCCCAAGACCACAGCAATGAAGTTTGAGAACTTCAAGAAAATTATTGATGAGGTGCTACCTGAAAATATTAATGTTAGTGGCTTGGGAGAACCTTTTTTAAATCCAGAAATATTTGAAATGATTGAGTATTCAAAGCTAAAAGGGGCAGCGGTGAATTGTGCCTCTAATTTTACTTTGGTTGGAAACAAAATTGACAGGATTTTCGATAGCGGTATTGATCAGATTAAAATTTCAATAGATTCGTCTGAGCCTGATACTTATGCGAAAATCAGGGGGAAAGATTTATACGGCACATTACGAGAAAATATTAAAAGATTAAATCAGAGGAAAAGACAGAATGAGTATAATAAACCTTCACTGCGATTTAATTATGCTCTTCAGAAAGATAATTTGGGCCAATTGGTAGATACTATTAAATTGGCTTATGAGCTTAAGGTACAAGGCGTTTATATCCAGTATCTTGAGTATTTCGGCCGTGAAGACAGAAAGAAAGATCTTGTCGGTAATTTGTCTGAACAAAATTTAAAAAGAATCCTGTTAGAGGCTGACAAAGTTGCCAAGGCAAAAGGGATTGCCACAAATATTAATATTTGGTTGAGGGATTTTGACCTCTTATTCAATAAAATGTTACCAGAGAATCAATTCATACCTAATCACAAAAAATGTTATTTCCCTTGGTTTTCGTCCTGGATTGATGCTGATGGAAGTGTAAGGCCTTGTCCAATTATTCCCTGGCAGCTGGCAGAGGGACGAATGGGAAATGTTTTCCAGGAAAAGTTTTCAGACATTTGGAATAATGAAAGGTACCAAGACCTACGGATGAAATTAGCTCAAGGGGAAAGACCTTTTGTTCCTTGTAAAACCTGTATTCCGCAAAGTTTGTCTAATATTTTTCAGTTGCGGACTCGATTGCTTCCAGGAAGAAATTAGATGTGTGGAATTAGTGGTTTTGTCGGGGATTTCTCGCAAGACGATCTTCATAAAATGAATGATATCATGGAGCATCGTGGCCCTGATGACAGTGGTATTTATTATAACGGAATAGTCGGGTTTGCGCACCGGAGGTTAAGTATAATTGATGTGGAGGGGGGGCGGCAGCCTATTTCCAACGAAGATAATACGGTTTGGCTTGTATTTAATGGTGAGATTTATAATTTTAAGTCCTTAAAAGATCGCTATCTTGCTGGTCATTCATTTAAAACACGGTCTGATTCTGAGGTGATTTTACATCTATACGAAGAATTTGGGGAAAACTGTGTTGATTACCTGCGGGGGATGTTCTCTTTTGCTATTTGGGATGATAATAAGCAAAGATTGTTTATCGCTCGAGATCGTTTTGGTATCAAACCCCTTTATTATGCTCAATTTCGGCAGGGATTTGTTTTTGCTTCAGAGCTTAAAGCTATTCTGGCTATAAACTTATTAAATCGGGAAATTGATAAGGAAGCATTAAATCTTTATTTAACTTTTCGCTATGTTCCTGGCGCTCTTACAATGCTTAAAGGGGTTAGCAAGCTGGAGCCTGCTCATTATGCTGTTGTTCAAAATGATTCAGTTTCTGTTAATCAATATTGGGACCTTGATTTCCAGAAAGATGAAGAGAGTTCAGAGGAAGAATTTCGCTATGGATTAACCGAGATGTTGGGAGAGTCTATTGATTTGAGACTGATGAGCGAAGTTCCGTTGGGTGCTTTTCTGTCTGGAGGCTTGGATTCAAGCTTCATGGTTGGCCTCATGAGTCAGTTTGCTAATGAACCTGTTAAGACTTTTACCGCTGGCTTTTCAGGAGGGTGGCATGATGAATCTTCTTATGCTGGAGTTGTTGCTGATGCGTTTGGAACGGACCATTATTTATTAAATTCTGATTCGGATGTAGTTGATGTGTTCAAGAAGGTTGTTTGGCACCTTGATGAACCTCTCGGCGATGCTGCAACGATTCCGACATATTTATTGTCAAAGCTTACGCGGGATCATGTGACTGTTATTCTGAGTGGAGAGGGTGCTGATGAGCTCTTAGCTGGTTATGATAAATATAAAATTCTCTATTATTGGGACAAGGTCTCGTTCCTCTCGTGTCCGAGGTTTTTTTCGTTAATGAGTAAATTGTTCCGTCGAAATATTAATTTGCAGAGAGGGTTTAAGCTGCTTGCTTCCGGGCAGCAGGTTTCTAAGGCATACCTTGAGTTGGTTTCTGTGTTTAGTCCCGATGAAAAGGTTGGATTATTTGGCAGGAGGATGAAAGAATATGATCAACTCGCTGATGCTCCGTTAAAGATGCTCGCTAAGTATTTGGAGCCTGAAGAAAAGTCGGGAGGTCTGCTCGATCGCTTGATGTATCTCGATATTAAAACATGGTTGCCTAATGATGTTTTATTGAAAAATGATAAGATGACCATGGCTCATTCACTTGAAGCAAGGGTCCCTTTTTTGGATCATAAATTAGCTGAATATCTTATGAGAATTCCTTCTAAGTATAAGCTGAAAGGTCTTTCAGAAAAACATATTTTGCGACGGGCGATGGACGGCTTAATCCCTGAACAGATTGTAAAGCGTAAAAAACATGGTTTTACGGTACCTGTTGATGAATGGATGCAGAGTGCTAAGTTGAAGGGGTTGGTTGATGAATTATTCCATAAGGAGAGAATTAATGAGATCGGTTTATGGGATTATGGAAGTATTGAGAAGTTGAGAAAGCAAGATTTAAATAATGAGTTTTATCGAAGGCAATTTTGGACATTATTGTCTTTTGAATTATGGCATAAACTATTTCTTGAGCAGTAATTTTTTAATTAGATCGAGATAAAATATTATGGGATTAGATTTTAGTCTTGTTATTCCTTTTTATAATGAGGAAGAAAATGTTGCCCTGATGCTTAAGAGGGTTGCCGAGACAATGAATCATATGATGGGCGATTATGAGATCCTGGCTATCGATGATGGTAGTTCAGATGGGACATTTGCTGAGTTATGTAAGGGGAAGGAGAAATGGCCCAGGCTTAAAATCATTAAGTTCCGCAGGAATTTTGGTCAAACTCAGGCCATGCAGGCTGGTATTGATCAGGCAAATGGTAAGATTATTATAACTATGGATGGAGATTTGCAGAACGATCCGGAGGATATCCCGGCTTTGATTAAGAAGATGGAGGAAGGTTTTGAGGTAGTCAGCGGTTGGCGCAAGAAGCGCAAAGATAATATCTTGCGCTGTATTCCCTCAATGGTTGCTAACCGTTTGCTTCGTTTTATTACAGGTGTACATATTCATGATAATGGCTGTTCTTTGAAGGTATATCATGCTGATACATTAAAAAAAGTTCGACTTTATTCTGAGATGCATCGTTTTATTCCTGCTTTTGCTTTCCTGCGGGGGGGGCGGGTTGGGGAGCTTGTCGTCAGGCACCATCCTCGAACTCGAGGGGAGAGTAAATATGGTTTTTCCAGGATATGGAAGGTGTTAATTGACCTTTTTACTTTAAGGCTGGTTTTACATTTTTCTGAGCGGCCGATGGCCTGGTTTGGGTCAATGGCAGCATTTTCATTATTGATTCCCTTAATTATTGTGTGTGGTAATTCTTATTTGTCTTTTGACGGGATTGTCTGGCCCGGGGTTATGCTTTTATTTATTTTTAATAGCTTTGTCTTGTTTGGCTATGGGCTTGTGTGTGAGCTGGCGACTCGTCACTCCTGATTATTATTGATGAGGTTATAATGGAAAATCGAATTCAAAGAGAGATGACTTTTGATGTTTCTATTTTAGTGCCGATCAGTGATTATCATGACAACTTAAAGTCTCTCTTTCAGCGTTTCAGGAAAGAGCTTGCATCTTTAAACCTTCACAATGAGTTCATTTTTGTTATTGATGGTGATTTCCCTGCTGCTCGCATAGATTTGGCGGAGCTTCAAGCTGCAAACACTGATGTGGTTAAGGTGGTATCCTTTAATAAACCTCATGGTGAGGCAAAAGCATTGTCAGTAGCCTTTGCTGAGTCTTCAGGTGAAATAATTCTTACCCTGCCGGCATATTTTCAAGTTGAACCGGAAGAGATTGGGAAGATGTTTACTGAATTTAGTTTCGAGGTTGATTTAATTGTAGGTTGTCGCTACCCCCGACAGGATAATATCCTTAATCGGGTTCAGGCTAAAGTTTTCCATGGCCTTGTTTCAAGATTAATAGGAATCTCTTTAAGAGATATATCCTGTGGGGTCAGATTGCTACGGCGTAGAGTTCTGGAAAAGATATATCTATACGGAGATATGCATAGGTTTTTCCCGTTACTGGCCCATAATAGAGGATTCCGTGTTAAGGAGTTGGCACTTAAGCAAGCGTCGGAGAATATTCATCTTCGAGTTTATGGCCCTGGGGTATACTTGAGGCGCTTACTGGACATATTGACAATTTTCTTCCTTATTAAGTTCACACAGAAGCCATTGCGCTTTTTCGGGTTACTTGGGTTTGGAATTGGTTTCATTGGCCTGGTAATTTCTCTGGTGACGGTAATTCAACGCCTTTATTTTGATGTGAGCTTGGCGGGCAGGCCGTTATTTTTAGGTGGCATATTGTTTCTATTGGTAGGATTGCAGACTTTCTTCATTGGGTTGGTGGCGGAAATTATCATTTTTACCCATATGCCGGAAGAGCCTCAGTATTTAATCGATGAGACCATCGAGTAGTAATTATTTATTAATAATTAACGGCAACAATAAGTGATTAATAATTATTTAACAGTTGATGTTGAAGAATATTTTCAGGTATCTGCTTTTGAGGATGTTATCTCTGTTGAGGATTGGAGTAACTTTGAATCAAGAGTTGTGCAAAATGTTGAGCTTATTTTAGATTGTTTTTCTGAGTTTAATGTTAAAGCGACTTTTTTTGTTGTTGGCTGGATAGCTGAGAGATATCCGGATTTGATTATTAAGATAATTAAATCCGGTCATCAGATCGGATGCCATAGCTATTATCATAAAAAAATTTATAGTCTTACTCCTGATCAATTTCGCATAGATACCAAGCGGTGCAAAGAAGTTCTTGAGGATATTGGAGGTAGACCTGTAACTGGCTATCGTGCGCCAAGTTACTCTATTACTAAGAAATCATTATGGGCTTTGGGGATTTTAGAGGAGCTGGGATTCAGCTATGATTCAAGTATTTTCCCGATCTATCACGATACCTACGGAATCCCTGATTCGCCACGATTTACCTATCGTCTACCTGACTGCAAATTGGTAGAGTATCCTCTTTCTACGGTTCTTTATTGGGGTAGGAAGATTCCGGTGGCTGGTGGTGGATATTTCCGTTTATTCCCTTATTGGTTCACCAAGATGGCTTTGCGGAAGATTAATGAAATTGATTGCCAACCATTTGTTTTTTATTTTCATCCGTGGGAGATTGATCCAGGTCAGCCTCGTGTTGCCAATATTTCATCTTTCTCGAAATTCAGGCATTATAACAATCTTGACAAAACATTTGACAGGTTGAAAAGATTGTTAGCAGATTTCACCTTTAGACCTGTACCCCATGAACTTGATGTTTATTAAGTTATTCATGTCAATTTTTCTTAATAATCCTCGCCAGGAGTTAAGTCCTTAATGTCAAACATCTTTGTATCCGTCAAAGGTAAAGATTGTAGGGAGGAATGGGATAATTATGTTAGCAATCATCCTCGGGCAACCCCTTATCATTATAGTGCTTGGCTTGTGTCAGTGGAAGAAGCGTATGGAATGTATCCTTATTATGTCATGGCCCATAAAGATGGTTGTGTAGTAGGAGTATTGCCGCTTGTATTAATTAAAAGGCCGCTTGATCGTGGGATATTAGTGTCTTTGCCTTATTGTGACTCAGGTTCACCGTTGGCAGATAATGGTCAGGTTGAGGACGGTATGTTGCAGGAGGTAATAAGACTTTCTTGTGAGATTAAGGCAAAAAAGATTGACCTCCGAGGTAAAGAACTAAATGATCAATTTAGTTCTTCAGGGTTTGTTCTTCAGCAAGTAAAGAATGATAAAGTAAGTATGATTCTGGAATTACCTGACGGCTCTGAAGAGTTGTGGAATGGCTTCAAGTCGAAACTGCGTAGTCAGGTTCGGAAGGCTGAGAAAAACGGCATTTCCTTTGCGTGGTCAAAAGAGACAGATGTTAATTCCTTTTATGATGTATTTAGTGAGAATATGCGCGATCTCGGTTCGCCTGTTCATTCAAAAAGCTGGTTTAAGGCTATTTTGTTGACTTATGGAGAAAATGCTCGTCTTGGTGTTGTGTATAAGGAAACAGATCCGGTAGGTGCCGCAATTATCCTGAAAATTGGATCCCGGGTTTCGGTGCCGTGGGCTTCAACATTACGAAAATATAATAGGATGGGACCTAATATGCTTTTGTATTGGTGTTTGCTTAAATTTGCTGCTGATAATAATTGCGAATGGTTTGATTTTGGAAGATCAACACCAGGCGAAGGTACTTATAAATTTAAAGCCCAATGGGGTGCCCGCCCTGAAAAACTTTATTGGTACAGCTTGAGCCAGTGTTTAGAGAAGGGTGAAGATTCTGGGCTATTTGGATTTCCTTGTCGGCATGTTGTGGAAAGGATGTGGAGCTTTTTGCCTTTAAGGGTTGCTAATTACCTTGGGGCTGCACTTAGAAAGTATATAAGCTTGTAAATGATTGCAATTGGCAAGGTGAGAAGAAAATGATAGACCCAATTTTTTTAATAGGTGCTCAGAGATCAGGAACTACTCTTCTTGGCAGAATGTTAGCCTCTCACTCTAAGATTTACATGAAAAATGAATCCCCCAAGGTCATTTCTTCATTGGCTAGAAATAATGATAATGATGAGGTTATTAATTGTTTAATAGGTGAAATTACACCCATAAAAAATGACTTGTTAGATGATGCGATAAAAAATAATGCACTGATAAGGTGGGGATTAAAAGATCCAGCTTTACAATATTATTTAGATGATTTGTTGATTAATTTCCCAATGGCTCAATATGTTTTGATTATCAGAGACGGTCGGGCTGTTGCGCTTTCTAAATTGAAGGCGAAATTTGGCACAGCAAATATTCATTATGCGGCAGAAAAATGGAAAGAGGAAATTGAGAAACAAAAACAATTTTATTCTAAAAATAATGAATCATGTTGCTTGGTATATTATGAAGATCTCGTTTTATACCCAGAGAGAGAATTAAGGAGAGTATGTGAGTTTCTTGGAGAAGAGTTTGAGGATTCAATGTTACGATATTATGAGAATGATAGTTATGTTGAGCGTACAAATAAGTTTAATATTAATACTTCAAAAAAATTAGATTCATCTATAATTACTAAGTGGCGTAATGAACTAAGTGAATACAAAATAAATTTATTTGAAACAATAGCTGGCGATGTGTTGTTGGAAAATAATTATGAATTGACTGGTAAACGGATTGAGTTCCCTGAATGGCATGAGTTCTTTTTCAGAATACATCAAAAAATTGTAGCAGAGTTCCAGCTTCAATATCAGGTGAGGGTGAAGCCAGTAGTTGTTAGGTGTAAGGTGTTTATAGGGCTTAAGGATAAATGAAAGTGGAGTTTTCTTCTGAGTATTGGCATAAAGAGTTGATTGCTATATTGGGCTGCCAAAGATTTTTATCAGCTCAATTTTGTCGATATTTTGTCAGTGGTGTAATTGCTACTGTTGTTCATCTTGTTATTTTGTCATTTTTGGTGGAGTTGACAAATTGCCCACCTACCGTTTCTTCGGCAATAGGTTTTATTGGCGCATGCCTGGGGAATTATATGTTGCAACATTATTGGGTGTTTAGCGTCAAAGGAAGTCACCGCGTGTTTTTCCTGCGTTATATTACGGTAACAGCGATTACTTTTTTTCTTAATATCGGTTTATTCTGGTTGTTATTTCAGGTTGTAGGTTTGTGGTATCTTGTTGCCCAGTTAGTAGCTATAGCCTTGATTTTTATTTTGAATTTTTTAATTAACCGTTCTTATACATTTAAAAATAGGCTTGAATCATAATGTGTGGGATCGCAGGCAAATATAATTTATATGGTGGTTCGGTCTCTCCTGGTCTTGTTGAAAAAATGTGCGATGTAATTAAGCACAGAGGGCCTGATGATGCTGGTGTTTATGTGGATGGTTCAATTGGATTGGGTCATCGGCGACTTAGTATTCTTGACTTGTCGGAATTGGGGCATCAGCCGATGTCTAGCAAGGATGGGAAAGTATGGATTGTTTATAATGGTGAGATCTATAATTTCCCGGCATTGCGCAAAGATCTTGAAGGCCGGGGGTATACATTTCTCAGTGATTGCGATACAGAAGTTCTTTTAAGTCTTTATCAGGAGTTTGGTACAGGCTGTTTGCAGCATTTGCGGGGAATGTTTGCCTTTGCCATATGGGATGAAGCTAAAAAGACTCTTTTCCTGGCTCGGGATCGAATCGGGAAGAAGCCCCTTTATTATTTTTTTGATGGGAAAACATTTCTTTTTGCTTCTGAAATTAAGAGTATCTTACAAGACGCGGATATCAAGAAGCAGATTAATTTTGAGGCGTTTTCTGATTATTTCAAATATCTTTATGTTCCTGACCCAAAGACGATTTATAGTGGTATTAATAAGTTGATGCCTGGCCACTACCTGCTCTGTAACCCTGAAGGAATATCAACCCGTGAGTATTGGGATGTTTCGTTTGCCAATCAAGTAGCTGATCATGAGTCTGTTGTTGCAGAGAACCTGATAGGATTATTAGCAGATAGTGTTCGGATGCGGCGGGTAAGTGATGTTCCTCTTGGGGCTTTTCTCAGTGGCGGGATAGATTCAAGTCTTGTGGTGGCCTTAATGGCGAGGCAGAGCAATACTCCTGTAACAACTTGTTCAATTGGGTTTGACAGTAAAAAATATGATGAAGTGGAATTTGCCCGTCTTGTAGCAGAAAAATATCACACCGATCATCATGAATTGTCTGTAAATCAAAATGCTGAGCAAGTTTTGAAGAAGCTAGTTTATCATTTTGATGAACCATTTGCCGATGCCTCATCAGTGCCGACATATTATGTGTCAAAACTTGCACGCCAAAAGGTTGTAGTAGCCTTGTCCGGAGATGGCGGTGACGAGAATTTTGCAGGGTACGAGAAATATCATTTAGACGATATAGAAAATAACCTTCGCAAGAGAATTCCGTTAGTAATCAGGAGGCAGTTTTTCCCTTTTCTGGCGGGTATGTTGGCCAAAGGGAATAAATCATTGTTTCGGAAGGGATATACCCTGATACATTCGTTGGGATTTGAAGCTGATTATGGTTATTACCTGACTAATAGTGAGTTTGATGATCGGATATGGCGTTTATTGTTAAATGATGATACCAAAAAGCAGATAGGGGACTATGACTCTTTCTCTGTCACGGAGCATTATTATCAGAAGGCTGATACTGACTGTCATCTGTCGAAAATTCTTTATACTGATTTAAAGACTTATCTCCCCGGAGATATTCTGGTTAAGGTGGACCGAATGAGTATGGCAAATTCTTTAGAGGTTCGGGCACCAGTTCTTGATCATAAGGTTATTGAGTATGCGGCATCTATTCCTGCAGAATTAAAATTTCGTCATGGTGAGAAGAAGTATATCTTGAAGAGATCTTGTCAGGGAATTCTGCCGGATGAAATTCTGTATAGGAAAAAGATGGGGTTTTCTGTTCCCCTGGCAGATTGGTTGAGGGGCGAGTTGCGGAAGATGGCAGGTGATTTTCTCTTTGGGAAAAGTGCTGGTGTCAATCATTTTTTCAATATGAAAATACTTCGTTCAATCTGGGGTGAGCATCAGAGTGGGCAAAGAAATTATGCTACAATTCTCTGGAGTATTTTAATGTTTGAATTGTGGTATCAGGAATTTATGGAATAGAGAAGTGACAGGTCGTAAAAAAATAAAATTTACTAACCATTCCTGGGGCCTGGCTGTTCCTTTTGTTTTGTTGATAGCCGCATTGTTACGGTTTTATGCCATAGGTTTTGGTTTGCCGGAACTTTTACATGTGGATGAGCCTTTTGAAATGCATCGAGCGCTTCGGTTGGCAGCAGGTGATTTTGATTTTACCAGAACTGGAAAAGGTGGCCTTTATTTTATTATTTTTTTGGAATTGGCCATGGTCTTTGTCTTTTTGCTTGTTGGGGGAGTTGTTGCCAGTCCGGAGGAATTTGCCGGTTTCTTCGTGGCCCATGAAGGGTCATTTTACTTGGGCGCCAGAGCCGCTTCGGCCTGTATAGGCATTGCTTCCTGTATTGTTCTTTATAAAATCGCTTCAGGGATTGGTGGTAAGGAATGTGGGTTATTGGGAGTAATTTTACTGGCATTTTCAGGGTTGCATGTTGAGACCAGCCATTATGCGACAGTTGATGGTCTTCTGGTATTATTGCTGCTATTGTCATGGTTGTATATCTTTAGGATTACTAGAGAAGATAATAACAGAAATTACATTTGGGCTGGTTTCTGGGGAGGACTGGCATTTGCCACTAAATTGCCGGGGATTGTAATTTTAATTCCTTTGCTGGCTGCGGTAATAATAGGCAGTGTTAAGGCAGGGAACCCTCTGGCCGTTGTCTTGAAGAAGGTATTGGTTGTGCTGGGAGTTTTTATTGTTGTGTCCCTTGCTGTAGAGCCTGGGTATCTTAATACTTTCTGTCATCTGGGTAAAACCATCAAGGGCCTTTTTGTTGTTTCAAAAACATTCGTTGACAAATTACCAGGGATTAGCGCTCAAGATAGAGTGGCTGGCCTGTCACCTGCCTTGTTTTATTTTCAGCAACTGAGGTTTGAACTCGGAACCCCTATGTTTGTTTTGGCATTTTGTTCAATGGGGTGGGCTTTTTTTTCAAGATCAAAAATTGCCTTGCTATTGGCAATGTTTTTTATTCCTTATTATTTTGCTATCTCACAGGCGCAATCGCATTTGGTATTCTCGCGTTATCTGCTGCCCTTGTTGCCTCTTGTTTTCCTTGTTGCTGGATACGGTGCAAGTCAGTTGTACCTCTTCTTAAGAGACAGGTGTCTTCCTAAGAATATGGCCAGACTTATTCTGGTATGTTTGATGATAATGATGATTTGGCATCCCGGTGCGACATCCTACTCTTTTGTGAGTCGACTATCCAATGTTGATACAAGGATTTTAACTAAGAATTGGATTGAGAAAAATATTGAGTCTGAATCCGCCATTATGATGGAAGGATCTCCTGAACATCAAAGTCAATTTGATGTTCAATTGTTAAATAGTAGTAAAAATATCCATAAAATGGTCATTTTGTTAAATGATATCGCTCCAGGAAAGGCGAAATATTGGCAATTAAAGAAAAAGTATTATGCAACTCTTGATAGACCAAGATTTGATTTAAGGTTCATTAATTGGGATGAATCTTACCCTGTACTGGAGGACATTAGAAATCAAGGTGTTCAATATTTAATATTGAATGCCGGTTCTTTTGATGGTTTTAATGAACGCGGGACAGGGGGTGATGTGAAGTCTAGCAGAATCAAGTTTATTGATAATCTGGCAAGAAACAAGAAGTTTGTTAAACTTTATGAAGTGAAAAATAATGGGCAACGTTTTGGCCCTCATCTAATGGTTTACAAGGTGGCTTCATAATGGCAGATAATTTACCCCTTATATCAATTATTATTCCAGCCTATAATGAAGAGAACTATCTGCCGTCTTGCCTTGAATCAATTTCTACGCTTGATTATCCTCCACACCTTCTTGAGGTATTGGTAATAGATAATGGCTCAACTGATAAAACCTATGAAATTGCTGAGGGAAAAGGAGCAGTTGTGATGCAGGACGAGGAAGCCAATGTCTCTGGTTTAAGGAACATTGGAGCTGCTCGAGCCCAGGGAGAGATTCTGGTGTTTATTGATGCAGATTGTCTGGTAACAAGTGATATGCTTGTTAAGGCATCAATTTATTTTGGAGAAATGGATATTGTCGCCTGGGGTGCGCCCCCTAATATTCCGGAGAACGCAACATGGGTTCAGAGGGCTTGGTATCTTGTGAGGAAAAAGGAAAAGGCTGTTCAAGATGTAGAATGGCTGGAGTCAATGAATTTGTTTGTGCGTAGAGAGAAGTTTTTGAAGGTGGATGGTTTTAATGAGGACTTGATTACCTGTGAAGATGTTGATCTGTGCTATAGGATTAAAAAATATGGCAGGGTTGTCTCAGATGCCAAGATTCAAGTAGTTCATTTGGGGGAGGCCGCCACTGTCAGAGAGTTTTTTTTGAAAGAATTATGGCGAGGAAAAAGTAATTTTTCAGGGTTGCTGAGCCATGGCTTTTCCTTTAAGGAACTGCCCAGTCTCTTGATTCCTGTTTACTTTGGAGCTTTTTTGCCTATTTTATTTGCAGGGTCTGCGTATTATAATACCCCAATGGGTTTTGTTGCCTTTCTGTATTGTCTTCCCAGCATTTTATTTTTGTTTAAGATTAGAGCTAAAATTGAGACCTCTCAAGTTCCACATCTGTTGCTGTTGTTGCAGGTTTATTTTGTTTCCCGAACCATTTCGGTGATCAAATAAATTATGGGTTTAGATGCTGAAACGAGTTTGTTTTCAGGTTTTAAGGGTATTCTTTTTGATGTTGATGGTACACTTTATCATCAAGTTCCACTTCGACTGACAATGTGTTTCTGGTTGGCAACTCTCATTTGCCGTCCGATAAAATTTCTTAAGACCCTGAAAATAATATATAATTATCGTAGGGCTCAAGAAGAGTTAAGGCACAGTAAAGAGCAAATTGGTCAAATTGCTTTAACAGTCATTAAAACAGGAGAATCTCTTAGCGATGTTGAGTCTGTTGTTCAGGAATGGTTTGAGAGAAGGCCTCTTTGCCTGATCAAATTTTTCAGAAGAAAGGGTGTGTCTGTTGTTCTTGGCAAATTACAGGAAAAAGGTGTTAAGTTAGGAGTTTTTTCTGACTATCCTGCCCATACCAAAATACAGGCTCTTGGATTAAGTTCTTATTTCTCCATCATTATGTCTGCAAGTGATAAAGATGTGGAAGGCTTTAAACCTGATAGTAACGGGTTTGAGCTGGCGGCTCAGCAAATGGGGTTGCGGCCTGATGAAATTGTTTATGTTGGAGACAGGGTGGAGGTGGACGGGTTAGGGGCTAAATATGCGGGCATGAAGCCTGTGATTATCGGCCCATTTCAGGAAGGATTATGCCCAGGGTGCATTTATATCCGCAGCATGAGAGAGCTATATGGCATTGCCGCAGTCATAACAAATTAAAGAGACATAATGGATGAATTATAAGCGAATAGCCCCATACATAAAGATAGCCCGGCCAGATAATTGGTTTAAGAATGTTTTTATGATTCCGGGAGTTGTCCTCGCCTGTTTTGACTCCCCTGATGTTTTTTCCTGGTCAATAATTCCAGATATCGTAATTGCTTTGATTGCGACATGCCTAATTGCTTCGAGTAATTATACCATTAATGAGATATTAGACGCGTCAAAAGATGCCCTTCATCCGGTTAAGAAGAAAAGGCCAATTCCTTCCGGAGATGTCAATCTGAAAATCGCTTATGTGGAATGGGTGATTCTGGCTATATTGGGTCTAGTTGTAGGTTGGCAGCTTAATCTTTATTTTTTCTGGAGTCTTGCTTCTCTTTTGGTGATGGGGCAGCTGTACAATATTCCTCCGATCCGTCTGAAAGATTTACCTTATCTTGATGTTTTATCGGAGTCTGTAAATAATCCCCTCAGGCTTTTTCTAGGCTGGTTTGCGATCAATCAGTCATATCCTCCGACATTGTCGTTTATCCTTGCCTACTGGATGATTGGGGCTTTTTTTATGGCCATAAAGCGTTATGCTGAATTTAAAAGAATAGGTGACCCGGAAACAGCCAGGAAATACAGATCTTCATTTTCTTACTATAATGAATACCGGCTTCTCTTGAGCATTGTTTATTATGCTGCAGCCTTTAGTCTGTTTTTTGGGGTTTTTCTTATTCGCTACCGTATTGAGCTCATCTTAAGTGTGCCCTTTCTGGCTGGTTTTATCCCGATGTATATGCGCCTTGCCTTCTGGGAGGATAGTCCCGCTCAGTACCCTGAGAGACTTTATAAGCAGCGAGGCCTTGTGGTTTATTCCTCTTTTTGTTTTTTGCTGGTTCTGGTGTTACTCTTTATTGATGTGCCGATTGTCGGAGAGTTATTTCACCCTCTTCACATGATTGGAGTTAAGTAGTCATCGGTAATGATTCCTGTAGGTTCATGGCAAATTAATGACTAAATTATTTTTTTATTCTATTACATATGGTGCCACATTTCTTGCGGTATTTTTCCCCTGGATTGGTGTTGTTGCGTATTACATGTTTAATGTATTGCATCCCCAAAGTATATGGAGCTGGATTTTTGGTTATTTTCATGCGTCTAAACTGATTGCTATGGGGACATTTGTAGGTTTTTTTATAAAGATTTTAGCAGGAAGGATTGATTTTGCGAGTCTAAAAAACAGTCAGAATTTATATTTGGCTATTTTGTGGTTATGTATTGTTATATCTTATTTGTTTAATCCGTATGGTAATGAGTCGTTGCGTGATGTTAAATTGTATTCAGCAAGTACTTTTGATCCTGCAACTATTATGTCGAATATGAACAAAGCTTTATTGTTCTATTTTGTCTCTATTTTTCTGATTGATGATATTAAAAAGCTTAAATGTTTTACCGCTATAATATTGTTTACTATTGTATATTATATTGTATGGGCTCATGAAATGTATTTTTCCGGTCAAATGTATATTGTGTATGGGGCTCGGTTAGGTGGGCCAGCAATGCGGGGTATTTATTCTGACCAGAATGTTTTTGCTATGTTGTTTGTAACGGCGATTCCGTTTTTATTTTTTGTTGGAGATTATTTTAATAATAAAATTATAAGATATTTTCTTTGGGCCTGTATCCCTCTGGCATGGCATGTGGTTTTCTTAACTGGCTCTCTTGGTGGCTTGATAAGCTTATCTATTGTGATGATTATTGTTGCCGTCAGGTCAGAAAGAAAAGTTTTTTATATGGCAATACCCCTTCTTTTATTGATTGCTATTGTATATCAAGGAGGGGGATATCTTTTGCAGAGAGTTGATTCTTTAAGTGGTGGGCTGTCAGACATTGACACAGCTCAATCAAGATTTGATTCTTGGCTAGTTGGTTTGAAAATGATGGCTGATCATCCGTTGACTGGTGTTGGACCTGGCAATTTTGTTAAAGCCTATTCCGATTATGCAACAACCCAGCCGTTTGTTGCTCATAATACTTTTGTTCAGTTTGCGAGTGAGTCTGGTTTTTTTGCCGGTATACTCTATTTATTAATTTGTGCGCAGATGTTCTTTGGAAATTTTAAGCTTAGAGGAGGCTGTAATGAGGATATTGATCCATTCTATCTATCTTTGCAGGACTCTATATTTTGTAGTATTTCTGGCTATTTTGTTTGTTCCATGTTCCTTAATTTGGCTACCTATGAGCTTCTCTATTATCTTCTTATATTGAACTTCTCCTTACAGACTCAACTCAGGCCATTAATAAATAAATCATAATAGGAAGCATTTAAGTGAACATTCTATTTTTATCTCACCGTATCCCTTTCCCGCCCAACAAGGGAGATAAGATCCGTTCTTTTAATGAGATAAAATTTTTATCAAAAGAGCATAATGTCTATCTTGCTACCACCTGTGATGATATTAATGAATACGATTATATTCCCAAGTTGGAGGAATTTTGTAATGATATTCATGCGGTTTATTTTAATAAAAGACTGAGAGTATTGCGTAGTTTTTTTTGCAGCAAACCTTTTTCAGTTTCCTCATTTTACGATCCAGGTATTCAGGAGTTTGTGGATAGAACTATACGTGAAAAATCAATCGATGTTATTTTCTGTTTTTGCTCTAGCATGGCAGAATATGTTCTGCGAACTCCGAAATTTAATGAAGATGGCTTGCATGGAATTAAATTGATTATTGATTTTGTCGATTTGGATTCAGATAAGTGGAGACAGTACGCTGAATACTCTAAAATCCCAATGAAGTGGATTTATCATATTGAGAATAAGAGGCTATTTCAGTATGAGAAGAAAATTAATGATATTTTTCACCACTCTATTTTTGTTTCCTCAAGAGAGAAAAAAGTACTACGAAGACTATCTCCAAATATAAAGAACATTGAGGTTATTCCCAATGGTGTCAGCCTTGATTTTTTCTCTGCTACTGAAGAATTTAATTTGTCGGAACCGGAGGAATTTGTGCCCTCTCAATCATTAACGGGTAAAAGTTTGGCTTTAGTTTTTACCGGGGTGATGGATTATTTTGCCAATGAGGATGGGGTGAAATGGTTCTGCGAGCAGATTTTCCCAATTATTAGAAAAAAGATACCTCAAGTAGAGTTTTATATAGTTGGTAACAATCCCACTGATGTTGTTTGGAATTTGTCTGAAATCGATGGGGTTACGGTTACCGGATATGTCGAGGATATTCGTGAGTTCTATATGTTGGCAGATATTTGTGTTATTCCCTTAAGGATAGCGAGAGGTCTGCAAAATAAGGTTCTTGAGGCCATGGCATCTGGGAAAGCGATTGTTGCTACATCTAATGCCAGTGACGGGCTTATCTGCCATGAAAATGAAGATATCTTAATTGCTGATTCGGAAGAGGAGTTTGCCGAGAAAGTTATCACCCTGATGGAGAATGACTTGCAAAGAGACCTTATGGGGGGAAAAGCAATTATGAATGTAGAGGAAAATTATTCTTGGGATGTCAATTTGTCGTATTTAAATTATTTGCTGTCACAATAGAAGCTGAGCTAATCGATGCCTTCAGTAATTATAAAAAAAGTTGCACATCTTACATTTGATATGCAAATTGGTGGTGCAGAGCAAGTTATTCTGAATTTGGTAGCACATTCAGATTCCTCAAAATTTGATGTGTCGATTCTTTGCCTTGAAAGGGAGATCGGACCTTTCGGTAAGCATCTTATTGACAGAGGTTTTTCCGTAATTTCTTTTGGTCGTAAACCTGGCCTTGATTTTCAGTTAATAAGAAAAATTAGGCAATATGTCATCAGGGAGAGAATTGATGTTATTCATTGTCATCAATACACACCTTATATTTATGGATTATTTGCTTCTTTGGGGACATCGCTGAAAATTATTTTTACTGAACATGGTCGTTTTTTCCCTGACAAGAGAAAGCCTAAGAGAGTTTGGGTTAATCCGATATTAAGCTTGTTAACTCAGCATGTTACTGCTATTTCCGTCGCTACTGGTAAAGCTCTCGCTGAATTTGAAAATTTCCCCCCCCAAAAAATAAAGGTTATTTATAATGGAATCGATGATGGGATGTTCCTTTTAACCCCCTCTCAGGCGGTAAAAGCAACATGGGGGATACCGTCCGATGCGTTTGTATTAGGAACTGTAGCACGCCTGGATAGAATAAAAAATCAGGAATTGATGCTTAAAGCTTTGGGGAGAGTTCTGCCGATTTGTCCGGATTGCTACTTGTTGGTTATTGGAGATGGGCCTGAACGTGAGAGGTTAGAGTCTCTTGGCGCAGAATTGCACATTGACTCACATCTTATTTTTACCGGATTTAGACAAGATACTCATCATTTTTACAAGATTATGGATGTTTTTTTGTTGACTTCTTTCAGTGAGGGGACCGCTATGACATTGCTTGAGGCGATGGCGAGTAGTGTGCCGTGTATTGTTACGGAAGTTGGTGGTAATCCTGAGATCATTAAAGAAAATGAAACAGGATGTATCATCCCTGATAATGATGAAGATGCTTTAGTAAGGGCAATTTTGAAATTGTATGAAGATCGAGGTCTGTTAAGGCAAATGGGGCAGAATGGGCGCATGAGATTTGAGAAGCATTTTACCGTTGACAAGATGATAAAGTCGTATGAAGAATTATATGTGCAGTAATTATTATGCAGATCTGTATTCCTATAGTTCTTGAAGAGTTAAACGGAATTGATCGTCTTAATGAGCCGGTAACTTTTGGAATTCCGCTTCCTCAAGGCCTTGTTATGTCTGGTGGGCGATTTCAACTTGCCGATCAAAATGGGGCTATTATTCCTGTTCAGACGCAGCCGCTGGCAACATGGCCGGACAAGAGCATAAAATGGCTGCTCCTTGATTTTCAAGCTAACATAAACGCAAATATTACTCAGGAACTTGCATTAGGCCCGGATGATTTTTTGATTTCGCAGCCGCAGCCGCAGCCGCAGCCGCAGCCGCAACCGCAAATAACAATTGAAGAGGCAGTGGAGCATGTCCTGATAGATACTGGAGGTGCTTCGTTTCATGTTAGTACCAAAGTTTTTACACCTTTTGATCAAATAATAATTGGTGATAAGAAAATATTAAATCATCACCAATGTAATACCATTATTGTTGATGCCACTGGAGTTGAGTACAGCCCCTATGTAAGTGCAATAGAGTTTGAAGCAAAAGGTCCGTTGCGGACTACATTGAAATTAGAAGGGGTTTTCAGGTCTGGAGAAGGTGGGGAGTTGGCATCATTTACTTCCAGGCTCCACTTTTTCGCAAATCGAACGTTGGTAAAGGTTGAGTTCAGTGTTCTTAACCCACGTGCGGCCCGTCACCCGGGTGGCCTCTGGGATTTGGGCGATCCTGGGTCGATTTATTTTAAGGATCTTGCTTTAAAAATTGCTGTTAATTCAGCAAGTGACTCTTCCGATATTGAATGTCGTTTTCATGATGATGGGAATCCCCTTATTTCTCCTGAGACTATCGAGTCATCTTCTAATTTATGTATTTATCAGGATTCAAGCGGTGGAGAGAATTGGCAGAGCTTGAATCATGTAAATCGTAACAATGAAGTAAGGCATTCGTTCCGGGGGTTTAAGGTCTATGAAGATAATAAAATAATCCATGAGGGGTTGCGGGCTAATCCCGTTCTGACAATAGGAAAAAAGACGATTTCTGTAACCGGCTTTGTCCAAAATTTCTGGCAGAACTTTCCCAAGGCTCTGGAGGCGCATGATAATACTCTCAGCATTCGCTTATTTCCAAAACAATCTAATGACGACTATGAATTACAGGGAGGAGAGCAAAAGACTCATACAATATTTCTTGATTTTGGACAAATCAATAGCCAAGAGGCAATTAATGAATTGGTTCATGGTCCCCTTTTGCCTAGATCGACTCCTGAATGGTATGCGTCAACAAAAGCAATTCCTTATTTCGTCACGGAAAAGGAAGACCCGAACCGGTCACTACAGGGATTGATTAATGCCGCCATAGAGGGAGATAACAGCTTTTTTTACAGGCGGGAGGTCATCGACGAATATGGCTGGCGCAATTTTGGAGAACTGTATGCTGACCATGAAGCTGTTGGACATTCAGGGTCTTCCCCCATGGTTTCTCATTATAATAATCAGTATGATGGGGTTAAAGGCACATTGCTTCAATTTTTGAGGAGTGGTGACAAGAGCTGGTATAAGTTGGCTGACCAGCTTTGCCTTCATGTAAAAGATATAGATATCTACCATACCAATGAGGACCGTCCCGAATTTAATCATGGACTGTTCTGGCATACCGAGCATTATTTGGATGCTCAGACCGCAACACACCGATGTTTCTCTCTTAATCATTCTTCAGATAGGAATTTGAACTCATATGGAGGGGGGCCGTCACTCTCGCATACTTATTCTTCGGGCTTACTCCTGCATTATTTTCTAACCGGGAATGAGTCATCAAGGGAGGTAGTCCATGGTTTGGCCTCATATGTTAATAGTAATATCGAAATGGACAAAACCATATGTAACCGGATGATAATGTTGATGCGCAAAGCAAAATCTGCCCTGAAAAATGCTAAGGGGAAGAGAGAGCTGGTACAATTGAACAAAGTATACAGTCTGGATGGACCAGGCAGGGCCAGTGGAAACTCATTAAATACATTGCTTGATGCGTATTTGCTTTCTGGTCTTGATAAATATATAGATCTGGCGGAAGAACTTGTCCGCAGATGTATTCATCCCCAAGATGATGTTGTTAAACGAGATTTGCTCGATGCTGAAAATCGATGGATGTACACGATATTTTTGCAGGCGCTTGGGAAATATTTAGATGTGAAAACTGGTGAAGGAAAATTTGATTCAATGTGGCATTATGGTTGTAAGAGCCTTATCAATTATGCCAAGTGGATGGCAGATAATGAATATCCATATTTGACAAAGCCTGATAAGCTTGAATTTCCTAACGAAACATGGGCGGCTCAGGATTTGCGTAAATGTAATGTTTTTCTTTTTGCCGCAAGGTATTGCGATCATGATTTGCGACAGGTTTTTTTTGAAAAAGCTGATTTTTTCTATAATGACTGTGTTGAGCGTCTTGATCAGTATGAGACTAAAAATTTGACGAGGCCAATTGTTCTGTCTATGCAGAATGGGATGATGTATGGGGTTAGGCATAAACTGCTTCTGGAAGGATTTGTTAACCCGCAACAATATCTCGGCGACCATAATTCAAGTGAAAATTGCCGTAATATTCAAAGAGTGTTTTGGCTAAGGAATTTAAGGATGTTGCTTAAAAACGAATTACAATTTGTCAGGTTCAGAATTATTAAAAAAAATATTAAATAGGATGATTGGCCCTGGTTTCTGAAAATAATTATTAGCTTAATAGCTAAGGTTTTTCCCCGGAAGCTGAGTTTGGTCAAAAAGGCTAAAGAAAAGGTAATGTTAAACCCACTGCTTGCTAAATATATTTATTCTGCTGTGCAGAAGTTTAGGCAAGAGCCTGTCTTGTCTTTTCTAAGGGAGATGAAAAAAAATGATAGTCTGAGTCGTGATGAGTTACTTGAAATTCAGCGTAAGAAGGTGGTTGCTTTAGTTAATCATGCGTATAAAAATACAAAATATTATAATGAATTGTTTAAGAGGCATGAGATAGATGTTGCCCAAATTCAAACTATTGAAGATTTTAAAATTATCCCTCCTTTAACAAAGGATCAATTGAGGGAGAACCTGTCTGAGATTAAGGCAATTAATTGTTCACAGAAAACAACGATTGCGAAAACTTCAGGGTCTACTGGAAAAGTTTTGAAATTCATTAAAGACAGGGACGCTACTGGCGCTCATACTGCCTCCTATTATCGCGGGATATCCTGGCATGGTATTGGTGTTGGTGGCAGGGAGGCGATGTTGTGGGGGGTGCCTGTAGAGAGAATGGCTCGCTGTAAAATGCGGGTAACGGATTTTGTGCTTAATCGATTTCGGGAGAAGGAATATAATTTAACCGCGGAAATTTTATTTGATTTTTATAAAAAATTAAAGCGAAGAAAGGTAGCGATTCTATCAGGATATTCCTCAATGGTTTATCAATTTACTAAGTTTGTAAAAGAGAATTCTCTTGACGGTCGGTCGCTTGGGTTAAGAATCGTTAAATGCACGAGTGAAACAATTAATGATGATGCTTTTGGTTTAACGCAAGAGGTTTTTGGTTGCCCGTTGGTGGTTGAGTATGGAGCTGCTGAAACTAATATTATAGCATTCTCCTGTGAAAAGGGCGGGATACATTTGATGGCGGATTTCGTTTTAACAGAATTTGTGCAGTCAGATGATTTTTCCTTAGGACCTGGGTTTCGTGAATTATTTGTTACGTCACTAAATAATTATTCATTGCCGATAATTCGATATCAAATAGGGGATTTTGCAGTCCCTACAGACGATTATTGTAGTTGTGGAAGGAGCTTGCCTTTGATCAAAAAGGTCGTAGGTAGGTCAGGGTCGATTGTTTATGCTACTACAGGGGAGAAATATCACAGTATTTTTTTCTATTATGTTTTTAAGGCTCTCCAGGACAAAAAAACTAATGTCGTCAGGCAATTTAAAGTCTACCAGAAGGCCAAAGACAGGCTGTTGATTCAAATTGTTAAAGACCAGAATTTTAGTTCGGAAGTTATGGAGTATGTAGATTCTCGGATTAGGGAGAAGCTGGGGGAGGATATGAACATTGAGTATCAATTCCCTGACTTAATTTTGAGAGAATCTTCTGGAAAGATAAGGGATTTTGTTTCAGAGATATAAAAGAAATTAATTGGCTTTTTTTGAGCATGATATGAGGTAGTCTTGTTCTGGTTAAAAGTCGGAAGATGGACTCATTATCAGTTTTAATTGTGATACATCACCACATCTGTGAGAAATGTTATCTGATCAAGTAAAAAATACGACACTTCATTTGAGTGTAATAATCCCAGCTAAGAATGAGGAAAAGTTTATAGGAGATTGTCTTGAAAATCTTCTTTATTCTCTAAAATCTTGGGGAGGTTCGTATGAAATTTTTCTGGTGGACAATGGCTCAACAGACACCACTATAGATATAGCTGCGTCCCGAGGTTGTAAAATTATTGAGGCACCGGGGGCAACTATTAGCCGGCTAAGAAATATTGGAGGTGAGCGTGCCAAGGGTGATATCTTTGTGTTTTTAGATGCTGATTGTCTCGTTGCGCCGGAGTGGGCATCGTTATGTCTGAAGAAATTTGATGATCAGCAAATTGCAATAGTTGGCACCCGTGCTGTTTCAAGTAGTGAGGATGCTACGTGGGTTGAAAGAAGCTGGACCCAATTAATGGTGTCATCTAGTATTAGGCAGGGATTTGTCGATTGGATTGGAACCTCAAATTTGTTTATCAGGAAAGATGTTTTTCGTGTAATCGGTGGTTTCGATGAAGATCTGCAGACGGCTGAAGATGTTAATCTTTGTTATAGGGTAGCAGCAGAGGGATTCTTGATCTTTTTGGATAAGAGGGTGGATACAATTCATCTTCGTGAATCAAAAACGTTGAAAGAACTTTTTAGGCGAGAGTATTGGCGTGGCAAGGATAGCCTGAGATCGTTTGTGGCAAATGGTTTTCCCTTAAAGGAAATGTTGAGCATTATTGTGCCTGCCATTAATCTATTCGCTTTGATGGCATTTGTTTTGTTGATTTTGGTGCGTTCCTGGTTTTTGGGAGTTCCTGTAATAATTATTATGTTGATCCCTTTGTTATTATTTGTTCGGAAGCGCCTGCGGATTAATAAAATTTTTGAGATAGGGAGATGCTATTTGATCGCGTTCGTATATATTTTTTCCAGATCATGTGCCCTTGCTATCGAGATATTGGTTTATAAAAGGGATTAGGCAGAGCAAGGCAATGACCGAATGCTTCCCGTGGGAAAGGAGAAAATGTTTTTATAACTTGAATCACGCTAAATACCTGTACATATAATCGATATGTTTTTGTTGGATTGTTTTTTGCATTCACATTTATTTGGATGGAATATTGTTTTTTTAGAGATGGTTCCATAGAATAGAATAAGAGAGATTGTTTTGTTGGGTATTTAGAGTTCTAAAATCGGAGGACTATCGTGATGAGATTTTATGCTGTTTTGTTCTGCTTGACGTTATTTTCGTTTTTTTTCGGTTGTTTGCCAGTCCGGGCGGAGGTCATATTTCAAGATAATTTTGACAGTCACGCAGACTGGACTCGCAACCAATCACCCACTCAAAATGAAACATGTATTGTAGATTGTGATGTTCCTTCTGGGTGGGATGGATATTATAACGGCTTTTCTTATTGTCCTGGGGGCCCAGGGCATAATAATTTTTATATTCATGGCGATAATGCCAGGGGGGGGAGTGGTAAAAGTATAACCTTCTGGGACGAATCGTGTGTAGATACATATGAGGATTCAGATGGGGATCTTGGGAAAAGGCTGAATCAGATATATGATGAAATTTATATTCGATTTTATATTAAATTTCAGCCAGGATTTCAATGGAAGCCAAGTGGAGCTTCACCTCATAAGCTTATGCATCTTCAACGTTATTGTGGTTCTGGTGTGCCATGGTCATATTTCGGAAATGACTGCAATTTACCTGTAACCGTGCCAGGGATTAAAACTTATGGGGGAGATGTTTATTATTATACAGCCTATAGGTGTGAAGAGAGTTATTATTGTCAAGGAACTCCATCTTATGATTTTGATGTAGGGACGGATCAGGATCACGTGAATCTGGGCCCATGGTCAAGTATTTTAGGTGATGGCCAATGGCATAGTATGGAATTTCATTATAGAATGAATACTAATAATGGTTCTGTTTTTCATGCAGATGGAGAGCATCGTTTCTGGCTGGATGGTGAATTGAAATATGAATCAACAAATATTCCATTTTCCGACAATGGTTCTGATCAAGATCCGCGCAGAGGTTGGAACTTTTTTTCAATTGGCGGTAATAATAAGAACAGGTGGACAACCAGCTGTACCGGTATAGGATGTGAGCAATGGTACTCAGTTGATGATGTTGTTGTGGCAACGGAGTACATTGGTCCCGGTGCACCGCCACCATCGTCTCCAATCCCTAGTATTATAGATCTGGCAATTCAATAAAAAATTCCGGTATGTGTCTATTGATATTAATTGCTGCCGATAATTATTTAATTAATTATCGGCAGTTTTGTTTGGTATTCTTTCTCCGAAGAATGTTCTATGGTTTTTCTCTTTTTAAGGGGTGATGTGGTGAGGAAGAACTTAGCTTGGCGTTTTTTCCTGATTATTTTATGCGCAATCTCGATTTGTTTTACTGCAGCCAGTTTTCAGATCAGCAGGCAATATCAGGTTCCATTCAACTTTACATCTAAATTGTTGATTAGGTCGACTATTCTCTCGGGTGTATCTTTATTTGTTCAATTTGATGATCCTTCAAGTGAAGTTAAGGCAACGTTGGAACCTGAATCTTTTAATCAGATTAAAACGGATGCAGATTATATGCGTGTGGATGATTATTTCTCTTTGATTGGAATAAGGGACATCCAGTTGAGAGAAATTAATAATGAACGTATTGTGAGATCCTCTTTTAGCTTTGGCTATCAGACCAGTGAAGAAGAAAAATTAAAACAATTGCGAGCAGAGTACAATCTGGATTCTGTTATATCACAGTCTTCAAGTGAGTTTGAATCAATGGTTTTGTTGAGGAATTGGACAAGGAGTCAATTTAGGCGAAAAGATTTTCAACCTCACTTAAATAATTTTAATGCGCTTGAGTTATTACGAAAAGCGCAGCGAAATTTTAATGATGTCCCATATCAGTCGAAACAACTGCGACCATGCCATTTTTTTCCTTTATTTTACTCTCAAATACTATCCAGTATGGGATATATTTCCCGGTTGGTTCGGATTTCATATGATGGATATTACAGTGGGCACGGAATGGTTGAAGTTTGGTCCAATCAATTCAAGAAATGGATAACCATGGATGCTGATTTAAACCTTCACTATGAAAGAAATGGCGTTCCTTTGAATGTTCTTGAGGTGCATAATGCCAGGTATCAATCTGATTATTCGGATATTAACATTGTACGGACTGTACAGAATTCCGGGGATAACGAGTGGAGAAGTGAAATAGAAATTGAGGATATGATTCAGTATCATAGTTATTTTCATGTCCCCGATATGAGGAATGATTGGATGACGAATCATTATTTCCGTGGACACCCTAAAAGAAGTGATTTGTCTTCTTTGACCTGGGTGGATAACAGGATGAAGGGGAAACTGAATTTAAAAAGGAAAACAGATAAGGTTGAGGACTTCTATTGGACTTTGAATCAAACGGAAGTGTTGATGGAAGCAGATGTTGGTCAACAGTCTAAGTTGCAATTGATCTTCAAGACTTTTACGCCTAACTTTGATTTTTTTGAAATAGAATTGGATGGCGTAAAAAAAATCCATTCAATAGAAGATAATTTTACTTGGGATATTCATAAGGGAAGCAATCAATTGCTCGTTCGATCTATAAATAAATTAGGTGTCGCTGGCATCCCAAGTTCTATTGCTCTCAGGGTTGATTAAATGTTGAAACGAATTAAAGAATTGTCTGGTCATACTTTAATTTACTCTCTTGCATGGTTTGCCAGTAGCTGTGCAAGCATTTTGCTCTTGCCAGTTTATACCAGATTCTTGTCGAAAGTAGATTATGGTATTTTAGAATTACTTGATTATACAAACACAATTCTAACATTTGTCGTTATTGCAGGGGTTAATGTAGCTATCCCGAAATTTTTCAACGAGACTGATTCCCCTGAGAAGAAAAGACAAGTTGTTTCTACTGGGATTTCCTTTGTATTATTTTCTGGTGCAATTGTTGGTTTATTTGCATTTCTATTGAATGATGTATTGGCTCAGTTAATTCTCGGAGATGTGAAGTATACGTATTATATTACCCTGAATATTATTTTATTATATGTACAATTGTTAATTTTTGTTGTCGGTACTGGATTTGTGGCAGCAAAGAAGTCAAAGCAATATTTATCTTATATGCTGGTTAAGTTGCTTTTGACAGTTTCCTGCAATCTGTATTTTATCGTAGTTCTTAAGCTGGGTGTGTTGGGAATGCTTTATGGGAATATACTTGCAAATAGTTTAGTGGCTTTGGTTATTCTGGCTCATTCTATTTCCCTTAATGGCCTTAAGCTATCATGCCCTATTTTATTTAAACTGTTAAAGTTTGGTCTGCCAATGATCCCGGCATCGATCCTAGCAACTATCATGCATAATGCTGACCGATTTCTGATCAGGCATTATTGTTCCCTTGATGATGTCGGTTTGTATGCGATTGGCTATAAATTCCCATTTATGCTCAATGCATTAATTCTTCAATCCTTTAACTTTATTTGGACAGGTTCAATGATGTATGAGGTATCCGGTCAGCCGGATGCGTCCTATCAGTATGGCAGAATTGCGACATATGTTCTTAGCTTTTATGTTGCTGCTCAACTTTGTTTAAGTGTTTTTTCAATTAGTATTGTCGAAATTCTTGTTGATCCTAAATTTTTTGTCGCTCATCAGGTAACCCCTGTAGTGGCGTTAGGACTTTCTTTTCATGCGTTTTATTTCTTTTTTTCTATTGGCACCTTTATTAAGGGTAAAACATGGCTGTTGAATTATGCTTATTTCCCTGCTGCTCTTATAAATATTGTGGGTAATATATGGCTATTACCTAAATATGGCTATATGGCGGCTGCCTGGGTTAGTGTTGTTACATATCTAACCTTCGCGATAATACTTTTTTGTTCATGTCGTCGTCTCATTCGTGTAGAGTTTGAAGTGAAAAGGCTGGCTATCTTATTTGCTGCCGCTATTTTTACTTTCACTTTTTCCAGAATCATAATATTGGAAAACCTTTTCTTTGAAATCATGAAGGGGTGTGCCTTTGTTCTCTTGTTTTTTGTTATATTATTTGTAAGTGGCTGGTTGACTAGAGGAGAGGAGAAGTTTCTTAAAGAGAAATTGCAAAGGGTTCGTGGAAACTTTTTATTACGATAGCCAAATGAACGATTCGTTTTTGGCCCTCATGAGTAAGAGAGTTTGGATCCTGTGCATATTCCAATTGTTTGTAATTGTTGCCAATGTTGCTATAGCGTGGTCTGGAGAAAGAGAACAGGGGAAACCGGTAGTTAATTTGAGGTTTTTGGCCCAAATTGGAAGCCCAGGTGAACAAAACGGCAAATTCATTGGACCTTTTGGGGTTCACGTATCATTGGGGCAATACCTTTATATTGCCGATGATTTGGGGCATAATTTCCAGATATTTGATCTTTATGGTAATTTTATACGGCGGGTCGGCAGAAGAGGGGCAGCAAATAAAGAATTTGCCTACCTTGATTCAGTTATTACCGATAAAAATGGTTTAATTTACGTTGTCGATACAGGGAATAATCGAATCCAGGTGTTGGATGCTGGCGGTGGTTTTCTTCGCCAGATCAGCAGGTGGGGATTAGTCCATGGTTTTCATAATCCCCGTGACCTTTCTATTGACCGGCAGGGCCGTCTTTTTGTGGCGGATTGGGGGAACCATGCCATTCAGGTGTTTGCCCCTGATGGTGAATTTATAGGGAAGATCGGCGGGCATGGTTCAGGACCGGGGGAGTTTCATAATCCAATAAACTTAAGTCATGGGCCTGTCGATCAATTATTTGTCTCCGACTTTAAGAATCATCGTATTCAGGTGTTTGATTCTCGTGGAGTTTTCATGTATTTTTTTGGGAGAAAGGGCGATGAAATTGGAGAACTTAAAAATCCTATCGGCCTTGCCTTTGATTCTCGTGGACGTTTGTTTGTTTCCGAGTATGGTAATAAAAGAATACAGGTATTTGCCGTTGATGGTAAACCGTTAGGTGTATTTGGTGAATCAGGCGAATCAGGCGAATCAGGCGAATCAGGCGAGGGGCGAGGTTGGTTTAAGGCCCCGTGTGATTTAGATATTGATAAAGATGACAGATTATACGTTGTGGACCAGGGTGAACATTGTATAAAGATTTACCAGATTGAATAAATTAAGTGTGGAATAAGGACGGGGATATCGTTAATCTGTTTTTTTAGAAAACGGTTACAAGAGGCGTGCACAAAATATCAAAAAAAATATATAAAAGATCGGCTAACTCAGTTTGTCTTTTGTTAGCCTTACCTCTATTTTTTATTTATCGACTCATGGGCGTCATGGGTGGCAAGGACGCTTCTTTTTGGTCTTTTTCTCAAGTATTGAGTTTATTCCCTGGGCGGTCTGGCAGCTATATCCGTAAAAATTTTTTCCGTTTATCCATGGCTCGTTGTGATCATGATTGTGCCATTCAATTTGGAACTATCTTTTCCCAGGTTGATACGGAAATTGGAAAAGGAGTTTATATTGGTCCTAATTGCAATATAGGTAAGTGCCAAATTGAGGATTATTGTATCATTGGTAGTAATGTTCACATCATGAGTGGTAGGGGGCAGCATAATCTTGCGGATGTAGAAACTCCTGTACGTGACCAAGGCGGCGAATACGTGAAGGTGAAGATTGGTGTGGATACCTGGATTGGTAATTGCGCTTTGATTATGGCGAATGTTGGTAGGAAATGTGTAATAGGCGCTGGTTCTGTTGTAACCCGGGATGTGGCGGATTATTCAATTGTAGCAGGAAATCCGGCTAAAGTAATTGGTGTACGAAAAATAAATGGGGCTTGAAATGACCAAGATCCCGATTCTTTTGTATCATGACCTTGTTTCATCTGACTGTTCTAACGAAAAAACAAACATCGCTACTCGAGATACCGTTATTGATGTTGATAAATTTGAACAGCAAATCAAGTTTCTTGCAGAATGCGGTTATCAATCCCTTTCCTTGAAGGACTTCTTTAAAGCTAAGACAACTAATCAGTTAATCTCATTAAAAAGCATAATAATTACTTTTGATGATGGTCATTACAGTAATTACCATTTAGCATTTCCTGTTTTGCAAAAATATGGGTTCAAGGGCGTATTCTTTGTAATTGCCAAACGGATTGATCAGCCCTATCATTTAACGCGGTTCCAGATTATGGAAATGGCTAAGAATGGGATGGAAATCTATTCCCACGGATTGACCCATAATTATCTTCCTTTGCTGAAAGAAGTTGAGGTAGAAAAAGAATTGGTAGAGTCCAAGTCCATCATTGAGGGAATTCTTGGCGATAAGGTGGATTTTTTTGCGTATCCCGGTGGTCATTATTCCAGGAAGATTTTGAATGCTCTCAAAAAAGCTGGTTACAGGGGGGCGTGTTCATGCTTGTTAGGGTTAAATGACTATAATACTAAGCCTTTTCTGTTCAAACGGATTGAAGTGAGAGGCCGAACCGAGCTTGCTGATTTTAAGTGTATTTTAAATCCTGGCTATATTTTGTTCTATCAATGTGTGGATTTCATAAAAGGTTCATTTAGAAAAGTGATAGGGCTTAAGGCGTATACATATTTTCGTTCGCGTTTATATAAATTTTATTTTTTAAAAAGATGATTTGATATGGCATTTTTTGTTTTTTATTTTTCTCTGGGTGCTCTTTTTTATATGTTTTTTGGTTACCCTTTATTTCTTTTTCTCATATCTCTTTTTGTTCATAAAAAGATTTGTAAAGGTGATATCGAGCCCAATGTGACTCTGGTTATTCCGGTTTATAATGAAGAAAAGTTAATATTTAGCAAACTCAATAATTGTCTTGATTTAGTTTATCCTGACTCTAAGATGGAGATTGTTGTTGTCTCCGACTCTTCTACGGACAGGACAGAAGAGATTGTTTCTGAATTTGATTCTGATAAGGTGAAACTGCTTCGTCTTCCATTTAGGGGCGGGAAGGGTGCTGCTCAAAATTATGCAGTTCGGTTTGTTCAGTCAGATATTATCATTTTTACAGATGTTGCTATTACGGTTGACCCTGACAGCTTGAAGAAGGTTGTGCAAAATTTCCATGATAAAAATGTTGGAGTGGTTAGTTGTCGTGACGTTATAATAGGTGCGGAAAGCAAATCGGCAGGTGAGAAGGGGTATATTAACTATGATATGATAGTTCGGAAAATGATCTCCAAAGTTGGTTCGCTTATCGGTGTTACCGGTGGTTTTTATGCTGTGCGTAATGAAATTGCGCAAGGTGGCTGGAACCCTGCGTTCCCTCCAGATTTTTATGTGGCTCTCAGGTCAATTAAAAGAGGATTGAGAGTTGTTGAGGATTCTCGGGTGAAGGCCTATTATAGAACTGCAGCCCAGGAATGGGATGAACTTTCGAGAAAAGCTCGTACCATCAATCGTGGGATGCGGGCGTTGTTTTCTGTTTCTAATCGCTCTCTTTTAAACCCGATTAAATTTGGGATTATATCGTTGGAGCTCTTCAGTCATAAGATAATGCGCTGGCTTACTCCATTCTTTTTGATTGCCTTATTTTTCTCTAATTTCTTTATTTATGGGACATCAAATCTTTCGATTTTTCTCCTTTGGTCACAGATAAGTATATATAGCTTAGGCTTCGTTGCTTTTTTGTTTGAGAAAGATTTGGTTAATAATATCATATTCAGGCTACCTTTTTATTTCGTTATTGCCAATACTGCTATTCTCAAGGCCTGGTATGAGCTTATGACTGGCAGGAGCTATGTGAAATGGCAGCCAACCAGGCGGTAGTCTCTTTTGCCAGATAGAATATTATGCGAAAATTAAATGTCTTACAATTTATCTGTCCGGCTGGGTTCTATGGGGCGGAGATGTGGATTTTAGCTTTGGCTAAGCATCTTGACCCTGACCTTGTTAATTGTCAATTGGCTATTACCAGGGAATCGGAAGATCAAAACATTGAGGTATTTAATAGGTTTCAGCAATTAGGCCTTGGTGCCCACCAAATTAAGGTAAATGGCCGTTTTGACCCGGGATCAATTTTGAAATTGGCTCGACTCCTTAAGCGTGAAAAAATAGATATTATTCATACCCATGGTTATAAGTCTGATATCTTAGGTTTACTTGCCGCCAGATTGGCTAATGTAAAGATTGTTGCCACACCCCATGGTTTTGAAAACGTCAAGGATTTGAAATTACAGCTTTTTATACGTTTGGGTTGTTTTGCTTTAAGGTTTTGTGATGGAGTGGCCCCGTTATCTGAAGATCTCTTTGCTGAAATTCAGCGTTTTAAGGTCAAAAAAGAAAAAATTCGTCTCATTATTAATGGGGTAGATCTGGCCGAGACCCAAGCTGCTTTGACGGCTTCAACCTCGTTATTTTTTACGGAAAATAGGGAGAAAAAAATAGGTTATGTAGGTCAGATTGCCCATCGTAAAAATATTGGTGATATGATCAAGGCCTTTGATGTGCTTCACGAGGATCACCCTGAGGTCAGCCTTGTTTTGGTAGGTGATGGCCCGATGCGTGATGAACTTGAGAAGATGTCGCATACTTTGCCATCAGCCTCTCGGATTAAATTTCTTGGCTATAGGAAGGATAGGCTGCGAATCGTCAAAGAACTTGATGTTTTTTCTATGACCTCGTCGCTTGAGGGGATTCCCCGGTGCATGATGGAGGCAATGTCAATGGGTATTCCCTCTGTGGCTTTTCGGATCCCTGGGGTGGATAAATTGATAATCCATGGGGTAACAGGTCTTATGGCTGATTATGGTAATGTGGAAGAACTAAAGAAATGTTGGGAGAAATTATTGCTTGATGATGAATATTCATATCAAATTGCAGAAAATGGTAAACAGCATGTTTTAAATAATTTCTCTGCCCAGCGGATGGCTGAGGAATATGTCGAAATGTTTCAGGGGATCTGCCCTAAATCATAAAGCTTAAGGAAGCCCATGCCTGGAATTTTTGGGGTTTATACTAAGGATCGGATAGGTAATTTGTCTGAGATAATGGAGCAGATGGTTCTGTCCATGTCGCATGGGCATGAAATGTCCGTAGATCGTTTCTCGGCGAAAGATCAGTCATTGTTAATGGGGCGAGTTAGCCTGGGCGTTTTAAATTCTCACTCTCAGCCGGTTGAAGATCAGGCCGCTGATTGTCGTCTTATTTTCCATGGTGAATTATATAATAATTACACGGCGGCAAGTGATCCGGAATATGTTTTGCGAAGATATCTGGCAGAGGGTGATAATGTTGCTGACGCTTTGCAGGGAATTTTTCATTTTGTTGTTTATGACGGACGAAGTGAGCAGCTTAAATTGTTCACTGATAAATTTGGCCTGCAGCCGCTGTATTATGCCTCTTTACCAACAGGTCTTGTGTTTGCTGGAGAAGTTAAAGCTATTCTTAAGGAAGAGTCTGTTTCTCGAGAACCTGATTATCAGAGCTTTGCTGATTTTTACCATTTTGGTCAGATTCTTGGGGTTAAAACATTATTTCGTGAGATTAAACTTTTGCCGGCTGGCTCGGTACTGTCATATGATTTATTAGATACCGGTTTTACCGTTGAGCCCTATTGGCATCTTGAGGATTTATTTGTTGAAAATGGTTCATATGATTCGATAGTATCCCCGAGCGAGACGGTTTCTCTTTTGAGCGAAGCTATTAAACGGCAGGGGGCGAACAAAGATATTCTTGGGCTTTCTCTTTCGGGTGGCTTGGACTCTCGGGGCATTTTGGCTGGCTTAGGTCAAGACGCTGTCGGTCTTCATACCTATACTCTGGGCCAGTCAGGGTGCGCTGATGAAAGGCTTGCAGCCAAGATGGCTCGAATCTCACAAACTGACCATGAGTTTGTCGAGCTGGATCAGTTGTATATTCAAGATTTTTATAATATGGCTCGGGATATGACTCGCTTGAGTGATGGAATGTATCATCCCCATGAGTCAACCGAGATGCTGGCGCTTACTTATTTTGAAAGAGCTCCTTTTCAGGTGTTGCTCCGCGGCCATGGTGGTGAAATAGCCAAGGCTGCCCTTGCTTATCCTGTTATGGTGTCACCCCGGGTTCATACCTATACAGGCAGTGATGAAATATTAAATTATATTCTTAGTGCTACTAATCTGGTCTGTCAGGATGTTGATTTAGCTATGCTGTTCCACCGTGATTTCTGTGAGGTTATTAAAAGTGGGCCTGAGAGTTCTTTGCGTGAGTCATGTAAGCTTGCCAGTGAGAAATTGTCTCCTGCCGATGTCTGCATTTATTATTATATTTCAGAGCATATTCGACGACAGGTTGTAGCATCTTTAGAAATTTTCAGGAGCAGGATTGAGGTAAGGATGCCGTATTTGGACGAGGATTACTTAGAAAGTCTTCTCAAGTTGCCTGTTAGTGAAAGAGACCAGGGGGAAATTCATTGTAAGCTTGTCCAGCGCTGTATGCCAGGATTGATGAAGGTACCAAATTCTAATACTGGAGCGTCTTTGGATGCCGGAACCCTTCAGACATTTTGGGCTGATAAATTTAATTCAGTGATGAGAAGGCTAGGGGTGAAGGGGTATCGGCATTATACTGAATTTCAAAAATGGCATCGGAAGGGTTTTAAGGAAAGCAGTGAAAAAATAATTTTTCACGAAAGAACGGCTGGCCGCAACCTTTATAATATGGATCATTTAAAAACAATTTTTGACCTTCATGTTTCAGGCCAGAACAATTATGGCCATTTATTAGGTACGGTTGTAGGTCTTGAGCTTTGGTTTAGAGAGTTTGTTGATCAATGAGCATTTTTCAAAGAATAAAGATAAGGGCCGATGCTTCTTCTTTGATTAAATCTCCTTTTATTTGTTTTTTGATTGTTGTTACTGCTGCCCTGCTTCGTTTTGCTACCATTTCACAATGGAGTCTCTGGGAGGATGAGGAGACGACCATCTATTTTTCCCAGCACCTTGATAGTCCTTTCCCTAAGACGTTTCCTGTCTTTTTTTTTCTATTAAATCATTTATTTCGTTTAACTGGAATATCTGTAGAAATTGGAAGGTTAATTCCTGCCGGGGTCGGAGTTATCAGCGTCTGGCTTCTCTATGTTTGTTTTAAACGATATATTTCCCGCCCGACAGCTTTACTGGCATCTTTGTTTTTGGCCTTAAACCTCGGACATATCTTTTGGTCTCAATCAATTCGTTATTATGCCTTGGTTTTTTGTTTTCAGCTTTTGAGTATGTTTTGTTTTATTCGAGGATTTGAGTCAGGCAGAGCGAGATTCTTTTTGCTATCTGGAATAACTCTTGTTTTTGCTATTTTTTCGCATTCTTCCGCCGTGCTTTTAGCACTTGTATATTTTCTATTTATTTTATTAATGGTCTTTAAGAAGGAAGTAGGAGGCTTTTATTGTTTTAAGGGGTATTTGCTTGTCACCCTGATTTTATTTTTAGTGCTAGGGCTTTTTGCAGCTAAATTTGTTTATCAACTTCAGTTCCAGGGGGCGTTGGATCAAGGAATGCCCATTCCGTCATCTCGGGATCCGGTTAAGTTTCTGGTCAGAGTTGTCGCATATTTCGGGGCACCGGTAGTGTTTTTGAGTATTATTGCTCCCTTTTTGGCGCATAAAATTCCAGGACGAATTATTCATTTTTTCGTAATTGCTGCATTCCTACCTATTTTTACGCTTGTTTGTATTGCTATTTTAAATAGATATTACAATATCGGAAGTGTTACCTGGTATTATGCCTTTTTTGCCCTGATAAGTTTATCTATTCTAGCATCTCTTGCCATTGTCTCTTTCTGGCAGCAGGGCCGATCTTGTCTTGCAGTGTCGCTGGGAATTTCTTCATTGCTATATTATGGTTGCTTTCTTGGCTTTTATCATACGACTATGCATGGAGGCCGCCCGGTTTGGCGAGAGGCAACAGAATATCTTCAGCATATTGCAAAAGTAGATGTGGAATCTGGTAAAAATCCAGTGATTTTTGCTACGGCTCCAGGTGTTGTGGCATATTACCTTGGGGTTGATCCTGCAAAAACCATGAATTCTGTTCTGGTTCAAAGAGCAAAATTTCATCCGCCCGCTGAAAACATATCATCTGACTGGTGGCTGTTATTAAAGTCGAATTACCTTAATGAACAATATCAAGTATGGCTTGATACCCATGGAGAGCTTGGGGCTCGTTTTGACTCTAAAATTGGGCCGTTTGATCAATGGTCCATTTTGGTATATCATAAAAAATAGAGTTCAGTTTTTTAGAGGATTATTTGAAACTACTCTGTCCTCCACAAGGCTCAAATTTTGCAAGGTATTATGATTGACGAATTAGAACTTATAAGAGAAGTAACCCTATAATACTAATTAGCTTAGATACCTTATTGGAAATGGTAGTTTGATGACTATAAAATTATTATGTTTTGTTAAAAAAATTTACAAGTTCAAAAAGTGAAGGTCCTTAATTTTTTTGGAGATTTTATTATGAAAAAAAATATTTTTCACTTTTACCTATGGCTTTTATTTTTAATATTTCCCGGAATAGTCGGGGCTGTTCAAAAAACAGTAACCATTAATTGGGCTATTGACAACGTGACGGATGTTGTTGGTTATAAGGTGTACTATTCAACAAGCAATAATATGGATGGTAAAATTCTGGCATGTGAAACTGGTGATGTTAATGTCACCACATTAACCTGTGATAATGTGGTGATTGTTTCTTATCCACTATATTTTACGATTGCTTCTGTTACCTTGGCAGAGGAATTTGAATCAGAAATTTTCGAGATAGATTTAACACCCTCGTTAGTTCAGGATTTTGTAGTTGTTTCAGAGGGCGGAGAGCCTCCTCCAACTTCAATTTCTATTTCAAATTTAACTCCTGGTGAGTATCAAGTTGCTGAGTTGCTTTCTGGAGATCAATACTATATTGATCGGACTTACGTAATTAATGATATGCCAGAAAGTCTTGAAGGTCTGATGGGGATTAAGACAGGCAATAATGATAAATTAAATAACGATGAAGTTTTCTTGACGTTTGATGTTGATCAAACGGGGAAGCTTTATATAGCATATGATGCACGATCCGCAACTTATCCACTATGGTTAACTTCAGCTTTTTCTGATACTGGCTTAAGTATTTCAACTAATGATTGTCAATTATCTGTCTGGCAGAGAGATATTGGTGCAGGTCAAGTTACAATTCCGGGTAATGTTTAT
>CAZZCA010000009.1:0-88034 GCA_964653055.1 uncultured Desulfobulbia bacterium | reverse complement strand
CAAAAGAGGTTGTTAAACTCGCCGTAGAGCAGGGCTGCCATGTTTCATATACCACCAGGTGCATTGTGGTAAACAACAGTGCAATCCGGAATAAGATATGAGTTTGTCCTGAAGGAGAGTAAGGCTTCCCCCATCACGCTGCCATGCAAAATACTGAAGATCACCTGAAGCGGTTATTATGCCTGGGCAAACAGGGGAAAATCGAAACATTTTCGAGAAAACAGGGAAATGGCTAAAATAGTCACTGCAACTCGCAAAAAATCAAAAGATTCTTAGAGAAGAGGAAATTAAGGAAGGTGGTTATACTGAGACAAAAGATTTCCTTAAAAGAATTTAAGGCGGAAAAAGAAATTTAAAATAGATAAAAATTTTGTATATATACACAGGGTAATACACAGATCAAAGTTACTTGAATTATGGAAATTGTACTAACCATCGCATTGCGGTGGCCGCAAGAGATTGGGTGGCGCTAAGCGCAACAAAACCCTGGGCGGCAGCTAATGCAAAATGTTACTATGTTAAAATTTCAAAAAAAGAGAGGACTATTTATGAAAGAGTATAATATCGTCATCATTTCCGGATCAGATAGTGATCTGCCCCATATCAAAAAGATTCAAGATGAATTGGGGAAATATGAGATTGATTCAAACATCAGAATTTGTTCCGCCCACAAGCAGCCTGCTGCCTGTGAAAATATAATCAAAGAACTAAATGAATCTTCCATTCCGACTGTGCTTGTTTCCATAGCCGGTGCAACCGATGCCTTATCCGGTGTTTTATCATTTCATAGTGTCCATCCAGTCATCAGTTGTCCCCCTGACAAAACCAATCATTTTTCATGTGTTGATAATCCTCCGGGCAGCTCAAACTCCTTGATTTTAAGGCCTGCGAATATAGCTAAACATATCGCCCAGATATTATGCCTGATTAATCCGGATTTCAAAAAAATAATCATGGAGAAAAATAACGAAAAAATTTCAAAATTAACAGAAGCGGATAACGCCAATAAATAAAATATATGTGAAATTTAATAGCACCTTCGCTAACAGCGACCGTCTGGGTCAACAACACTACATCAACTGTGTATTTAATGATTTTGACCCGGGCAGAGGTATTATAGCAAATGAAATTATCTGCCAAGAAAAGGGTATTTGCACTCCTGGAAGTAGCTCATGCCGATGACAGATCCAGCAAATATTTTGATATTTTCATTCTTTCCCTAATCACGCTTAATGGCGTTTCCATGATTTTGGAAACAGTCATTGAGCTGGGACAACGATTTCACTATTTGTTCTGGCTGATTGAAGCCATTTCTGTCCCTGTTTTTACTGTCGAATACATAGCAAGGATCTGGGCATGCACTGCTGACCCGAGACATCCCCATCCAGTTTGGGGACGGCTCCGGTACGCCTTAAGACCCCTGACAATAATTGATCTATTAGCAATACTTCCCTTTTACCTTACCTTCCTGAACATTGACTTCAGGGTAATCAGAGTTCTGAGGATATTCAGGATTCTGCGCCTTGCCAAGCTGACCAGATATTCTTCTGCAATCTGGACATTTTACCGTGTTTTCTTGGCCAAAAAAGATGAGCTTGCCATTGCTCTGACCACGATTGGCATCCTGCTGGTTCTTGCATCAACATTCATCTATTATGCAGAACATACAGTACAGCCGGATAAATTTTCCAGCATTCCTGCTGCCATGTACTGGGGGATAATGACCCTTACAACAGTAGGCTACGGAGATATCGTGCCAATTACAATTATTGGCAAGGTTCTTGGCTCGCTTACTGGCCTTCTGGGCATAGCAATATTCGCTATACCCGCTGGCATTCTGGCTTCAGGATTTGCCCAGGAAATAAAAAAACGGGCAGAACCTCTGCCCAAATGCCCCCATTGTGGCGAAATTATTGACCGCCGGGAAAAAGGTCTGCAGGCGAGATAGTGGAATTACATACATTACTGAAAAATAAAAAAATGGTCCTGCTTATTTTATTGATAATCGGGGCCATTGTCAGTGATAATTCTTATGCATGGACTAAAGAAAGAAAACAAAAAGACCGGGCAAAGCGTGACTTTTACCAGGCCGATATTAATGGCGACAACAGACTGAGCCCTGCTGAATGGAAACGGCGAGGTAATTTTAGCAGACTGGACAAAAACAGCGATGGCGCTCTCATCCTCAACGAGGTACGGGCAATGTATAAAGGCCATAATATTCGTAATTACCAATGGCCTCCTGAAAATATGGCAAAGCGGGAAATTGAGATCGATGAAACAGTCCAGAGAGATCGTGTTGGAAAAGATGCCCTTGATGATGAAACCATCTGTGGAATTGCCAGCCTGAAACGATGTGATATTCAAGACCGGATAAATCGAGGATTGATTCCCACAGGAACCGGACCACGCTTTCCGGAAAAAACCAATTGCCCTGGAATCGATGATTATTGGGCAATGGATTATTCCCATAAGCGTCGAAAAACAACTTTTCATAGCGGTATAGACATTCCTGTCCCCTGGGGGACCCCCATGCGAGCTATTGCCGCAGGATCAGTTGTCGGCAGATATCCGGCTGACAATTCCAAGCGCGGCAACGAAATTATCTTACGCCATAGCCCTGAACAAACCGGCATACCGATCTGGACCTACAGCACCTACGGCCATCTTGATGTCTTACCGGAATTACAAATCGGCCAAAAAATAGTAATGGGAGAAATAATCGGGCCAACGGGAAACAGCGGAATCAGTGGCATGGGGGCAAAAGGCTCTGGCCAGTCCAAACACCGACGACCAGCCATCCATTTTGCCATTCTTTACAGCTCCACCAATAAATATTTTCAAGGCAGAACAATGATTATCCCCCAGGGCGGGTATTGGCTTGACCCCATAGCTTTTTACCGCCAGAAGAAACCATTTGATTCAGCCTCGATAAAGGCATTGGACGAAAATGAAAAAAGCGTGTTTATTCCGGTCTTACTGGAGGACGGAACAACAATACCCCCAGATACTAAAATCATCTGGCCCTATACCTGTCAGCAAGAATAAATGGCCATAAATTCTTCAAGGCATCATGTCGAAGGCCAGAGAGTTTGACCAATCTTTAATAGCTGCAACTCAGTATCTTCCCACGAACCAGTATTATTCACCACATGATCAGCCATCTCCACCTTATCAGCAAATGACCATTGACTGGCAATGGCTTTTTCTGCCTGGGATTCTGGCACCTGGTCCCGCTGGACAATCCGTTTAATGCATGCAGAAGGATCTGCATAGACTACTACTACCTTGGCAAAAAAATCCAGCCAGCCTGCCTCAAAAAGAAGGGGCACCTCCACCAGAAAATTTCTTGCACCATCAACTTCCCGGCAACGATCTATTTCAGATAAAAGAACCTGCTTTACCAGAGGATGAATCAAAGAGTCAATCTGCCCACGCAATTTGTCATCAGCAAAAAGAGCTGAACGGAGCCGTGATTTGTTAACACTGCGATCATTATTAATATAATATGAATCAAGATCAGAAATAACCTGCCAGCCGGCCCTGCCCGGTTCAAGCAGATCATGCACCAGATCATCTGCACTCAATAGACAGATGTCAAAATTCCTGGCAAGAAAAGACGCAGCAGAACTCTTACCGGAACCAATCCCACCTGTTATGCCAATCACATTTGGTCTAACCATGATATTTTATATAAAATTCAAAAGATTGCCTGAAACTTACCCTGCTGACAATCAATAACTAACAGGTTATAAATAAAAGATGCAACCAGGATCTAACACCGAGCAGATCGGCCCTCAATTAAAACTTTACTGCCTTTTCTGTAATGAACCGGCCGAACTAAACGGCCGCTGAGCAAATGCCAAGGTAACCTGCACGGCGTGCGGAATGGAAAGCCCGGCAACAGACCATTTGGAGAAAATTCAGGCCTGGCAGCACCAGGTCTGCCTTTTCCTCAACCAGCAACAATGAGCAACTCCCCAGGAGATTTATATTGCCAAACACCAGTGAAAATGGATATATTTACAAACTTTGCTAATGAAGGCTGCCCCCGTAGCTCAGGGGATAGAGCACAGGATTCCTAATCCTGGTGTCGCATGTTCGAATCATGCCGGGGGCGCCAATACCTTATCACTTATCTACTGAACCAAGACCACAAACACCCCCTTCTTCAGCAACGTCAACTTGTTCCGACAATTGACCATCATGCCGGGGGCGCCACAAACTAAAAACCTGCCAGCCAAACTAATCTCAAAAACAACTTGCCTTATTTCTAAAACAGAGTATTATTAAATATTCATTCGAGATTAACATCCGTTTTTTTATTAGAGACTGCACCGCGCAATCCTCTAAATATGGATTGAGCTATTTTTATTTTTCAGTCCTGCGGGTAATAATCTCATATATTAATGGCCCTTAATTATGGGCCGCTTAGAAAGGAGTAGTTCGAAGTGAACAAAGGTACTGTAAAGTGGTTTAACGAGTCCAAAGGTTTTGGTTTTATTGAGCAAGAAGACGGAGAAGATATTTTCGTCCATTACTCTGCAATTCAGTCTGATGGTTACAAGACACTGGCAGAAGGCGCATCTGTTACTTTCGAAGTTGTTGAAGGTAATAAAGGTCCCGCTGCTGCCAATGTAGTTCAGCTGTAAATAAATTCTTATAGTTAGCACTACCAATGCCCTGCCATTAGGCAGGGCATTTTTTTTCCTACTATTTCATCCCACAACCCTCCCTGAACAATAAAGAGCATTATGAAATCATTTGCCGATCTTGGCGTTAATAAAGATATCCTGAAGGGAGTTGCATCTCTGGGATTTGAATCACCGACACCCATTCAACAACAAGTTATCCCCCTGGTCTTACAAGAAAAGGCAGATATGGTCTGCCTGGCCCAGACCGGTACCGGAAAAACTGCAGCCTTTGGTCTGCCCCTGATTCAATTGACCGACCTCAACCGCAAGCAGCCCCAAAGCCTCATCCTCTGTCCTACCCGAGAATTATGTGTGCAGGTAAGCCGTGACATCCAGGCCTTTGCCGGCCATACCAGAAACATGTCCATCCTTGCGATCTACGGCGGCAGCAGCATTGACCACCAGATAAGGTCCCTGAGAAAAGGTGTCCATATTATCGTTGCAACTCCTGGCCGCTTAAACGATCTGATCAGACGAAATAAAGTCGATATTTCAGAGATCAATCATGTGGTTTTTGATGAAGCTGACGAGATGCTGCAAATGGGCTTCAAAGATGAGCTTGATGCCATTCTGGCCATGACTCCTGCCGACAAGAGCACCCTGCTCTTTTCAGCAACCATGTCCAGAGAAGTTAAACGGATCGCCGGCAAATATATGTCAAAACCCATGGAGCTGACTGTGGGTAAATTAAATGCCGGTGCAGAGAACATCAACCATGAATTCTATCTGGTTAACCCCAAAGATCGTTACCTGGCACTTAAACGGATAGTTGACCATCATCCCGACATCTACTCCATCATCTTCTGCCGAACAAGACTGGAGACCAACGATGTGGCCAGCAAATTAATGGCCGAAGGCTATAATGTAGATGCCCTGCACGGAGATTTATCCCAGGCCCAACGTGATCAGGTTATGCAGAAATTCCGCCACCGCAGCATTCAGATTCTGGTGGCAACCGATGTTGCGGCACGCGGGCTTGACGTTAACGATCTAACCCATGTTATCAATTATAATCTTCCTGACGAAAATGCCGCCTACACTCACCGCAGTGGCCGTACCGGCAGAGCAGGACGATCCGGCACATCCATTGCCATTATCACGGGCCGTGAACGCCATCGTTTAAAAGCCATTGAAAACAAGATCAACAAAAAATTCAGGCAACGCCAAATCCCCACAGGGAAAGACATATGCCAGAAACAATTATTGAACCTGGCTGACATTATTGCCAATGTTGAAGTTGATCATACCCAAATCAACCCTCTTTTTGCCGACATCGCCGACAAATTAAGCGATCTTGAGCGAGACGAGCTCATCAAGAAATTTCTCTCTCTTGAGTCCAATCGATTCTTTAAATATTACAAGAACGCCCCGGACCTTAATATAAAAGAGAAAACCGGGAAAAGACCCCAAAAGGGGAAAGAAGAAAAAAGGCAATCAGCCGGCAAAAATAGCAGAGGTCCTGAGTTCACCCGATTTTACCTTAACGCCGGCAAACGCCAGGGTATCCTGCCCGAAAGCCTGATGGCTCGGATAAATCAGGTTCCCGGCACCAGCCGGATCAAGGTCGGCAAGATCGAAATCAAAAGAAACGCAACCATGCTTGAAGGCGACAGCCGTTTCATTGACCAGATTCTCGGGGCATTCAAACATGCTGAAATCAACGGCAAAACCATCTCCATTGAGGTTGCCAAGGGTAAGCCTGCCCCAAGAAAACGACCCCGGCCCGATCGGAAAAAAATGCACCCGCGGAAAAAACGCAAATTCAAATCATCCTGAGCCGTTTCCAAAGGGTTAGATTAAATAACCTTACAGAGGCTGACCGGTAATCTTCACCACCGCCTCTTGATACCGGTCACTGGTTTTGGCGATAATGTCCGCCGGCAATTGAGGAGCCGGCGGCTGCTTATCCCAGTCAAGAGATGAGAGATAATCACGCAGGAACTGCTTATCAAAACTTGCCTGACCCCGACCGGTCTCATAATCATCCGCCGGCCAGAAACGGGAAGAATCAGGGGTCAAAACCTCGTCAATAAGCATGAGCTCACCATCGTACCAGCCAAGTTCGAATTTGGTATCGGCAATGATAATCCCCTTTTCCCGAGCATAGGCTGAAGCCTTTTTATAAAGATCCACACTAATCCGGGCAATCTCTGCTGTTTCTTCCTTACCCACCAGCTCCTCCATCTGGGCAATGGATATATTTTCATCATGGAGCCCCTGTTCGGCCTTGGTAGACGGAGTAAAAAGAACTTCCGGAAACTGCTCAGACTCCTTCATCCCCGCCGGCAGGGCAAAACCGCAAACAGTGGTATCTTTCTGGTAAGCCTTCCAGAAAGAACCGGAAATATAACCACGGACAATACATTCAACCGGAAGGGGCTTGGCCTTCTTCACCAAAAGACTGCGACCCTTAAGCTGCTCAGCATAAGGCTGACAGATTGCAGGATATTCGGCCGGGTCGGCAGAGATCAGATGATTAGGGACAATATCCTTTAAATAATCAAACCAGAACAAAGAAAGACCGGTCAACACTGCACCCTTACCTGTAATAGGGTCTTCCATTACCACATCATAGGCAGAGATACGATCGGTGGCCACCATGAGCAGCTTATCTTCCACCTCATAAAGGTCTCTGACTTTACCGCGATGAACAAGCTTAAGTCCTTCAAAATTTGTCTCTGTAATTGCCTGGGTCATATTTCCTCCTGCAGAATTTCTAAATCAAAAGAATAAATTATAAGGACAAAACTGCTAAATATAAAATCAAATCCGCTTAAACCATTTTTCAATCTCCGGGCCGGTCACCCGCTTCATCACCGGTCGGCCATGGGGACAATGGGAGAAGATAGCAGCTTCTTCCATTTTTCGCAGCAACTCTTCACCCTCTTCTGGCTGGAGCTGGTCATTGGCCTTAACCGCTGCCTTACATGCCATCATGGCCAACACATCGTCAAGGCGATCGGCGGAAGCAGCTGTCCTTGCCCCACCAGCCAGATAACGATCAAAAATTCCATTAATTATCTCCTGGACCCCGAGATGAACAAGCATTGCAGGCACCGCCTTAACCACATAGGAGTTCCCGCCAAATTCAGCAATTTCAACTCCCAGATCAGCTATCTCCTTGCCAAAGTCATCAAGCACAACCTGCTGCCGGGGACTACATTCAATCATTTCCGGAAAAAGAAGAGGCTGACCTGTCATCCCCTTTTCGGCATATTGTTTTTTAAGTGATTCATAGATCAAGCGCTCATGGGCGGCATGCTGATCAATAATCACCAGCTCGCCCCCTGATTCACATAGCAGATAGGAGCTGTTCAATTGACCGATATACCTGAAGGAAGAACCATGATTATCCTCCACCAGACCAACTACCCCTGATGCTACTTCAGGGGTAACAGGCTCCTCGACCATTGCCATTTTCTGCCTGGGCAGGATTGCATAATCACGCTCATGTTCTTTAACTGTATTTGATGAAGGCAAAACCGGCTGTTCGGGCCTAGGGTAATCAGCTGGAACATCAACCTTTTGCTCAACCCTGGCCTCAGGGGTAAAAGTGGCATGCCTGATCTCATCCTGATGTACCTTCATGGCACCTTCAACTGCTGCGACTATCAATTTATGAATGGCAGGCTGGTGCTGAAAACGAACTTCCTGTTTGGTGGGATGCACATTCACATCCACCTCCTCCAATGGAAGCGACATCATCAAAACTCCGGCCGGCCGTCGTCCCTTCATCAAAAAACCGCGCAATCCTTCGCTCACCGCATGGACAATACTTCGATCCCTCACCGGCCGGCGATTAACAAAGACCCGCAACCTGGCCGAAGCCGCAATTGCCGCTTCAGGAGGGAGGAGGTAACCATTAACTGCCATCTCACCAACAGGAAGAGTATCAGCCCCTGCCACTCGCAATAACGGCCTGGGATCATCATAATTTATTATGGTGCGAAGCCGGGCGGCAAGAGACGCAGTATCTGTTGAAAACGACCAGACCTGGCGCTGATTGACTGAAAAAGAAAAAGAGATTGCCGGCCAGGCCAATGCCGTATTGAGCAAAACCTCTTCAATATGGCGTAATTCAGTTCGCGGGGTCTTGAGAAATTTACGACGGGCCGGCACATTCCCAAAAAGATCCCGAATCTCTACCAGAGACCCCTTAGCGCATCCGGTTTCATAAACCCGACGTACCTGGCCAAAACGAACTTCAGCCCGGGCCCCCAGATCCGCATCCCTGGTTCTGGATATAAGGGTCATTCGGGCAACTGAGGAAATACTGGGAATTGCCTCTCCCCTAAAACCCATGGTTTCAATCTTTTTCAGCTGACTGCTGTCAATCACCTTGCTGGTGGCATGTCGCTCAAGACAGAGAAGGAGATCATCCTGATCCATGCCTTCGCCATCATCAATAATCCGAATCAGCCTGGTCCCGGCCCCTTCCACCTGAACATCAATACGCCGGGCCCCGGCATCAATGGAATTCTCAACACATTCCTTGACCACCGAAGCCGGTCGCTCCACCACCTCGCCGGCAGCAATCTGGTTGGCAAGGTCTTCAGGCAGTATCCTGATCTTTGACATAGACTATTGAAGATAACTGATGATATTAATATCCAGCCAATGACTGTCCCACCACTCCAGAGGATCTACCAGAATCCCGTTAACCAGGATACTGAAATGGAGATGATCACCACCAGCCATACCACTGGTACCGGTGGCGCCAAGCATTTCCCCCTTCTCCAGCAAATCTCCGGCAACAACACCGATCTGACTTAAATGAGAATACAGGCTGAACAGGCCAAGGCCATGGTCAAGAATAACCGTATTGCCATAAATACCTAAATAATCAGCAAAAACCACCTTGCCCCGATTTGCCGCCCTGACTTCAGCATGTCGGACAGAGGCCAGATCAATACCAAGATGGACCTGTTGATCAACCTCCTTATCGTTGTAATAATACGTACGATGCTCGGCAAAACCAGCCTTGGTAACACTGCGCCCCATCCGTCCAAACTTACCATGCCAGAGCTGCTCCGGAACAGAAGATGAACAGGCGTCCTTGATCTTCTCGTTATTAGCCTGGCGGACTTTGCGATTTACATAGATGTATTTCTCCAGATCGCTTCCTGCCATCTCCGGGTGAAACTGGGTAAATTCCGGTAATTTGAGCTGGAGGAAATTATCTGAAACATTAATCCTGTCTTTCTTTTTATGGACATTCTTCAATATCATGCCAAAAGGTGCTTTGCCGATATTGCCAGCCTCATCCAGAACCCGGACATGGGCATCATTAACCTTAGCCATATCATGGGGAAGACCGATAAGGGCTGCGAAAATCTCTTCCTTGCCCACCAGGGGAAAGCCAGGATGAAAATGGCCATTAACCATAACCCCATGCTCCTTAACCGGCTCTGTTATTTTATAGGTAACAATTCCGGCACCGCCCGGCTTGATATAGCGAGGTGACTCCATTCGGCTCACCCTGGGTGGCAAGGTATCTAACACCACGGGAAAAACCAGCTCGGCCAGATTACCCCGCCCAGCTCCCCACCAGGAAAAATCACGGGCCTTGATAATAATTTCAGCGGGGCCATCCTTTAACCCCATTCCCTTGGCCTTAATGGTAAATTTCTTCTGGAGACGCTCAATGCCAGGACTGGGACCAAACCCGCTTCGCTCTATTTTACGGGCAAAAACCTCTTTTTCGAACTTACCCTGACGGACCACAACACTCACCGCCCGCACCCCGCTCTTGCCGTCCTTGACGATAAAGTTAACCTCTTTGGAGTTACCGATAAGAGAAACCGGCTCCAAGAGATCAATCAGGGGTTGTTCTCGTTCAAGGTATACAACCGCCATCATGAAAGAAACAACAATAACAAAAAGAAAAAAACCACCAAATACTGCTGATTTGCGGACAGCAGGTTTTTGTGAAGAACCCTTAGTCATGAGACACTCCAAAAAAATAAAAATTATTTCATTAAAAAACACATAATCACAGGGGAAAGCAAGTTGAGCTACCCGGAGGAACACTTGATATTCCCAAAAAATCAATTTAACATGTCAAGGTGTTTAAAACTATAGTTTGCCAACAAAATTAATAAAATTATTGTTAATTCCAACCAAGGAAAACCCGCTGGCACATGCATTACCATACCATTATTATCGGCGGTGGCCCCGGCGGTCTGGCCTGCGCCACTAAACTTGCAGAAATGGGATTTGAACCTCTTGTCCTTGAACGAAATTCCCGGATCGGGCCCAAGGTCTGTGCCGGTGGAATCCCATGGTCTGGCATGGGCCGCCACCTCCCTTCCGAACTGATTGAAAAACAATTTCCAAATCAGCATGTCTGCTCTCAATGGCAAAAAACCATTATCAAAAACAAAAACCCCATTATCACCACCATCAACCGGGAAAAACTGGGGAGCTGGATGAGGGATAAGGCAGAAAAAGCCGGGGTGAAAATCATCAGCAATTGCCCTGTACTCAATATAATTGACGATAAAATCTTTACCCGAAGTCAGGAATTCAGCTTCGACTTCCTGGTTGGTGCAGATGGCAGCAACTCCCTGGTCCGGCGCTTTCTTAAGATCCCAAGCCAGCGTACAGGAGCAGGAATTCAATACCAGGTACCAGGTGATTTTCCCCATATGCAATGGCATCTCAATCAGCGATTATTCGCCTCTGGCTACGCCTGGATATTCCCCCATAAAAAAGGGGCCTCCATTGGCGCCTATGCCTTCAAGCAAGACATGTCTGCTTCCAGGCTGAAGAAAAACTTTAACCATTGGCTGAAAAAAAATGGTATTAAGGTTAAGGGATTAGCCTTGGAAGCGGCTACCATTAATTTCGATTATCAGGACTATCGTTTTGGCAATAAATTCCTGGTGGGTGATGCGGCCGGGCTTGCCTCAGGTCTTACCGGTGAAGGAATTTATCCGGCCATTGTTTGTGGCGAGACTGTGGCAGCATTAATCAAAGACCCTGGCCATCAATGCCATGATCTTGAACGGATCATCCGTAAACAGCAGCGACATAACCGCATTTTGCAATTAAGCGGGAGCAACAAAATACTATGCCGAATAATTATAGAATCACTTATGATCGGCTTGAGGGCAGGAATTGTCAACTTTAAATCTTTAGAGCTTGCCTGAGCCCTTATTTACGCCTTTATGGGGAATTATCCATAGAATCTGGCAGGTCTTAATAGAAGCGAAAAAAATGCGGGAGAACAAAATGAGCATTAACTACAAAACCAAGAAAAACCTGTTTTATAATATTATTTTTCTTTTATTCTGCGGCGGAGTTTTTCTCTTTCTCTGGCAGGCTCCACCCGAATCGACATCTCCCCTGCCCCATGACGATAATCATGAAAAATTCTTTGCCATGGAAAAGAAAGAAGCGGAAAAACACTGCGATTCCTGCCACCAGCAAAACGGAGAGGCACCACTGCCCCAGGACCATCCACCTAAATACCGCTGCCTGTTCTGCCACAAGAGACTTGCCCCGTGAAACGAGGTTCCAACAAACATTCTCTAACCCTTTCATCCCTGGAACAAACCCTTGATTACGGTCTGCACCTAGGCCGGACTATGGACAAGGGTGATATTATAACCCTGTCCGGTGACCTGGGGGCCGGCAAAACCACTCTGACCCAGGCCATTGGCCGGGGTTTACAGGTTCCGGAGGATTATTATATCACCAGCCCCACCTTCAGCCTGATCCATGAGTATCCCGGCCGCCTGCCCATGTATCACCTGGACCTGTATCGGTTGAGCCATATTGAAGAGATTGAGGAACTGGGTCTTGAGGAGATAATGTACGGTGAGGGGGTAACAATCATTGAATGGCCGGACCGACTGGCCGAAGTGATGCCTGTTGATTATCTCGACATTGCCCTCACCCTGCTGGACGAAAACAGCCGGCTGGCAACCATCACTGCCCACGGGACCTTCAAGGAAAAAATAGAATCATTCCTTTTCTGATATTTTTAACCGGCCACTAATGCAGGCAATAATTCTGCCCAATTTTTCCAGGTCTATGGGCTTACTCATAAAATCGGTCATCCCGGCCTGATAACATCGCTGCTCATCTTCCGGGGAAGCATGGGCGGTTAAGCCTACAATGGGTAAAGGCTGTGAGCGGGCAATCAACGATCGATACTGACCACCTCCGGTTCCTTCCAGATCTCTAATTAGAGTGGTCAGAGTCAAGCCATCCATTTCAGGCATCTGCACATCCATCAACACCAGGCCAAAATCTTCTTCCTTAAGCATTTTCAAGGCCTGACTACCATCCACGGCAACACTTGCCTGCCCGCCGCTCCGTTCAACCAGAATACTTGCCAGTCGCTGATTCAACGGATTATCTTCAACCACCAGCACCCTCAGGCTGTCTCCACTGCCAACTTGCCCAATATCCAGGGAGCTGGATTCTTTTTTACCCTTATCCCGATCTTTCCTGAAATCTTCAACTTCATGCAGATCGCATGACTTCAGCTTGATGGCAAAACTAAATATACTACCCTTACCAACTATACTGCTGACATCAACCCTGCCACCCATCAGATCAACCAATTGTCGGGTAATGGCCAGACCAAGGCCAGTGCCGCCGAAACGACGGGTGGTGGATCCATCGGCCTGGGTAAATTTCTCAAAAATCATCTTCTGCCGGGCCGGATCGATACCGATCCCGGTATCTTCCACCGCAAAGCCGATTTCACACTGACCAGAATCATCACCAATTAAACTCACCCTCATTATAACCTCGCCCTGGCGGGTAAACTTCATCGCATTACCCACCAGATTAACCAATACCTGCCAGAGGCGATTATCATCACCGATAAAGGCAGGAGGAAGAGCCTGATCAATCTCGCAACTTAAGGCAACATCTTTTTCCCTGGCCTGAAAAACAAACATATCTGTTACCCCGACCAGGAGATTTTTTAATGAAAAAGGCCGACAATCAAGCTCCAAACGGTTGGCCTCAATCTTTGCAAGATCAAGAACATCGGAAATAAGCACCAGCAGGGTTTTAGAAGCCCGCTGCACAGCCTGGACATATTCAACCTGATCCGATTGAAGTGATGTTTCAGCCAATAAACCGGCAAACCCGATAATGGCATTTAACGGGGTCCGCAATTCATGGCTGACATTGGCAAGAAACTCACTTTTCAACCTGCTTGCCTCAGCCAGGCGTACATTGGCAGCTCTGAGGTCTCTGGTCTGTTGCTCTATTTCCTTTTCAAGCTTCCGGGCGGAATCTCTTTCCTTTTGCTGAATCAGAACAAATTGACGATGATTCTCATCAAGAAGCTCGGTCTGTTTACAGACAAGAACCTCAAATTGTCGATTGAACTGAACATTTTCCAGGACAACCTCATCATGGGAAAACTGTAATTGGGCAAATTGCAGGGATTGCAGATAAAGAGTATGCAGCCGTTGGTCAGCAACAAGATCGGAATTGGAATCAGGAATAACAAAAAAACAAACCGCACCATGCTCGGCAAGATAATAGGCATAGACCCAACTGCAATCTCCAATTTGCCGACTGACTATTCCTGAAGTGTTACGACTACTGCCATCAAGCTCAACAAGAGCCCCAGGAGCAATTTCAGGGAAACCGGAATCCTTCTCTAAAACGCCATCTTTGCTGATGGCAATAATTGATCCGGGCAAAACCCTGGAAAAAACAGCGACCAGTCCGCCCAACTCTTCACTGGGATTAATGAGATCAGTAAAAACATCATCAATCTGCATAGACATTTTTTAACCGCCATCCAATTCGTAGAGTTCTTTTGCCTTGGCCATCTCTTCCGGTAAGGCCTTGAGCAGGACCCGATATTCAGTCATTCGCCCCTTGAGGTGGTCAGCAAGATATGAAGGCAGAGGCTCAAGCCTCTCCTTTACCACCCCGTAGCCAAGTTTACAGGCCATAAATTCAGCCAACTGAAGGATAGCAGTCAGACTGGGGATGGGCTCAACAGCATCCGAATCATGATGCATCTTAATCGCAATAATGACCTCCTCCGGAAACCGCCATTGATCACACAGCAGCCTACCCACCCGACCATGATTTGTCCCGATCATGAGCTCTTCATAACGACAAAGCTGCTCAGATCCTTCAGCATAAGCCATGCATACCTTGCGCAGATCAGTCCCCACCAGCTGGTCTTCGACAATAAGACCGATATCGTGCATAATACCGGCCAGAAAAGCGTTGTCACCGCTGCGACTGAAAATACGCTGGGAAATCATTTGACAGAGGATGGCAACCGTGGCGGAATGAACCCAGAGATTTTTACGGGAAAATGGAGGGTCTGGTTCATGGTCGGTGAAAAGATCACGGATCGCCTCAACCGCCACCAGATTGCGCAATTGCTCAATCCCGATAAAAACAACGGCCTTGGATATGGACTCTACCCGGCTGGCCAAGCCGAAATAAGGACTGTTAACCAACCGAAGAAGGCGCATAACCAGGACTGGATCAAGCTTAATAACCTCTTCAAAGTCCTGAATAGTGGTGGAATCAACACAAGCCATCTGCGATACCCGGATAGCAACATCGGGCAGGGTCTTAAGATCGTTAAACCTCTGGACCAACGATTGAGCAGTTGGCATGATCTCTCCTTTATCAGGTCGTGTGGGAAGGGCAGATAAATATATCAACCCGAAAATTTAACTTTACCAGACAAGATTTTTTTTACGATGCCAATTTCTATCTTAAAGACACCTTTGTCCACAATAACTGGTAACCCACCTTAATTATCCGGCCATTACCGGGAAATGCTCCTGGGCTTGCTTAACCTGCAATAAAAAGTTTAAGCATTGTCTTCATCTCAATTAATAGGGACTTGAGACCGGAAGATTTTCCACTTCGGCAGTTTTTCTCCAACTCATAGGCTAATTGCCTGACAGCCTCAACTCCGAGGCTGGCAGCAGCACCCTTAATACTGTGGGCGGCATTAGCCGCTGACTCCAGATCATCATCGGCTATCCCTTCTTTCATCAAGGCCAGATCCGCAATTGAGGTCTGGTAAAAAAGCTGAACCAGCTCAGCAAGCAAGTCCTCGTCACCACCGGCCCGGTCAAGGGCAAATTGCCGATCCCATTGCAGATCATCAACCTCACCCTCATTAACAGTCTCCATAACCTGGCGCCAGGGGAACGCCCCTTCACGGATCAGGCAGAGACAATTTTGCTCGTAACCAACCAATGTTGAAGGAGCACCACCCCGGGTATCATCCCCGGGCAGAATCATGTCTATCCTGTCACCGAAAAATGCTGCCACCTCCTGTTCAGTGGTGGCAGCAGGCTTACCCGAGATATTGGCGCTGGTGGCGGTAATTGGGTGGCCCACGGCAGAAACCAGCTGCCTGGCCAGGGGATGAGATGAGATCCTTGCTCCAACAGTACCACTGCCGCCGGTCAACATTACCGGTAATGAGGAGCGGGCTTCAAAGACCAGGGTAAGGGGCGCTGGCCAAAAGTCCATAAGTGGTTGAAACAAGTCTGGAATTACCGGAGTGAGCAGGTCAAGCTGCCCCTTCTCCTCAATCAGGGTGAGAAGGGGCTTATAAACATCCCTGGCCTTTAGCTCAAAAAGACGAACCAAAGCCTGTCTATTAAAGGGGTCAGCCGCCAGGCCGTAATAGGTCTCAGTGGGAAACGCCACCAGACCACCGTCTAAAATAATTTGTGCAGCCTGGCTGATTACATCTTCTGCCAAGGTCATAATCCTCTAAAAAATTATTGGATATTACCGGCCTTCTCCTCGACCTGTCTGATCATGTCCTCTAAATACCTCCAAGGACAACGAGCCAAACGCAGATCAAAACATACCCTTCTTACCCTTCATCACGGGCAAAGGCCTTACGGGCGATATCACGGCGAAAATAACAATCATCCCAGCTAATCTTATCAACCGCACCATAGGCATTTCCCACAGCCTCGTTTAAGGTTTCACCGATAGCTGTAATTCCCAGAACCCGACCGCCCACATTAACAATATCATCTCCGTTCATAGCTGTACCGGCATGGAAAACAACCACATCCTCCTGCCCGGCTGCCTGTTCAAGTCCACTTATCCTGTGCCCCTTTTTATAGGAGCCGGGATAACCTCCAGAGGCCATCACCACACAGACGGTGGGTCTGGGGTCAATTTGCAAATCAATATCTGACAAACGACCAGCAATTACCGCCTCAAGCACTTCAACCAAATCATTTTGCAGACGCATGAGTAGGGGTTGGGCCTCGGGATCACCAAAACGACAATTAAATTCAAGTACCTGAATCTCCCCGGCCTTAATCATCAAGCCGGCATAAAGCATACCTTTGTAGGGCCGGCCTTCGGCTGCCATGGCCTTGACTGTAGGCTCCATAACCTCAGACATCACCTGTTGGTGGATTTTTTCCGTAACCACCGGGGCAGGAGAATAGGCTCCCATTCCGCCGGTATTAGGGCCCTGATCTCCCTCGAAAACCGCTTTATGATCCTGAGAGGTAGGCAGAGGCAGAACCGTTGTTCCGTCAGTAAAGGCAATAAAAGAGGCTTCCTCTCCTTCGAGAAACTCCTCAATAACTATATGATCCCCTGCATCGCCAAATGCCTTATCGGCCATGATCAAATCAACAGCAGCCACTGCCTCATCAATGGTCTGGGCAACGATAACTCCCTTGCCAGCAGCAAGACCATCAGCCTTCACCACCACCGGCGCCCCGACCTTATTAATATAATCAACAGCCTCCTGCCGGTCAGAACAGGCAAGATAGCCACCGGAAGGAATATCATATTTAGCCATCAGGTCTTTGGTAAAGACCTTGCTGCCCTCAAGAATCGCTGCCTTACTGTCCGGTCCGAAAACGGCAAGACCTTTTTCCTGAAAACGGTCAACAATACCCAGACTAAGAGAAACCTCAGGTCCAACAACTGTAAGATCAATACTCTCAGCCACTGCAAAATATACTAATTGGTCAATAGCTTCCGCGCCAATATCAACACAAGTTGCCAATGAAGCTATCCCGGCATTCCCGGGGGCACAAAAAATCCTGTCCACCTTTGAACTCTGGGAAAGCTTCCACACCAGAGCATGCTCCCGGCCACCTGAACCCACAACCAGAACTTTCATTAATCACTCCTTGTTGATTAGTATAATCCACATTTTCGATCAGAAATTATTCTGATGCAACCTACACAAGTAATTACCGTAAAATTTACCGTTAATCACTGGATGGCCATTCATTGATTAAGCATATTATTGAACAATATGACTTGTTAGCCATATTCATGTCAAGAAAGGAAAAAGTTAAGACAATCTTTCACTTAGACTTACCGTCTCCCTTATTTTTACCTTGACATAGATACCACAAAAATCTATTTATAAAGACAGAAAATGAACCATTATTCACAATTTAATCATTTTCCCAGACAGACTCTTCTGACAATGGTCAGCAAGAGATCTGAAATTACCACCCATTCTTTACAGACCAGACAGATGAGAGTTTCCGACAAACATCAAAAAATTACTAGGGCGGCAATCAAGGTCTTTGCCCAAAAAGGCTTTTTCAATGCCAGAATTTCTGATATCGCCCAGGAAGCCAATGTGGCTGACGGAACCATCTATCTCTACTTCAACAACAAATACGATATCCTCATCTCCCTTTTTGAAGATGAGATCGGCAAAATAATTCTGAAAGTTAAACTCCTGCTGGAAAAGGAACCAGACCCCCGGCAGAAACTAAAGATCTTTGCCAGCCATTACCTGAGCCTAATCAACGAACAACGGGAACTCGTCCAGGTTCTACAAATGGAACTACGCCAGAGTAACGAGTTTATCAAGGAGTACCGCAACACCAAATTTGTCGAGTATATTGATATCATTTCAGATATTATCCATCAGGGTCAGGAACAAGGAATATTCAACCGAACCATAATGCCGGGAATCGCCAAACGGGCATTTTACGGTGCACTTGACGAGATGGCCCGTCTTTGGATCCTGGACCCCCAGACCAATTACACCCTGGATGAAGCCTCAGACCACATCTGTGACATTTTTCTCAACGGGATGCTTGGTGAGAAAACCAACTGATCACCCCATCAGGAAATTTTGCCAGGGCCTATATCCATAATCTCCAGCTCAATAATTCCTCCCGGAGTCTTAACCGCAACCTCATCACCAACAGCCTTGCCTATAATTGCCTGGCCCCATGGTGAAAATACCGAAATAATCCCGTCTTTTACATCTGCCTCTTCCGGACCAAGTAGCTGATACGAGCTCTCTTCATCTGTGTTAAGGTCTACCACAGTGACCATTACCCCAAAAACCACCTTATCATGGGAAACATTAGTACAGTCTATCTGTTCCGCCCGACCAAGCTTATCCTTCAGCTCAAGGATACGTCCTTCAATATGGCCCTGCCGGTCTTTGGCAGCATGATATTCAGCGTTTTCCTTAAGATCACCATGGGCCCTTGCCACTTCAATGGCCTTGATCACCTCAATACGATCATTTTTCTCCAGACGAGCTAATTCGGCTCGAAGGCGATTGTAGCCGGTCTTTGACATTGGTACTCGTTGAACCATTATTTAAACTCCTATAATTACTGATCCTTCCTGCCGACACCGGCAATCAGGTAATTCAAATTTACCATCGATATACAAGGGACAATGTTACATCACTGGCCCGATAATCATCAGATGTAATATATTCAAGATCCGTTTTAACCACAAAATCTTTATTTAATTGCCAGTTAAGGGCCCCAGACAAAACATGTTGGTCACGACCGGTACAATCATAATTAAAGCGATATCCAAGGGCATAATAATCACCGCTCCCGTATTCTTCCGACCCATGACCAAGCAGATAATGCCAACTTACTCCCAGGCTGGTCTGCCAATAATCAACAGGAGCCCAATACGGATGATCATCTGCTGCAAAACCATCAGCAAGAAGAGGAAGACCTGGCCTGGCACCTTCGTCTGCGTCCTTATAAACATAGCTTAAACTGAATTCAAGATGGGCCGGTTCCTGATCAACCAAAAGATAGGAGGCCCAGAATGAATACCTGCTCAAATCATTATCATCAGAAAAGGAGGTTAATCCATAATCAGCCCCCAGGGCAAAATAAGACGATAAACCCATGGCCAATGACAACTCAATATCCTCAGCAACAATATTACGCTGAAGGCTGGCCATGGTATCAGAAACCACATCCCGACGCAACAAAAGCTCGCCACTGAAGATATCACCAAGTTGTCCTTTAAGACGACAATCAACCAGAGTTATCTGCTGGCCGTCATCTTCAAGGTGCTCCATGCCTGTCCCGAGACTCAGATCAAAATGATCAAGGAAACTCGTCTGCCAGCCCACCATAAAACGACTGGCCCACATGCTCTCATCACCATCAATGGACAGAAAATGAATACGCTGCAGATCAATACTTAAATTATCCTTGGGACCGGGGGCAATTCTTCCGGTCAGGGAAACTGCACGTTGCTCCATGGCCTTATACCCATCCCGTCTATCCTCCCGGGCAAGGGAGGCGCTAAGGGCAATACTCGGCCTTCTCCGTTGACGATTCTGACTCCATGCCTCTTCCAGACCAGGATAATCCGCATTTATTTCATGAATCCTGGCATAGAGAAGAGCCGCATCATCCAGCCTATACAGGTGGTCATAAACCTCCGCCAGATCAAAGAGAAGAAATGGATCAGCAGGCTGCCTCTTTAATAAGAGATTTAAGTAATATAATGCCCGGCGATATTCACGGCCGAGAATGGCCTGCCGGCTGGCCAGCTCCAGGGTAAATTCCTGCTGCCAGCGATAATTAGCATAAAGGGGAAGAATAATCTCATTGAACTTCCTCTTGCCAGGATCATTGAAGAAATCTATCCCCATGAGCCCAGCAAGAGGATCATCTGATTCAGAACTGATAAAATTCCAACTGGAATCAAAATTACCCAGAGGCAATGCTACAGCTCTTTTCCGAGCCAGATTATTAGCCAGTTCTAATACCGGAGGGTCAAGCAGGGAATTATACATTTTAACCGCCTCCTCCCCCCTGCCCTGGCGCCACATGATACGGGCTCTGAGCCGATGCATGTCCTGCCTGGATGGATCAATGGCAAGAACTTGTCCTGCGCATGTCATGGCTTTTCCCCAATTACCCTGCTGAAAAGTTATTACGGCCAGACGGTCAATTAAGGATAACATCCCGGGATAACGGGCAAGCAAGTCTTCAAGTAAGAGACCAGCCTTTTCCAGATCACCCTGTAATTCATGAGCCCGAACTAATAATAAACCGGCGCTTAGTGAGTCTGGCACCTGATTATAGGCGGCAAGAGCAAAAGTGGCCATAAGGCTTAAACGACCATTTTTCTCCGCCAGCTGGGCAAGTTCAATCAAGCCAGCAGGATCCTGGGCCGACAAACTACTCGGCAAAGGCCAGAGAAGATAATGATCGGGAGCATGATCAGAAGCAATATCTTCCTCCATCTCCATTAAGGATGCAAATTGCTGACCTGCCCGACCCTGCCGGCAACCGGCAAGCCAGGCACCGCGCAGAATCTGCTCACCTTCGAATAATAAACCCTGAGCGTATCTTATCTCAGCCATAGCCAGCTTTAATTCACATCTACGCGCAGAGGCCAGAGATTCGTCGCTGATCACCATTTGATAAAGAACAAGGGCAAACCAATTATCACCTGCCACAGCAAAGCTTTCAGCCAACTCCACCACCTGGTGGTAATCAATTTTAGCTGCAGCATAAGACTCAACAAGATGATCCAATAATATATTTGCCAATTCACGGCCCGAAAATTCTGCCCCAGACAGCCCAGCTCCGGTTAATAAACCCGCATGCCTCTGCAGATTACCCAGATGCCCAAGAGCTGCATTCAGCTTTATGGCATTTTTTCTTGCCTTAAGATGATCAGGCAACTGACTTAAAATATTATCATAATCAGCAAGGGCACGAGCAGTCATCCCCAGGTCCTGAAGAATAACGGCCCTCAATTCCAGCAGTACGGGTGAAAGAAGAGCAAGATCAAATACCTCCGCGACCATGGCCGTAGCTTCGTCCCGTTCACCACGATCTAAAAGGGATTGAATCAGCCTCAAGGTAACCTCATGATCATCCGGAACCCGTTTATGACGATCAGCCAACAATCGACCGAGTTCTCCATGACGGCCAAGGCTTTCCAATAAACCGACCATGCCGAGAAAAATTTCACGGTCACCAGGTGCCACCGAAGCCATAACCGTCAGCACCCTGAGAGCACTATCATCCTCACCAATGGCCAGCAGATCCTCAGCTAGGGTGGCAAGCAAATCAGGATCCAGCGGGTTGACCTTCAGAAGCTGACGATAAAGAACAATAGCGTCATGGTAACGACCGGCTGCGTCATAAAGCCTGGCAGCCTGACGCAATTTATCTGGAGATGGATCAGGCTCAACCGCAAAATAACGATCAAGGGCAGCCAGGGTCTGGGCCTGATTGCCAAGGGAGGCCTGAATATTCACCAGGCACCTGATTCCCTCCCGGTCAAAAGGATGCTTAGAGAGGTATTTTTGCAGATAAATTAAGGCCTCATTATACTTGGCGGAAGCCGCATGAATCTGAGCAATCTTTAAAAGATTGATTGAGTCCTCGGGGAATTGCCCATAGAGAAAGAGATAATGAACAAGAGCTTCCTGCCCCCGGCCCTGTTTTTCAAAATATTTACCAAGCCAGCGATGGGCCTCAACCAGAGATGAGTCTCGATCCAGGACCTGCTGCCAATAGCCGGCAGCAGGATTATCAAGGGAAAGGGCACCGTGCACCCTGGCTGCCAACAGAAGTGACGACATAGAAGCCTGCGCAGCTGTCGCCAGCTCAGTTGCCAGGGGTCTTGCCTTTTCAAATAGTTCCAACTCAAAAAAGCCATAGGCAAGCTGCTCTTTCAACCCTAAATCCAAATCATCGACCTTAGCCAATTTATCCAGGTAAACCAGTTCTTCCTGCTGTCGACCAAGGCGATGAAAAATCGCAGCCATTCCAGCCAGGGATAGATAATTCTCAGGGTCAACGGCAAGGGCTCTGCCTAAAAGATCAAGAGCACGATCAAATTGATCCTGCTGCTGCATCAACCTGGCCAAAAGATTGAGATATTTAATGTTTTGGGGATTAGTCTCCAGAAGATCTTCCATCAGACCAATAGCCTGGGCAAGCTGATTTTGTTCTATATAAATTTGGACCAGCTCCCACCGGGCCTCATCGACATGGGGACGACGACTGAGCAGTTCTTGATAAACAACCACTGCCCCGGCCAGATCACCCTGACGAGTCATCTCACGGGCCTGGCGCCATAATTTGAGCCAGGGAGAATCATCTTTTTCAGGGAGAACCAGATCCTGCTTCGGCACCGAAGAACCCGGTAAACGCGAAGCACTGAAAGCTGGAGTCTGGAAAGTCAGGCTGGCAATTAACAGCAATAAACAGAAAGGGATCAGCTTACCTGGAGAAGTAATATTTGCGAATCTGAATCCCATAGATACCTTCGTAACAAGCCCTGTCATCACCCAATTTAGGCATAAAAAGCGGCAATACGATCAACCACATAGGCCTGCATTTCACTGGTAAGTTCAGGATAAATTGGCAAAGCAAGGGTCTCTGCCGCAGCTCTCTCAGTTTCCGGGAACGACTGCTCAGCAATGGCCAGATGGGAAACGCATTTCTGCTGATGAAGGGGAACCGGATAATAGACCTCTACCCCAATTCCTTCCGCCAGCAAAAAATCTTTCAAGCCATCACGATCCCGGGCTCTAATAACAAATTGATTAAAGATATGACAATCAATATCCTGATCTTCACCGGCGGCCTCACCATAGGCAATATAAGGCAACTCAACTCTACCAGTTTCAACCAATCCACGGTCGGCAAATAAATCGACATAGGTTGCCGCATTCTGGCGTCGGGCTGCATGCCAGGAAGGTAAATATCTCAATTTAACCCTGAGAATAGCGGCCTGAATTGCATCAAGACGGAAATTGCCTCCCAGTACTGCATGATAATATTTTGGAGAGCCACCGTGGGTACGCAAAATGGGCAGCTCCTGGGCCAGATCGAATCGACTGGTGACAATCATCCCCCCATCACCCATACAACCGAGATTCTTGCTGGGGAAAAATGAAAAACAACCGGCATCACCCATACTGCCTGCCCGTCGCCATTGCAGAGCACCATCCCCTGACCGGCCTGGGTAAACCGCGCCAATGGCCTGAGCCGCATCCTCCAGAACAGGGATATCATGGGCAGCAGCCAGAGACATCAATGGGTCCATGTCAGCACATTGGCCAAAGAGATGAACCGGGATAATCGCCTTAATCCTCCCGGCCATCTGCGGCTGCTCAAGAATACTGGCAACCTGATCCGGATCAATATTATAGGTCAGTGGATCAATATCAGCAAAGACCGGCTCAGCCCCCAGACGAAGAATACTACCCATGGTGGCAAAAAAGGAATAGGGAGTTGTCAGTACCAGATCCCCGGGCCCAATCTCCAATGCCATCAAACCAACCAGCAGGGCGTCAGTACCACTGGAAACCCCGATACCGACATCAGTCCCGGAATAGGAAGCCACCTCTTTTTCCAGACCAGCAACCTCAGGGCCCAGAATATATCGACAGGAATCAACAGTTTCGGCAATTACCGCCGTAATTTCATCTTTAAGTGGCGCCAGTTGGGCCTGCAAATCTAATAAGGGTACTTTCATTTCTTTTCCATTTTATAAAATTACAACCTGAACCAAGCTAAATCAGACAATTATTAACGGAATTATCCAAATCAACCGACAATATGGTCCATGAAATCCTTGATGTCAGGGACCTCTTCTTCCAGAAATTTTTTCATCTTCTTGAGCAGATTAGCCTCAATCTGTCGCACCCGTTCCCGGGATATCCCAAACCTGTCGGCTATATCCTGCAATGTTCTAGGGTCATCACTGAGCAGACGCTTATCAAGAATCATCTTCTCCTTATCATTCAAAGATTCTTTCAAACGATTGATCAGATCAACAATCTTCTCCTTAACCTCCACCTCTGCCACAGCCTCTTCCACCGTGGGCCCATAAGAGGGGATGAAATCCTTTTTCTCATCACCGGAATCATCCTGGACCGGTGTTTCCAGAGAAACGTCCCAGCCATCCATCCGCTGATTCATTTCAATTACTTCACTTTCTTTGACCCCAAGTCGTTCTGCAAGCAATTTAGTTTCCGGCTTAAACCCCTGGGACTCTAATAATTTCTTTTCCTTGTTGAGACTAAAAAACAATTTACGCTGGGCCTGGGTAGTACCTATTTTAACCAGACGCCAATTATCCATAATGAACTTCAGAATATAGGCCCTGATCCAAAAGGCAGCATAATAAGAAAACTTAACCCCGCGATAAGGGTCAAATTTCTTCACCGCCTGAACCAGACCGACATTACCTTCCTGAACCAGATCAAGAAAATTCTGCATCCAGTATTTCTGAAAATCCATGGCCACTTTAACCACCAAACGCAAATTGGCAGTTACCAGCTGATACGCTATTTCCGGATCACCATCTTCCTGAAAGCGCTTAGCCAGTTCATCGGTCTCTTCCCGGCTGAGCAACCGATGCTGACTGATCTCCTGGAGATATCGATACTGGGCCGGATTAGTTAAAGCCGGCAGATTATTATCATCGGCCAGAGTCATTAAAGCCTGGCCACCAGACACCTCAAGGTCAGCAGGTGAACTCTCTGGCATGATGATGTCTTCTTTTTTGTTCATTATCCGTCTGTATTTATATGGACAAAGGCCTTTACCATTGACAAGAGAGAAAGACCTTTTTATATGCAAAACTCTGTGATAAATCTATATCATAACAAAACAAAAAAACTTACACCATCCGTTGATTTTCCGCCAGCAAAAGGATTACATGGGCCCGTGATCATTTCACCGGTTTTACTTAATTAAAATTATTTCCCCAGTCGTAAATTACATCGGATCAAAGGTCTCTTAAAAAATGCAACTAAAAAATATACGAAATTTCAGCATAATTGCCCATATCGACCACGGGAAATCAACACTGGCCGATCGCCTTATTCAGCAATGCAGTATGGTTTCGGACCGCCAGTTCAAAGACCAGCTTCTCGATAATATGGACATTGAGCGAGAACGGGGAATCACTATTAAAAGTCAGACCATCTGCCTCCCCTACAAGGCCCGTGATGGCAAGAACTATACCCTAAACCTGGTTGACACCCCTGGTCATGTGGATTTCAGCTATGAGGTGTCCCGTTCCCTGGCCTCATGCGAAGGCGCCCTGCTTTTAATTGACGCTGCCCAGGGAATTGAGGCCCAGACCTTGGCCAACCTTTTTCTTGCCATGGAAAATGACCTGGAGATCATTCCTGTTATTAATAAGATAGACCTGCCCTCTGCCGACCCGGATGCGGTTGCACTCCAGATTGAAGAGGACCTGGGCCTGGACGGTGAAACAATCCAGGCCTGCTCAGCCAAAACCGGGGAAGGAGTGGATGAGATGCTGGAGGCCATTGTCACCATGCTGCCACCACCGGAAGGTGATGTTGATGCCCCCCTTGAGGCCCTGATCTTTGATGCCAATTATGACTCCTTCCGGGGGACTATTATCTCCTGCCGGATCATGAACGGAAAAGTCAAGGCCGGTGACACCATCATCTTTATGTCAAACAGCACCACATATCGGGTGGAGGAGGTAGGCTTTTTCCAGCTCCAACGCGAGCCCCAAAAAGAACTGCAGGCCGGTCAGGTAGGCTATATCCTGGCAGGAATAAAAAACATCAGTGACGCCAAACCAGGTGACACCATCACCATCAAAAGCGACCCCTGCCCGGCCCCCCTGCCCGGGTTCAAAGAGGCTCAATCCGTTGTTTTTTCATCCATCTACCCCATTTCCACCGATGATTATGAAAACCTGGTCACAGCTCTTGAAAAACTGACCTTAAACGATGCCTCCCTTACCTTCCAGAAAGACTCTTCAACCGCTCTTGGCTTCGGTTTTCGCTGCGGATTCCTTGGCCTTCTTCATCTCGAGGTTGTTCAGGAACGACTGGAACGGGAGTTTAATATCCCATTAATTCTCACCGTCCCCTCTGTACTCTACCATTTCTACCTGCAGGACGGGACCATGCTGGAAGTAGATAATCCTGCCCATTTTCCCGACCCAACCACCATTGAGCGAACCGAAGAACCATACATCAAGGCCACCATTCATATCCCTGAACGCTATATGGGAACAGTCATGACCCTCTGCATGGAACGCCGGGGAGAAAATACCAATTATCATTACCCCATGCCCGGCCGGATCGAATTTTCCTGTGAACTGCCCCTGGCCGAGGTTATCTATGATTTTTATGACCGGCTTAAATCCATTACCCAGGGCTATGGATCTTTTGATTATGAGCTCATAGACTACCGAACCAGTGACCTGGTCAAGCTCGACATCCTGGTTAACAGTGAAAGGGTTGATGCCCTCTCCCAATTGGTCCACCGCGATAGGGCCCGGGAACGTGGTATCCATGCCTGTGACCGGCTCAAAGAAGAGATCCCCCGCCAGATGTTCAAGATTGCCATCCAGGGCGCCATCGGCGGTACCATCATCTCCCGAACTACCATCTCTGCCCTGCGCAAGGACGTAACAGCCAAATGCTACGGCGGCGACATCAGCCGTAAACGAAAACTACTGGAAAAACAAAAGGCCGGCAAAAAGAGAATGAAGACAGTGGGCAATGTCGATATCCCCCAGAAGGCCTTTCTCGCCGTTCTTAAATCAGAAGAGCGCTAATTCTAAGAGATAGAATAGAACTTAATTGATCATGGATGTTATTGAAGTAGAGGTCTTCAGCAAACTTTTCGCCTCCATCGCCGAAGAGATGGGAATCGTCCTGGCCCGCTCTGCTTTCTCCTCCAACATCAAGGAACGACGCGATTTTTCCTGTGCGATTTTTGACCGCAAAGGATCTCTGATAGCCCAAGCCGCCCATATACCGGTCCACCTGGGAGCAATGCCGGCAACCCTGGAACATGTCCTGGCCCATCATTGTCTGGAACCAGGGGACATTATCATAGTCAACAACCCATTCCAGGGTGGCAGCCACCTCCCTGACATCACCTTGATCGAAGCCTTGTTTAACTCTAAGGGAGAACCCCTGTTCTACCTGGTCAACCGAGCCCATCATGCTGATGTTGGCGGCAAAGTTCCCGGCTCCATGGGATTTGCTCAAAACTTTGAGGACGAAGGATTTTTGATCAGCCCTACCTTTCTGTACCGCCGGGGGGAATGCAATCACGGGTTCCTCAACAATTTCCTGAGCCAGGTACGAAACCCTGATGAACGACAGGGTGACCTCCAGGCCCAGCAGGCAGCCCTTGGTCGTGGCAAGATACGATTAACCGAGATTTTGCAGCATTACGGAGTATCCCATACCTTCATCACCATTAAAAAGTTACAGGATTACAGCGAAAAATTAATGAGGCAGACCATTAGTCACCTCAATGACGGTTCCTACTCATTCAGCGATGTTTTAGATAACGACGGACTTAATCAGGAACCCCTGCCCATCTCTGCCCGGATCATTATTAGCCATGACCAGGCAATAATTGACTTCAGCGGCACAGCATCTCAAGTAAACTCTCCAATTAATACCGTGCAACCAGTTACCATTGCCGCCACCATCTATGTTTTTCAATGCCTGCTGGGGGAAGGATACCCCATCAATGCAGGGTCTTACCGCCCTATCACCATTAAAACCAGGCCCGGCACTTTAGTTGACGCCACATCGCCGGCACCGGTGGCAGCTGGAAATGTAGAGACCTCCCAAAGAATAGTTGATGTCCTTTTTGGTGCTCTGGCGCAGGGTGCCTCAAACCGGATCCCGGCAGCCAGTTGCGGCTCAATGAATAATATCGCCATAGGCAGCAGCAAAGAAAGAAAATCTGCTAAATTCACCTATTACGAGACCATTGGCGGAGGCATGGGTGGTCGACCATCCAGGCCGGGTCTGAGCGGAATTCAGACCCATATGACCAACACCATGAACACCCCGGTTGAAGCCCTGGAACGGAGCTATCCCCTCCAGATCAGTCATTATAAATTGCGAAAAAATTCAGGGGGAACAGGTCTTCATCCTGGCGGGAACGGAATAAGTCGAGGCTACCGTTTTCTGGAAAAGGCCAGGATATCGCTGCTCACTGAAAGAAGAGAAACCGCACCCTATGGACTGGCCGGAGGTCAAGACGGAGAGATGGGCAAAAACTATCTGGTCAGGGACGGTGAAACACGAAAACTTGCCGGCAAGGTTAATCTCAAGGTGAAGGCCGGTGATATGATTATCATTGAGAGCCCCGGTGGTGGCGGCTGGGGGGGGAAATAAAAAAGGAATCAGTCGTCTTCCTTCTCTTCTTCACATGTCTTACATTTGGGAATTAACTCACAGACCCCTTTCTTTTTCCAGATCTTGGCAATCTCGTCATCACTGAGACGGGTATCGCTACCCCCATGCAGGGTAATAAAAACAAGGCAATCAACACAGACCTGGAGAATATCCTGATACTCCCCCCGCTCACGGGCAACCTCCCAGCAGGGTGTACCTTCATACTCCCGTACCGGGCAATCTTCCTGGCGCTGACAGTCTGTAATATTCCAGCATTCCCACAATGCTTTTTGTTGGGACATGATCAACCTCTTTAATAATTAACGTCGATGATAATAAACCATTAACCGGCAAAGCGGTCAAGAGCGGAAATAAGGTTTTCCCGGCCTTCCCCTGATTTAGCAGAAAAAACCAACCGGTTATCAGGGCTGATTCCCAGGCCATTATCTAGTTTAGCCGCATGCTGCTGGCGCTTGCTCCGGGTAATCTTATCTGCCTTGGTATAGACAACCAAAAAAGACATTCCTTCAGCCCGGAGCCAATTAACAAACTCAAGATCCTGGGGTTTTACCCCGTGCCGAATATCAACAATCAAAACCACACAGGCCAGACTTTCCCGTTTGAGAATGTACGAGGTAATCATGCCCTGCCAGTCATTTTTCATCTTCCTCGATACCCGGGCAAAACCATAACCAGGCAGATCAACCAGGTAAAGAAGCTTATCAACCAGAAAGAAATTAAGGCACCTGGTCTTACCCGGCCGGGAACTGACCTTAACCAGCTTCCGTCGGTTAAGCAGTTTGTTGATCAGGCTGGATTTGCCCACATTAGAACGACCGGCAAAGGCAATCTCCGGAAACTGGACCGGTGGCAGATCAGCAACTCCGTAAGCCGATTTGACAAATTCGGCATCAGCAAATTTCAACATGGATTATAATCAGATAACTTTATTAAGGGCATATTCAACAATACCTTCCGCCCCACCCTTCATCAGCCGGGGAATAAGATCACGGACCTCATGCTCGGAAATAACTGTTTCCACTGAATACCAACTGCTCTGATAAAGATGGGCAACTGTAGGTGCATTCATGCTGGGCAGAATCCCGGTGATATCTTCCAGTTTATCTTCCGGCACATTCATCTTCAGGCCCACAATACGATCGGCCCGGAGCGCACCCTGCATCAGGGTGGCAATATTCGTGATCTTCTCCCTTTTCCAGGGATCCTGCCAGGCTTCTTTATTGGCAATAAGCTGGGTATTAGAGGTCATTAATTCATGGATAATCCGCAGACCATGGGCCCTTATGGTTGATTCGGTCTCAGTTACCTCAACAATGGCATCAGCCAGACCGGAAACAACCTTGGCCTCGGTGGCACCCCAGGAAAACTCAATTTCCACATTAATATTACGCTCAGCAAAAAAACGGCGGGTGTAACCAACCATCTCGGTGGCAATCTTTTTACCTTCAAGATCCTCAAGGGTCTTGATATCTGAATTACCTGGTACAGCAATAACCCAGCGGGTTGGTTTACGGCTCACCTTGGAATAAACCAGATCTTCAACCACCACCACATCAGATTCATTTTCAAGAATCCAATCCTTGCCGGTTATCCCGGCATCGAGAACACCTGATTCGATATAACGAGACATCTCTTGGGGCCGGCAGATGGAGCATGACATCTCGTCATCATTCACTTCCGGAAAATAATTACGGGAAGTGAGCTTAAAATGCCAACCGGACTTGGCAAATAATTCAATTGTCGGTTTCTCAAGACTGCCTTTGGGAATTCCCAGCTTTAGTAAACTCATTTTTTATAAACCTCCTGCGGATCAAACACAGGTTCATCTTTAATAACCAGACCATCTTTTTCTACACGGCGGAAAAAACAACTCTTATAACCTTTATGACAGGCCGCTCCCCCAAGCTGTTCAACCCGGAAGACCACGGTATCCTGATCACAATCAACCAAAATATCTTTAACCATCTGCACATGACCGGAAGACTCGCCCTTGAGCCACAAGGCATTACGGGAACGACTCCAATAATGGGCCTTACCTGTTTCTTTAGTAAGAGCCCATGATTCCGGATTAATATAGGCCATCATTAAAATCTCGCCAGTGGCGTGATCCTGAACAATGGCCGGCAGAAGGCCATCACCCTTGGCAAAATCCAACTCACTCATTTTCCTTCCCTTACACCAGTATCATGACTGATATGACTCAGCCCTTCTTTTGACTTTCGCGCTGGGCCTCTTTACCCATAAAATGGATTATACAGGCCTGCCGATGTTGACAATAATCATCCGGATGATGACAGCAGACATCATCCGGGTCAACTTTTTCCTTATATTTTTCGCAAACAAGCTCGATAACATCACCATTAACCACAGAAATAGAGCAAATTATGCCGATCAGGGTCATTTGTCAAGCAATGCCTTTAGCCGGGATAAATTTGCAGTCGTCAAGGTCGGTATTTTACGGTATATAGTTTGTGTTCATAATCAAATTATTATCTGCAACCAATGAGGACTAAAAATGGAAGGCGTAAAACCAGGTGACAAGGTAAGTGTCACCTATGATGGATATCTGGAAAACAACGAACAATTCGAATCATCGGCCGACACCGGCCCCCTTGACTTCACCGTGGGAACTGCCTCGGTTATGGCCTGCATTGAACAAGCCGTTCTCGGGATGACGATCAATGAGACCAAAACCATTGCAGTGAACCCGGAAAACGCTTACGGGCTCCATCGTCAGGAGCTGGTTCACCAGCTCCCCCGCACCACCTGGCCGGCAGAGGCTGACATCAAACCAGGACTGGTTGTGGGCATGACCATGGAAAAGGAAGGAAAAGATCACCAGGTCCCGGCGACAATAACAGAGATCAATGGCGACATGGTAACCATTGACTTCAATCATCCCCTGGCCGGCCAGAAGATAATTTTCAGAATCACCATGCAGTCTGTCAACGGCAAAAGCGAACCCCTGCCCATGGCTGGTGGTGGCTGCAGCGGCTGTAATTAAGCAAGTGACTGACCTGCAGAAAGCTGTCTTGACAATTGCCGGCTCCGACCCATCCGGCGGAGCCGGTATTCAGGCTGACCTCAAGACCTTTACTGCCATAGGGGTATATGGCGGAGCAGCCATCTCAGCCATCACCAGCCAGAACAGCCTGGGAGTTAAGGGAATATATCCCCTCTCCCCAGAACAGATCAGGGCGCAGATTGAGCCGGTCCTGGCCGACCTGAATATCAGCCACATCAAGATTGGGATGGTGGGTAGCAGTACAGTCGCCCGAACCATTGCCCAGGTCCTGAAAAATTTCAGTGGAGAAATAATCTACGACCCGGTACTTAAGGCCAGCAGCGGCCATTCCCTGTTCAAGGCCAATAAAGAGGCAAATTCCCTGACCGAGCTTCTGGAAGTAATAACGGTTCTGACTCCCAACCTGCCTGAACTTGCGATAATCAGCGGCCAGCAATGCAATGAACTGGAAAATGCCCTGAAAGCCGCCAAAAAATTAATGAAGGTTTACCCCAATATCCGCGCCATCTGCCTTAAAGGCGGCCACATCCGGGAAGAGGACAATACCGTTAACGACTTCCTGCTCACAAGCCAGGGCGATCTTGTCCGGGCAGAACACCCCCGATTTAAAACCAGCAATCTCCATGGCACCGGCTGCACCTTTGCCGCCGCTTTCGCCGCCTTTCACCTTCTGCTGGCCGATGATAATCAAGCCTTTTCCAAGGCATCAAAATTTACCGCCAAACTCATCGACAAGAGCCAGAACCTCAACATCGCTCACGGCAACGGTCCTTTAGGCCATCACCTTGGCTAATAGGTCATTCTGACCCGCTCGCAATCAGGACAGACCCAGGTAGGTCCATTACTGATCCCCCATAGATTCTCCTGAAAACATTCTTCACAGATCTGAAAACCACAGGGGCAATTATGGCAATAGGGAAGTTTTTTCTTGCAGCAATGGCATTGATAATCCTTTTTCCGACGCCGTAGCGGTTTTCTTTGGTCATCATTTCCCATAATTGAATATTTCCGGCTATCCAAACATGATTCAAGCTGAAAGTGATTAAATTTCAGGCAATTAAGGATTAGCTGAGACTGGCGAATCAAATTCAATCAGAAAGGTTTAAAGACCGTTGGCCTCGACAAAGGATTTCACCAGCTCAACCCGGGCATCCAGAACCTGACAACGAGCCTCTTTCCCCGCCAGCCCGGCCAGGGCCTCCGGCAACTCAGGGGGCCTGCCAATGGCCTTAACCACTGCTTCGCCAAATTTGCCGGGATGGGCCGTAGCCAGACATACCATGGGGGTCTTGTCTTGTCTGAAATTCAAACCGGCCCTGACCCCAACTGCAGTATGGGGGTCAAGCAGATACCTGGTTTCCTTATAAAAATCAGCAATCATGGCAACGGTCTGGTCTTCATCAACACTGGCAGAACGGAAATTTTCTTTAATATGCTGCCGCTGCCTGGCCGTAAACTCCAACCTGCCGCTACCGGCAAAATCAACCATGGACTGGCGACAGGCCCCTGCATCTTCTGCCAGAAGATAATAAAGAAAACGTTCAAAATTACTGGCCACCTGGATATCCATGGAAGGGCTGCAGGTTTGAACCACCTTGCCCAGGGAATAATCACCGTCCTCCACAAAACGGGTAAGGAGATTATTCTCATTGGTGGCAAGGATCAGGCGCCCTATCCGCCCAGGGATTAAGCGCCGGGCCACATAACCGGCAAAGATATCTCCGAAGTTGCCGGTTGGCACTGAGAAATCAACCTTTTTATCAGCAGTTCCGAGACGTAAGGCGGCGTAGACATAATAAACCACCTGGGCCACGATCCGGGCCCAGTTAATGGAATTAATGGCGCCAAGAAAATGATCATGCTTAAAATCAATATCATTAAAGATCTCTTTCACAATGGCCTGGCCATCGTCAAAGGTTCCACGAACCGCAATATTAAAGACATTGGGATCAGTTACCGTGGTCATCTGCAGTTCCTGGATTTCACTGACCCTCTTATGGGGATGAAGGATGAAGATATTGATCCTCTCCTTGCCCCTGACACCATAGATAGCAGCACTGCCGGTATCACCGGAAGTGGCTCCCAGAATATTCATCCGACCGCCGGATTCCTTTAACAGATACTCAAAGACATTGCCGAGGAATTGAAGAGCAACATCTTTAAAAGCGAATGTGGGGCCATGAAAGAGCTCGAGAATATGAACCGGACCTTGAGCCACCAGCGGGGTAACCTCCGGATGGGTAAATGTTGCGTAGGAACGGTTTACCAGCTCCTCAAGGTCGCCCGCAGGAATATCTGTAATATATTGGGAAAGTACGGCAAAGGCCAGCTCCGGATACGACATATCATGCCAGGCCGCAAGCTGATCTTCATCAGCCACAGGCATGGTCTCCGGCAATAACAGGCCGCCATCAGTGGCCAGCCCCATCATCACAGCCTCTTTAAATGACACCGGCTCTATCCCGCCGCGGGTACTTATATATTTCATAATCAGCCTTTTAAAAAATCATTTTATGAGGTTATCACCATCCATCTCCGCCGGAACCTCAATTCCCATGAGATTAAGAATGGTTGGCGCAATGTCACGGAGAGCCCCACCCTGACGCAAAACCACATCTTCAGCATCATCGTCCACCAGGATAAAAGGGACCTGGCTCAAGCTATGGGCAGTAAAGGACTCACCGGTTTCATCATCTTCCATGATCTCCGCATTGCCATGATCTGCAGTAATAAGAACAATCCCACCCAATTGCCGTACTTTGCTCACCACCTTCCCCATACATTCATCCACCGCCTCGCACCCGGCAATTGCCGCCGGCAGGATGCCGGTATGACCAACCATATCGGCATTGGCAAAATTAAGGATAATAAGACCATAGCGATCACCATCGAGCTCAGTCAGCAAACGATCTGCCACCGCCGGAGCACTCATCTGGGGTTTTTCGTCGTAGGTAGCAACTTCCTGGGGAGAAGGGATCAAAATCCTATCCTCCAGGGGATAAGGCTCTTCCCTGCCCCCATTAAAGAAAAAAGTCACATGGGCATATTTTTCAGTTTCCGCTATCCGCAGCTGACGAACCCCGTGTTTACTAACCTCCTCCCCTAAAATCCGCTCCAGAGACTGGGGAGGAAAGACAATGGGCTGACCAAAGTCACGGTCATACTCGGTCATGGTGAGGAAACAACTTAGATCAGGACGCTGCCTTTGGCCAAAACCATCAAAATCTGGGCTAATAAAAGCCCTGGTCAGCTCCCGGGCCCGATCGGCCCGAAAATTGAAAAAAAGAACTCCATCACCATCCGAAATCCTGGCAACCGGCTCATTATCTGCCATCATGACCATGGGTATGATAAACTCATCGGTTTCACCCCGATCATATGCCTTGTTCATGGCGGTTAACGGGTCAGAGGCCTCAATCCCTTCCCCGTCCACCAGAGCCTGCCAGGCCTTCTCCACCCTGGACCATCGATTATCCCGATCCATGGCATAATAACGGCCGCTAATGGTGGCCACCCGGCCCACACCGATCCGCTCAAGCTCTTTTGTTAATTGCTCCATATAGGAAAGACCACTGGACGGAGGGGTATCACGACCATCCATAAAGGCATGGACAAATACCTCTGTCAGCCCCCGCGCCGCTGCCAGCTCCACCATGGCCACAAGATGATCAATATGGCTATGAACACCACCGTCAGAAACCAGACCCAGAAGATGCAGAGCACCCTTACTCTGCCGGCATTGATCGGTTAATTTAACCAATTCAGTATTTTCAACCAGTTCACCGGTGGCTATTGCCCGGTTGATCCGGCTATAATCCTGATAGACTACCCGGCCAGCCCCGATATTCAGATGACCAACCTCCGAATTGCCCATCTGCCCTTCAGGCAGACCCACAGCCCCGTTATGGGCAAGCAGGGTGGTGGCAGGGTATTTTCCCCGCAGGGCGTCCATATTAGGTGTCCGGGCCATATGAATCGCATTACTGGCCACAGGCTTACCCTCCCCCCAGCCATCAAGGATGGCCAGCAGGACTGGTTTACGATCAACCATCGCTCAGATCCACCCTGGGAGCATCGTGCCAGAGGCCCTCCAGGTCATAAAATTCCCGGACTTCATGATAAAAAATATGAACCACCACATCCCCGTAATCAAGGAGAACCCACAGGCCTTCACCCAGACCTTCGCTGGTGGCCTCCTTAATTCGTTTACTGGACATGGCATCATCCACCGCCGTGGCCAGACCCTGGACGTGGCGGGTGGAACGACCGCTCATGATGACAAAATAATCAGCAAAAGATGCCATCCCATGCACATCAAGAATCACCAGATCCTCTGCCTTTTTATCAGCCGCAGCTCTCCCGGCAATTCGGGCCTGCTCAATGATTGGCATATCTGCCAGTTTAGAGGCGACTTTTTTCATAAATTCTCCATAATGGGTTATTTCTTTGGTATTAGCAGCAGCCTTTCCACTGAGGTCCGATTAATTACGACGCCAGATTAGCAAGAAAGGCCATAAGGTGTTCATGCCAGATGGCAGATTGATCGAGATAACAGGGATGAGGGGCCTGGTCAATCGCAAAAAAAGCCGAGCCATTAATCTGCTGCTCAAGAAGATGGCCATTGGCAATGGGCGAAATGGCATCCTCACCTCCCCAGACAATAAGGGTAGGAAGATCAATCCCGCTTAAATGGTCACGATTTTCCTCAACCCCTACGGCCCCCACCAGAACCAGGGCTCCTGCAAGCTGGGGCCGACTGATGGCAAATTCCAGGGCAACCCGACCGCCCATGGATGGACCGATGATCACTGGTTGCTGCAAGCCACGTAAATTAATAAAATCTTCCAGAACCTGCAAGGGGTCCTGGTCAGCTGCCGGTGACTTGCCAAAGCCAGGTAACTCAAGAGCAATGGCATGAAAACCAGCTTCTGCCAGAATGGCAAGGGTTCCGGTCTCCTGCCAGGTTTCAGCGGTAAACTTCATCCCATGGAGAAGAATAATATCACGACCATCAGCCGGACCGACCTCCAGATAGTGGACAGGAGTTATGGTATCATCTGCAATTTTATCTATAATATTCATTATATTTCACCACTGATCATAATTTATTCAAGATAGCACAAGGACTTGATCCTGATGCAATTTGTCATAATATTTAGTACAAAAAAGTATCTTAACCGCTTTGCCCCAGCCTGTTAAGTTTTATGTAGATAACAGAGCAGAGGGCTATTTTGCAAGGGGGCCTAAAGGCATTTGACTTATATTATGGGTTGAGTATAATCTTGCCGTATTTTACTGGTTATCCCTTTTACTTAGTTGAGGGGAAGCGCAACTTAAATTTTTGACAAATTGCAGAATCAACCCTGGGCCTGCCCAGATGCCTGATTTTCTGCCATGGAGCTTATTCTATGACCAGAGTGCTGAAGTGGAAAATTATTCTTCTTGCCACCCTTGTGGCCTTTGCCGGTGTTACTCTGCTGCCCTCATTCACCAGCACCATGCCCGACTGGTGGCGCAAACATATTGCCCCGGAAGGACTCCACCTGGGGCTAGACCTCCAGGGCGGGATGCACCTGGTTCTCAAGGTTGATATTGACAAAGCTGTGGAAAACTCTCTGGAGTTTGCCAGCCAGGATCTGAAAAGTCAGCTTAAAGATCAGAAAATTTCCGTTGTCCAGACCCCGTCTGCCGACAGGAACCAGGTGGTCTTCACCCTGCCCAATGCCGATTCTGTCGCCACGGTGGAACAGGTCGTAAGTGAAGATTTTCCCAATCTGAATATCAATATCATGGCGGAGGCAGGTTCATTCCCCCGGATCATCATCAAACTCAGCGATGATCAGATTGCCTTTATCAACAAAAATGCAGTTAACCAATCCCTGGAGATCATCCGTAACCGGATTGACCAGTTCGGTGTTGCCGAACCTGTAATTGTCCGCCAGGGCAAAGATGAAATCATTATCCAGTTACCCGGCGTAAAAGACGCCAAACGGGCCTTAAACCTCATTGGCCAGACCGCCCAGCTCGAATTCAAACTGGTCAATAACGATCCTGCCATAAATCTGGGGGATCTTATCAACCAGGCCATTGAAGCCAATCAATGGCAACCCGGTGAAGATCGAGCCAAGCTTAATTTTGCCCTCAAACGTTATCTGCCTGCTGATTGCGAAATCTATTTTGAAAAAGACATTGATCCCCAGACCGGTCTGGAACGAAAAACACCCCTCTTAATCACAGACCAGATTCTGATGACCGGCGAGATGGTGAAAAATGCCCAGGTCAGAGTGGGGGGAACCTTTAACGAGCCCTATGTCGGCCTTGATCTCACCGGTCGGGGCAGCAAGGTTTTCGGCAAGATCACCGGTGAAAGTGTTGGGGAACGACTGGCCATTGTCCTTGACGATGTTGTTCGTTCGGCTCCGGTAATCCGGGAAAAGATACTCGGCGGCAGCGCCCAAATATCCGGCAGCTTCACCTATGAAGATGCCTCTGACCTTGCCATTATCCTCCGGGTTGGTGCCCTGCCGGCACCGGTCAAGATCATCCAGAACCTCACCGTAGGCGCCAGCCTTGGCCAGGACTCCATCAACAAGGGTATGTCTTCCGGCCTCCTGGGCACTGTTCTGGTCCTGCTCTTTATGATGGTCTACTACCGACTTTCCGGGGTAATTGCCAACCTTGCCCTGCTGGCAAACATCCTCTTTCTCTTTGCTGGTCTGGCTATAATGCAGGCCACCCTGACCCTGCCCGGTATTGCCGGTATTATTCTATCCATCGGCATGGCGGTTGACTCCAATGTTCTCATCTTTGAACGAATGCGGGAAGAATTTGCCCTTGGCAAGTCAGTTCGTTCCGGAATCGAAGGTGGTTACAGCAAAGCCTTCTGGACCATCGTCGACTCCCAGGTGACTACCCTGATCACGGCTCTTGCCCTCTTTCTTTTTGGAACCGGGCCGATCAAGGGCTTTGCGGTTACGCTTTCCCTGGGTGTTACCTTCAACCTGTTCACCGTTTTGTTCGGAACCAGGCTGGTCTATGATGTTCTTTATTCCACCCGCCGCTTAAAACCGATCAAGTTCATGTCATTATTAAAGAAACCTGACATCGATTATATGAAGGTCAGGAAAATAACCTTCGCCATCTCCGGCTTCATGCTGCTGGTTGGCCTGCTGGCCTTTACCCAGGTTATGCGGGGACAGGGCAACCTTGGTGTTGATTTCACCGGCGGTTCCATGCTCCAGTATAAAGCTGATAAAGCATTCGCCCTGGAAGATGTTCGCCGTGTACTGACTAATAACCAAATTGAAGGAGTCGACCTGCAACCGGTAACCGGCGAAAACAGGCTGATTGTCAAAATTAAAAAATCCACCGAAGTGGTGGGTGAAGATACAGTTATGATTTCCCAGATCCTTGCTGACGATCTTAATGATTACAATTTCGTCCTGGAAAGTCAGTCTGAAATCGGTGCATCCATCAGTGAAATGCTCCGGGATAAAGCTATGCAGGCCATTGCTATTTCCCTGTTCGGGGTTATCTGCTACCTGGCCCTGCGTTTTGATCTCAGTTTCGGTGTTGCGGCTGCCATCGCCACCTTCCATGATGTAATTGTTGTTCTTGGCATCTGCTGGCTGCTTAATGTGGAGATAACCCTGCTCATCGTTACTGCCCTGTTAACCCTGGCCGGTTATTCATTAAATGACTCGGTTGTTGTCTTTGACCGGATCAGGGAAAATATGCGAAAACACGGTCAGAGCCTCAAATTCCCGGCAATTATCAATATGAGCATTAACGAGGTTCTCAGCCGGACCATTGTCACCTCCCTGACTTCGGCTCTGGTTCTGACTGCCATTTTCTTCCTCGGAGGAACCGTTCTCCATGATTTTTCCTTCGCCCTGCTCATTGGTCTGTTGGTGGGAACCTATTCTTCCATATTTGTTGCCAGCCCGGTTCTCTATATCTGGCGAAGCAGCAAAAAAGCTTAAATGGCGATGATAAAACAATTTATCCATGCGACCTGATCTTCAGTTACCGGAAAACGTCAAACCCCTGACCGAACAGAAGAATTTCTGTTTTGACTGTCACCCGGGGGTTCCCTGCTTTACCGACTGTTGCCGTCAGCTGGTCTTAGCGTTAAGCCCCTTTGACGTCTTCCGCCTGAAACAGGAACTGAATGTCAGCGGTCAGGATTTTCTGGCCAGCTACACCACCATTGAACTGCTGGAAGGTAACCCCTTTCCCCAGGTATTTCTGGCAATGGGTCCGGACGAAGAACAGACCTGCCCCTTTGTCAGCAAACAGGGTTGCACTGTTTATCAGGGCCGTCCCGGTGCCTGCCGCACCTACCCCCTTGGTCGAGCCGCATGGCTTAACCAGGCCGGCAACCCTGAAGCCATGCATGTATTGATCAACGAGCCCCATTGTCTTGGTTTTGCTGAAACCACCAGCCAAAATGTCAAAACATGGACCACAGGACAGGAACTGGCTGCCTATCATGACGCCAACGATCGACTCATGAGCATTTTGCATCACCCCAGGATAAAAGCAGGTTTACAGTTGGCAACCAGTCAGCAGAACCTGTATATTGAAACACTGTATTACCTAGAAGATTTTCAACAGAAAATTAACAATAGCATTGGTATCAATCTGAGCGGCATCAGTCTTTTACAATACGCCATTGACTGGCTGAGAGACGAGATGTTTGACATAGAGGAGACAACATGAGTAGAGAGGTTAAGGCAATTGTACTGACCGGATTTGGTACCAATTGTGAAAATGAAATGGCCCAGGCCTGTCGTCTGGGTGGGGCTGACCAGGTTGATATCGTGCATATCAGCGAGCTCCTCCATGGCGAATATTCCCTGGATGATTACCATTTCCTTAACCTGCCCGGTGGTTTTCTCGATGGCGACGATCTGGGAGCCGGTCAAGCCGGAGCCCATCGCTTCCGTTATGCAGTTATCGAGAAGAGCGGTGAAAAACTGCAGGACCAGCTCCTTCGCTTCATCAGCGACGGCAAACTGGTTCTGGGAGTATGCAATGGCTTCCAGTTAATGGTCAAGATCGGCCTGCTGCCAGGAGTGAACAATGATTATAATCAACGACTGACCAGCCTGACCTATAATGACTCAAGCCGGTTTGAAGATCGCTGGACAACCCTCAAGGTTGAAGCTGATTCGCCCTGTGTCTTCACCAAAGGCCTGGATCAGCTCTATTACCCCATTCGTCACGGGGAAGGCAAATTCGTCATTGGTGATGAAACTACCGAAAAAATGATCCGGGAAAACAACCTGGTCACCATGCGCTACACTGACCCTTTAACCAATGAAGCCACCATGGATTATCCGGCTAACCCCAACGGCTCACCAGAGGCTATTGCCGGCATCTGTGACCCCAGCGGCCGTCTTTTTGGTCTGATGCCCCACCCGGAGGCGTTTCTTCACCGGACAAATCATCCCCGCTGGACCAGGGAAGACCTGCCGGAGGAAGGACAGGGTGTTGCATTATTCCGTAATGGGGTAGAATTTATCCGGGCCAGCCTTCTCTAGGCACCAACATGAGCCTGGGAATTTCACCAAACCCTGAGGCAATCGTTCCACCGGGCCGGCGACTTGTTGTCTTTTTTCTGGAGCTCCGCCAAACCATTATAAGCCTTGTAGTGGGCCTTTTTCTCAGCACCCTGGCCCTGTACTTTTTCTCACCCCAACTCTTTAACATGTTCCAGGGACACCTGACCCAGAAACTGGCCTTTTTCACGGTGGCTGAACCTTTTCTAGCCCATGTCAAACTGGCTCTGGCAGCGGCCATCTTCCTGATTATGCCCTGGATCGTCATCGTCTTCTGGCGAGCAATGGCCCGGCCCTTTAATCTAAGCCGTACCAATGTAACCTTTTTTGCCGCTTTCACCTGCCTGCTGTTTTATTGCGGATCTCTCTTCTGTTATTTCGTCACCCTGCCCTACGGAGTTAAATTCCTTCTTGGTTTTGAATCAGAGCAGATCAAGAGCATAATCTCAGTGGGCCGGTTCGTCACTTTTGTTACAGTCTTTATCCTCGCCTTCGGTCTTATCTTTGAACTGCCGGTTTTCATGGTTTTTTCCGCCAGATGCGGCTTGATTTCCCGCCGTGATTTTGCCCGAAACCGCCGCTACGCCCTACTTATGATCAGCATTGTCGCCGCTTTACTCACTCCCACCCCGGATGTGATCAATATGCTGCTCATGGGGGGGCCTTTATACCTGCTTTACGAGGCCGGCATCCTCATCCTCCTGCTAATGGACAAAGGCGAAAATTCATGATCCGAACCCAGAAAAAAGACAGTGTATCATATTCATATCTGATACACTCGAAACCCATGGTCCTGAAGAAGGGCAGCCGTCACTCCCATAATAGGACTGAGGCCACAGGATGGACTACGGGCCTTTAAGTAGATTGCAGTCACCGCCTGACCTCTGGCAATGGCCAGCACCTGTTCTGCCCCCCGGATAAAATTTGCTGTTACATCATGACCATCACGGGTAATTACTCTGGCCTTGCCCTTAAGGACATCATGACCGTCGCCACCGACCAGGTCTGCTGGGGAGCGCGGAGTCGCCAGTCCGCCAAGCTGTTCTGGACAGATAGGAATCCAATTTGCTCCTGCCAGCCGATCAAAAACCTCCGGCATGGTTTTGATCTTGCCGTCATAACGGGTTAACAGGCCAACCAGGCAGCTGCTGACCAGATAGACAGATTCGGCCTTATTGTTTTTTATATTTGGCGATTGCATTTACTTGTTGATCCATATAGATTTCAATATCGTTAAAACATTAATCGACATTTGACATTTATAATACCAGAATGCCCTTCCACCATAAACCAACAAGCATCAAATCCCTTTCCTGCTGGCTATCGCTAAGAATCGCCAAATTAACCGGCAGAGAAAGGAGGCTTCTTTCTCTATTCTGCCTCATCCTTGTTCTGGTCACTACCGGCTGGATAATGTTTAACAATAAAGGTGTCCTTGAATACTATCATATCCAGCAGGATCTCTCTGCTGCCAAGGCAAAAAATATCGCCCTGGAAAAAGAGAACCAGGCACTGCGACAAGAAATCGAAAAACTGCAAAGCGACCCTGATTATCTGGAAGAGATAGCCAGGAGGCATTATGACATGCTCAAAAAAAATGAAATGATCTTTAAATTCAAATAATACAATCCCAAACCTATTGCATATAAACAAGTATAATGGTAAAAAGACTGGATTTTACAAATTAAACACATCCCTGAGATGTCCTATGGTGCCCCATATGTGGGGTTGGGCAAATGGGATGGAAGCCTAACCAAAACTCACAAGGAGAAGTAAAATGTCACATGTAACAATGAAAGAGATGCTCACCGCCGGCCTTCACTTTGGCCATCAGACCAAACGCTGGAACCCCAAGATGAAGCCTTATATCTTCGGGGCACGCAACAAGATCTACATTATCAATCTCGACAAAACTCTGCCCCTGTTTAATAAAGCATATGACTATATTGTCGATACCGTGGCTAAAGGCGGCTCTGTTCTTTTTGTCGGCACCAAGCGCCAGGCCCAGGAAATTGTAAAAGAAGAGGCCAGCAGAGCCGGGATCTTTTACGTAAACCATCGCTGGCTCGGCGGCATGCTGACCAATTACCAGACCATTAAAAAATCTGTTGACCGAATGAAGAAAATCAGAGGAATGGTCGAAGACGGCACCATCAACCAATATAAGAAAAAAGAGGCCCTTGGTCTGGAAAAAGACCTGGTCAAACTTGAAAAAAACCTCGGCGGCATTAACGACATGAAAGGTCTGCCTGATGTGATTTTTATCGTTGATCCAAAACGGGAAAAAATTGCAGTTGATGAGGCCAAGAGGCTAAATATCCCCATTGTTGCCATCACCGACACCAATTGTGACCCTGACAGTATCGACTATATCATTCCTGGCAATGATGACTCAATCCGTTCCATTAAACTCATTACCGAGAAAATGACCGCAGCCGTCCTTGAAGGAAAGGCCCGTCGTGGAGAAGAAGTTGAATCAAACGACGAAATAGCCGCCGCCATGGCTGCCGCTTCCACCACTGAAGCCCCGGCCGAAGAAGCAGCCTCAGCTGAAGCAAAATAATCTATATTACAATCCCAAGGCTGGCAATCCAGCTTTGAAAACTATAAGTAAATCTACCTGAATACAGGGAAGAAACAGGAACTACGATAATGAAAATTACAAGCCAGATGGTTAAAGAACTCCGTGATAAGACCAATGCGGGGATGATGGACTGCAAAAAAGCCCTGACTGAAACTGAAGGAGATATGGAAAAAGCCGTTGATCTCCTCCGCCAGAAAGGCCTGGCTGTTGCTGCCAAAAGAGCAGAAAGAGCAACCAGTGAAGGTACCATTAAGACCTATATCCATGCCGGCGGTAAGCTGGGTGTTATGGTTGAGGTAGGATGCGAGACTGACTTTGTCGGCAAAACAGATTCCTTCCTGGATTTTGCTACCAATATGGCCATGCATATTGCTGCAGCAAGTCCGGTTGGTATCAGCCGGGAAGAGGTTCCGGCCGACATTATCGAAAGAGAAAAAGATATCTACACCAACCAGGCCCTGGAATCTGGCAAGCCGGAAAATATCGTGGAAAAAATTGTCAGCGGGAAAATCGACAAATTCTACTCTGAGATCTGCCTGCTGGAACAAAAATATGTCAAGGATCCTGACCTGACTATCCAGGACCTGCTCAACGAGCTCATCGCCTCTCTGGGTGAGAATATCAGTATCAAACGTTTTGCCCGTTTCCAGGTTGGAGCATAAACCGATCCTCGCCTGAAACAACAGGCGGGCCAGAACGGCTTCACTCTGCCCCGCCTGGCTGATAATCAGCCATCTGCCACAGACCTGCAAATTCAAAACGATTGCCTCCAACATGACCAACTGCAAATATAAAAGGGTACTCCTGAAATTCAGCGGCGAAGCCCTAATGGGAGACGCCCAGTTTGGCATCAGTAATGACGTCCTGTCCTACCTGGCAGAAGAGGTTAGAGAAATACGGGCCATGGGTGTTGAGATCTGTATTGTAATTGGAGCAGGTAATATCTTCCGGGGCATATCCGGGGCAGCAGCCGGCATGGACCGCGCTGCAGCAGACAATATCGGCATGCTGGCAACAGTTATGAACTCTCTTGCTCTGAAAGATGCCCTCGATCAAAACGATGTACCCACAGCTGTACTGTCAGCATTTTCCATGAACACTGTTTGCGAATCATATTCACGCAGACTTGCCCTGGAATATCTTGGCCAGGGTAAAACCATCATTTTTGCTGCCGGTACCGGCAATCCTTATTTCACTACTGACACTGCTGCGGTTCTGCGTGGTCTGGAAATCAATGCCGACATAATCTGCAAGGCAACCAAGGTAGACGGTGTGTATGATAAAGATCCTGTCACCAATAACGATGCCATCAAGTTCGACACCCTGACCTATTCAGAGGTTCTTAAGCGACGACTGAAAGTCATGGATTCTGCAGCCATCTCTCTGGCAATGGACAATGAGCGTAAAATCCTGGTATTCAACATGAATGTGCCGGGCAATATCAAAAAAGCTATCTATGGTGAGGCAGTTGGGACTATTATTGGCTAATACCGATTAAGCAGTACCCAAAGGTTACCTATTATTACCATCGTAAGCCATTTCAGCTTCCTGCACCACAGGCAGCTTCAACTTAATTAAGTGGAGAAGACAATGAGTGAAGTTCTTTTAAACATGGTTGACAAAATGGAAAAGAGCCTTGAAAGCTACCGCCGTGACCTGAGCAAGGTTCGAACTGGGCGAGCTTCACTGTCCCTGCTTGATGGTATTAAGGTTGAATCATACGGTGCGATGATGCCCTTGAATCAAGTGGCCACCATAACCATTCCGGAAAGTAGGATGATCGTTATCCAACCATGGGATCCCCAGACCATGCCATCCATTGAAAAGGCAATTCTCGCTTCCAATATCGGTCTGACCCCTGCCAACGACGGGAAATTAATCAGGATTTCCATTCCCCAACTCACCGAGGAACGAAGAAAAGAACTGGTTAAACAGACCAAGGCGGTTAGTGAAGAGTACCGGGTGGCTATCCGTAATTGTCGACGTGATGCCATTGACTCCTTCAAAAAGTTGAAGAAGGACAAAGAGATATCCGAAGACGATATGTTCAGACATCAGGACGATGCCCAGAAGGAAACAGATTCCTTCATCGAGCAGATCGAAGCCATTTTAAAAGAGAAAGAAAAAGAGGTTATGGAGGTCTGAGATTCTGAACCAGGATAATCTGCCCGCCCATATAGCCATTATCATGGACGGTAACGGCCGCTGGGCTGAGAGCCGTGGTCTAATGCGCCTGATGGGCCATCGCTCCGGGGTTAAAACAGTCAAAAAAATAGTTTCTGCTGCCAGTGATCTCAAACTTGAAGCATTGACCCTTTACGCATTTTCAACTGAGAACTGGAAACGACCCGACCAGGAAGTCTCCGGCCTAATGAACCTGCTCAAAACATTTCTTGAGCAGGAGCTGGCGACCATGCTCGCCAATAATATCAAACTCCGCTGCATGGGAGATATCGCCCGAATGCCCACCGAGGTATATCAGGTTCTGAGCAAAGCCATGGCCGCAACTGCCAATAATACTGGTCTGGTCCTTAACCTGGCCCTTAATTATGGCAGCAGAGATGAGATCCTCAAAGCAACAAGGGAACTGGCCTCACTCTGCCTTGATGGCAGCCTCAAGCCTGAAGATATAAACGAAGAGCTCTTCAGCCATCATCTCTACTCACAGAACCTGCCTGACCCCGACCTGATCATCCGCACCGGTGGCGAATACCGCTTGAGCAATTTTCTGCTCTGGCAGGCATCCTATGCGGAAATTTATATCACCGAAACTAACTGGCCTGACTTCACCGTAGACGACCTGCATCAAGCCATTGACTCCTATCAGCAGCGACAGAGACGATTTGGCCGTACCGGCAAACAGGTCGATAATAATTCAAACCATAAATGACAGCATGATGAAACGAATCATAACAGGCCTGGCTGTGTCCGGCTGCTGGCTCCTCATTCTATACCTCCAGTCCTTTAACATACTGGCTACTGTCATCATCATTATCGGTGCCATCGCCCTTAACGAATATTTTACCATGACCATGCCGAAAGCAGGCATGATCCATAGATACCTGTTACTAAGCACAGCCATGCTGCCCCTGGCAGCATCCCTGGCTAATCATCTTGATCTTGTTTACCTGGCCTTGATCACCGCCCTTGTCACCATCTGTTTTTTTATTATTGCCACCTATAAACACTGGGAAAAACCGTTCAGCAAGCTGGCAAATATCATCTTTGCCGTTTTCTATATCAGTCTCTGTGCCTCCTATCTGCCCTTAATCATGGCCATGGACAACGGGGCTGTTTTATTATTAATTCTCAGCGGTATCACTGCCGGATCCGATACCGGTGCCTATTTCGCCGGCAAGAACTTTGGCCGCCATAAACTCAGCCCCCTGCTCAGCCCCGGCAAAACCGTTGAGGGTCTGTTCGGTGGCCTTATCTGCGGCACCGGAGTAGCTGTCCTGATCGGCTTTTTAATGCTCAAGGACTACTCTCTTGTTCCCCTGGCCATTTCTGCCCTGATCCTTTCCGGCCTTGGGGTTGTCGGTGATCTGACGGAAAGCATGATAAAGCGGGAAATGGGGGCAAAAGATTCTGGCCAGATCCTTCCCGGTCATGGTGGTATTCTCGACCGGATTGATTCGATCCTGATCTGTGCTCCCATTTATTATTATCTTATTCATTTTGGCATAATCTGATCATGCAGAAAAAAATATCTCTCCTGGGTTCAACCGGCTCCATTGGCCGCAATGTCCTGAAAGTAATCCGCCAATTTCCTGGCCGTTTTCAAATAGTCGGCCTTGCTGCCGGCACCAATGTAAAATTACTGAAAGAGCAGATTGACGCCTTTAATCCAGAAATGGTGTCAATATCAACAGCCGAACTGGCCCGGGACCTGATCGCAAGCCTGCCTCCCCAATGGGCAGATAAAATTGTCGTCGGCCGGGAGGGCAATGAAAAAGTTGCCTCTCTTCCTTCGGCAGACACCGTTGTCTCCGCAATTGTCGGTGCCGCTGGCCTCACCCCTACCTTGGCTGCTATCCGTGCCGGCAAAGATATCGCTCTTGCCAATAAGGAAACCCTGGTGATGGCAGGTGAGCTGGTAATGGAAGAGGTTAAAAAGAACCATGTTGCCATGCTGCCGGTTGACTCCGAACATAACGCCATCTTCCAGGCCCTGGCAGCCGGTCGGCAGCAGGATGTACATAAAATTATCCTCACCGCTTCTGGTGGCCCTTTCCGTGACAAGACCAGTGAAGAGCTATGGAAGATGAAACCGGAGCAGGCCTTAAACCATCCTAACTGGGATATGGGACGCAAGATATCCATAGATTCCGCCACCCTGATGAATAAAGGCCTGGAGGTCATTGAAGCCCGCTGGCTATTTGATATTGACCTTGAGCACATCGAGGTTCTGGTTCACCCTCAGTCTATTGTCCATTCCCTGGTGGAATATATTGACGGCTCGGTTATTGCTCAAATGGGCATCCCTGATATGCGGATACCTATCACCTATGCTCTTTCCTGGCCGGAACGACTTAATACCGGTCTTTCCCGGCTCAACCTTGCCCAATGCATGGACCTTAATTTCCTGCCACCTGATCTCAACAAATTTCCGTCTCTAAAACTTGCCTACCAGGCCTGCCGCAAAGGCGGGACAGTTCCGGCAATTCTTAACGGGGCAAACGAAATAGCAGTGGCAGCATTTCTTGATAATAAAATCAGGTTCCCGGAAATTGCCCTGGTGGTTGCCGAAACCATTAACCGCCTGCCCTTTAATGAGATTGAAAACACCAATACAGTTCTTGACGCCGACCTCGCTGCCAGGATGCAGGCAGCCTCAATAATTGAGGCCCTTCATCTCCGCTACCAGCAGCGCACCAATCAGGATATTGAACCAGCAGCTCCCCCACCCGGTCTTGACCTGAGTGGAATTGAGTCCATTATCCCGAAAAATAATGTGAGCAGTTAAATGAATACCGTTCTATCTCTGATCATCGTCCTCGGCATTCTGATCTTCATCCATGAACTTGGTCATTTCCTCTTTGCCAAATTTTTCAGGGTAAAGGTCCTAAAATTCTCCCTGGGATTCGGACCCAGAATATTTGGCCATACCTGGGGTGAGACAGAATACATCTTAAGTGCCTTCCCCCTGGGAGGGTACGTCAAAATGTGCGGTGAAAGCATTAATGCTGAGGTCAGCAAGAAAGACCTGCCCTATTCATTTGCCCACAAACCTATCTGGCAGCGTTTTCTCATTGTCCTTGCCGGCCCGGCCTTTAATATCATCTTTGCCGTTCTCCTGTTCTTCTCCCTTTTTGCCATTAACGGATTACCCCTGCCCCAGGCCGGAACCGAGATAGGCACCGTAACTCCGGGCTCAGCTGCGGAGCAGGCCGGAATCAGGGCCGGAGATATTATTCTTAGAATTAACGGAGTGGAAACTCTCAAATGGCAGGATGTATCCCGGTTAATCAAAAACAGCGAAGGAAATCCGGTTGAGCTGACCCTCTTGCGGGAAGATAGCAGTAAGGTTAAGACCGTCGGCCAACCCAGGATGGAGGAAGTAAAAAACATATTCGGGGAAGTGGTGGGCAACCGCTATATGCTGGGAATCAGCCGGACCAACAAGATAATCTATGAAAAGACCTCCCTGCCCAATGCCTTTCTTGCCGGCATCTCCCAGACCTGGACCTATATTTATCTGACCATCATGGGCCTGGTCAAAATCATCCAGCAGGTGGTTCCAGCCAGCGAACTGGGCGGACCCATCCTCATTGCCCAGATGGCCGGCCAGCAGATGCAGGCCGGAATCGTCAATTTCTGTTATTTCATGGGTCTGGTAAGTGTCAACCTGGGCATTCTCAACCTCTTTCCTGTCCCCATCCTGGACGGAGGACACCTTGCCCTCTTCTCCCTGGAGGCAATCAGACGAAGGCCTCTGGAAGAAAAAACCATGGAAAAACTGCAACAATTCGGTCTCCTTCTTCTCGCCAGCCTGATGATATTTGTCTTTTACAATGACATCATCCGTATCTTCAACCAGGGATGACAATTGACTGGTAGCAAGAAAGAAAGAAAACCCGTGATTCTGGCCATTGAAAACAGCGGCATGTGCGGCAGTATCGCTCTGGTTGATAACAATCATTGCCTGGCTGAGCACAGTCTTAGCAGCAGCAGAACCCATTCCAAACGTCTATTGCCAGCGATTAACCGGCTCATGGAAGAAAGTGACATTGACTGGCCCATGCTGGACGCCATTGCCATCAGCCTTGGCCCTGGAAGTTTTACCGGGCTAAGAATTGGCTTGAGTACAGCCAAAGGTCTATGCTTTGCTGCCAGCCTTCCTCTCATTGGCATCTCCACCCTGACCGCCATTGCCAACCAATTTGCCTTCAGCAATTATCAGATCTGTCCCCTGATCGATGCCCGCAAAAAAGAGGTCTATGCGGCCATGTTCGAAAGTGACAATAAGGGTCAACTCACCAGAATCACCGACGATATGGCCTTAAGCCCGGAAGATCTGGCCAGTAAAATAGATAAGCCAACCTTGCTGGCCGGCGATGGGGCTGAACTATATAGCGGGCAATTTAAAGAATTACTGGCAGATAAGGCAATTATTCCGGGACCCCATCACACCATGACCAGGGCCTGTCATATCGGCCTTTTGGCTCTGGCCAAATGGCAGCTGAAGGATTTTCTTGATCCGGTGACAGCTGTCCCTACCTATGTTCGGGCCTCTGATGCAGAAATCCAACGCCAGAAAAAAGATTAAGCCAGGGCATCCTGCAACTCCCGCCATTTCAGCCTAAGCCTCTTAGCGGAAACAGGAATGGCAGTGCGCAATTCCTGGGCAAACAGGGATACAGAAAATTCCTGAACCATCATCTGATATTCAGCAAGAAGCTCCTTCTGCTGGAGAGTAACCACCTCATGTTTCAGGGCCTGGGCAAGGTTTTCCTGAAATGGCAAGAACTCCTGCTCTCTGGCAAGATCCTTCGCCGGGTTATGCTGACGACGCTCCAGCCTGATCTTAATCGCCTTCAGGTAACGGGGAATATGCCTTAGCTCATTACCTGTGAGGTTTTGCAGGAAACGGATCGGCACCAGATCCATAACTTGTTGGCGGAAGCCATCTGCTATTAGCCGAGTGAGCCCCTTTTCCTCCTGGATCCGAATGAAATCCAGCACCGCCAGCCGCTCCTGGAGCAAAGAAATTACCCGATCCCGAATATCCCGGCCAAGAAGATAAAGGCCTTTTGCCTTAGCCTGACCAACCAAATCGTCAAATTTAGCCTGATCCGGAATCAGGCCATCATCCACCGCGAAAATCTCCGCCAGAATAAAATCAAGAAGATCAGCATTAAACTCTTCATGACTGGCCAGGCCCTGATAAAGTGCCCAATGGGCCCGGGGAATAGCCAGATCCTTCTTCAGACCCTTCCATTGCCGGGCAAATTGCAAACGATAAAGAAGAGTTAACCCCTTAATCGAGGCCTGACGGCTCTTCTCCCTGGATGGATAAAGACGAATGGCCACCTTATGGTCCGGCCCGGCAATGAGTCCTGGCCAAGCATAGCCCGAAATTCGGCCTTTTTCATCGCTAACAGCAACCCTATCGGGCAGCTCAGCAAAATCCCAGGTAGAGATCCCCTGACGCTCATGCTCACCCCGCAGCCTGTCAAGCTCACCGCCTCCTACCTCCGGCCGCTTGGCTTTAAGCAGATCGACAAAATTTCGTGAAACAGCCACCTTCCTTCCTTTTTCATCAACCAGAACAAAACGCATGCGCAGATGATCTGCCAATTTCTGCTCTGACCAATTACTTCGCTCAAGCCGCATCCGGTAATGTCGATGAAGAAGAGCGGCAAGCTGGCTATAAAGTGAGCCCTCATAAGGTTTAAGCTGGGGCAGAAGCTCATCTGCCGTTCGGGCCACAGGGATGAGTTGACGGCGAAAGGTCTTGGGCAACCCCTTTAAGAGACTTGCCAGTTTTTCCGCCAATAACCCCGGGACCAGCCATTGGAATTCATCTCCGGAGAACAAACTAAGCTGATCAAGGGGAATAAACACCGTTACCCCGTCCTTATCTGAACCTGGCTTAAAATTATAGGAAAGGGATAACTCAACCCCCTTTACCATTAAATGACGGGGAAAGTCTTCAAGCTCAGAGGCAACCGGCACCTCCCTGACAAGATCTTCCTGCTTCAGACAAAGCAGATCATGGGAATTATTTTTCTTCAGAAATTGATTAAGGGTGGCCCTGCTGCATACTTCCGGGGTCAGGTGATGATCATAAAACTGGAATATGACATGATCATCCACCATGATATCACGGCGCCGCATTCGTTCTTCCAGCTCAGTCAATTCCCTGATCAGTTTACGATTCTTCCGGAGAAAGCGGGGGAGGCGACCCCCAAGCTCACCTTCAACCAGGGCGGATTGAATAAATATATGCCTTGCCTCATCCGGTTTAATCCGGCCATAGCCCACGAGACGCCCGGGGACAATTATCAGGCCAAACAGAGTAACCTTTTCGGTGGCCACTACCTGCCCCTGCTTCTTCTGCCAACGAGGTTCTGAATAACTTGAACGACAGAGGCTGCCGGCCACGGGCTCAATCCATTCCGGCTTAATGAGAGCCACTGTCCTGGCATAGAGCCTGGATGTTTCCACTAACTCTGCAGCCATAATCCACTGGCTGCTGCGACCAAACTGACCGGAACCGGGAAAGACCATTAACTCTTTGGAATGACCACCCTGATAGATATTTTTATCTTTACGCAGACCGATATTACGCAGATTGCCGCTTAAAAGAGATTTATGCACAGCCTCATATCCTGTTTTTTCATAATCTCTGCCAGGCAGATCATCGTCCTCTTTAGCTCCTTGTCTCCGAGCATTGACCGCCGTAACGGCCAGACATGATGATTTATGAAATGGATGCTGTTTCTTGCCCCCTTTGCCAGACCCTGAGGCCTGCTCAGCCAGAACCGACCATATCTGCTTATGGATGTCACGCCATTCACGCATACGCTGAAAAGAAAGATAATGGCTCTTACAGAATTTGCGAAAGCGGGAAGTGGAACCGGTCTGAGCAATCAGGGCCTGGTAACGGTCCCAAAGATGAAGAAATGTAAGAAAATCAGATATCGGCGATTTAAAACGGCCATGTGCCTCATCAGCATCAGCTGCCTTTTCCGCAGGTCTGATCCGGGGGTCCTGAATACTCAAGGCTGCGGCAATTATCACCACCTCCCGCAGACAATTATTGTTCCTGGCCTCAATTATCATCCGGCTGATGCGGGGATCAAGGGGGAGCCTAGCCATCAGCCTGCCACGGGAGGTAAGCTTGTTTCCTTGGCCGGCAATGGCCCCCAGCTCCTGCAATAAATTAAAACCATCCTTGATGGCGCGGGGAGACGGAGAATCGACAAAGGGAAAAGCAGAGGGCGCTCCTAACTGCAGACTAAGCATCCGCAGGATGACCTCGGCCAGGTTGGAACGCAGAATCTCGGGCCTGGTAAATTCGGTCCTATTATTATAATTTTCCTCGGAATAGAGCCGAAAACATATACCCGGCCCAATCCGGCCACAACGTCCGGCCCGCTGGTCACAACTGGCCCGGGAAACTGAGGTGACCGGCAATTTAGTTGTTCTGGCCCTGACATTATAGGAAGAGATCCGGGCAAGGCCGGTATCAACTACATAACGAATCCCGGGGACAGTAACTGAGGTTTCCGCCACATTAGTGGCCACTACAATTTTACGGTATTCGCCCCCGGACCGGCGAAACACCCTACCCTGATCACCACCTGACAGACGGCCAAAAAGAGGAAGAATAACCGGCCGTTCACCATGGCGACCAATAGCACCACTGGCAAAGCCTTTAGTTATTAAATCAATACTTTCACGAATATCACGCTCTGTGGGCATAAAAACCAGAATATCCCCGGGGTCTTCCTCTGAGCATATCTGATTGACCGCCGATACTGCTTTTTCCACATAGGAATCATCCTGATCATCCTCATCACCATCAGCCAGATACCGGTATTCCACTGGATAGGTTCGACCAGACACCTCAATCACCGGGGCATTGGCAAAAGCCTTGGCAAATTTAGCCGTATCAATGGTGGCGGAGGTAATGATGATCTTAAGGTCATGGCGACGTTGACGGAGGCGGGAAAATATCCCGAGAAGAAAATCAATATTAAGGCTGCGCTCATGGGCCTCATCAATGATAATTGTGTCGTAAGCTGACAAATTACGGTCCCGCTGGGCCTCGGCCAATAAAATACCGTCGGTCATGAACTTGATTCTGGTACCAGCTGACGTTTGGTCCCGGAACCTAATCTTATAGCCAGCCAGATAACCAAGTCCTCCCAATTCCTCGGCAACCCGGGCTGCCACCGATACCGCAGCGATCCGCCGAGGCTGGGTACAGCCGATCTTCATCTTTTTCCCCTGACCTGCCTCAAGGCACATTTTAGGTAGCTGGGTTGTCTTGCCCGAGCCGGTATCACCTGCAATTACCACCACCGGATATTTACGGATGGCCTCAACAATCTGCTGGCGCTGAGCCACCACTGGCAGGTTTTTCGGATATGATTTCTGTAATTGTTTTATAAAGTCCACAACCTGAGAGAAGAACAAGAATGAATGTTGACAGTTAAGTATATAAGATGGTTTATTAAATTTTAATATAAGAGATTATATACCAGCCCTGATTACAAACCAATAATAAAGGATCATCCCATGAAAATAAGCCGGAATGACCCCTGTCCCTGCGGCAGCGGCAATAAATATAAGAAATGCTGTTACGGAAAAAATGCTGCCCAACCTGATGCTGCTCCAGCACCTGAGCAGAAACTTACCCTGGCTGGCGAGATCGAAAAACTCCAACAAAAAGCCCTTAACAAAGAAAAAATGGTTAAGATCCTCGGAGTCTTTATCTTGCTGGCCACCGAAGAAGGCGATGGTTGGCTACTTGAAATCACTGAAATGGACGCCCTCCAGGTGGCCGCAGGTGCTGAAAAAATAGAATTTGAACTGAAAGAAAGCCCGGAAACCATCGAAGTAAACTGGTCCCATCGCTTTGCCATTAAAGCTAAAAAATTCGTCACCACCGCCTATAGCGATGACAGTGAGCAGGTCTGGGACGCCTATCCTTCCCATTCCATTGCCGCATCCATTAAACGGATTCGGGCAAAATTACCAAAAGAAATGCTGTCCCAGATCCATATTGACGAAGAAGCGGCCGCTGCCACTCAGGCAGATTGATCACTTAAAGATGTATCATCGGCTCCTGCTGCCCCTGGCAGTAATGACTGCAATCTTCACCTTGTCCCATGTCCCGGATGATGGCTTACCCTCTCTGGCGTGGGACCTGGACAAATTATGTCACGCCATTGCCTACGGCACCCTGGCCGCAAGCTGTATTTACGCAAGCTACCCCTGGCTTAAGAAAAGACCAGGGCTTTTAGTGCCCGGTTTCATTGTCATTATTATCTCTCTGCTCTACGGGATAAGTGATGAATTTCACCAAAGCTTTATCAACGGCCGCACTTCATCATTACAGGATATTCTAGCAGATTTAACTGGTGCCATCCTTGCCGTTCTCATCTGGTATGCTTATATTAGAAAAAAATGATGATATTCCTAACTACTCCTAAATCATACCCGAGAGAAAATAATGCCCATATACGAATTTCGTTGCCAGAAATGTAATAAGCAGTTTGAAACCCTGCTCACCTCAATTTCCGATGATGCCCTAGCCGGGGTCAAATGCCCTAAATGCAAGAGCCATCAAGTCAAGAAGATCATCTCCTCCAGCAGCTATCGCCTAGCCTCAACAGCCAGCCCACTGCCCACCATGGCCGGGGGCTGTGGTGGCGGATCCGGCTTCTCCTGAGCCTCTTGATTATTCGGCCAGGTGGCCGAAACCTTATAAGAGATTACCTGCATAATTAAAGCGAGACAATTTACGCCCCCTTCCCTTTGCCGGTGACTGGATCTGCCCGAAAATAAGATTTAATTTTTTGCGATCCAAACGCATATTTGACAGATCCACCACCATGAAATCCAGGGTTGCCAGAGCCGGATCCTGCAGGTACGGTAGCAGGGAAAAAGGCTGATCCGCCAAGATGAGACTGAGACCCTGGGCTCTTACCAGTTCAAATTTCTCGTCCTTGGGACTGATACATTGCTGACCGAAACGAAAATATTCAGGGGCGGGGCGGGCAGTAAAAAGAGGTGGTCTCCCGTAAACAGTCATGCCAACCCTGCACCCACTCCTGGCCTTGGTCATGGCCTGAATGTTATCCTGATCATTTTCTATTGATAATTGAACATGCTCAAGACCAACTGCGGAAAATTGAGTAAGGGCCGCTGAATTTAGAACATTTATCGTATAATCAAGCCCTATCCTGAGACCTTTTCCCCTGGACCCCTTCTCATGTTTTTTCTTACTACCCCGCCCTACACTGGTAAAAGATGGAAAAAGATGTAATTGACTTAAATGGCCAAGCTGCCAGCTGCGGAATCCGTCCTTCTGTAAACGGCCAATTGCCTGTTGATAAAAGGCAATATCCTTTTCAAAAATAATCGGGGGCAGACACCAGATGATAAAAGATTGGAGTTTATGTAATTTCCGGTTCATCCGGCTATATTGACGAAAGGTGTCGTGATCAAGAACCACCAGGTACCGTTCTGGCTTCAGGGGTAAAGGCTGAGTCAGTAGGCGAAGATTATCGGTTTTAAGCCAGAAGGAAGGCCCCGGCCCTGTTTTTACCGTCTTCAACGCACCCCGCCGCCGATTCTTCGTTTTAACTCCTGCCATCCTGGGCTGGAAACGGGCCAGCACCTTCTCCCAATAATGATCAGCATCAAGACCATCCACCAGCCTGTTAAAACCCTTTGCATTGATCTGGCTGCGCTTACTTCCTGCCGCACCGATATCAACCTTGTACAGACTGTCGCCTACCCGCATAGCCGAACTGGCAATGGTGAGGGTAACCTCATCGCCAGCCGATGCGGTTGAAACCATTCTGTCATTTACACTGATCTGCTGAAGGGAGAAAGATTTGCGATCCCCACTCTTTTCATGATGAATACGGAGACGATCACCCCTGGCAACAGCATTACGAAGAACAAGTCCGGCCTGTTGCTGTCTGCAGTTTTTGATCTTACCAAGGAAGATGCCGATATTCCCGGATTGACCAGGGGAAAAGGCATCTTTGGGCTGATCGCTGGTAAAGTAGGCAGTTGTTGTCTGCCGGCCCATGGCAGCAGCCAATAAGCTCTCTGCCTCGGGCAGGACTTTGTCCAGGTCTTTACCGGCATCAATGGCCAGCCGATAGGCCTTGACCACCGAACCGACATAATTAGCACTGCGCATCCGACCTTCGATCTTCACCGAGACAACTCCGGCCCTGGCAATATCAGGCAACAGGGATAGAGCAGCAAGGTCGTGCATGGAAAAGAAATATCCGGAACGAAGACCTTTACCTTTGCCAGCCCAGGTATAACGACGGCGACAAGGCTGGACGCAACGGCCACGCAAGCCGCTCTTGCCGCCGAGATAACTACTGAACAGACAAAGGCCGGAATAACTGTAACAAAGAGCGCCCTGAACAAACACTTCAAGCTCAACCGGCGAAACCGCATTGGCCTTTCGTATTTCATCCAGGGTCATTTCCCGGGCCAGAACCACCCTTTTAAAACCCATATCAGCACATTGGCGAACTCCCAATGAGTTATGGACAGTCATCAGAGTACTGGCGTGAACAGGAAGCCCGGGGAAAAACCGGCGAATAAGATAGAAAAGACCGATATCCTGAATAATGAGGGCATCGGGTCCAAGCTGCTCAAGAATTGAAAGCTGCCTGATCACCGCCGGGATTTCATCTTCCCGCATCAGGCTGTTCATTGCCAGATAGACCTTAACCCCGGCCCCATGACCATAATCAATCATGGCAGCTATTTCAGCCAGGCTAAAATGCCGAGCAAGAGCTCTGGCATTAAGGGCAGGGGCACCGATATAGATTGCATCGGCACCGTGTTTGACTGCTGATTCAAAGGCCGGAAGAGATCCGGCAGGAGCGAGCAGCTCCAAAGGGGAAGGTGCAGAACTCATTCCCGGCTTTCCAGGGCAACCTCATCGATCTGGTCCTTTTCCCGGAACCTGACATGGACATGATCACTGATACCTTCCTGAACATCAAAACCCATATAATTAGGACTGATGGGCAATTCCCGGCCACAACTGCGGTTAATTAAAACCGCAAGCTGGATGACCTGGGGCCGACCCATATCCATTATAGCGTCCAGAGCAGCCCTGATAGTCCGACCGGTGTAAAGAACATCATCAACCAGCACCAGGGTATAGTCCTCAACCCCAAAAGGTATTGAAGTCGTTCTAACCACCGGGTTCTGGGTAATAAGGCTCCAATCATCACGATAGAGGGTGATATCAAGGGTGGCCACCGGCAACTCGATGCCTTCGTGTTTACGAATTATCTCCTGCAGACGATTGGCCAGGAAAACCCCACCTGTATGAATACCCACCAGAGCCAGTTTTGAGGCAGTGCGGTTTTCCTCCATAATCTGCAAAGCCATCCTAGTCAAGGATCGCTCCATATCATGGCTGTCCATAATCAGGTGTTTAATTGACATCAAATTCTCCCGTCATCTTCCCTTAAACCACATTAAGAGCTTAAAGAACGCCTCTCCCAGAAATAACCTATCCCGAGTTCATGAACCCGATTAATGGCCTTGGGGAAGGCTTCGCATTCAGCAGCAAAAACCTTGGTGGCTATATCATCCGGGCTGTCCTGGTCGGCAAGGGCAACACAATGCTGAACAATAATAGGACCCTCGTCATAAACCTCATTGGCAAAATGCACCGTACAACCACTCACCTTAACCCCCCGGGCATACACCGCCCGATGTACCCGCATCCCGTAAAAGCCGTCTCCACAGAAAGATGGGATCAGAGAGGGATGAATATTAAGAACATTATGTTTAAGATGAGGTGGAGGCTCATAAAGCTTTAAATAGCCAGCCAGCAGGACAAGATCCACCTGATAATCGGCAAGAACCGCATTAATCGCCTCATTACCTGCGGCATGAAAGGCAGGATAGCCATAATTACGGGCCTTCTCCAAGCCAAGGGCATCAGCGGAATTGGAGATAACCACGGCAATGGAACCTTCCATGGTCCCAGCCGCTATCCGCTCATGGAAATTATCTAGGGTCCGGCCGGAACCAGACAATAAGACTGCCATCTTCATAGGTTCTTCCTGTAAGGGATCAGACAAAATGAGGATCAGTATCGGCATCAACCTTGCCCAACCAGGCAGCAATGGCTGTATCATATTTAGAGGTCAGCTCAAAGACCTTGACTGCCAGCCGGAAGCGGGTTTTCAAAGTGGTATTGCCATGCTCACGAATCTCGGCAATTACCTGGGGATAATCCGCCGGGTCAACAATAACTGTGACATCCTGAAAATTTTTGGCCGAGGCCCGCAGCATGGTTGGCCCACCAATGTCAATATTCTCAATGGCAGTGGCCAGGGTACAGTTCGGATCAGCGACCGTATTCTCAAAAGCATAGAGATTAACCGCAACAATATCAATGGCCTCAAGTCCATGTTCCTTCATCTGGGCCAGATGGTCATCATTACCTTTCTGGGCCAGAATACCACCATGAATCTTAGGATGAAGGGTCTTGACCCGGCCATCCAGCATCTCGGGAAAACCAGTGAAATCAGAGACACCTTTTACCGTAATCCCATGATCCCGCATTTTCTTAGCGGTACCGCCGGTGGACAGAATCTCTATGCCAAGTTCTTCCAGCTCCCGGGCAAAGCCCTCAATGCCTGATTTATCAGTAAGGCTGATTATTGCGCGTTCTGCTTTTTTCATTTCATATCTCCTAAAAAGTCCAAATTATCCTGCCTGAAATAATCAGGGGCTACGACCATCCTGGCTATTATCTCAGGTATCCTGTTTTCTGATAAACCGACGAATAAGCCGTCGGTCACGTTTACCCGGCCGCTGATCAGGGGCCGAGTTTTTCTGCCTCTGCCTGAGCAGGCTCCGCTGCTCACGGGCCTGTTCCCGGTCGGCAATACTGGCAAGGGTCTCCTCATATAGGGTACGGGCCACCGAGGCAGGTCCACGCCGACTGGCCAGGGCCTGGACAATTACCGTGAATTCTACCTGCTCACGGTTTATCCGTACCATGTCTCCAATCTCCACATTACGAGCTGGCTTGACCCGGGCACCATTAACATGTACCCGGCCACCATTAACCGCCCTGGTGGCCATGGTCCTGGTCTTAAAAAAACGGGCGGCCCACAGCCATTTATCGATCCGTACCTTTGTTTCCATCATTATCTTGAATTAATCCTGTATATCATAATTCACGTGACTCGCAAAGTGTTATCAAAGGCCCAAATAAAACCTGTTGGCGCATCAGGCAAAACAAGTTATAACCTGATCCCGAACCCGAAACAGACAATTGCCTCTATTAAAAAATAGACCTTATTATGGAAATAAAAACCGTTGGCATTAAAGATATCCGCTACCCGGTTAAAATAAGGGAAAAAGGTGGTGATCTCCAGGCCACTGTTGCCGAGATTAGCCTGCAGGCCAATTTGCCCCATCGTTACAGGGAGAGCGCTGTTTCCACCTTCCTTGAGGTTCTAAGTAAATACCAGGATGATATGAGCGCCTCCATCTTCCCGGAGCTGCTTGCAGAAATCAAAAACCGGCTCCAGGCCCATTCCGCCCGGCTGGAGATGACCTTCCCCTATTTTCTTAATAAAAAGGCCCCGGTTACCCAGACCAGGGGCCTAATGGAATACCGCTGCCGCTTTTCCGGTGGAATAGGAGACGATGAAGACTTTATTCTCTCCGTCTGGGTCCCGGCCACCACCCTTTGCCCCTGCTCCAAAGAGATCAGTAATTACGGTGCCCATAATCAGCGGGCAGAAATCAACCTTAATATCAAAGCCCGCAAATTCATCTGGGCGGAAGACATTATTTTCCTCATTGAAGAAGGGGCATCCTGCGAGGTCTTTTCCCTCCTGAAAAGACCAGACGAGAAATATGTCACTGAAAAGGCTTACGAAAACCCGATGTTCGTTGAGGATGTGGTGCGGAAAGTGGCGGAGCTGGCCCTGGCCAACCCTGACATCGACTGGTTCTCGGTGGGAGCAGAAAGCTTTGAATCAATTCACAAGCACAGTGCCTATGCCTATGTGGAAAGTAATGACATCCTCCCCGCCTGACAGACCGTCAACCTTCCCCATCAAGTTATACCTGCCCAACAAACTGGAATCACGATGAATATCTGGGTTGATGCCGATGCCTGCCCAGTGGCGATCAAGGAGATCCTGTTCCGGGCTGCCATACGTACCGCTACTTCCCTTACCCTCGTGGCTAACCGGACTATTACCATCCCGCGCTCTCCCTTGATCTCCTTTGTGCGAGTTAGTTCCGGTTCTGATGTTGCTGACAATGAGATAATCAACCGACTTGAACCAGGGGACCTGGTTATTACCGCAGACATCCCCCTGGCCGCTGAAGTAATCGAAAATAAAGGTCATGCCATCAACCCCCGGGGTCGACTCTATACCATCGACAACATCAAAGACCATCTATCCATGCGCGACTTTGCCGACACCCTCCGGGCAAGCGGGATCAACACCGGCGGTCCACCGACTTTCAGCAAAATCGACTGCCAGACATTTGCCAACCAGCTGGATCGATTCCTAACCGCTCAAAAACAGACAGTTTTAACCGCCACCAAGTCCTGAACCTGACCAGAACATTAACCTAAGCCAATCAGCCACCCGCAAGTTTCACCTTATAACCAAGCCCGGTCAGCTCTCTTGCCAGAACATCTCTCTGGTCACCTTGAATTTCAATAATTCCGTTCTTCAGGCTGCCGCCACAGCCACATTTCTGCTTAAGCAATTTAGCAAGTTTTTTCAGCTCTCTTTCAGCAGGAGGCAGGCCGGTGATGAGGATGACTCCTTTACCCTTACGACCCTTGGTCTGCCTTTTGAGACGAACAATACCATCAGTAACCGGAGCCGCCCCCTTCTTCTTTGTACAAACACATCCAGCCACAGGATTATTGCATCCAGGGCACATCCTGCCATGGTCTGTTGAATAAACCAGCCCTGGGTCTTTTTTCTTATCCCTCATCCTGAGTCTCTTAAAAAAGATTAATCTGGCAACAACACTTAATCCAAGATAATATCCGGTAATTTTTCCGATTACCATTGATTACCGCTGCTTATTCGCAAAAGCGTAAGGAACCACACCATGAAGCCACGAATCAAACTTGCCACCGCCCAAACCCCCGACGGAGGCGAAATAATGCTCTTCCAGCATGATCGGGACTTTACCATCATCGTTAATGGTGAAGATCTGATGCATAGTCGCCGCCACCAGTCAGAACTGGAGCTGGCCCGGCTCGGCTGTGCCAACCTGACCCTGCATCCGAACCCTAAAGTATTAATAGGTGGTCTGGGCATGGGCTACACCGTGCGCCAGACCCTGGATCTATTAAACCCAAAAGCAAAAATTGTGGTGGGTGAATTGATGCCGGCGGTAATTGAATGGAACCATGAATTCCTCGGAATTCTCAACAATAATCCCCTGCAGGACCCCCGGGTGGAACTAAGGCAGGGTGACATTGTTGACCTGATCAATAGCAGCAAGGATAAATTTGAAGCCATCCTGCTGGATATTGACAACGGACCTGAGGCCATGAGCCATTCAGCAAACTCCAGGCTCTACGGTTACCAAGGGATTATGGCCTGTCAGCAGGCCTTGAGCAAAAAAGGATGCCTTGCCATCTGGTCTGCCAAACCAGATAAAGATTTTGAACAAATCCTGATGGGCTGCGGCTTCCATGTCAGCCGTTTTCGGGTTCCAGCCCATAAGGGTAAAACCCCGCCCTCCCATTTTGTCTGGGTAGCCTCCATGGATAAAAACCTGCTGCCCCCCGGCGGCGGTAAACCACGAGAGAAAAAGGGCCGCGGCAAATCACGCCGCCGCTAACCTGGGTCTAGCGATAGAGGCCTTTTTCTTCAATATAGCGAGCCACCTGCTCAGGAACAAGGTTTGCCACAAATTTATTGGCCATGAGTTTCTCCCTGATCCCGGTGGACGAGATTGCCACCAATGGCATTTGAACCCGAAAGATCCAGCCCTTGGCGCCAAGGCGCCAAACCCCTTCACCAGCTGCCCTGAACCCTGACAGCTCATCAGCAATCAATTGCTCCAGGGTAATATCTTCAGCAAAGGGTCGATCAATAACGGCAAAAGAGGCCGAAGCAAGAAGCTTACGATAGTCTTTCCAGGTATTGATCTCGACAAAGGCATCAAGGCCGATGATAAAATAGAAATGATGCCGGCCAAGACGACTCCTCATCTCCGTCAGGGTATCAATGGTATAGGAGGGTCCCTGTCGTTCCAGTTCAATTAGCGAGACAATAAATGAACGCTCATGACCGGTGGCCAGCTCCAGCATGGCAAGCCGATGCGCGAAAGAGGTTATATCCTTATCTGTCTTGTGGGGAGGATGAGGGGCCGGGATAAAAACGAGCTGGTCCAGGGCCAGTTGCCTGACCACCTCCCGGGCCGCCTGAAGGTGCCCGTTATGAACCGGGTCAAATGTCCCGCCAAATAATCCGATCCGCTGCAAAGATTATTTCCTGACCTGACCGTCACCGTAGACAATGAATTTACGGGTGGTCAACTCTTTAAGACCCATAGGCCCATAGGCATGCAATTTAGTGGTACTGATCCCGATTTCAGCCCCAAGGCCGAATTCACCCCCGTCACTGAACCTGGTTGATGCATTAACCATCACCGCCGAGGCATCTACCTCCCGAATAAAACGCTGGGCATTGGCATAATTCGATGTGATAATTGATTCGGTATGAAGGGAACCGTACTGAATAATATAGTCCATGGCCGCATCAAGATCAGAGACAACCTTCACCGCAAGAATCAGCTCAAGAAACTCGGTCCCCCAATCATTCTCTGTGGCCGGAACAATACCAGAAGCCTCCGCACAGGAAACAGGACAACCACGCAATTCTACTCCGGCCCCGGTCAAAGCTTCAGTGACCTTGGGCAGAAAGGCAGATGCAACCTTCTCATGAACAAGCAGCCCCTCCAGTGCATTACAGACCCCGGGACGCTGGACCTTGGAGTTCATGACAATATCAACCGCCATCTCAAGATCAGCACTTTCATCAACAAAGATATGACAGACCCCCTTATAATGCTTGAGGACAGGAATCCGTGAGGTCTCGGCAACAAAACGGATCAAACCTTCACCTCCCCGGGGAATAATGAGATCAATGTCCTCCTCCAGCTCCAGCATAAAGGTTACCGCCTCACGGTCGGTAACCGGAATAACCTGGATGGCTGCGGCATCAATTTCCTCAGCAGCAAGGGCATCCTGCAGAACCCTGGCCAGGGCCATATTGGAATGAATAGCCTCGGAACCACCCCGCAGAATAATGGCATTGCCAGCCTTGAGACATAGAGCCGCGGCATCAACCGTAACATTGGGACGGGATTCATAGATCATCCCGATAACCCCAAGCGGGATCCGCATTCGACCGACAGTAATACCACTGGGCCTTCTAACCATATCGTCAATCTCGCCCACCGGGTCAGGCAAGGCTGCCACCTCTTGCAAGCCGGCAATCATGGAGGCCATGACCTTATCAGACAAATTAAGGCGATCAAGCATGGCCGAAGACAGTCCCTTCTCCCGACCAGCCACCAGATCCTTGGCATTTTCCTGGACAATATAATCCTTTTCAGACTCCAGGGCTTGGGCCATCCTCAAAAGAGCCCTGTTCTTCTGACCAGATGTAAGGCCGGCCATCCCCCGCCCGGCCTTACGAGCCCTGGCAGCCATATCCTTAATTGTATCCTGAATTGTCGTCATTATTTATTCTCCACCACCTGTTCCAATGCCACCAGGTTATTACGATGAATAACTTCATCACTATCTTTATAACCGATTATACCTTCAATATCTGCTGAACCAGCACCCTTAATCCGCTCTATCTCAACTGAGTTGTAATTTACCAGGCCGGCAGCAATTAATTGCTCATCATCACTCAGACAATGCACCGGGTCACCCACCTCAAACTCGCCCCGCACCTCTTTGATCCCGGAAGGAAGCAGGCTCTTACCCTTGGCCGCCACTGCCCTGGATGCACCAGTGTCCAGAACAAGGTAACCTTTGGGACGCAAGGTATAGGCTATCCAATGTTTACGGCTCTGCATCTTAACCGGCTGGGGCAGAAAAAAAGTGCCCACCGATTGACCCTTGAATAAATCCTGAATAATCGCCGGCTGGCGACCGGGGCCAATAAAAGAAGCAAAACCACGGGCCGAGACCATCTTGGCTGCCGTTATTTTACTACGCATACCACCGGTCCCGACGGAGGAGCCACAGACATTGCCCCCCATCTCTTCCACCCGGGCATCAACCTCGGCAACAGTATGAATCTTCTGGGCATCCGGATCAGTACAGGGGTTGCCGGTATAAAGTCCATCCACATCAGTTAAGCAGATGAACATATCAGCATCAATCATATTGGTAACCATGGCCCCTAAAGTATCATTATCGCCAAACCTTAGTTCTTTAACCGAGACCGTATCATTCTCATTGATAATGGGAATAATTCCCCATTCAAAAAGAGTGGAAATGGTATTACGGACATTAAGATAGCGTTCACGCTGGGCAAGGTCCTCATGGGTAAGAAGCAATTGGGCAACCTTGAGGTCGCGCTGGGCAAAAACCTCTTCATAAAAGCCCATAAGACTTGTCTGGCCAATGGCAGCAGCAGCCTGTTTCTCTTTAAGTGATAAATTATCACCTGTCAGATTCAATTTTTTGCGACCAGCAGCCACTGCACCGGAACTGACCAGAATGACCTCCCGGCCACTGCTAACCAGATAGGAAAGCTCCTCAGCCAGGTTATCGATTACCTGATGATTGAGCCCATCACCCATGGTAAGCACGGCACTGCCCACCTTAACTACAATACGCCGGACATTTTCCAGGTATTGCTGACGAAGGTCCATCCCCTTTTCTTGCGTAAGCTGAATAGTCATACCATTACCAATGGTCATCCGAAACGGTCTGGGCCAGTCGTTGCCGTAATTGATCAAGCCCTTCCCCGGTTAAGGCTGAGATGGCCATTACCTCAAGACCCTCTTCCTTAAATTTTACCATTAGCTCATCCAATTCCTCGGGAAGAACCATAAGATCTGCTTTATTGATCACCACCAACCGTTCACGACCGACCAGCTCATCGTTAAAACGCCTGAGTTCCTGCTCCAGAACCTGATACTGGCGAAAAGGATCGTCCTCCTGGCCGGAACCATCTATTACATGAAGCAATACCCTGGTTCTTTCGATATGACGGAGAAATTTATGGCCCAGGCCAAGTCCCTCATGCGCCCCCTCGATCAAGCCCGGGATATCAGCAATAATGCAGGGTCTGGCATCATCAAGCTGCAGAACACCAAGTTGCGGTTCAAGAGTGGTGAAAGGGTAGGAGGCAACCTTGGGATTGGCAGCTGACAGCATGGACAACAGGGTGGATTTACCGGCATTGGGCAGGCCGATCAGACCGACATCGGCCAGGAGTTTAAGCTCAATTAACAGCCAGCGCTCCTCACCCTCCTGCCCTTTGCCAGCTATCCGCGGGGCCCGGCAGGTGGATGAGGCATAATGAACATTACCAGCTCCACCCCGGCCACCCCGAGCAGCAATAAAGGTATCACCGTCGTGGACAAGGTCAGCCAGCAATTCACCTGTTTCTGCGTCTTTAATCAGGGAACCAACCGGAACCTGGAGAACATGATCACTGCCTTTGCGCCCATGTTTCTTCTTGCCCTGGCCATGGCTTCCTCCCTTGGCAATAAAATGGGAACGAAAACGAAAATCTATTAAGGAATGGAGACGGGAAACCGCCTCAATAATGACTGAACCGCCACGACCGCCATCACCGCCGTCGGGACCGCCCTTGGGAACAAATTTTTCCCGCCGGAAACTGACACAGCCATTGCCGCCGTCTCCAGCTCTAACCATAAATTTGGCTTCATCGACAAAGGCCATACGCTTTTCCCGGACAGAAAACCGTAACCGACAAATAAAGATACTTGGACAAAATCGGGACAGAAACTGTCGTTTTCAACAAAAAAATAAGGAGACACTTACATGGCAAGTGTCTCCCGCTCTCATGCAGCCGGTCAGCACAAAGTACTGACGGTGCATATAATCCTATCTAAGACCTAGACGTTAATCAACAGGATAGACACTTACCCGTTTCCGCCCCCGGCCGAATTTCTCATAAGCCACAACACCGTCAACCTTGGCAAAAAGGGTATAATCACGACCACATCCAACATTGGCTCCGGGATGTATCTTGGTGCCGAGCTGACGAACAAGGATATTGCCCGCTACCACATCCTGTCCACCAAAACGCTTTACTCCCCGCCGTTGGGCATTACTGTCTCTACCATTACTAGAACTACCGCCTGCTTTTTTATGTGACATAACTTAAGCCCCCAGTCCTTATGCAGATATCTCTTTAATTTCAAGTGCGGTGTACTGCTGACGATGGCCCTGTTTGAGCCGATAGCCCTTTCTCCGCTTTTTCTTGAAAACAACAATTTTTTTAGCTTTACCCTGCTCAACGATACTTGCCGTAACCTTTGCCCCATCAACAACCGGCTGACCGACCTTGACATCAGACCCATCAGCAACAAGCAGAACATCATCAATCTCAACAGTATCACCGGTATCACCAGCGAGTTTCTCCACCCGGAGACAGTCACCGGGGGCAACCTGATATTGCTTACCGCCAGTACGAATAATTGCGTACATACCTTCCTCCAAAATATGCCTTAACAAAAGCATCTGACCTTAACGACCAGGCTTAATGGCCCAACCGATAAGGAAAAAATCATACCAAACTTCAACACCTAAACTGAAACAGTGATATTTACCATATCAAAAACAAAAGTCAAGATCAAAGCATCAGCCCATCATCCTTTATTTTTACCTTAATTCTCCCAGGTAACCTCATACTTCTCCGGATGCTGCTGACGCTCGGCGACAATGGTCAGACTCTTGCCGATTTCCGCCTCCAGATTACCGATGGTAACCGCCTCCTCCCGCAACATCAGGTCAGCCACCTTGGGGTGGACCTTAATAACAACATTATGGGCTGCCACCTCACGGGCCTTCCGATTAATCTTGCGAAAAATCTCATAACATACCGTGCGGCTGGACTTGATCATACCGTCACCATTACAACAGGCACAAGGTTCACACATCATTCTGGTAAGGTCTTCTTTAATCCGTTTCCTGGTCATCTGCACCAGACCAAACTCAGAAACTTTAAGGATATTAACCCGGCTCTTATCCTTTTTAACTGACTCGTTCAAGGCCCGGTAGACCTCTTCCCGATGCTCCTCGATCTCCATATCAATAAAATCAATAATAATAATGCCACCAATATTACGGAGGCGCAATTGATATGTTATCTCCCGAACCGCCTCCATATTGGTCTTGAAAATGGTATCTTCAAGCCCCTTTTTGCCTACATAACGACCGGTATTAACATCAACCACGGTAAGGGCCTCGGTTGATTCAATAATGATGTATCCACCACATCGCAGCCAGATCTTCTTATCAAGGGCCCGGGCGATATCCATCTCAACCCCATAGGCATCTAAAACCGGAGCAGTGCCATTATAGAGATGAACCTTACCCACCAGATGGGGGACAAAGGTCTCGACAAAATATAAAACCCTTTCATAGGTCTTCTGCTCATCAACCACCACTCGATCAATATCCGGCGAAAATACGTCACGAACCACCCGCAAAATAATGTCAAGATCCTCATAGACCAGAGAGCGACTGGGCAGGCGGGCAGATTCATCCTGAACCTCGCTCCAGAGATGGAGGAGAAACTCCATATCCGCCTCCAGATCTTCCCTGGTGGCGCTCTCGGCTACGGTCCGAACAATAAAACCGGTGCCGGCCGGTCGCAGCAATTCAATCTCGGCCCTTAAGGCCTGACGAACATCCTCAGCCTCAATCTTGCGGGAAATCCCGATATGATCGGTCATGGGCATGAAAACCAGGTTCCGGCAGGGCAGAGTAATATGACTGGTCAACCTGGCACCCTTGGTGCCGATTGGTTCCTTGCATATCTGCACCAGAATCTCCTGACCCTCAGACAGCAGTTCTTCGATTTTCTTACCGTTGACCCGGCCCATGAGAACTTCCGAGGAATCATTACCGCAACATGCCCTTTCCTGACCGCAATTCTCTATCCGTCGCTCAAACTCATCAGCACTGATATGAATATCATCTACATAAAGAAAACCGGTGCGATCGAGGCCTATATCGACAAAGGCCGCCTGCATTCCGGGTAAGACCCGCACAACCTTGCCCTTGTAGATATTACTGACTAAGCCCTTTTCCGTAGGGCGTTCCAGATAAAATTCCACAAGATTCCCATGTTCAATCAGGGCAATCCGCACCTCAAAGGAGGTCGCATTTATGATTAGATCAGTTGCCATATCCAGCTTTCACAGGTCTTCAGCCAGACAATTATTGCCGGCAGATAAAATTAAGTAAAGTGCCATGCACCACGGTGACAATTACAAAACCATCGCACACAACATTGTTAAGATAACAGACAAGCCCATAAACAGAAACCCATAAAAAACAATCAGGCGGGCCAACTTTCCATCTTGACAATACGAGCAGTCAGGGCCTCCTGTCGGGTAAGACCAAAGACCGCGGCAACAATCTCCATGGGCTTGAGCCCGGCCTTGCTTATTTCTGCAAGCTGAACCAGGCGCAGGCGACCATCATCTACAATATCCATTTCCTGCACCTGGTCTTTCGCGTCCAGAGTTCGCAGTTTTTTCTTACGGGTAACCTTTACCGTAAACTCATCTTCCTCATTAAAGTCCGTCAGGGAGCTTTCATCAAAACCCCTGCCGATGTCAACCAGATAGGTATTAACCACCTTGGCCGGCAAATCGCCTTTAAATGGGTTAATAGCGGTAATAAACAGACCATCTGGCAATTGCTCATTTATAATGGTCAGCCAGTCAGGACCAGGAGGCAAAACCTCCTGCAGATCCACCACCAGGTACTCGGCCCTGCTTTCCGTCCCCAGGGGCAGAGCCGGGCTGAATGAAACCTTTGGGGAAGGATTATATCCCTGGGAAAAAGCCACCGGCAATCCGGCCCGCCGAAAAGAACGGAAAAACACCTGAAGCATCTCAAGATGACTCAGGTACCTGGCCCGCCCCAGACGATTATAGTCAAAACGATATGAAAAACGGGCTGACACCTCCTGGCCGCCAGGGACAGGCTGCCGGGAAACTTCAGGTGCCAACTCAATCTTCTGGCCATCATCCTCATCCTGTTTCTGCTCAAATACCACGGGTTTAATGGTTTTGAAATCACAGAGACCACATTGCTGACAACCATGCCGACGGCAATCCGGGGTATAAACCTCGGTTAAGGCCCTGTCATACTCCTGACGAAGGAATTCAGGCTCAACCCCGGTATCCAGGTGAGACCAGGGTAAAGGGGAGTCAAGATCGCGGCGCCTAAGAAAATAATCAAGATCAATCCCCACATCTTTTGCCGCCTGTTGCCAGGTATCAAGCCGGAAATAATCCGACCAGGCATCAAATCTGGCACCAAGCCGCCAGGCAGCCTCCACCAGTCGTGACATTCTTCGGTCCCCCCGGGAAAGCACCCCCTCAAGATAGCTCTGCCTCGGATCAGCCCAGCGCAACATTAATTGTTTACTGTTAAGCTTGTCCTTAAGAAAATCTACCCTGGCAAAGCCCTGCTCAATATTAAGCTGCGGCTCCCATTGAAATGGAGTATGAGGCTTGGGTACAAAGGTTCCGGCACTGACCGTTATCCGGCAGCCAGGACTGTCAGCAAGGGCCTTGGCCGCAAGTTCCGGGATTGCCGCGATATCATCATCGGTCTCGGTGGGCAGGCCATACATAAAATAGAACTTGATCAATTTCCAGCCAAGCCCAAAGGCCCACTTACAGGTAGCCAGCAGGTCTTCTTCGGTAATCCCTTTATTAATAACCCGGCGCAATCGTTCACTGCCTGCCTCCGGAGCCACGGTAAACCCTGTCTTCCTGACCCGGAGAATCTGGTTCATTATTTCAGGGGTCAGAGTACCAACCCGCATGGAGGGCATTGAAACTGAAACCCGCTGATCAACAAAGGTATCCATCAGCTCTTTCAACAAGGGGCCGATACAAGAATAATCACCGGTGCTGAGCGATAAAAGGGCCAGCTCCTCAAAACCGCTGCTGGCTATACCGCTATTGGCGCTGGCCATAATTGTTTCTGGGCGCCGTTCCCGAACCGGTCGATAGGTAATGCCGGCCTGACAGAAACGGCAGCCCCTGGTACAACCACGGGCAACCTCAACCCCCAGGCGGTCATGGACAATCTTACTTAAAGGAACCAGGGGTGGAGCAGAAATCACCTGATCGAAATCGGCCAACACCCGGCGGCGCACCCTGGCAGGTCCCCCGGCCAGGGGCTCGATGCCGGCAAAATCGCCCCGCTCATCATAATAGGGACGATAATGGGCAGGGACATAAACACCTTCTATTCCGGCCAGCAGGGCAAGGGTCTCCGACCGGCCCAGGGCCTGTTTTTTACTTTCCTTGACCTTATCGGCGATGTCATGGATAGCCTCCTCCCCGTCACCCAGCAGGATGGCATCGAAAAATTCTGCCATGGGCTCAGCATGGAAGGCACATGAGCCACCGCCCAGAACCAGGGGATGGGAATTATCACGGTCTTCCCCCCGCAGAGGAAGACCAGCCAGGTCGAGAATGGTCAGGATATTGGTATAACAGAGCTCATAGGGCAGGGTAATGGCCAGAAGATCAAAATCCACCAGGGGACGACGGGACTCCAGAGAAAAGATTGGCTCCTGCCGCTGTCGCAGCAGGTGTTCCAGGTCAGTATCAGGGCTGTAAACCCGTTCGGCCAGAACATCGTCCCGGCTGTTCAGCTCATGATAGAGGATTTGAAGGCCCTGATGGGACATCCCGATCTCATACATATCAGGAAAAGACAGGGCCACTCGCAGTTCAACCTGCTGCCAGTCTTTCTTGACCACATTAAATTCATTGCCACCGTAACGTGCGGGTCGACGGACCAGGGGCAGTATCTTTTCCGGATTCACTTGATCTCCATCCTGTCAAAATCAGCAGGCAGGGTAAAATAAAAATCATCTGCCATAAACATCGTCCCACTTACCATCTCAGCTACTCTAATCTCCATAGCGGCTGCACTGGCACCTGAGCTTATTTTAATAAAAGAGGGTAAAGGGCATTCACCAGCCATATAATCACTATAGATTACCCCCATGATCTCATCGCCGGCACCATCGAGAATAATATGACCATATAACAGGCCATCTGCCGGATTAAACAGAACCCTGCTCACCGGCTGCCCATCATCACCAAGTGTCAGCCAATACCCCCTGCCCTGGTCATCACCAGAAATGGCAAGCACCTCCTGCTGCCTGAATGGTGTTTTGCCGGTAAGCAGCGAAAAAAAACCGTCCACCGGTACCGCCTCCTGAGGGATATAACGGGCAAAAGCCCTGCCACCGACCTTACCCCGGAAAACCTTGCGCTCAACCACCGGAACATACTCAAAGCTGTCGCCATCAGTTGCCAGGAGCAAAACCGGCTGTCCAAAAGGATTAACACCGACAAATTTCATATAGGAGGGGGGAATGGCCTGGAGATAACCGGTAATGGTTCCGGAATGCCATAAGGACTTAAGAGAAACCGAGACCCTGGCATCAAAAACAGATGGGCAATCATGGTCAGCATCAGCCAGCTCTGCCCAGGCCGCCAATACCTGCCTCGACTGGATCTCGGTCACCGCCGGTTCAGGGGAAATCCCTGCACAACCGGTAAGACAACATAATAAAGAAGCAACGACAAATTGAAGAAATCTACTCACGGTGCTGCGGCCTTCAACCTGTCCATTTTTCGACTCAACTTCTGCCGATCTTCCTCTTTTTCATAAAGAGTCAAGGCATTCTCATAGGCAGCCATGGCCTCCCGGGGTCTATCAGCCGCCAGCAGACTGTCGCCCAAGTGGTCATGGATTGTCGGGTCTTGCGGTTCCAGCTTAATTGCCGCCTGCAATTCCTTAATCGCCTGCTGATAATCAGCAAGCCTGTAATAGACCCAGCCCAGAGAATCACGGATAAAACCGTCATGGGGCCTGACCTTGACCGCCCGGCTGATATAATCAAGAGCCCGCTCCAGATGAATACCCTGATCCGCCCAATTATAACCGATAAAATTAAGGGCATAGGGGTTTTCCGGATCAAGCTTCAGAGACTTTGCCACCTTGGACATGGCCGCCTTACGCTGACCTGCCCTTTCCAGAAACATCCCGTACTCGTACCAAATCCGGGAATCATCCGGATAAATATCCACTGCCCGGGCCATAACAGAAAGGGTAGCCGCCGGATCTTTCGCCTGCCAATAAAGACTGGCCAGGGCCGGATAAAATGCAGCCTGCCGACTGGCCTGGTCTGCAATCAAGCCTTCCAGCAGGGTAATGGAGGCGTCATGATCCTCTTCAGCCTCATTTATCTGGAGGAGAAGAAGGATGACTGCTTCGTAATTATCAGCATCAGGGGTGATTTTTTTAAGAACTGCTTTAGCACCAGCCCGGTCACCGGCCCTGAACCTGGCAACCGCCAGCAGATAACTGGCCGAATCATCCCGGGGCTTATCCTCAACCAGCGTCTGAAGATGGTCAGCCGCCCGGTCAAATTGTTTTAAATCAAGAAGGAGCCGGGCAATGGTCATGTCGATTTTAGTGGTATCAGTTATATACTCACGCAATTCATGCAAAGACTCCACTGCCTTTTCATAAAGTCCAAGCTGAATATAAAGACGGGAGAGACGGCTATAGAGCTGTGGATTGGTCTCATCTTCTTCCAGCAGGCGCTGATAAATCTCCAGGGCCCGGGAAAACCGTTTCCGGGACTCATAAAGTTCAGCAGCCTCATAGGCAAGGATGGGGGCCCAATTAATCTGGAGAGCCTTTTCATAGGCATCAAAGGCCTTATCGTAATATTTCAGTTCACGAAAAAGTTTAGCCAGATAGCTGTGACCCATGAATGAATCAGGGTCAAGGTCAACCATCTGCTCAAGAACCTCCCTGGCCCGGCTGTATTCCTTGTTTCTGGCATAGAGTACCCCCAAGCGCAGCAGAGTATGCTGATCTTCCGGGTCAAGGGCAAGGATCTTAGCAAACACAATAACCGCATCATCAACCCGGTCCATGGAGCCATAGAGATTAGCCAGAACGGACAATGATTCAAGATCTTCCGGGTCATGGGCAATCATCTGCTCAAGATGAGCTGCCGCCTGCTCTCTTTTCCCCATGGCAATTAGAAGATTAGCCAGCTTACGGGTAACAAATTTCTCCTCTGGATCACAGACCAGTGATTTCTCATAGGCCTCCCGGGCCTCATCAAAGCGCCCCTCAAGTTCTGCTGACTTTCCCCACATGAAATAAAAATAAGAACAATCATCCGCCGCAGGCTCTTCAAGAGGGGGAAGAACAGCTAAATCAGCACCACCATGCTCAACCGGAGTACAGGCTGCAGAAAAAAACAGACAAAAAAGAACCGATAATCCGGCCTGGATCCAGACCGACAGGTGTATTTTCTTCTCAAGAATAAACATCATCATGGCAACATAACCGAATAATCAAGTTATGCAATGTCAGACTCCAGCCATTGCCTCATTAATGTCAGCCTGGCCGGCATGGCAATTACCCCCCGGGGAACAACCCTGAACTGACAGCTCTGACGCTGATCATTGCCAAGCCCCGTCATCAGGATATTAAGGTGCTCGATATAGGCCCGGTTAAGAGCGGCCTTACCCTCTTCATGAACCAGGGGAATAGCCGGCTGCAGGAGAATCAGCTCAGAGAAGATGTCGCAGGTCACCTGGAAACAATGGTCCAGATAAGACTCAAGCACTGCATAATCCACCCTTACTGCCCCATTAATATCAGCCAGGGTATAGGCCATCATGTCGATGGGTGTACGATCAGTAATAAAGGCTCCGTCCTCAGCTCGCCACACCTCTTCCGCTGCCGCCACTACCTTGTCCTGAATCCATAACCTGGTATTGAAATCCATGGGTTCGGATGGACTGAGACCGTTGGCCGCAAAAACAGCACTGGTGGATGTCTCGACAAAGGGCAGACCAAGCATTTCAGCGACCTGGCGGGCCAGGGTTGTCTTGCCGGTTCGATGACTGCCACAAAAACCGGTTGTTACCATCATCCAGGCCTCCCTGCCCTGTTTGCAACTATGGCTTCTGCCATCTTTACCGCCTCCCCCAGACTGGCCGGATCCGCCAGTCCCTTACCGGCAATATCATAGGCCGTGCCATGATCAACCGAGGTTCTGACAATGGGAAGACCCAGGGTGATATTTACCCCATCGGCAAAATGAAGGAGCTTAAAAGGGATGAGGCCCTGATCATGGTACATGCAAACCACTGCATCATAAGCACCGGCTGCGGCCTTGACAAAAACAGTATCAGGCGGATAAGGGCCGCTTACCTGCCATCCTCCCGCGCAGGCCCGCTCGATGGCCGGGGCAATCAATTGCGTCTCTTCATCACCGAAAAGACCGTCTTCACCGGCATGAGGGTTTAAGCCTGCCACTGCTATTTTAGGATCATCAATGGCAAAATCATTTTTAAGGGATCTGGCAGTAAGGTCAATAAGATCATATATGGCTTTTGTGGTCAACCGGTCAACCACCGAAGACAAAGCCGTATGGATTGTCACCAGCACCACCCTCAGGCTGGCACCGGCCATCATCATGGCATAATCAGCTGAACCACTGAGCTCCGCCAGCATTTCCGTATGACCTGGGTATTGAAAGCCAGCCATATTGAGAGCCGACTTGGTAATGGGACAGGTAACCATCCCGGCCAGGTCTCCGCCCCTGATAAGCTGTACCGAGGTCTGGATATAAGATGCCATGGCCTTACCAGTGGCCAGATTCGGCCTGCCCCAGCAAAGAGAAGTTGAATCAGCAAGTGCATTTTCTTCTGGCTCCAGGACATTTATTGCCCCGGGCACCACCTCATCACCAACCTGCCAGGAAAGCAGGGGCGCCGCTAAACCCAGATGACCAGCGCACCAGGCAAGCACCGAGCGATCACCAATAATCACCGGAAAATTTCCCTGGTCCGCTCTGTCGTTTAGGGCAAATAGACGCAGGATTATTTCCGGGCCAATCCCAACCGGGCAACCCATAGTAATGGCTAATGGCTTTCTCGTACTTTGATCAATCAAGGCTGAAGGCATCCTTAAACAATTCTATATTAACCGGCAGGGAGTCAGTTATTGCTACCACATCAAAACGAACCGGCCTCTCATTTTCCTGATGACTGCTGAGATAATACTGGGCAACTCGAATAATCCTCTGCTGTTTCTGGCGGGTAACCGCCTCCTGGGGTGCTCCGAAACTATGATCAGACCGGGTTTTCACCTCAACAAACACTAAAGTGATGCCATCAAGGGCGATGAGATCGACCTCACCGAACCTGGTCCGATAATTTTGATCAATTATTCGATAACCGGCCTTTTCCAGAAAACGGCGAGCAAGCACTTCCCCCTTCGCCCCCAACGATTGTCCACTGCCCATCAGACATGCTCCCGAACACCTTTAAAGGTTAAGCGATGAACAGGACTGGGGCCGTAACGGGCAACCATGGCCTTATGCTCTTTAGTGGGATATCCCTTGTGTTTGACGAAATTATACTGGGGAAACTGCTGATCTATCTCAGCCATTAATTTATCCCTGGTGACCTTGGCGATAATGGAAGCTGCAGCAATGGACGCTGATTTCTGCTCGCCTTTAACCAGAGGCTGCTGGCAAATGGCAAGCGGGGTTTTAAATTTCCCGTCAACCAGGAGAAAATCCGGTTTAAGGGTAAGGTCTGTTACCGCAAGAGCCATGGCCTTGAGGGACGCCTGCAGGATATTTATCTGGTCGATAACCCCGGGACTGACAATGCCGACCCCAATGGGGATCTTCATCTCAGTTAAAACGCAAAATAGACGCTCACGGGCCTTGGCGGTTAATTTTTTCGAATCTTTGAACCGGGCAAAATCAGCATCCGGGGGGAGAACAACCGCCCCGGCCACCACCGGTCCGGCCAGGGGTCCTCGACCGGCCTCATCAACCCCGGCCACCTGACAAAAACCCTTATTGGCAAGATGTCGCTCAAAAAAGAAAGTATCGCCAAGATCCATGGGGTCATTGGCAAAGAGCTCTTTCAGGCCATCAGCTTTCTCACCTTGTCCGCTGGAATTTTTCATTGTCGCCAATCCATAACAAATAAGGGGCCGGCAAACAGATAAACTGCCCGTACCGACCCCCTCAAATATCTCCACTGCCGGAGATTTTGCTCATTCAACCTGTCTCAAGTCCACCATAGGTGAACCAGGCAGATAAATCTAATCAGCGGATATCTCTATCTTTAATCCGGGCAGCCTTACCCCGCAGACCACGGAGATAATAGAGCCGGGACCGACGAACCTTACCCCTGCTTACAACTTCAATCTTTTCAATTCTCGGCGAATGAAGAGGAAAGGTTTTCTCGACGCCAACTCCATGGGACATCTTCCTTACACAGAAACTTGCACCCATGGTTCCCCGCTTACGACGGATAACCACACCCTGGAAGATCTGCACCCTCTCTTTAGCCCCTTCAATAATCCGGATATGGACTTTAACCGTATCACCGGAACGAAACTCGGGGATATCATGGCGCATATTCTCTTTTTCAATCTGCTCTAATACATTCATGGTCTCACTCTCAGCTTAGCCTTTTTTTGAAAACTTAAAGTTTCCCGTAATTAATCATCACTCCGCTCAGCCAGTAAACGATCAAGTACAATTGCCGCTGCGGTGCGCACCGACAAATGATTATAATCGCCTACCCCTGAAATTGGCGGTAGCATTCCGTCTATATCATCAATAACCTCCCGGGCAAGACCCCATGCTGTTCCAAACAGCAGGAGCAAGCGCTCACCGGAAGATATTTTTTCTCTGACCTGTTGAAAGCTCCAGGTTTCTTCATATTCTCTAGCACTGGTTGCCAGAACAAGGGGACGATTTCCATCCACCGCCACCAGATCATAAAGAGCCGCCAGATCACTGCAAATCTGAACCCGGGACAAAGCCTCCCGGCGGTCCTGATTATATTCTGCCCCGTAACCGAACTGCCAATGGTCAACAATCTCCTTGGTCAACTTCTGCTGATCAGGATAAGGGGTAACTATATAATAATTTTCAACACCATAGGTACGGCCGGCTCTGGCAATATCATGAATATCAAGATTAGTAACCGCTGACCCGATAACTTCCTGATTTTTATTATAAACCGGATAATGAATCAGGGCCAGATCAACATGTACCGCCACCACTGCACCTATTTACTTCCTAAAGATCCTTATCTACATGAACCATATAAGGATTACTTGCAAGTTTTTTTATGATCACCGGCCAGGGGCAGGGCTAAACCATGCTTTGCCAGCAGTTTTTGTTCCTTATCGGAAAAAATCATCTCAGCCACCAGATCAGGCCGCCGCCTGATGGTAGCCTTAACCGCTTCAATAAAGCGCCAATCGGCTATTTTACCATGATCACCGGATAACAGAACCTCCGGCACTTCGTGACCCTCAAAATCACGGGGCCGGGTAAAATGAGGAAACTTCAAGCCGCCCCGGCTGAAAGTATCAAGCTCCGCTGAATCACTGCAGCCAAGAACGCCCGGCAATAACCTGGTAACCGAATCTATAACCACCATGGCAGCAAGCTCGCCACCGGTGAGGATATAGTCACCAATGGATACCTCCTCATCGATGAAATTAGCCCTTATCCTCTCATCAACCCCCTCATAACGGCCACATACCAGAACAAGATGGTCAACCTTGGAAAATTCCACCGCTTTTTGCTGATCGTACTGGCGCCCCTGGGGCGAAAGCAGAACAACATGGCTCCTGCCGCTAAAATCAGCCTGTGCCTTTCTAATGGCTGCAGCCAAAGGCTCAGGCTTCATTACCATCCCTTCGCCACCGCCAAATGGCCGATCATCAGTCATGGAATGACGATCATGGGCAAACTCTCTGATGTCAGAGAGGTTAACCTTTATTATCCCAGCCTTGACTGCCCGCCGAATTATCCCTTCATCAAGGGGCGAGGCCAGTAATTCCGGAAAGATAGTAAGAACATTAAATAACAAAGGTCTTATCTGTTTATGTCGAGTAAACCATCAGGCAGGTTCACCACAATTTTATTTTCTGTTAATTCCCTGACAAATTCTGTCAGAGCCGGGACCATATATTCCGCACCAGCACCGCTGATAACCATTATCTCATAAAGACCCGCATCCAGCATCCGCCTGACCTGACCGAGATGCTGCCCCTCGTCGGTGAATATCTCCTTGCCTACCAGGTGATGCCGGTGAAAGCTTCCGTCTTCCGGGGTGGGCAATTCTTCTTCCAGGACCCAGACATCCTTGCCGGTAAGTGCCTCTGCCTCTGTTCTGGTGGTTATGGAGCTTAAAGAAACCACCATGGCCTTGCCCTGAACCCGGCACTTAAGCATCTGGCAATTAATGGCGTCAACAGCATCCGGGTTTCCGACAATCAGCCGGGAACAACTTTTGAACGAGTCACAATCAAGGGTATCGACAAATACCTTGATCTCGCCCTTGAGACCGTGGGCCCGACCTAATCTACCCACCGGAACAAATCTGCTCTCGTCAATCGTCATTGGCCTTCGCCATGGTCCCTTCCCTGGCTGAACAATTTATTCCAAGATTTCCAGCCTGGCCTTTTTCCCGTCCCGGGCAGCAGCGGCAGTAAGAAGAGCCCTGACAGAACGGGCAGTCCGGCCCTGCTTACCAATTACCTTGCCAAGATCCTCCTTGGCAACGGTCAATTCATAAACCACCGCATCATCCTGAACCACTTCCTTTACCTGGACCTCGTCCGTCTTATCGACAAGGGCTGAGGCAATATATTCAACCAGTTCTTTCATCAAGGTCTGAGTCCCGACAACTATATCTAGTCAGCAGCCGGGGCAGCAGCTTTGGCAATAAGGCTTTTTACTGTATCAGTAGGTTTAGCCCCACGACCCAGCCAATAATCAAGCTTATCCTGATGAAAGGTCACAGAAACCGGATCCTGCAGGGGATCATAGGTACCAACTACTTCCAGAAACTTTCCGTCACGGGGCGCCTCTGAGTTTGCCGCAACTATACGGTAGAAAGGTTTTTTCTTCCTGCCCATTCTGGTTAACCTAATACGTACTGCCATGTAATTCTCCCAAATGTAATTTTAGACTGACCCTTTCTTAAAAAACCAGGGCTCATGTTATCAACGGAACATACCTTTTGGCCTTTTCCGCCGTTTTTTTCCACCCATTTTCATACCACCGCCCATTTTGTTCTGCATCTTCTTCATCATCTTGAGCATTTCAGTATAACTTTTTATAACCTTATTAACATCCTGAACCGTTGTTCCGCTACCCCGGGCAATCCGTTTCCGGCGGCTGGCGTTAATTATCTGGTATTTGCGTCGTTCTTTAACGGTCATGGAATTAATAATCGCCTCAACCCGGGCAAGCTCCTTTTCGTCAGGCTTCTGCATGTCCTGGAGCTGTTTCATCCGGTTAAGGCCAGGGATCATCCCCATGATCTGTTCCATACTGCCCATTTTCTTGATCTGCTGGATCTGACCAAGAAAATCTTCCAGGGTAAAGGAACTCTTTCTGATCTTTTGGGCAAGCTTATCGGCCTTTTTCTTATCAACAACCTCTTCGGCTTTTTCGATCAGGGTAAGAACATCACCCATACCCAGGATCCGTGAAGCCATCCGGTCAGGATGAAAAACCTCAAGCTCATCCAGCCCCTCACCGGTACCGACAAACTTAATGGGCCGGCCGGTTACCCGGGCAACAGACAAAGCAGCACCACCCCGGGCGTCACCTTCTATCTTGGTGAGGACAACCCCGCTGATGGACAGGTCCTGATTAAATTTATCAGCAACCGTAACCGCATCCTGGCCGGTCATGGCATCAGCAACAAAAAGGATCTCAGCCGGCTTGACCGCTTCCCTGATATTGCCCAGCTCTGCCATGAGCTCCTGGTCAACATGGAGTCGACCGGCGGTATCAATCAATAAGGTGTCGTAATTAACCTCCCTGGCAACACTGACCGCATGGCGGCAGATATCCACCGGATTCTGATCACCTTGGGAGGGATGAACCGGGCAATTAATGGCCTTACCCAGAACATGAAGCTGTTCTATTGCCGCCGGTCTATATACATCAGCCGGAACCAGATAGGGCCGCCGCCCCTTCTTCTGCAATTGCTTGACAATCTTGGCGGCAGTGGTGGTCTTACCAGAGCCCTGGAGCCCAACCAGCATAATAACCGCCGGCGATTTACCACTGAAATCAAGGTGCCGGGTATCACCACCCAGGAGTTCAATAAGCTCCTGGTGCACAATCTTGATTACCTGCTGGCCCGGGGAAAGGCTGGTAAGTACCTCCTGGCCAATGGCCTTGGCAGTAACAGACGCAACAAATTCCTTAGCAACCTTGAAGTTAACATCCGCCTCAAGCAGAGCCATGCGCACTTCACGCATGGCATCCTGAATATTCTCTTCAGAAAGCTTGCCGTGCCCTCGGAGGTCTTTGAAGACCTTATGTAACCGATCTGATAGATTATCAAACATTATCGTCTAAACAAATATTTTAACAAGCCCAATGCACCTTGCGGGCAATATAGGCAATTTCAACAAATAAACAGTGGAAATTAATTTGATACGACAAGAAAGTCAAGGATTAGCCCAAATTATCTTTTCCGCTGATCAATCAGAGGAAAGACATATTAACAGCAATATCTAAAAAGAGTAAAGCGGCAGCTGAAGCCAGGTTTTATCCCCTGGGGGTCAGAACTTTCACAAACGGACCGGGCCCTCAGGAAAGACCAGCAAGGCAATCAGCCAGGGTCTCCGGGTTCTCCACCTGGAAACTGCGATAATCCTTATCACCGGGCAGAATCTTTTTAAGCATACCACTAAGCACCTTTTTCGGCCCCACCTCGATGAAGGTGCTTACTCCATGCTGACGCAGGCTTAAAATAATCTCGTACCAGCGAACCATGGAGGCGATCTGGTTGCTCATAATCTTTCTAATCTGGCCGGGCTCAGTCTCCGGGGCTGCGGTAACATTAAAGACAATATCCCTGACCGGCGTCTGAAAATCAATTCCGGCCATCACATCTTCAAAATCCGCCACTGCCCCCTCAATTAAGGGGCTATGCCAAGCCCCACTCACCGGCAGAGGGATGGCACGTCCACCCTGCTCACCAGCCAGGGCCGAAGCTGCCGCCACTGCCTTTTCTTCACCAGAGATAACAATCTGACCAGCTGAATTATAATTAGCCGCCACCACAACACCCTGACTGCCGGCCTGACTGACGATGTCCTGAACCTGATCAATATCAAGTTTCAAAATAGCTGACATGGCCCCGGGATTTTTCTTACTCTCCCGTTCCATCAGGCGACCGCGTTCCGTAACCAGCCGGATGGCACTCTCTGGAGTAAGAACCCCGGCCGCCACCAGGGCCGAATATTCACCAAGACTGTGACCTGCACAGAATGATGCCTCAACGCCGGCTTTTTTCAGGGCCTGAAGGCAGACCAGGTTTATTGCAGTCATGGCCGGCTGCAGGTGCAGAGTCCGGGTTAGATCTTCCATGGGGCCGTCCAGACAAAGACTTGTCAGGGGCAAACCACTTATCTCACCTGCCATTGCCATTAATCTACCGGCATCCTCATCATCTGCCAAGAACTCACGACCCATTCCAACAAACTGGGAACCCTGGCCGGGGAAAAGAAGAGCTGTAGTTGCTGCGTTCATATCATCACCTATATTATCCATCAGCCCGATTATCCAGCAGGCCGGCTATCAAGAAAAACCCGGCACCGACCACAATGGCTGAATCAGCTACATTAAAGGCCGGCCAATGCCAGGAATTATAATAAAAATCAAGAAAATCAATCACCGAACCGTAACATATCCGGTCGATCAAGTTACCAACAGCGCCACCGGCAATTAGGGCCAGGGCAAACAGGTAATAAAAACCCTGATCCCTGAAATGTCGGAACATAAAACCAATAATAATCAGAGCCAGACAGGATATTGTCCCGAAAAACCAGGGCCGCCAGGAGCCGGAATTGCCGGCCAGAAATCCAAAGGCCACCCCGGTATTGCGCACATGGACCAGATTGAAAAACCCGGGGATCACGACAAAACCGTCATAGACGGCAAGGGACGCCTTGACCCAGCCCTTGGTCAACTGGTCGGCAATGACTACCAATGCGGCAATCAGACCAAAGAAAGGAAATGACCTGGCAGCCATTATTCCATCCGGGCCATAACCGCGGCGCAACGACTGCATATCTCCGGGTGGGACTTGTCCTCACCCACGGTCTCGCTTCTGATCCAGCAGCGCTCACATTTGGCACTGTCCGCAGACTGAACCGAAATCAACATTTCTGGCAGGTTTTCGCCGGCAATGGCCAGGGCAGGTTTTTCTAGCGTCTGGCTCAATGACGAAACAATGGAAATAGTGGCCAGGGTCTGCCATTTATCAGCAAGAAATTCCGCCAGCTCACCACTTACATGGATCCTGACATCGGCTTCCAGGGAATGGCCAATCACCTTATCCCGCCGGGCAAGCTCCAGCACCTTGGTTATCTCGGCCCTGACCTCCTGCAGCCTCTGCCAGGTACGGGCTGATTCCTCATCAAGGAGCCAGCTCTCTTCCAGAGGTGGAAAGGCGGCGACAAAGGGATTCTCCTCCCGCTCAAGATCAGCCGGCATCAGGGGCCATACCTCTTCAGCAGTAAAGGAAAGAACCGGAGCCATCAGCCGCAGGAGACTGTCCAGAACCCGACACAACACCGTCTGCACCGCTCGCCGAGCCCGGGAATCAACACCCTCGGTATAAAGAGTGTCTTTTCTGATATCGAGATAGAAAGAACTCATGGTAACGGTACAGAAATAATGAAGGCTGTGAAATACGGCATGGAACTCAAAATCATCATAGGCGCCGATAACTTTGCGTTTCATCTCTTCCAGCTGAGAAAGGGCCCAACGATCCAGCTCGTCCATCTCCGCAAAGTCAACCTCGTCCCGGGCCGGATCAAAATCATTTAGATTACCGAGAAAATAGCGAATGGTATTTCTAATCTTACGATAGGCGTCGGTAAGCTGTTTCAGGATCTCATCGGAGATTTTAATATCATCCCGATAATCTTCAGAAGAAACCCAGAGACGAAGGATCTCTGCCCCGTATTGCTTGATGATTTCCTCCGGGGCAATAACATTGCCGATACTCTTGGACATCTTCTTGCCCTTACCATCAACGACAAAACCATGGGTCAGCACACCTTTATAGGGAGGAACACCCCGGGTACCCACCGACGCCAGCAATGAGCTCTGAAACCAGCCCCGATGCTGATCACTGCCTTCCAGATAGAGATCAGCCGGTACAGGCAGCCCCCGCTCCTCCAGCACTGCCGCATAACTTACCCCGGAATCAAACCAGACATCGAGGATGTCTTCCTCCTTGCTGAAGGAATCTGTCCCACAGGACGAGCAGGCATGACCTTCTGCCAGGAAGTCAGCAACATCATGGGCAAACCAGGCATCAGCACCTTCTTTTAAGAAGAGGGCGTCAATCCGTTGATTGACCCCGTCATCGTTCTGGATGGTGCCGCATTTTTCGCAGAGAATGGCGGTGATGGGAACACCCCAGGCCCGCTGCCGGGACAGGCACCAGTCCGGCCGGTTTTCCACCATCCCGTAAATCCGGTCCATGCCCCAGGCCGGAGTCCAGGAAACCTGACCAATAGACTCAAGGGCCCTTGTCCGCAGATCGTTTTTATCCATACCGATGAACCATTGTTCGGTGGCCCGGTACATAACCGGCTTTTTACAGCGCCAGCAATGGGGATAGCTATGGGAGAGATTATCAAGGCCAAGGAGATGACCGCTGTTTTCCAGGTCTTTGCAGATCACCGGGTTGGCTTCTTTGATACCCAGACCTTCATATGGCCCTGCCTCGGCAGTAAAGATCCCTTTTGAATCAACCGGAGACAAGACCGGCAGATCATAGCGTAGGCCGGTGATATAATCGTCACTACCATGGCCTGGTGCGGTATGAACACAACCGGTACCAGCCTCCAGGGTTACATAATCAGCCAGCACCACCAGGGACTGCCGATCAAGAAAAGGGTGCTGACATTTACGGCCCTCAAGCAGGGATCCGGAAAAACCAGCAATAACTTCATAACCTTCAATGCCACATTCGTTAAAGGCCCCGGCAACCAGCTCAGCGGCCATAATCAGCACCTCGTCACCAACCTTCACCGCGGAATAATTAAAATCAGGATGAAGAGCCACCGCCAGGTTGGCCGGCAGGGTCCAGGGTGTGGTTGTCCAGATAACCAGGGATGTTTTCAGGCCGGTCAGTTCAGGGATAATATCAGACACATCATCCGCCAGCGGGAATTTAACATAAATCGAGGGCGAGGTATGGTCTTCATACTCAACCTCCGCCTCAGCAAGAGCAGTAATACAGGAAGAACACCAATAGACCGGCTTCTTACTGCGGACAACCGAACCATTGATCAGAAACCGATTAAACTCCCGGGCAATGGCCGCCTCATAGGAATAATTAATGGTAAGATAGGGATCGTCCCAGGCCCCGAGTACCCCGAGACGCCGAAACTCCTTTTTCTGGGTCTTGATCCATTTACCAGCATATTTACGACAGGCACCCCGAAAAGAAAGCTTACCGATTTCTTTTTTCTTGGGACCAAGCTCTTTATCCACATTATGTTCAATGGGTAGACCATGGCAGTCCCAACCAGGGATATAGGGACAATGAAAGCCGGCCATCCGCTTGGACTTAAGGATAATATCCTTTAATACCTTATTAAAGGCCGTGCCCAGATGGATATGGCCATTGGCATAGGGAGGGCCATCATGGAGAAGATAAAGAGGCCGACCATCAGTGGCCTCCATTACCTGCTGATAAAGGTCATCTTTATCCCATCTTTTCAGAACCTCCGGCTCCCGCTGGGCCAGATTGGCCTTCATCTTAAATTTTGTCCTGGGCAGGTTCAGCGTTTTCTTATAGTCCACCATGGATCGCACCTTTTAGTGATATAGTCATTCCCCCAAACCTCCTTAAAAGACCGTACACCAGCCAATTAACACAGATATAAGGGTGTTTTTCAGATAAACGCTCAACATAACAACTTGCCAAAGAAAATCAACCATTTCCCGCCACCTTCTAAGGCGCAAATGGCAGCCAGAAAGATGGGTGGCCCAATAGCAGATAGCCAAGAGTGATCAATTGGGAGCGAGGAGCAGAGAATTGGCAGGGGGTGGCGATTAACTGATATTCTGCCACACCGCAGAATGGTTAAAGATTAAACGACAGGTGTCAATCAGCTTTCAACCAGACAAGAACCAAGGGACTAAGGAGACAGATAATCAACCAGCAAGCAAGGCATAAATCTGCAAAAGACCAAGGGGCAGCGGCTACCAATCGCTATCGCCTGCGAACCAGAACCAGAAGAAGTGAGCAGCGGGGATTGACAGAGAGTGGTGGAAATCATATATTCACTTTAACTTAACAACAGATTACTCGGAAAACCTACTCAACATATTGGAGAACTTTCCATGACCCCTAAAATTATAGCCATGGCCGGCAAAGGTGGTACCGGTAAAACCACCACCTCGGCCCTTTTAATCAAATACCTGCTGCGCCGGAAACTGACCCCGGTGCTGGCAGTGGATGCCGACTCCAACGCCAACCTCAATGAGCTTCTGGAACTTGAGGTGGGAATTACCATCGGCGAGGTACGAAAAGAATTAAAGAGTGACATGCCCCCGGGTATGACCCGGGATCAGTTCATGGAGATGAAAATCCAGCAGGCCATTATTGAGGAATCAGGATTTGACCTGCTGGTCATGGGCCAGCCTGACGGACCGGGATGTTATTGTTCAGCCAACCAATACCTGGCCATGACCATGGATCATCTGGCCAGCAATTACCGCTACATCCTGGTTGATAACGAGGCAGGAATGGAACACCTAAGCCGGATGAACCTCCGCTCCATTGACCACCTGCTCATTGTCTCTGACCCATCAGCCCGGGGCATCCTGACAGCAAGACGGATTGCTGAGCTGACCTCGCCCCTCGGCCTGGAAATCAAGAATAAACACCTGATTGTCAACAGGACCCCGGAACCTATGACCCCGGAGCTGGATGCCAAAATAAAAGAGGCAGTGGAAGAAAGCGACCTGCCCCTGGGAGGCATTTTCCCGGCCAGTAATGACCTGGTGCATCAGGAGATAACCGGAGCATCCTACCTGGACCTTGCCGATGACACCCCTGTGGTCAAAACAGCATTTGCCGCCTTTGACAAGATCTTCGCCTGATCGTC
>CAZZCA010000008.1:0-88445 GCA_964653055.1 uncultured Desulfobulbia bacterium | reverse complement strand
GGGGATATGGGGTCAAATCTTTATCCTTGACACTTTAGGCCATCGGCAAAAATCGCCGAACAAAACGCTCAACTCGGAACAAAAGAAGCGGCGTTTTGTTGGCATTAAGTAGTTTGGCTGTTTCCGTTGCCATCACCAAGTCCCAGTTACCCTTTTGTCCGGTTAGGGCCACAAAGAAAATAGGAGCACAATACATCTATTCGTGCGAAAACATAAAAAAATTCGCGGCAAAGCAAGCCCCTTCCACTACTGTGGGGAAGTCACCTACTTATCGCATTACGACTCAGCCTCCATGAATATTAAATTCAAATTGAAAACTCAACTTCCCCAAGAGCTTTATGAATATTTTTGTTAAAGTCTCCTGAAATGTGCGGACAACTGGATTGTTATCGCCAGGCTTTTGCAAAGCTGCAAGGCGATATTAATAAAGAGAAATGGCCAGGCTCCACCTGTTTTCTAAACCCACAAAAGCCCTTGCTCCTCCTTTCGGTACTGGACCTGATTGAATCTGGGCAAATCACCCGAAATTTTATTGAGCCATCACCTGAGCTGGTAGAATCTTTTCGTAATTATTGGGAAATGATTATGCCCGGGGAGGAGCCAGGCATACTGGCAGGACCTTTTTACCGATTAGCCGATTCAGGCTTCTGGCACCTTGTCAGCCGACCTGGCAGCCAGTCTGAACAGAGGCAGGTAGTCAGCACAATTGAACAATTAAAAAAACATTATCTGGGGGCAAAATTTGATAATGATTTATATCCGCTCCTTGTCATGAAGACTCATCGGGACAAGCTTTATTCAACCCTGCTGACAACTTGTTTTTCTATGGAAGCCCAGGCCGTTCTTGGTGAGCAGAAAAATATGGAGTAGATTAATGGAAGACTTTGAAAGCCCGCTGGATCTGGATGGAGATGGCGACGATGCCATGGAGATGTCCATTTTATTTGATGATGACAAGGATGAAAAGAGGCTTGGGCAAGGCAGTGGGTGCTGTGTCATCCTGGTTGGACTGACGGGTTCATTGGCCGTGGTCGCCTGGGGGCGGCTGATTAATTTACCATCAAGCCTTCATTAATTATTTTTCGGACAAATGGATCTTCGTCGTTAAAGGTTTCCTGATTAAATGGCATAGGCTCTAAACGATCATCAACCGATGAAGCCATTTCCGTTAATCGTACACGTTCCTCGAAACGATCAGACCCTATTTGCGGAGAAACAATCGCAATATCAATATCGCTCCATTTATCAGCAACCCCAGTGACATATGAGCCAAAAATATACGCTTTACTAATCAAAATACCACTGCTTCTAAGCTTATCCAGAAATAGCTGTACATTCTTTTTGACTAAATCATCGATTTCAGCCATGCAAAAACCTCTTTAATTGTTTGAAACTCTTGCTCAGTAAATACCAAGGTGCATTTTTTCCTGAAATCTCTTTTATAATCAGGGTACCTGCTCTCCAAATTAAAAGCCGTTATTCTGATTAGACTGTACTTTTGTTTTTCTGTTAAATTAATTTCAGCCGCTTTAGCTAAACGAAGCAAATTATGAGATCGAGGGACATCTGTTTGTGAATTCTTAACGATAACCGCCTTAATCATTTTCTCAATGGCAAGGTGTCCGAAAAACAAACAATAAGAATAATCCTTTTTTTCGAAAAGATGATCAGCCACCTCAAGAGACTCCTCAGCCTCGACCATCCAGTAATTAATTATTTCTTCTCGGTTCATAGTTCTCACGGCACCTCAAAATCACAATCAAATTGTGGCAACTTCAAATAATTTATGCAACATTATAACATGTTTCTAAATTTCAGCCGAAAATTAATAAAGCCCAAAAGGTAGAAGACTTTGAAAGCCCGCTGGATATGGATGGAGATGGCGACGATGCCATGGAGATGTCCATTTTATTTGATGATGACAAGGATGAAAAGAGGCTTGGGCAAGGCAGTGGGTGCTGTGTCATCCTGGTTGGGCTGACGGGTTCATTGGCCGTGGTCGCCTTGGGGCTTGATAAATTGTTTGGATAACGAATATGGCGAAAGACGAGATAATTACAATTGTTGATGAAGAGAACCTGGTAATTGGTAATACCAGCCGGGGTGAAATGCGGGCTAAGAACCTGGTGCACCGGGCGACCTATATCATGGTTTTTAACAGAAGGAATGAGATTCTCATCCAGAAGCGAACCATGACCAAGGATGTTTACCCCGGGCATTACGATATTGCAGCCGGCGGGGTGGTACTGGCCGATGAAAGTTACGAGGATTCGGCCAGACGGGAACTATTTGAGGAGCTTGGTTTGAAAGGAGGCAAGCTGGAAAGTCATTTTGACTTTTACCATACGGGAAAGAATAACCGGGTATGGGGTCGGGTTTTCTCCTGCCGGCAGAATGGACCATTAACCTTCCAGGCAGAAGAGGTGGACGGCGGCCAGTTCATGGCTGTTGACCAGGTGCTGGCCATGGCAGGCAAGCTGCCTTTTACCCCGGATGGGATCAAGGTTTTGCAGAGATTCATCGCCGGTTCGTCTGTTAATTCACACCCTGACAATACAATTTAACGATTCCTGTGCCCAAGGCGACAAAATTGGAGCATATTTTTGGGCAAACAATCCTTCCACAGCCTTAAGCATTAACTGCGGATCACAGTCTGTTGCATAATTATCATAAAAACAAGCCCGACCAACAATAACAGCGGCTTTATGCAATTCCCAAGTAGTCGATAATAGCAATTAATAATTTTAGGATTAGGGACATCATTTCCCCTCCCATTACCGAGCAGCAACCCTTTGGCCATTTATAGCAGGATCATTGCCTCAAAATATAACTGTAATTGCGATGAGAGCTGAAGCAATAATCTGAAAAACATAAAGGCTATTCTCCTTCTTGGCTTAATACTACTTACAAAACATGACGCTTACTGTAAAATTGACTTTACGATCAGCAAATCAATTATATAAAAACTGAATGATTCAAGAGGAAAAGCATGTCAATTTCAATAAAGCTGAAAGGGTTATGGCTGGGAGCAATAGCAGCCATACTGCTCTGTGGCTGCAACACCACCATGGGCAATCGGGCCTATAATTTTCAGGAGCCGAAAATTGATCCGGATATTGAAATAAAGGTCTATGATAAAAACCGGGCCTGGCCCGGCACTACCCTCTTTGCCGACAACCATATCAAAGGACAGCCCCGGGTAATTGAAGTGGACATGGAAGGAAGGATTATCTGGGAATATCAACTTCCCCCCCATCTACGCAAACATAATAATCCCGGCTTTGACGTGGAAGGCCTGGCCAACGGCAATGTCCTGTTGATGCTGCCCCGCTATGGGGTTCAAGAGATTAACCGGGCCGGGACAGTGGTCTGGTCATATATTGACCATAAAGTATCCCACGATGCCGACCGACTGGCCAATGGCAATACCCTGGTTGTGTTCGGCCATAACGACCAGCCGGGCGATAATCAGGTTAAAGAAATTGATAAAAGCGGCAAGGTAGTATGGAAATGGCAAGCCCGGAAACATTTCTGGCGGGAATCATTCAAGGATATGTTCAACCAGGGCTGGACGCATACCAATGGTGCCGAAAGGCTGGCCAATGGCAATACCCTGATCAGCCTGCGTAATTTCAATATAGTTGCCGAGGTGAATCCAGCTGGCAAGGTGGTGCGAACAATGGGCAAAGGGCTTCTCTGGCATCCCCACGACCCGGAGATGCTGGCTGACGGCCGCCTGCTGACAGCTAACCATACAGCCAACCGGGCGGTGGAAATCGACCCGGCAAGTGGTGAGATGGTCTGGAGCTTCAGCCCGAATCAAGGTAAATGGCGGGTTCGCGGTGCCGACCGGCTACCCAATGGCAACACCCTGATTACCGATGCCACCCAAATAGCCGAAATCACCAGAGAGGGTGAAATCGTCTGGCTTCTCAAAATGAACGGAATCACCTACGAAAAAGGTGTCTGGCCTCGCTACGGTTTCTTTAAGGCGCAGCGGCTCAGCATTGATTAATCTAGGAAAGTGGCAATCTCATCAATGGGGCTTCGATCTGTCCGCAGACTATTGACCGGTGAATCCATGTCCGGATAGCCGATGGAAATCCCCAGCACCAGGCGTTTTGCCCGGGGAATTCCCAGAAAATCCTTAACATCCACGGCATAATCAGTGGCAAATGCCTGGGGAACTGTGCCCAGCCCTTTGGCATGGGCTGCCAGCATCAGACTCTGGGCAAAAAGGCCCAGGTCAAAGATCGACCATTGGCTTAAGCTTGCATCCTGGAAAAGATAAATGGCATGGGGAGCGCCATAAAAATTGAAATTGGCCTTACGGGCCTGATGGATGATCTTCGGATCTGCCAGATCAATACCCATGGCCTCTTTTCGCTTGCTGAAAAGATCATCTATCCGGCTCTGTTCAGCCATTGGCCACGAACCAGGCTCGGCCAGGTCTGGGCATTTTTCCTTACCATCCTCAAGCAGGCCGACAAGATGGGCAGACAGGGCCTCTTTTTTTGCGCCGGAAACCACAACCAGCTCCCAGGGCTGGGTATTTTTATAAGATGGGCTCCAGCTGGCCGCCTCGACAACCTCCTGCAATAATTCACGGGGAACAGCCTCTTCCTGAAACTTACGGATACTTTTTCTCGTCCTAATGCAATCAATCGCTTCCATTGTCTCCCCCTTTTAACGCTGCCGGCATCTCTTTAATATAAACGTCCTGCTTGGTATAGGGAATCTCGACCCCCTGCCGGTTAAATTCTTTATAAACGATGGTGTTAAGTCTATCGAGAACCTTGCCCCGCTGCACTGGTTTTTCCACCCAGGCAAGGAGTTCAAAATCAAGGCTGGAGGCGCCCATGGTCCGAAACCGAACCCTCGGTGCAGGATCAGCACAGATAAGATCTTCACCGACAGCCGCCGCCAACAGAATCCCCCGCACCTTTTCCAGGTCCGAGCCATAGGCCACCCCGGCCTGAACCCGCACCCGATACTTCTCATAAGGGCCACCGGATTCATTGATAATCTTGGTATTACCCATCACCGAATTAGGAATGGTAACCTCCACATCATCCCGGGTAAGCAAACGGGTACTGCGAATGCCGATATGGGTTACCTGGCCCCGCTCACCACTGTCCAGCACCACAAAATCACCAATCTTGTAGGGGGCATCGGCCATGATGAATACCCCGGAAAAAAGATTGGCCAGAGTGTCCTTGGCAGCAAAACCAACGGCAATACCCAAAACCCCGGCCGAGGCCAGCCAGGCGCTCATATCCACATTCCAGGCCAGAAAGATATAATAAAAGGTAAAGGCCAGAACCGCGACAAAGGTGATGTTTTCAAAAAGAGGCAGGGTCTGGGGACGGACCAGGGGGATCCGTTTATTATCCGGGGCAAATTCCTTAAGCAGGATTTTGAAGAAACCATGGATGAAACCAGCCCAGATCAGGATAGCCACCGTCTGCAAGACGGGAAAAACCACTTCCTCGAATTTAGCCGGAGGCTGCAAAATGCTGATGGCAATGGCTGCGCCAATAAGAAAAATAGAGATATAGATTGGCCGATGGGTGATGGCAATGATCTTGTCATCAATTGATGTTTTGGTGTTTCCGGACCATCGACGAATCAGGGCCAGAAAAACATTATCCACCAGCCAGGCCACCACAAATGAGAAAAGCAAAACAACCAAGGCCTGCAGCACAGGGAAATCACCCCAGCCGGCAAAACCCATATCAATCACCTTCCGTACCTGCTCAATCATAAATCACCCACCCGACTTATCAGCCTAAATTTAAAGATTTTGCCATCGTGACCATAAAAACAATATCATATTAATATCATCTGATAAGACCGTAATCAATTTAAAAACATGGCAATTCCCACGCAGATCAACCTATAAGCTAATTCCCGGCTAATCATGGTTAAATTGGAGATGAATTTGTTGGAATAGTTCGGTATATTATCTCCTTCATAATTTTTCAAGCCGCAATAATTCTAAGCATTGACAACAAAATGGCCGTCATGAATAAATCCATTCATCAAACATCAGGGATAAGCACAGGGTTATGGCGTGTTTCTGTATATCTTTTTTTATGTATCGTACCATTGCCCATCCTGGTTAACGCCCATACCACAACCCTGATCCCCCATACAGATAAAGATGGGCGAAAAACGGTTAAGGTCCTGCATTTCCACCCTTCCACCGGTTCTGACCTGATGGGGATACGCCTGAACACCAGCGACTCAAAAGATGTTAAGGGCCTGGGTTCAATTTTTGTGCTTCATGACAAAGAAAAAAGACAGATCCACAATATTTCTATCCCCGACCATTATATCGTCAGGGGAGAAAAAAGAGAAACATACTCAATCCCAATCAAGCCAAAGGCTTTCTTTTCTACTCCTGGCGACTATGTCATTGTCATAAGTCACCAGCCCCACTTGAAAAAGCATGAGGGTATTTACAGGCAGAAAGTTGCAAAGTTCTACCTTAATTACCTGGATTTAATCACTGATTGGCCCAATCGACTGTTAGATGATTTGCCCGAAATTATCCCGTTAGTCCCTCCACACAATGTATATGCCGGTAGCATTTTTCGGGCTGAGGCAGTTGATGACAATGGCAATAAAATCCCCCACGCAAAAATACAGATCGAATTTCTTAACTACCCTGCAGGTGATACAGAGCTTAATACTGAAGCAGACCCATTCATCCCTGAAGACCTTGCAGAAACTATTATTTATACAGACAATAATGGCAGTTTCTCTTTTATCCCTCACACAAAAGGGATCTGGACATTCACATTATTAGATGGAGATAGTAATAAATTCATAAAGGGAAAAAGACTTGAGCATGATTCTTCTCTTTCAATATCAGTAAAAAAGGATGAAACAAAAAAACAATGAAGAGAAAGACATTTAACGACCTGGTTGCCGACCTTGAACCACATATCCGGGAAATATTCCCCTGGGATCTGGAAGAAGAGATTGACTCCCCCGAAGACATCCTGCTGCTTGATGTGCGCTGCCCTATGGAATATCAGGCCATGCATATCGAAAATTCCATCAATGTCCCCCGGGGTATCCTGGAAACAGCCTGTGATTATGGCTACGAGCATACGGTGCCGGAGCTGGTGGAGGCCAGGGGTCGGCGGGTAATTGTAATCTGCCGATCCGGCAAACGGAGCGTTCTGGCGACCCATACCATGCAGCTTCTTGGCTATAAAAATATAGTTTCCTTAAAAACAGGGCTCAGGGGCTGGAGCGATTCTGAATATCCCCTGCTCAATATCAAAGGCAATGGCATTGACCAGGACAAAGCTGACAATTATTTCCTCGACAAAATCGGTCCTGATCAGATGGGCCCTCGCAACTGAGGGCATAAATGTCTCTAATCCGGATCATCAGGGCCGACATTACCAAACTTGCGGTTGATGCCATTGTCAATGCCGCCAACAACTCCCTCCAGGGCGGAGGAGGGGTGGACGGGGCAATTCATCGGGCTGCCGGACCGGAGCTGCTGGCTGAATGCCGGCTTCTGGTAGGTTGCGCCTCCGGGGATGCCAAAATTACCAGGGGCTATAAACTGCCGGCCCCCAGGGTAATTCATACAGTTGGCCCCATCTGGCAGGGTGGTGATAAGGGGGAGGCCGAGCTTCTGGCCTCCTGCTACCGGAAAAGTCTGAAGCTGGCTGTGGCCCATGAGATTAAAAGCATCGCCTTCCCTGCCATCAGCTGCGGCGTTTACGGCTATCCCATTGACAAAGCCTGCCAGATTGCCATGGAAGAGGTCAAAAGATTTCTGGCCGAAGACAAGTCTATCGAAAAAGTCATCTTCGCCTGTAATAACGAAAAAATCGAACAGGCCCTGTTAAATAGATATTAGGTATACTCCCTGGTCTTGTGGAAGGTGATCTCGGGATATTGTTCCTGAACATGGTTAAGGCGCCATTCACTAACCGCCAGGAAAGAAAGATGCCCCTCCCCGTCCTCGGCCAGACTGGCCTGATTGGCTCTCTGAAAGCGCTCCAGCTCTTTTCGTTCGTCACAGCTGATCCAGCGGGCAGTGGCATAATTAACTGGCTCAGAAATGGCATCAACCGCGTATTCTGCCTTAAGCCTTGCCATAACCACCTCAAACTGAAGAACACCAACCGCCCCCAGGATATAATCACTGCCCATCAGCGGCCGAAAAACCTGCACAGCGCCCTCTTCCGCCATCTGGATCAGACCTTTATGGAGCTGCTTGGTCTTAAGGGGGTTTTTCAGAATAACCCGACGAAAATGTTCCGGGGCAAAATTGGGAATCCCGGTGAACTTGAGCTCTTCCTTCTTGGTGAAGGTATCGCCAATCTTGATGGTACCATGATTATGAATACCGATAATATCACCGGGCCAGGCCTCTTCCACATTATGGCGATCCTGTGCCATGAAAATCGTTGCATTGGCAAGGGCCACATCCTTGCCCAGGCGATGATGACGCACCTTCATCCCCCGGCTGAACTTGCCGGAACAGATCCGGAAAAAAGCAATCCGATCACGATGGGCCGGGTTCATATTGGCCTGGATCTTAAAGGCAAACCCGGAAAAAGCCTCTTCCGAAGGATCAACCATCCGGCTGGCCGCAGCCCGGGGGCCGGGGGCCGGCGCCAATTTGACAAAGGAATCCAAAAGCTCCATGATCCCGAAATTATTAATGGCACTACCGAAAAATACCGGGGTCTGACTGGCCTTGAGGTACTCATCGTAGTCAAAGGGGTTGGCCGCACCTTCAAGAAGCTCAATATCCTCCCGCAGCTTGTCAGCATCTGAGCCCAACAGCTCGTCAAGACGAGGGTCGTCAATGTCCTTGACCACCATGGCATCCTGAGGCCGGGTATCCTGGCTTGGAGTAAAGATCCGCAGTTCTTTTTCATATAGATTATAGATACCCTTAAAACCCTTACCCATCCCAATGGGCCAAGAAAGGGGAGCACATTCGATCTGCAGCTTCTCTTCAATATCAGACAAAATCTCCAGGGGATCAAGGCCATCCCGGTCAAGCTTATTGATAAAGGTGATAATGGGGGTATTACGCATCCGGCATACCTCCATCAGCTTCTCGGTCTGGGCCTCAACCCCTTTGGCATTGTCAATAACCATGAGAGCACTGTCAACAGCGGTCAGCACCCGATATGTATCCTCCGAGAAATCCTGATGACCTGGGGTATCCAGAAGATTAACCTCATAGTCCCGGTAATTGAATTTCATCACCGAGGTGGTTACCGAAATACCACGATCCTGCTCAATTGCCATCCAGTCACTGACCGCATGATTACTGGTCTTCCGCGATTTAACCGCCCCGGCCATCTGGATAGCCCCACCGAAGAGCAATAATTTTTCGGTAAGGGTTGTTTTACCGGCATCGGGATGGCTGATAATGCCAAATGTGCGACGCCTGGCCACTTCTTTGTCTTGTTTGCTGCTCACTTTATCTTCCTGCTTTATTTGAACTCAGAATTTATCCATCCTGAAAACGAAAATCAGGCCCGGTCAAAATGACGGGCCTGAAATAAGAACAAAATTAAATCTATCTTTATTTATCTGCTTTATCTGCTTCTTCCTTGGTGCCGTTGGCGGTTTCGTTACCGGTACCGTTATCATCTTCACCAGGGGGCGGGGCAATGATCTCGGCATACTTATCTTCCGCCTCCTCTTCAGCCCGCATCTGCATCATCATATGATATTGCTTAACCGGGCTCTTGGGGACAACATCTGCCTCCCGAGAATCACGCCCCATAGGCGCGTATGGTGAGGCGGCACAGGCCTGTCCTGCCCACAAAAAAATCAAAATAAATAATGTTAAATTCTTCATTGGTGTTCCTTCGTCCTTGGCACGCCCGGGAGGCTTTAGTCAGCGCGCGAAACAGGCTGACACCGCGAGCTTCTTCGCCCTTTGCAACTCTTTCAAATTGGGTAGTTAGTAGCCTATGGCGCGCCCGGGAGGATTTGAACCCCCGACCCTCGGATCCGAAGTCCGATGCTCTATCCAGCTGAGCTACGGACGCCCCTGTCTTCAGTTAATGTATCATACTTTCTCAAAGCGGCAAAGCCTATGCTGAGTCCTCTGAGCCAGTAGTCCCTACCTCATCCCTAATAGAACGAACCTGGTTTAATAGCTCCTCTTTACTGAAGACCTTCTTGGTCACCAAAAGTTCAATCAGGGCCTGATTTATAACAATCTGGGTCCGGAGAGCATCTTCCACCGAAACAGTCTGCCTGGATGTATCTTCATTTTCTGCCATTTTTCTATCTCCTGAAACCTGATTATTTACCTATTATGAAATAAATCTTAATCAAAACCAACCATGGACGGGTTGGAAAGTACCCGCCAGGCCCTTTCCATGATCTCGTCAATCTCGGCCACAGTAGTCGAAATGGGCAGCCAGAAATAAATACAGTTACCCATGGGCCGCAGGATGAGCCCCTCTTTCAGACCGGCAAGATATATTTTCCAGCCCACTCGCTCGGCAAAACTGTACTCAGACTTAGTCTCTTTATCCTTAACCAGCTCCATGGCACATATCATTCCGAGCTTACGCACATCACCCACCCAAGGCAGGGAGGCAAAACGATCCATGGCCTTATGCAGGTGAGGAATGGTCTGGGCCATCAGCTCAAAAGGCTGCTCATCCTTAAATACCTGAAGAGAACCAAGAGCTGACGCAGCCGCTATGGGGTTGCCGGTGAAGGTATGACCATGGAAAAAGGTTTTTCCTTCAGCCCAGGGCCCGTAAAAAGCGTCATAGACCTCATCTGAGGTCAGGGTAGCGGCCAGGGGCAGCATGCCGGCAGTCAGCCCCTTGGACAGGCAGAGGAAATCAGGAACCACCGAGGTATGTTCCAGGGCAAACATCTTACCGGTACGGGCAAAGCCAACCGCCACCTCATCAAAGATGAAATGGACGCCATATTCTTTAAGAAGAGCTGCCGCTTTTTCCAGATACGCAGGAGGATAAAGGCGCATACCACCGGCGGCCTGGAGCAGCGGCTCCACAATCATGGCGGCTATGCCATCTCCTTCCCGGGCCAGAAGCTCCTCCAGGGGCTTCAGACATTCCAGGGCACAGGCTCCTCGCTGCTGACCCATGGGACAACGATAACAATGGGGTGAGGGCAGGGTATGGGAATCAAAAAGAATGGCTGAAAATTCCTTATGAAACTCCGGAACTCCGCCCAGGCTCATGGTACCGATGGTATCGCCATGGTATCCACGCTCCAGGGAAATAAATTTATTACGCCCGGGCTTACCGCATTGGCGCCAATAATTAAGGCTCATCTTCAGAGCAACTTCGCAGGCAGTGGACCCGTTATCCGAGAAAAAAACCTTACTTAAAGGATCAGGGCTGATATTCACCAATTGCTCTGCCAGCAGAATTGCCGGCTCATGGCTGGTACCGGCCAACAATACCTGATCAAGGCGCTCGAGCTGACGACGGACAAAATCCACCATGGTGGGATGACTATGACCATGCAGAATACACCACCAGGAAGAGATGGTATCAAAATAACTGCGGCCATTCTCGTCATAAAGACGAATCCCCTCCGCCCGATCGATAATGAGCAGGTCGCGCTCGGCATAATCATGCATCTGGGTATAGGGATGCCAGAGATATTTTTTATCTTTCTCCTGAAGATTCATCAGCAACCTATTTTTTCACCAGATGAAATACCTGGGGATAATGACGGTGGTGTTCAGCATAATCCAGCCCATAACCCACCAGAAATCCCTCCGGCACTTCAAAGCCGGCATAATCAACATCCACATCGACCTCGCGCCGCTCAGCCTTATCGATCAAGGCACAGATCTTCACCGAAGATGCTCCCTGGCCCTGGAAATGATCCCGAAGCCAGGAGATGGTCCGACCGGTATCAACAATATCCTCCACCAACAATACATCCCGGCCCCTCAGCTCAATCTCCACATCCTTGACCATGTTAATCACCCCGGACGAAGTCGTGGACGAACCGTAGCTGGATACCCGGATAAAATCAAGCTGCAGGGGCAGGTCAAGCTGACGAACCAGATCGGCCATGAAAATAAAGGCCCCGTTTAAAACACCGATAATCACCAGGTCATCACCCTGATAGTCGTGATTGATCCGGCGACCAAGCTCGGCAACCCGGGCATTGATAGCCTCCCGGGAGAGTATTTCCGTCTTTTCTGTCATAAACAGCTCCTGCCTTTTAAACTTATTTGCCGATGCAGAACTTGGTAAAAATAATATCAAGCACATCTTCGGTGGTAGTTTCACCAATAATGTCGCCCAGGCTGTCCAGGGCGGCCTGGAGGTCAACCGCCAATAGATCCGCCGACATATTATGGACCAGACCATCCATCAATCGTCTGCTGTCAACCAAAGTCCTTTCCAGAGAGGCCTGCTGACGAACATTGGGTACCGAGCCATGGCCAGGCTCCCAGGACTGACCCTGAGTAACCAGGTCAAAGAACTCCTGCTCAAGCTCGACCAGACCGTCACCACGGGTTGCCGAAATCATCACCCGGGGCAGATCATCCGAAAAAACCCCGGCAAGCGTAGCCGGATCAGCCGGAGCCACATCCGCCTTATTAACCACCAGAATCACCGGCTTATCCTTTATTATACGGTAAAGCTCATTGTCATCAGCAGTAAGGGGCTCGGATCCGTCCACCATAAAAAAAATAAAATCCGCCTCCTCCATTTTCCGGCGGGCCCGCTGGATCCCGATCTCTTCCACCTCGCCGGCATCATTACGAATCCCAGCGGTATCAACAATTCGAACCGGCATTCCCTTGATATTAACCACCTCTTCAATGGTATCACGGGTGGTTCCGGGAATGGGCGTCACAATAGCTCTTTCTTCCCTGAGCAGGGCATTGAGCAGGCTTGATTTTCCCACATTGGGCCGGCCAAGAATAACCACCGAAACCCCGTCCCGAAAAATCCGTCCCTTATCAGAGGCAGCAATCAGCTTAATTAGAGGGTCAATAACCTCATTGTCCAATTGCGCCTGCATCTGGTCGCCGTTCAGAATCTCCACATCATCATCGGGAAAATCAATGGCAACCTCAACCACTGCCAGCATTCCAATCAGAACCTGCCGAATGGCAGCAACATCATGCTGCAGGCCACCCTGAAGATTAACCAGGGCCATATCCAGGCCCTGCCTGGTATTGGCGTCCAGCAGCTCAATAACCGCCTCGGCCTGGGAAAGATCTATCCGACCATTGAGAAAGGCCCGTTTGGTAAATTCACCAGGATCAGCCAACACCGCATCCAGGCGCAGAATAAGGGCCAGGATGCTTTCCATCACCAGATAACTGGAATGGCATTGGATCTCAACCACATCCTCCCTGGTATAGGTATGGGGCGCGGCCATATAAACGGCCAGAACCTCATCAATGGGTCGCCCTCCCTCAGGATCATTAATCCAGCCATAATAAAGCCGATGACTGGTAAACGAAGAAAGCGGACGGATGGGAGCAAAAATGGTTTTGAGAATGGCCAGGGAATTACTGCCACTTATCCGAATTACCCCGATCCCCGCGGGCCCCGGGGGTGAGGCAATGGCGGCAATTGTCGGTTCAACCAGTTTTCCATGGGACTCAATGGAGGTCATAGGGAAATCTATTGTTTCCGGTTCTGCTTTTTCCGGTTACCACCCGGCCGACCAGAACGCTTCCGACCCTTACCTGGGAGATAAATGAGAATCTTCTTGAAAAGGCCATCACCAACACTGCGGCTGCGAATGGTCTTATCCTGCTGGAGGAGAACATGGACAATCCGCCTTTCAGCCGGGTTCAAGGGGGCAATGGTCCTTGTCTTTCCAACTTCCTTAACCTCAGCCGCCAGTTTCAGCGCCAGTTCTTCCAGCTCCTCTTGCCGTCTCTGGCGGAAGCCACCGGCATCCAGCCCGAACATAACCCGCTGGGGGTATTTCTTGCCGCTCATCTTCCATAAAAGATACTGAAGACTGTCAAGAACATAACCGTCCTTGCCCACCAGGTGGCCAACATGATCCCCTTCGATACTGAAAAGGGTCTTTCCTTCCTTTTCCGCTACTGAAACAGAAGAAGGCATATTCATCATCTTGAGTATCTGCTCAAGATCAGCTATTACATGGTCAACTACTTCAGGGTCCAGAGGGCGTGGCTCATTGCCCTTATTCTTCCGGGGCTGTGCCTGGGCAGAAGAATCATCCGTGGTCTTACTGGTGGCCTGGGGCTTATTATCAGATTTGGCAGGAGCTGGCTTCGCATCCTTTTGGGCAGCCGCTTTAGCTGCCGGTTTCTTTTTTTGCGGGGCTGACTTTTGGGCTTCAGCAGTATCGCCCTTTACCGTATCGACCTTTGCTACTTTTGGCTTGGCCTTTTCTTTATCAGATCCAGCCTGATCAGAATCAGCAGCCTTGTCAGCCGCCTTATCCCCATTTTTCAATGAGACCAGGACAATTGCCGGCTTACGGCAGAGGCCGAAAATACCGGTGGAGCCCGTAGCCTTAATCTCGATATCAAGATCTTCCCGGGAGACTCTCATCCCGGTACAGGCTCGCTCAATGGCCTCATTTACATCCTGGCCCTTAAATTTCATTTTACCTTTCATCGTCTCTCCTCACCGGCACCGATAAACGTGACTACCAGCTGGCAATATCTGCCTGTCAATCTTTGGAACGGTTAACCGCGTACTGCTGGCCAATGGACAAAAGATTATTAACAAACCAGTAAAGAACCAGGCCTGAGGCAAAATTGAGGAACATAAAGGTAAAGATCACCGGCAGAAATTTCATGACCTTGGCCTGGGTTGGGTCCCCGGTGGTGGGGGTCATTTTCTGCTGAAGAAACATAGAGGCGCCCATGAGCAGAGTCAGAACCGGGATGCCGCCAAGATAGGGGATATCAATCCCGATAAATAGCCGGTCCGGAGCCGAAAGATCAGTAATCCACAACATAAAAGGCGCATGACGCAGCTCAATGGTCTGGAGCAGAACCTTATAAAGGGCAAAAAACACCGGAATTTGCAGCACCATGGGCAGACAACCACCCACCGGATTAACCTTATAAGTCTGATAAAGCTGCATCATCTCCCGGTTCAGGCGTTCTTTATCGTCTTTGTATTTCTCCCGGAGCTTGGCCATTTTGGGCTGCAGTTTCTGCATGGTCTTCATGGACTTCATCCCCTTCTGGGCAATGGGCCAGAACAGAGCCTTGATCACAATGGTGACCAGGATAATTGCCAGACCATAATTGGGGATCACACCGTAGAGAAATTTCAGCAGACTGAGCATGGGTTTAGCCAGAATATCAAACCAGCCGAAATTAACTATTTTATCAAGATTAGAGCCAACACCCTGGAGGACATCCAGTTTCTTGGGCCCAAAATAAACAGAATAGCGATAATCTTTTTCAGTATGCGGGTTCAAGGTAACCCCGGGTGAACTAAGCTGGGAGATCACCTGGTCACCACTGCCTGCAGCCAGAGTAACCGTCTGCCTGGTTGGATTATCCGGCATAACGGCAGTCATGAAATAGGTATCTTCATAGGCAAGCCAATCAATTTTGCCGCTTTTAGTCTGGCTGGCACCTTCAAGATCATCCACATCAACCTCTACCAGCAGATCATCGGCAAAATAAGCCGGACCCTGGAACAGGAACTGGTTACGGATATCAAACGAAAGCGGGGTATTGACCATGGCAAGAAATGGCGCCCCATGGATCTGATGCTCGGAGTTATTCACCACCTTAACCACCAGGTCAATAAGGTAATCATCAGCAGAGAAAGTCATGATCCGGTGGATCTCAATTCCGGACTCCAAGCGGCTGCTCAGAATCAACTGCCCTTTGCCGGATGCAAGCTGGAGCTGGTCCTTATTGGCCTGATAAACCATCTCAGGGGCCTGGGCCGGTTCCGGTCCCCAGGAAAAGAAGAGGGGCAGCTGGGGCAGATCTTGTGCCGGGATAAGCTCTTTATCGCCGGAATTTTCAACCATCTCCTCCCGATAAGCCTTGAGGCTGAAGCTCTTGAAGCCACCGCCGTCTTCGGCAATAACCGCCCGATAGAGATTGGTTTCAACCACAATCTCTTTACCTGTCCGATTAGGGTTGGCTGGGGGCAATACTTGAGATACCGAGACCGGCACAGGGGCAGCAGTCAGTTCCGCTTGACCTTCAACCTGACCTCCCTGATCAACAACAGCCACCTGCTGCTCCTGATACTGGGTCTCAGGCATGAAAAAATACTGGTAGCCAAACAAAATGGCCAAAGACAGAATTACCGCTAAAAAAGCTCTCTGGGTATCCATAAAATTTCCTTTATCTTTTTACAGGATCGTAGCCACCCGGATTCCAGGGATGACAACGCAATATCCTGCCCATGGCCATAAATAACCCCCGACCGATACCATGGTGAGTAACGGCGTCAATGGCATACTGGGAACAGGTTGGCCTGAAACGGCAGGACGATGGAAGAATCGGAGAAACAGCTATCTGATACAAACGAATGACAGCCACACACAGTCTTTTCAAAATAGACCTCGATAATAAGTCCAGGAAAGGAAAAAGAGATAACGCTATTGGCGTAACAGGGCAGTTACCGCCTGCTTGATCTCCTGAGGGCTGTTAAGGCTAAACTCTTTTCGGACAGCAAAAACAATATCCGCCGGTGGGGTAATTATGTCTTTATTGGTTCGGAAAAACTCTCTGACAATTCTCTTTATCCTATTGCGCCGAACCGCTCTTTTGACGCCATGAACACTGATTCCCAGCCTACTTTTCTCCAGACCGTTGGCCATGATAATCAGGCTGAACCACTCACCCCGCAGCCGCCTGCCATTCCGATACACTGCCTGATACTGCCGGGGTTTAACCAGCAAACTTGTCTTGGGCAATGTAAAGTCGTTAACAGCGCACACATTAATCCCTCCCCTGACTAACAGGAAACCGGGAATCAAGCAGACAGAACCTTACGACCTCTGGCCCGACGCTTATTAATAATAGCACGACCGGCTTTAGTGCTCATTCTAAGTCGAAAACCATGGGTCCGTTTACGCTTGAGATTACTGGGCTGAAATGTACGTTTACTCATAATTATTTACCTCAAAAAAAAATCTCTGCCGTTATTAATGACGGCTTCCATATTGACAACGTATCGAGAAGGCACCTCATTTTGTCTGCCCCACCGGGGCTGCCTACTCAACAGAATTTCTAAAATTACTCAAGGGGAAAGGGAAAGTCAAGTTTTTCGTCACAGAAGGGCATGACAAGAACAAAATCAGGAATCAAGCTTGAACATCTTACGAACATGGTCGAGCTTTCGCTGACGACCTTCAGGAGAAGAGCTTTCCTTCAAAAAGACAAGCGGGTCATGGAGCATTTTATTGACAATAGCACCTGCCATTTTCTCCACTGATTTCCGCTCTTTTTTGGATAATTCAATATTGGCCATGGTTTTACCCAATTCACCCTTTACAATAACATCGGCCTTCTGACGAAGAGCTGTAATAGTAGGGGTGAGCTGCATGTCCTCAACCCATTGAAGCAGCTTAAGGGTTTCCTCCACCACAATCCGTTCAGCCTTATTAGCCTCCTGGTCGCGCTCAGCCTTATTAGACTCCACCACATGACTAAGGTCGTCAACATCATAAAGATAAACACTGTCCAGATCATTGAGCCCGGGATCAAGGTCACGGGGGACGGCGATATCAATCATAAAAATGGGCCGGCTCCGTCGTTTCTTCATAATGGGCTTCACCTCATCCTTATGCAGAATAAGCCCGGTAGCCCCGGTGGAACTGACCATGATGTCAGCAATCTCCAGCTGGGAATGAATCTCGTTCAAACCCACTGCTGAACCGTTAAAACGACGAGCAAGCTTCACAGCACGTTCCAGGGTACGATTGGCAACAATAACCTCAGAGACCCCCTGATTAACCAGGTGCTCCGCCGCCAGTTCCGCCATCTCGCCAGCACCCACCAGCAAGACCTTTTTATTGGTGAGGTCACCAAAAATTTTGCGGGCCAGCTCCACCGCCGCATAGCTGATGGACACAGCACTGCTGCCAATATTAGTTTCAGTCCGGATCCTTTTGGCCACGGAAAAGGCCTTGTGCAGCATCCGGTTGATCATTACTCCGGTACATTGACGATCAGCAGCCATCCGATAGGCGTCCTTGAGCTGTCCCAGGATCTGGGGCTCTCCCACCACCATGGAATCAAGGCTGGCCGCCACCCGGAAGAGATGGGTTATGGCCTCTGCGCCCTGATGGAGGTAGGTGTATTCTTCCGCCTCCTGGTCTGTAACCGTAGCACTGGCAAAGAGAAAACGGCGAATATCCCGCACTGCCTGCTGGCCACCGGAAGCGACAAAAACCACCTCCACCCTGTTGCAGGTGGACAGAAAACAGAACTCCTCGCAACCGGCAATTTCTTTCAGGCTACGGAAGGGGGCCTCGGGGTCGGCAGAAAAAGAAAGCTGCTCCCGCACCGCCACCGGAGCAGTTTTATGATTGACCCCAAGGACAAAGAACGAATCAGCCGACATAGGAATGCACCCCCGGCAGAAGATAAGTCACACCCCACAGGGTAAAGAGAACCGCCCCGAAACCGACAATGGCCATGATCGCCGATCGCCTGCCCCGCCAGCCAATGGCAAAACGCTGGTGAAGAAGAGCGGCATAGAGAAACCAGGTGATAAGAGACCAGGTTTCCTTGGGGTCCCATTGCCAGTAAGCGCCCCAGGCCTGTTTAGCCCAGATGGATCCGGTAATAATCCCCAGGGTGAGCAGAGGAAAGCCAATGGTGAGACAATGCTGATTCAAGCTGTCAAGGGCCTCAAGGGAGGGCAGCCTAGGGTAGAAAAGGCCAAAACGTTTCTGTTTAAGCTCCCTTTCCTGAAGCAGATACATTACCCCACTACAAAAACCCATGGCCAGAAAGCCATTGGCCATAATTGCAATGGCAGCATGGATCGGAAGCCAATTGCTGCGCAGAGCCGGGGGCAATTGTTGAATCTCGGTGGACGACAGACCGGCAACCACCATCAGGGCCATGATAACAACCGTAACAAAGGTGCCGAAATTCTTGACCTGATAACGCCAGCGAAAAGAAAGAAATGCCCAGGTCATGGACCAGGCGAAAAAAGAAACCGTATCATGGTGGGTGGTAAGCGGAGTATGACCGGCAAGGAGATAACGACCACCAATGGTGACACAATGAACAACACCGGCTGCCAGCAAAACCATGCGGGCCACCTTCCGCATTTTTTTGTTCTGGCTAACAAAAAACACCGCATAATTAGTTAAGGCCAGAACATAGAGAATGAATGTCAGTTTAAATAACATTTAAGCCGCACCTTAGTTTTGCAGTTAAGATCCACTACCCTGATCCGGGGAAAAACCAACCGATGCCAGATCAAAATCAGGCCCCAGTACAGAACAAAGATGTTCTTCCACCCGCCGCCAGCTCTGCTCTCTGACCCAGGTAATCATTTCCGGATGAAGCAATTGTTCAAAAACCACCTTGTTCTCTTCATGTTTACGGCCCTGACCGAGGACATGGGAACGAAGGCTGCCAAGCATCTGCAACAGAAGATCATATTCTGCTCCGAAATCTTTTTCAAGATCCTGGCGGATTTTTCTGGCTAGAGCCGGACTTTTACCGCCAGTTGAAATTGAAACCGCAAGACTGCCCCGCCGAACAGTGGCCGGCAGAATAAAATTACACCATTTGGGAACATCGGCAACATTCAGGAGAATATGATGCTCCTCTGCCTCTTTAAAAACTTCGGCCTGAACGTCCTCGTCATCGGTGGCTGCAATCACCAGAAAAGAACCTGCCAGATCACCACGCTGGTAGCCACGGTCCAGATGACGGACCCTGCCATCTGCCACCATGGCCGCCAGCCCCTCTACCAGCTCGGGACTGACCACCGTCACCGCACCACCACAGGCCAGAAGACCATCCACCTTACGTACCGCTACTCGACCGCCACCCACCACCAGGCAGGGGCGATCCTTTATATCAAGACAAACCGGGAAATAATCCACTCAAATATCCATTTATCAACTTGTTTTCGGCAATACTTCAACCCTGAGCCTGCCGGCCAGGTTTTGGGCAAATTTTTCCGCATCCGCAAGCTCACCGACAATATCACCGTAATGCATGGGTATCACCACCTCAGGCTCCAGGTCCAGAGCCGCCTGTACCGCCTCATCAGCTGTCATCACATAGGTACCGGAAACCGGAAGCAGGGCGATATCAACATCCATATTTTTCATCTCCGGAATATAATCGGTATCCCCGGCGTGATAAATCCTGACCCCGTCAACCGTTATAATGAAACCGAGCCAACGCTTACCCTGGGGATGAAATTTCTTGCCGATATTGTATGAAACCACCGCTTCTATTTTAGTCCCCTCAATCTCACGGGAATCACCAGGGGCCACCACATCAACCTGGCCCTTTAATTTCTTCGCTGATTTCGCTTCTGTAATAATTACACCACCCTCAACCTGGATCAAATCCACATCTTCCGGCGAACAATGATCAAAATGCTCATGGGTAATCAGAATAATATCCGCGGACACCGGGCTGCCGGTCAACTTAAAGGGGTCAATATAAATCACCTGCCCGCTTGCCGCCGTGATCCGGAAACCATCATGACCAAGCCACTCTATCCTGCTCAGAACATCTTCCATTTCCACCTCCCGCAAATTCAAATATCAATTTCTAAAACCAGGCACAGATAATCTATACTCAATCTGGCAAAGTTCGCAATTGATAACTGCGCTGAATGGTCTTTACCCCAGAGCCTTCTTGCAAGTTAAGAGGACTGGCTCTATAATAGCTTTAACTCTACCAGAAAAATGCGGAAAACAAGGGACAGATATGAACAAAGGGACCATCAGCATCCGAACCAGCAGCAAGATGGAAATGCTTGATATTACCGGGGCGATCAACAAAGAGCTGGCCAAGACAAACATCAAGGACGGTGTGTGCTACCTGTTCAACCCCCATACCACCGGCGCCCTTACCATCAACGAAGGGGCAGACCCAACTGTCCAGACCGATATCATCATGGCCCTTAAAGACATCATCCCCTTCCACCTTGACTATCGGCACCTGGAGGGTAATTCTCCTTCCCATGTCCTGGCCTCACTGTTTGGCTGCAGTGAAACCGTAATCCTGGAAAACGGCCGGCTGATGCTGGGAACCTGGCAGAAGATCTTTTTCTGTGAATTTGACGGCCCCCGAACCCGCAAAATCCACTGGTATCTCCGCTGATAGTTTTCAACACCCATATTTTAAGGAAATTCAATGAGCCAGCAGCCAACCATGAGCGATTCCATCCCCGACCCATTTACCATTTGTTTCGGTCTCAACCGTGAAACCGACGAAGAGTCACTGGCAACATTTCTTCGCCATTTTACCTCAACCGAATTACTTGAAACCCTGATCCCCCGGCTGACTGACGATGAGATCAAACAGGTAGTGGAATTTGCCACCGGCATCATGCACAACCACCTGCAAGAAGACGAATATCATTCCCTTTTTTTAAAAGAAGAGCATAAATGAAACCTATCATTAAAGACCTGCGCGCCTTTCTCCAAATTCTGCAAAAAGAATCGGAACTGCTCACCATCGATACTGAAGTGGATCCCCACCTTGAAATAGCCGAAATCCACCGCCGGGTAATTGCCCAGAGTGGCCCGGCTCTTTTATTCACCAAGGTCAAAAACAGCAGTTTCCCGGTGGTAACCAATCTTTTCGGCACCGCACGCCGCATGGAACTGGCCTTTGGTCATCAACCCCTGCAATTTGTCCGGGACCTGGTCCATTGTGCCGAGACCATGATGCCACCGTCCATGAGCTCCATCTGGGCCATGCGGGGCATGGTGCCCCAGGCCATGAAAATCGGCACCAAAAAAACTAAAGAAGCCCCCATCCTTGAGTGCTGCATGAACCCGGCCCGGCTGTCTGAACTGCCCATGCTGACCTCCTGGGACACCGATGGCGGTCCATTTGTAACCCTGCCCCTGGTCTATACCGAACATCCCGACGGACGGGGCCATAATCTGGGAATGTACCGGATCCAGCGCCACGACGACACCACCACCGGCATCCACTGGCAGATCCACAAGGGCGGCGGCTTCCATTACCATGCAGCAGAACAACTTAACCAGAGCCTGCCCATGACCCTGTTCATCGGCGGCCCCCCGGCCCTGATGCTGGCCGCCATTGCCCCCCTGCCGGAAAACATCCCGGAGCTAATGCTGGCCTCCCTCCTGCTACGCAATAAACTGCCCGTAACCACTGATCCGGCCGGTGGCCATCCCCTGGTTGCCCATGTGGAGTTTGCAGCCAAGGGCCAGGTCCCACCCCATGTCCGCAAACCGGAAGGGCCATTTGGCGACCATTACGGCTATAATTCACTCATCCATGATTATCCCATCTTCCAGGTTGACCGGCTCTATCATCGCAAAGACGCCATTTATCCTGCCACAATAGTGGGACGGCCAAGACAGGAAGACTTCTTTATTGGCGATTTCCTCCAGGACCTGCTCTCCCCCCTCTTTCCCCTGGTGATGAGCGGAGTAAAGCAATTAAAAACCTTTGGCGAAGCCGGTTTCCATTGCCTGGCCGCCGCCCGGGTAACTGATCGTTATCCCCGGGAATCATTTGCCGCTGGCCTGCGGATTCTTGGAGAGGGCCAGCTATCCCTTACCAAATTCCTGATTATCACCGATGGTGATATTGACATCTGCGATTTCGGCAAACTCTGGACCCATGTTCTGGAACGGGTTAACTGGCAACAGGATCTTTTCATCTTTGCCAACGTTTCCCAGGATACCCTGGACTACACCGGCCCTTCAGTGAATAACGGTTCCAAGGCTCTGCTCATGGGGCTGGGTAAGGAGGTGCGGAACAAACTGCCCCGTTCATTTAACGGTGAGCTGCCCCAGGGTTGCACCAAACCCTGTCCCTATCTACCCGGCACCCTGGTTGTTGAGGGCCTGCCCTATGAGGAAGAAAAGGACATGGCCAAACGACTGGCCGCCAGCCCCGAACTGGCCGACTGGCCGGTGGTAATTCTGGTGGACAGCACTGACGAGGCCACCGTCAGTATGCAGGAGTTCATCTGGACCTTCTTTACCCGCTTTGAACCAGCAGCAGACATTTATAGCGCCAGGCAGGACATCAACCGCTTCCATGTAGGCCTGCAGCCCCCCATTGTCATTGATTGCCGCATGAAACCATGGTATCCTCATGTTCTGGAAGTTGACCCGGCCACTAAAAACCTGGTGGACAGTAAAATCCAATCCATCCTGCCGGCTTCTCTTCGCTGATTAACCGATTAACCCAATAATTTTCATTAAAGAAGCCTCCGATGCTGACCGATAACAGAACTAACAATAACATCAGTCCGCAGCTCAGAAACCAGAATTAAACTACGGATGCCAAAATGAAAATAAACGAGATCAATCCCCATATCAAAGTAGACAACAGTGCCAGAACCAATCGGGCAGCCAGTGATCAGGATTTTAAAAGTATATTAACCAACCGCCTGCACAATATGACAACGGCGGTGAATCAGGGGGAAGATGTCAGTCCCATAGCCCCGGAGCAAGCCGCATCATCCCTCCGCCTGGAAAGCCTTGCCCTGGGTGAAATCACCATCAACACCCTGGATGCCTACCAGATGGCCCTGGGTCGCACTGACATAAAGACAGCCGCTCTCGAACCCTTTATCTCATCCCTGGAAGACAATAACCAGACCTTAATCGACCTGCAGAAGCAATTGCCCAAAGATGACCACCTGGCCATTCTCCTTGAGCAGATTGCCGCTGTTTCCTATATGGAAACGGTGAAGTACCGGCGGGGAGATTATTAATTCCCCCTGACCCCCTGTGAAAGAAAGACTGCAAAAAATTCTGGCAAAAGCCGGGGTCAGTTCAAGACGAGGAGCGGAAGAGCTTATCCGCAGCGGCCAGGTAACCGTTGATGGCAGTGTTGTCACTGAAATGGGGGTCAAAATTGATCCCGGATCCCACCAGGTCAAGGTCAACAACAAGCCGATCTCTGACTCTGAAGAAAAAACCTACATCCTCCTCAATAAGCCAGCCGGCTATGTCACCACCATGCACGACCCCCAGGGCCGCCCCATTGTCACCTCCCTGCTGACTGGGCTCAAGGCCAGGCTCTTTCCGGTTGGTCGCCTTGACCTTGACACCGAAGGCGCTCTGATCCTTACCAATGACGGTGAGCTTACCCATCAGATCCTGCACCCCAAATTCAATATCAATAAGACCTATGTCGCCAAAGTTAAGGGTAGCCCCTCCAGGGCAGCCCTTAAACAACTGGCCCAGGGTATAGTTATTGACAACCGAACGACCTCACCGGCTCGGCTCCGGGTTCTGAGAAAATCAGCCCGGGAATCTGTAATTGAGATCATTATTCACGAAGGCCGTAAACGACAGGTCCGCAAGATGTTCGCTGCCATAAACCATCCGGTTATCCACCTGCAACGCATCGCCTATGGCAGCCTGAAACTGGGGAAACTACCCCTGGGAAAATTCCGAAGTTTAAGTCGCGCCGAGCTCAAGTCAATTTTCAAATAGACTAAAAAACCCTTTACATTCCAACAGTTATCCGTTTATGATAATTTAATGGCGGTTATGATTCCCCTTGCCACCTGACAAACATCAATGCTCAGGAGAGAAAATGAACAAATCAGATCTCATTGAAGCTGTCGCCCAGCAGACCAAACTTTCGGTTAAAGAAGCCAGCGCCATCGTCCATACTATTCTGGAAACCATGACTGATTCCCTGGCCAAGGGTGACGGCATTGAAATCAGGGGTTTTGGCAGTTTTATCGTTAAGAAATACAAAAGTTATCAGGGCAGAAACCCCAAAACCGGAGAGGTTCTCAAGGTTTCCCCCAAGAAACTGCCTTTTTTCAAGGTAGGCAAAAACCTGCGGGAAAAGATAAACAACTAATCAACAATCCCACCCACCAGATCATAAGGGTGGGCCTCGTTAATCCTTACCCTGACAATTTCACCAGCCCGACAATTACCCTCGGCAATATAAACACAGCCATCAATATCCGGGGCCTGCATCATGGTCCGCCCTTCAAGAAGCAGCTCGGTTTCCTCACTGATCCCTTCCACCAAGACCGGTAATTCCCGACCCACCCGCTCCTGATTTAAGGCCAGGGAAATTTCAGCCTGCAGCTCCATCAGGTAGCGAAAACGCTCCTGCTTGACCTCTTCCGGGCATTGGTTCTTATAATTATAGGCAGAGCACCCTTCCTCATTGGAATAGGCAAAGATACCCACATGGTTCAGGCGCCAGGTTCGTAAAAACTCAGCCACCTTATCGATATCCTCATCAGTCTCACCGGGAAAACCGACCATAATGGTGGTTCGAACCGCAGCTTCCGGCACCAGGGAATGGATTCTTTCAAAAAGACTGTGCAGAAGACGAGAATCAAAGGGCCTGCCCATTCTCTTCAGCACTTGGTCACTGACATGCTGAATGGGAATATCCAGATAAGAAAGCAGGCGCGGTTCAGCTGCCATCATCTGCAAAAGCTCATCGCTCACCAGGTTGGGGTAGAGATAAAGCAGCCGGAGCCAGTCCACATTGCTTCTGGCAAGAAGAGACGTCAATAGATTCTCAAGACCGGAAGTCGGATCATCCAGATCCTGACCATAGGCAGTAAGATCCTGGCCCACCAGGGTAATCTCCCGAACTCCGCCAGCTGACAGGAAAACCGCCTCTGCCACCACATCATCAATGGTTCGGCTGCGCAGTGGGCCCCTGATAGAAGGAATCATGCAATAGGTACAGCGATTGGAGCAACCCTCACTGATCTTGAGATAAGCCCGATGGGAAGGAGTGGATAGTTGCCTGGTCATTTGATGGTTCATAATTGACCGGGGCGCCTCATGAACCAAGATGGTCTTCTTTTTGTGACGCACTTCAGCAACCAGCTCAACAATCCGGTCAAAACCCTCGGTTCCGATAAAGAGATCAACCTCCGGCAACTCCTGAATCAGTGAATCACCATAACGCTGAACCAGGCAACCGGTAACTGCTAAGATTACCTCAGATCTCTCATCCTTTATCCGGCTGAGGTCCAGGATCTCGTCAATTGCCTCCTCCACTGCCGACTGAATGAAGCCACAGGTATTAATCAGAATAAGATCGGCACTGGCGGGATCGTCACAGACCTGGTAGCCGCAAGCAACAAGCTTGGCCATCATCACTTCACTGTCCACCAGGTTCTTCGGACAGCCCAGGCTGACAATATGAACATTCATAACTAACACCTTAATCAGCTGGATTTAGCACCGAAGAAATCACCCAGGCACTCAAAGAGCTGCCTGCTCTGGCGCCTAAATAATTTATGGCGGAAACCAGGGGTCCAGACATGATCGCCAATTTCATCCGAAACCAGCAAAGCACCGGCAAGGCTTATTCCCCGAAACGACGCCGCTGCCGTAAGAGCAGAAAATTCCATATCAACGGCCGCCACACCTTGCCCACGCAGATCAGCCATCTTCGACCAATGCTCACGATATGGAGCATCGGTACTCCACACCGGCCCACGCTGCACAGCAAAATCAGCTGCCTCGAGATAAGAAAAAAGGTCTTTGGAAAGATCAGCTGCCGGCAGATCATTATCAGGACCGGCATAATATGCGGAAGTACCCTCACCGCTGATTACCTGATCAGGAACCAATACTGTGCCAATGGGTAACTCCGCCTGCAGGGAACCACACCAGCCCACCACAATGCAGGTATCCACTCCAAGGGCAATAAGCTTCTCCAGGGTCATCACTGCCATGGGCGCACCAATTGCTGGGCCAGCCCATACCTGACCGCTGCCATCATCTAACTCATAAAGCGAGCTATGAAAGAGATTATGCCTGATTGCACCCCTGGCAACAGCTTCTTTAGATGCCTTGCTTGATTCATGGGGGTTAATAAAAAAAAGGCATGGCCCGGCAATCTCAGGTTCACCCCGTTGCCGACCCGGCTCAATAACCACATCTGTCATATTATTAACCAATAAAAAAAGGCCGCATAAATGCGACCTTTTTCTCAATCCTGTTTTCCGACATATTGCCGGAAGATGCTAATCTTAGCCAAGCAGCGGGTTAGCATAAAGCAGGATCAGGGCGATTACCAGACCATAAATAGTCAGGGACTCGATAAGTGCCAGACCAAGAATCATGGTTACGGTAATTTTACCGGAAACTTCGGGGTTACGAGCAACACCTGTACATGCGCCACCGGCAGCATGACCCATACCAGCACCACAGCCGGAAGCAGCAACGCCAACAGCCAGACCAGCAGCCAGACAAACCAGCGCCAGGTTGTTACCGCCAAGGGCGATGTATTTGTCGAATACTGAGGCTTCAGAGCCAGCAGCCATTGCGATACCAGCCAGTCCGAATACGGTGGCTACAGTTACCAATGCACCTAATACTTTTTTCATCTTTTGTCCTCCTAAGACATTAATTGGTTTTGGCCTTCTTTTGCTTATATCTAAATTTATAACTTAATTTGCTTAATGGGCATCTTCCATGGCACCGGCACAATACAGTACGGACAGCAGAACAAATACCATGGTCTGAACAACAGATACCAGAACACCGAGACAGAGAATCGGCAGCGGTCCGAAATAACAGCCAACCAGCATGAAGAGAATAGCCAGCAGGGTTTCCTTGGCCATGATATTACCGAAAAGCCGGATGGACAGGGAAAGGATACGAGCAATATTACTGATAATCTCGATGGGCAGCATCAAAGGTACCAGCCACCACATGGGACCCATGAAGTGTTTGACATATTTGAAGCCATGATGCTTAAGACCGAGGAAATGATGAACAACCCAGACAATAAGAGTCATTCCCAGGGTGATATTCAGGTTGGAGGTCGGAGACATGAACCCTGGCACAAGACCCATCATGTTGGCAACCAGGATATAAAAGGCAAAGGTAGCGATCATGGGGAACATGGCCGCCGCCCGCTCAGCACCCATATGCTCAGCCATGAAGTCTTCAAGGCCGCCGACACAAGCTTCCCAGAAGTTCTGACCGGAACCGGGTACCAGCTCCATTTTGCCCATGGTAATTTTCGGAGCGATGATCAGAATAGCCATGACCAGCCAGGTATAAGTCATATGGGGAGAAACCAGCTTCTCAAGCAGAGTTTCACCAACCAAACCATGAGGAATGGGCAGTCCAAGTTTTTCCAGGATGACTGAAATAAATAATATCGGATGTTCCATAATCTAACTCCTATGCCTCTTCGGCAGTAAAAAAGAACCTTTTGATAACTGTTGTTACCGTTATGGTTATACTTAAAACTATTACCGACAGACCTACCAGCAGGCCCAGGGGATGAGCAACGCCCCTGCGTACCAGAATATAAAGTATTATCGCCAGCACTCCCAGCCTGACATAATACTTAAAATAAAACTGGACCTTAGCCATCCTCTCCTGGCCGCTTAACAGCAGCTTTCCCTGAAGAAAATTCTTCAGGTCTCTCTTCAGGAAGAGGTAACTGATATTGGCCAACAATCCGCCAATAAACACGCTCTTAGCAATAAAATATGGCGTAGTGAAAGCAGCGATCAAAGTCAAAAGGGCAGCAAGTACCCAATTGAGTATCTCAACCCTGCGAAGAGGAAAATCCGCAAGCTTATCTTGATCAATACTCTTCATTATAAATCCTTACGCCTCGACATCTGCCAGAGATTCTTAAAACCGGCCACAATGCCAAACCCCAGAAAAATCAGGGTAAACCATGGACTCGTTTTTTCATCAAATAATTCATGGTCAATATAATAACCGATACCAAGACCAACGAACACAGAAGCTGCCATGGTTATGCCAATGGTACCGAACACTGATATGAGTTTCATCAGCTCTTTACTGCCACCAGCCATTATCCCACCTCTGTTAATCTTCGAAAGCAAATATCATACAATCAGGCCAAAGTCAATCAAATTGAACTCAATCCTGCAATTTTTTGAATGACCGTTCAGTCATTTCTAATGTCCTACTCAAATCGGCGTCAGTATGGGCGTCTGAGATAAACATCCCCTCAAACTGGGAGGGCGCCAGATAAATGCCACTTTCCAGCATCTCCCGGTAGTAACGACCATATTTATCGGTATCTGCCTTCATCGCTGAATCAAAGTCAACCACCGGACCCTCGGCAAAGAACAGGGTCATTACAGAACCCTGACGATTTAAGGTATGGACATCCAGGTATTTAGCCGCCAGCCCGTCCAGCTCGCGGGCAAAGGCCTCAGCCTTGGCATCAATACGGTCGTAAAGGCCAGGCTCACTCAGAGCCTCCAGCATTGCAGACCCGGCAGCCATGGCCAGAGGGTTACCAGACAATGTTCCAGCCTGGTAAACCGGGCCGGTGGGAGCAATCTGCTCCATGATCTCTTTCTTGCCGCCATAGGCACCAACCGGCAAGCCACCGCCGATAATCTTACCGAGACAGGTAAGGTCCGGCATAATCCCAAATTTTTCCTGGGCCCCACCATAACTGGCCCTGAAACCGGTAATAACCTCATCAAAGATCAGAACAATTCCCAGCTCACTGGTAAGTTCCCGCACCTTCTGCAGAAAACCCGGGGCCGGTGCCACCACACCCATATTGCCGGCAATGGGCTCAAGGATTATACAGGCAATATCCAGATCCGCGTCCCGCAGGGTTTTTTCCAGGATCTCCTCATTATTATAAGGAATGGACACGGTATTTTTCACAATGTCTTCCGGCACCCCGGGGCTGCCCGGAATCCCCAGGGTAATTACCCCGGAGCCGGCCTGAACCAGAAATGAATCGGCATGGCCATGATAACAGCCATTAAACTTGACAATGACATTTTTGCCGGTATAACCCCGGGCCAGCCGGACCGCACTCATGGTGGCCTCTGTGCCGGAGCTGACAAAACGAACCATATCAACCGACGGAACTGCATCCACCACCTGCTGAGCCAGCTTAATCTCCAGCTCGGCGGTGGCTCCAAAACTGGTACCATCTGCCATGGCACGGGTAATGGCCTCGGCCACTGCCGGATGATTATGACCCAGAATCATGGGCCCCCATGAACAGACAAAATCAATATACTCATTGCCGTCCACGTCATAAATTTTAGAACCATCCGCCCGCTTGATAAACCGCGGATCACAGCCAACTGATTTACAGGCCCGAACAGGGCTGTTAACCCCACCGGGGATAAGGGTCTGGGCCGTTGCAAACAATGATTTGGAAAGATCAGTCTTCATTAGATAGCTCCTCATATTCCATCTTTAATTAAAAAAAACTCGTATTACCTAATTAGCAAAACCAACGCAGATAAGTGTTCATGTACACCTGCAATGAATTAAAGTTTATTTAAAAACGCAAACCAATATAGCACGGCACACGGCAACATGTCAAAATGATAGATAAAGCGAAACCTTGACAGCGACCAGCAGCCATATATATTGATTAATTATGAGTCGTCATTTCCGGCAGAATATTATCATCACCGTGCTGACCGTCCTGCTGACCGGTTGCGCCAGCATGGTCTATAACTCAGTGATCCCTCCGGCAATAACCGGCCTTCAATACCAGTCTGATCTTGATCTGGTATGCGATGGTGCCCCGGCCTTTCTCCTGATAATAGACAGCATGACCGCCAATAACCCGGATAATGCTGAATTATTGATCCAGGCAACCAAGGCCTATACTGCCTATAGCACCGCCCTTGCCGCCTGCGAGCGCAAGGAGCGGGCAGAGGAAATGAGCTTTCGGGCAAGAGACTACGGCCAGAACCTACTGACCAGGTGCGGAGTCAATGCCCAAAATGCCGGCCCTGAATTCAGCCAGAGCCTGGCCCAATGCCGAGAAATCGATCATCTCTTCTGGGGAGGCTACAGCCTGGCAAGCTGGATCAATTTCCAGCAAGGAAGCCCGGCGGCCATGGCAGCTCTCGTCCAGGTGGAAGAAATCATGAAACAGGTCATCGAACTGGATGATGGCTATTATTATGGCGGCGCCCATCTCCTCCTGGGGGCCATTTACGGCTCCAGGCCACCTACTTTCGGGGGTCGGCCCAAGGCCAGCCACAACCATTTTGAACGAGCCTTGAAACTGAGCAAACGCCAATTTCTGCCGGTCCAGGTGAGCTATGCTGAAACTTACGCCCGCACCACCTTCAACCGTAAACTTTATCAGTCCCTGCTCCAGGAAGTAATTTATTTCCCCCTGACCGACAGGCCGGAACTGACCCTGGCCAATCAAATTGCCAAAAAACGGGCCAGACAATTACTGGCCGATATCGAGCTATACTTCTAATATGAAAACAACCATCATCACCCTACTCTTAAGCCTATGTATGGCGCTACCCGCCCTGGCCGGCCCTCGTTATCTTTTCAAAATTGCCTCCATAGCGCCGGAAGGCAGTATCTGGGTGAAACGGTTCCGCGACTTTACCCGGGAGGTCCAAGAAAAAAGCAACGGGGAAATCGGCTTTAAGATCTACCCCGGCGGCATAATGGGAGACGACAAGGCCATGCTCCGCAAGATGCGGGTTGGTCAGCTCCATGGCGGCGGCTTCACCATGACCGGTATCGGCGAGATCATCCCTGATTTCCGGGTAATGGGCATCCCCTTTCTCTTTCGCTCATACCAGGAGGTGGATCAGGTCCGCCATGGTCTGCGGCCCCATTTCGACCAGGTCTTCAGCCACCGTGGCCTTCAGCTGCTGGCCCTTACCGAAATCGGCTTTATCTACACCATGTCAACCACCCCCATGACCACCTTGTCCGACCTGCAAAAAAGCAGGTGCTGGACCCCGGAAGGGGACCCGATCAGCTCTGCCTATCTGCAGACCCTGGGCATAGCCCCCACCCCTCTTGGCATCCCAGATGTTCTTACCTCGTTGCAGACCGGAATGGTGGAAACGGTATTCAATAGTTTTTACGGCTCCATCGTCCTGCAATGGTTCACCAAGGCCCGCTATATTGCCGACATCCCCTTTGGTTATGCCTATGGAGCCTTCCTCCTCGATCATCGCCACTTCTCCCGCCTGCCCGCACCCTATCAGGCCATCATGAAAAAGGCAGCCGAGAAACATTTCGGCCTTTTACTGGCCGATACCCGCAAAAGTAACCATGAGGCCCGCCAGGTCCTGCAACAAAACGGTGTCCAGATGATCCAGCCTCAGCCTGGGACAGAAGAGGAATTACTCAACCTGCGGGACCAGACCGTTCGCCAGATCACCGGCAAGGCCTTTTCCCGGGAAGTTCTGCAAAGCACCATGCAAATCCTTGATCAGTATCGCAAATGAGCCTGCAGTTTCTTGATAAAGGCAGCCGCTGGCTCAGGCTGCTGGAAGACGGCCTGCTCTGCCTGCTGCTGACAGCAATCATCATTATCGCCTGCAGCCAGATCATCCTGCGCACCACCATGGGGACCGGTTTTCTCTGGAGTGAGCCCTTAATCCGTCAACTGGTCCTCTGGGTAGGGATGATGGGGGCAGTGGTGGCCACCCGGGAAGGCAAACACATCGCCATTGACATTGCCTCTTACCTGGCACCAAACAAGGTGCAAACCTGGCTGGAACTCGTCATTAATCTCTGCTCCATACTGGTGACCGGAGCCTTAACCGCAGCGGCAATTATCTTTACCTCATCCGAAATGACATACGGCGGCACCAGCCTGCTCATGCCGGCCTGGATCTGGAGCCTGATCTTCCCCCTGGGCTTTGCTCTGATCACCCTCCATTTTACAGGGGACCTGCTTAAAATAATTGCCGGGCTTGCCAGGGGCGGAAAATAGCATGGTCCTTTTTAAATTCATCCCCATCCTGCTAGCCGTCATCGGCTGCCCTCTCTTTATTGTCATCGCCGCTATTGCCCTGATCTCTTTTTATGGGGCTGGTATCGACATTTCGGTGGTAATCATCGAAATGTCCCGGCTGGCCGACACCCCACTCCTGCTGGCTCTCCCCCTGTTCATCTTTGCCGGATCCATCCTCTCGGAAAGCAATACCCCCCAAAGGCTACTCAATCTTTCCCGCCTGCTTCTGGGCTGGATGCCGGGGGGGCTTGCCATGGTTGCCCTTCTAATCTGTGCCATCTTCACCGCCTTCACCGGTGCATCCGGGGTAACCATCTTTGCCATGGGTGGCCTGCTCATGCCGGCCATGCTCAAGGATAATTATTCGGAAAAATTCTCCCTGGGACTCATCACCTCGTCCGGCAGCATCGGCCTTCTTTTCCCACCCAGCCTGCCCCTGATCCTCTTCGGAGTAATTGCCGAGACCCGAATCGACCAGCTCTTTTTAGCCGGCCTCATCCCCGGCCTCCTGATGCTGACCATCATCAGCATCTACTGCATGAAAAAGAGCCCCCCCAAAGAAAATAAACCCATAGATAAATCAGAAATTATAAAGGGACTAAGAGAAGCTGCCTGGGAACTACCCCTGCCATTTCTTGTCCTGGGGGGGATCTATGGGGGGTTTTTCGTGGTGGGCGAAGCAGCAGCGGTTACCGTTCTTTACGCCCTGATTGTGGAAGTGGTGATCTATAAAGACATCTCCTGGCAGCGTCTGCCCGGATTAATGGTCCATTCAATGATGCTGTTCGGGGGGATCCTAATAATCCTGGGTGCCTCCATGGCCTCCACCAATTTCCTGGTGGATATGGAGATCCCAACCCGGATATTTGAGTTTATCCACCAATATGTCAACAATAAATACACCTTCCTTCTGCTCTTAAATGTGTTTCTGCTGATTATTGGTTCCATGCTTGACATCTTCTCTGCCCTGGTCCTGGTAGTGCCGCTGATTGTCCCCATTGCCAAGAGCTACGACATCAATCTCATCCATCTCGGCATCATCTTCCTCACCAACCTTCAGATCGGCTACTGCACCCCACCGGTGGGCCTCAACCTCTTTCTCGCCAGCTACCGCTTTGAACAACCGATCATCAAACTCTACCGGGCCACCCTGCCCTTCCTCGGCCTACTCCTGCTGACCCTGGCCCTTATCACCTACTGCCCCCAGCTAAGCCTCTGGCTGGTCCAGAAATAAATACCCATAAAGACCAAGCGCCTACCCGGCCCCATAAACAAATCTTCTGAAAGAAGCTGGGCAATTCCCTAGTTCAAGTTTGAAGAGCAATACTTGAATCCAGAGTTATTATATAGTAGGGAATTCTTAACTATGACAAATTGGACCATTAAAAATACTAATTGGCAACGCTATGAATTTGCCGGCTGCCCCATTTACCTTAACCCAGATGTTCCGGACTGGTTTGTGCCATCAGCATCAGCAGACAGAGTTATACAGGGTTATTCTGTTGATGAGTCATCGCCGGACTTTCATCTTGAACGTCTTCGTCTGCTCATTGATCCCGGGGCCATTGCTCATTATCAGGGACGATTTAAGCATCTGACCCTTACCAGGTTAAGGGAGTTGTGGATTCACCTGACCAATGCCTGTGACCTGTCCTGCTGTCACTGCCTTTTCAGCAGTTCACCGGCCCAGGCTGATCATCTTCCCCAGGAATATCTTGATTTGGCAATCAAGCAAGCCCTTGAACTTGGTCTTGAGCTTCTTATCTTTACCGGTGGTGAGCCATTGGTCTACCCTGGCCTGTTACCCCGATTAGCTGACCTGCTTGCCGCAAACCCCAAACTCCATGTTGTGGTATTAACAAATGGCATGGCTGTCCCCCGTCACCTTGATGATCTGCGCCGCCTGCCCCGTAAGCGTTTTCACCTCCAGCTAAGTATGGACGGTCTTGAAAAAGGGCATGACCTTATTCGAGGCAAAGGTACCTACCAGAAATTAATTAATTCAGTCAATTTGTTACAGGCTGAAGGTTTTGCTGTAACCCTTTCCACCGTTGTTCAACGTGATAATGTAAATGATTTGCCGACCTTGACCCTGGTAGCCGCCGAAATGGGAGTCAAGAATATTCACTACCTCTGGTATTTCAAACGCGGTAAAGGCGATGACAGCAGATTTGTTGCTCCTGAGCAAATTTTCAATAACCTGCTAAAGGCCCATCAGGTTGCCGGCAAACTGGGAGTAATAATTGACAATTTTGACTACCTGCGGGCCCAGGTAATGGCACCTCGAGGAACCAGACACGATCTCAGCAATAGTGGCTGGCAATCCCTGGCCATTGGCCCTGATGCCTGTATTTATCCTTCCCCGGCCCTGGTGGCTTTAGATGAAATGAACATGGGTCATCTTAGCCAGGGGTTGGCTGAAGTATGGCGTAATAGCAAAATCAGTTATAAGGTTCGGCGGGCAAGCCTTCTCGATCACTCCCGGACGGCTGATGATCCTTTCCGTTTTCTTACCGGTGGCGGTGATCATGACCATAGTTTTATCCAGGCCGGCGAATTGGTTGGCCATGATCCCTACCTTGAACTTTATAATAAAATATGCCTCTACCTGATCAGTCGACAGGCAGCTAACTGCAATCAGCCGGAAACTCCAGAGATAATTCTGCGCATGGGCGATGTTCGTCATGATTGCCCTTCTGCCGATGAGGATCAGACCGGGGTAAGCCTTACTCATTGCAATTGTCTGATATCCTTAACTGGTGGCGCAGACCGGTCGTTGGTGGGTGATTTTTATGCCCAGGCCGCAAGAAAGGACAATAAAGAAATAATCAACCCTTTTGCTGGCAGCCAGCAAGATGCCGGCTATATCCCTGAGGTTAGCCGTAAGCGCTCTTACGGATGTGGCAGCCCGGTGGATGATGCCGCACCAGAGACTGGTGAGGTTGTGGTTGATCTGGGCAGTGGCTCCGGAGTGGAGTGTTTTATGGCCGCTGACGCGGTGGGTGGAAAAGGCCGGGTAATTGGAATTGACATGACCGATGACATGCTGGACCTTGCAGCTGATTCCAAAAGAGATGTAGTTGCACGTCTCGGTTATGATAATGTTAATTTCTGCAAAGGTTTTCTCGAGGCCATCCCCTTGGCTGATCAGATGGCAGATGCAGTAATCTCAAATTGTGTGATTAACCTCAGCGCTGATAAACGGCAGACCATGGCAGAGGCCTTCCGAATTTTAAAACCAGGAGGGCGATTGGTGGTTTCAGATATAGTAACCGATGGTCCCTTGCCGATATCAATAATGGTTAACCATAAACTGCGGGGAGAATGTCTTGGCGGCGCTATGGAGCAGGAAAAACTTGTGGCCATGCTTCAGGCGTCCGGTTTCAGAGATATCTCCTTGCTTAAACGATTCCCTTATCGCCAACTTGGGGGAGTCGATTTCTATTCTCTTACCTTTGTAGCCTTCAAGCAGGCCTTCGAGCAAGATGAACTCGAGGTTATTTATCCTGGCCCCCATGGCGGCCTTTATCGAGAAGATGGTCAATTCCTGCTCAAAGGTAAGCGCACCACGCTGACCAGGGGTATGAACCCCCATGAGGATAACACATCATTATGGGTACTTGATAAACAGGGCGCAGTCAGTAATCAGGACATGGCCGGTGGCTGTGCTTGTACCGGTAACAAGAGCGATCCCCAGCCATTTCCATTGGCCATGCTTAAAAACCAGGAAAAAATCTCACCTGCTCCTGAATCTCTTCCTCACTTAACATCCGGTTGTATGGTCTGTGGTCAAGAACTTGTTTATGGATGGCAGGAAAAAGATACTGTCTGTCATTATTGCGGATCTTCGACAGGGGCCTCTGTCTTGTGTAAGGGTGGTCATTTTGTCTGTGACTCATGTCACCAGCAGGAAGGTGCTGAGGTGATAAGGCATATCTGCTCAAGAAGTACTGAAAGTGATATTTTATCGTTGTTAACTAAAATTCGCAGTCATCCGGCTGTTCCCATGCATGGTCCAGAACACCATTTACTGGTTCCAGCGGTTATGGTTGCCGCCTTTGCTAATAGTCAAGGAATCGACAAGAACGAAATGGTGGATCTTGCCCTGGCTCGCGGAGCCAGAGTGCCAGGGGGCTCCTGTGGCTTTATGGGCAATTGCGGGGCGGCTGTAGGGGCAGGAATTGGCTTTGCCATAATTCTCCAGAGTACTCCGATGACACCCGAGGGGCGACAGTTGGCCATGGGGGCAGTTGGTCGGATCTTGCTCAAGCTATCTGAGGTGACAGGGGCCCGTTGCTGTCTGCGGGAATCGGTTGCCACCCTACAGGAGGCGGCATTGATCAGCCGGGAGATGGGCCTTGACTTAATCGCTGACTCTAAGCCTGTCTGTAATCAATACCCAAAAAATTCGGATTGTATTCACCAGAAATGCCCCCTGTGGTCTAATCGGGAAAAAACTTTTTCAACGCATAACATAAAACTCAAGAATCAAGACTAAATTACACCAACCGACTCTGCATTATCCCGGAGATATTCCAAAAACACCGAAGCAACAGGGGAAAGCTCTCTATTTTTACGCTGCACCAGGTAAAATGACCGTTCCAGTGTCTGACTGTGAATATTTACAGCCGCAATTCGGCCACAGTTAATATCATCCTTAAGAGCACACCGGGATAGAATAGAGATTCCGATTCCTGCCTTGACCGCTTCTTTAATTGCTGCAGTGGAGCCTATTTCAGCAACTTCGCGAAGATCGTTTTCCTTCAGCCCGTTTTCGGCAAGAATCAGGGAAAATACTTTCCTGGTGCCGGATTCAGTCTCACGCAGAATAAAAGGTTCCTGCATAACTCTGGCCAATGGCACCGGCTTGCCGTCCATCGCCCACGGATGATCAGGATGTACGGCCAGAATCAACTCATCATGAAACATCTGGGCCCAGTTCAGGCCACTTTCCCGCCATTTGGCCCCAACCACCCCAAAATCCAACTCACCCTCCAACACCTTTCCAGCAATAATTCGCGAACTACTTATATGCAGAGTCGTTTTAATGGAAGGGTAACGGGCACGAAATCCGCCAATCAATTCCGGGAGTAAATACGTTCCAGGTATGGTACTGCAACCAGCCAGAATACTACCGACCAGATTGCCACTGAACTGTGCCACCGCCTCCTTGGCCTCATTCCGGGTTTTAAGAATTTTACGGGCATATCCATAAAATAAACGCCCCACCGGAGTCGGTTCCACAACTCGTCCCATCCTGTCCAGGAGTTTTTCTCCAAGCTCCTGCTCAAGACTGCGAATATGTTCGCTGACAGTTGGCTGGGTAAGAAACACCGCTTCAGCCGCCCGGGTAAAACTCTTTAGCTCAACCACCTTACAGAAGGCTTCAAGTTTATTGATTTCCATGAGATTCCTTGTCCAGAAAACAAGTATTTAATTACCAAATAGCTAATAGCTATACTATAGATATTTCCAATTTGCAATATCGGAAAATACGAGATAACTTGTTTTTAATTATTCAAATGGTATGACAATTTCACTACTACACCAAGAGGAAAACCACATGAAAAAATTAACTATTACTGCTATTTCCCTTATCTGCCTGCTCAATGCAGCTTTTATTTTTGAGCAATTTAATTACCTGGAGACCAATCAGTTTAAACAATGGCTGGAAAACAATAAGCCCATGATCATTGTCGACATCCAGGTGAAAGATGAATTTACAGCCCATCATTTTCCCGGTTCCCTGGAGACGAATGCCTACCCCGTCAAAACAGATGCCCAGCGGGCACAGCTCGACGTGGCCGTAAAATCCTTTAAAGACACCGCCAACAATGTGGTTGTCGTTTGTCCCAGAGGCGGAGGCGGGGCCAAAAGAACCTATTCTTACATGAAGAGCCAAGGGGTTCCCGAGGAGAAACTAACCATCTTAAGAGGCGGTGTGGAGAAATGGCCATATAGTGACCTGTTGGTCAAAAAATAACTTAAGTATTCATAAGATTGTCGCTCTATCAAAGGCAATTCCTGTATGCTTACATATTGGAATTGCCGCTTTAACATCAATAAATGTGGCATGGCTCCTTACTTACAGTCAAACAACAAAATAGGAGAACACCAAGATTTATGGCAACTTGGACCCTGCCATAAATACAGCTTTCTCTTTGCCCGGACATATCATGCCTGAAACATCGTATTCACCACAAAGCCTCACTATTCAGAAAGAACTTGCGTGTCATGTCGACAAATGTATCGAATGCGGACTCTGTCAAAAAGAATGCTCCTTTCTCCAAAAAAATGGCTCTCCAAAGGCCATTGCCGCCAGTTTTTCCCTGGACACCCCAGGGCTTGCCTTTGAATGCAGCCTCTGCGGCCTATGCGCAAACAGCTGTCCGCCTAAAATCGGACTGAACCCGGCAGCACTCTTTCTGGCAATGCGGCAGGAGGCTGTTGCCGTGGGAATAGAGGATTTTTCCGCCTATAACACTATCCTGGGTTATGAGAAACGGGGGGCCTCCAGGCATTATTCCTACTACGCCCTCCCGAAAAACTGCGACACCATCCTTTTCCCGGGGTGTGCACTTCCCGGGACCAGGCCGGGCAGGGTCAAATCTCTCTTCGATCACCTGCAGACCACTCTGCCAGATCTCGGAATAGTTCTGGACTGTTGCACCAAACCATCCCATGACCTTGGCAGAGAAAAACATTTCCATGCCATGTTTGGTGAAATGAAAGAATACCTGTTACAGCATGGGGTAGAAAATATCCTGGTGGCCTGTCCTAACTGCTACCGGGTCTTCAAGCAATATGGAAATAACCTTAATGTTAAAACAGTATACGAATATCTGGCGGAAACATCACTGCCGGCAAAAGCAGATATTCCAGCAGAGATCACTATACACGACCCATGCAGCACCAGAAATGATACGCATATTCATGCGGCTATCCGCAAAATAGCCATGGAAAAATCATTAACGATTAAAGAGATGGAACACCATAGTCTCAAAACTCTTTGCTGTGGCGAAGGAGGGTCTGTAGGGTGTGTTAATGATGATTTGGCAAAGGTCTGGGGAAGACGGCGAAAAGAAGAAGCCAATGGCAGACTGATTCTTACCTATTGCGCCGGCTGTGTTAACTTTTTGGGTTCAATCACACCAACCAGTCACATCCTTGATCTACTTTTTGCCCCTGAGGCAACTCTTGCCGGCAAGACAAAAAGCTCTAAAGCCCCCTGGACATACCTCAACCGCCTGCAGTTGAAACGCCATTTTAAAAAGAAAATACATCCTACCACCAGCCGGATTAGGACCTTTACCGGGGAAGACAAGAAACCGCGAATAAATATGCCACGGCTGCTGACCCTGATTACATTTATCATTGCACTGGCAACAGCCCACCTGAGCGGGATGAGCCACTACCTTGATCAAGAGAAACTACAATCGCTAATCCAGGGTTATGGAGCACTGGCTCCTCTTATCTTCATGCTGACCTATGCTGCGGCTCCAGCACTTTTACTTCCAGGACTGCCGTTCACCATTATCGGCGGCATCCTGTTCGGGCCATTATGGGGCGTAATATACAGCATCAGCGGCGCTACCGTCGGAGCCTGTATTGCCTTCCTCATCTCCCGCTACATCGGTAGGTCCTGGATAGAAGAAAAACTGCGCAGCTCGAAATTGCAACAACTAGACACCATGGTTGAGAGACATGGCTGGAAAGCAGTCGCCTTTACCCGACTGATCCCTCTTTTTCCTTTTAACCTCCTTAACTACGCTTTTGGACTTACCAAGGTTAAGTTCAGCCATTACGCAATAAGCTCTTTTATCTGTATGCTGCCAGCCTGCATAGCCTATATTGTTTTCTCAAGTTCTCTACTGGAAGTCCTGCAGGGAAATCTTACCCCTGAGTTTTTCGTCGGGGTCCTGCTAATAGCCGGAGTGTCCTCGATACCTTTACTGTCTAAGCAAAAACCATAAGTCTTTATTTATCAAAGAAACCTGATCTCACCACCATCACAGATGGCCTATTATAGTGATGAACAAATTGGACAATCGATCTCGAAAATGTCTGGATTACAACGATGACTCTAAATTGCCGATTACTGATTTTTTGTCGTTTTCCGGAGGCAGGAAAGGCAAAAACCCGATTGATCCCGGCGCTCGGGGCTGAAAAAGCAGCTCAGCTGCATAGACGCATGACTGAATACATTGTGGGAGTTGCCAGGTCTTTTCGCAATGAGTTCGGCAAAAAAAACATACTCGTTACGGTATATTGCACAGGGGCCCCCCTTAAAGACTTCCGCGCCTGGCTGGGCCATGACCTGCATTACAGATCACAACCATCAGGCACTATTGGTCAGCGAATGCAGCGGGCAATCGAAACGGTCACCCGGGAAAATGAGGCTACAGGCGCGACCATCATCATTGGCACTGACATTCCAGGGCTGACCGCAGATATTATTTCCCGTGCCCGGGAGGGTTTGAATAAAAACGATGTTGTCCTTGGTCCTGCGGCTGATGGTGGATATTACCTTATTGGAATGAAGTCCGCACACCAGGACTTATTTAAAGAAATTGACTGGGGAACAGAGCAGGTTTTTGAACAAACCAGGAAGAAGGTCAAAGGGCTTGATCTCCGCTTGGCAGAATTGCCGATTTTAAGTGATGTGGACAGGCCAAATGATTTGGATATGATCCGTTCCAATTCCCACTATAAAGATATATTTGATTCCAATGCCGTTATATCAGTTATTATCCCCACTTTGAATGAGGCGCCGGTACTTGGTGCAACCCTGAAACAAATAAACCGGGCCGAAAATATTGAAGTCATTGTGGTGGATGGAGGCAGTCATGACAATTCTCGGGAAATAGCATTGAAGAGCGGGGCCACGATCTTGAAGGTTAGCCAGGGCCGTGCTGCTCAATTAAACAGGGGGGCAAGTGTTGCCCAAGGGCAGATCCTGCTGTTTTTGCACGCCGACACAATCCTGCCAGCCGGATACGCCAATATGATCATCCATGCCCTGGATAATCCTGCCACTGTAGCAGGGGCCTTTCGTTTTAAAACAAATGATTCCAGGCTGCCAATGCGGGTAGTTGAGTGGGTGGCAAATTTTCGTTCGACAAAATTGAAATATCCCTATGGTGATCAGGGACTGTTTATGAAAAAAAGAATGTTTGAGGAGGTGGGCGGTTTTGCCACCATGCCTATTATGGAGGATCTTGAGCTTGTGCACCGCCTCCGGTGTCGGGGCAGAATAATAACCCTTCCCCGGGAAGCCATAACATCGGCTCGGCGCTGGCAACGGCTTGGCATATTCCGTACCACCATGATTAATCAGCTTATGATCCTTGGGTTGCTCTGCGGAATGCCAATTAAAAAATTGGCAGATTTGTATCGGCGCTGGTAAAAAACAGGAAACAATACCGAGAAGCCTTCTCCTGACTAATTCTATACACCATCTAAATGTTCTGCCGGGCTGCCCCTCCTCGGCCTGCTCGCTCCTCTTGGCCCTAATCACCTACTACCCCCAGCTCATCCTTCGGCTGATCCAGAATTAAAAAACCCTGCAAGCCTTACGGCTGACAGGGTTTATAGACAATATCAGATGATATTGGATTATATGGTGCCGGAGGTCGGAATCGAACCGACACGGACGTACATCCGCGGGATTTTGAATCCCGTGCGTCTACCAATTTCACCACTCCGGCATGATGTGGTGTGGAATATAGAAAGCTATCTGCCCCATGTCAACTGCAATCAATGACATGAGGCAGAATTTGCTAAACAGGATTAAAGAATCCCGGTCTTGTTAAGGGCATAGACCGCGCCTTCATATGAAACAACAATCAGGGCAACCCAACCTAAAATTAATGCTAAGGTCATTATATCCTCCTCTTAATACATTTTACGGGCATCTTCCCCGGTAAGCTCACTGATGGTCAGCCGTCGGCAATCCATCTGGCGCCAGACATAAACGATATAGGCCAGAACAAAGGGTACAGCCAGGGCAACATAGGTCATGGCAGTCAAGGTGTAGTGACTGCTTGAGGCATTGGCAATGCTGAGGCTGGACTGAAGGTCGGAGTACGACGGATAAAACGGCGTATTATTGAAGCCGGCCAGGAAAAATACAGCCAGACCAACCAGCACAGTCCCAATGCCGCCAAACCAGATACCATAATCAGAATCCATGAATTTGGTTGCCACAACACCATAGATAACACCGCCAAGACCACCAATCAACAGGGCGGGTATCAATGGATTAGCCAGCATATTATTCAGGTATTTACCCGGCTGCATAAACACCTCACCGGTATCCGGATTAATGGCAAAACCTTCCATGAAAACCAGGTTCACCAGTACATAAAAAAGGCACGGAAGAGCAACTACGAAGTTAAGCCAGACCGAATGCCGACATTTGGCAGTAAGCTCAGGGTGATCGATATTATTAATCAAATACATACCACCGAGGATCCGGGCAACAAAAACCAGAAACAGGCCAAAGGAAAGGTTAAAGAGGCTAAAAGCCGCCTCAATACCCCTGATGGAGGTCTGCCAGGTCACCTGGTTATAATCATTTAAGATAAAGGCAGAGCCGCTGAAAAAGGTGGCAACCGCAGCGCCGATGAGCAAAACTCCCACCGAGCCGTTTATGAACAGAAAAACGTCATAAACCTTAGTCCCAAGCAGGTTGCCGGGCTTACGGCGGAACTCGTAGCTCACCGCCTGAACAATAAAGGTAAAGAGGATCAACATCCATACCCAATAGGCGCCGCCGAAGCTGGTGGCATAAAATTTAGGGAAAGCGGCAAACAAAGCACCACCGAATAAGACCAGGGTGGTAAAGGTAAGCTCCCATTTACGTCCCAGTGAATTAGCCACCAGGGTCTTTTCATCATCACCGGAGGCCAGGGTCAGAAGCAGGGTCTGTCCACCCTGGACAAAGGTAAGGAAAAGGAACAGAGAGCCCACCAGGGACGCAATGATCCACCAGATATGCTGTAAAGTCGATATGTCAAGTTGTCCAATCATCTTAATTCTCCTCCGGGCCAGTCTGAATCTGTTTATACATTATTCTTAGCTCGGCAATGAGAAGCACGGTAAATAATGTAAAGAATATGAAAAAGCTTGTCTGCACTGTTCCAGTGGTCAGGTTGGAGCTGGCAACACCCACCGGCAGCAGGCCCTGAATAGCCCAGGGCTGACGACCTACCTCAGCTACTACCCATCCAGCCTGAGAGGCGATATAGCTCAAGGGGATACAGGCCATTCCCAGGTTAAGGAGCCAGCGGTTGCTCTCGAGTTTATCCTTCATTGCCAGCAAAAGGGCCATGAGGAAAACAAGGGGAAACAGGGTTCCAAGAATAACCATTATATGGAAACTGTAAAAAGTAGTGGCCACCGGCGGCACGATATCGGCAGGCTTATCAAGATAGCCATAGCCAAGATCTGCCTGATAATCATCAAACTGGCTGAGGGCCTGGGCAGCATAATGATCATCACCATGCTTTTTGGCCTCTTTATAGTCAGCCAGGTGTTTAATAGCCAGTTTACCACGGGCAATCCGCTCACCAGCACCGACAATACCCTCTTCCCGATTACCGTAAACCAGATCATTTATGCCGGGAACAAAGGAACCGGCCTCGCGGTTGGCAAGGAGTGAAAGAAGACCGGGCACCTTGGCCTCAAAAACAAAGGCGTCCTGGCTGTCACCAATCTCTTTAGCAGAATTAAGAATTCCGGCAGCGACAATGGCAGCTGACTTCTCACCGTCATAAAGGCCTTCCATGGCGGCAAGCTTCATGGGCTGTTTCTGAGCAACCTCATAGGCTGCCTCGTCACCGGTAAAGGCAACAAAGCCAGACGCGACAATCCCGAAAACCGAAGCCACCACAATACTTCTCTTGGCCATTAATTGATGCCGGCCTTTAAGGAGATACCAGCAGGAAATACCAATTACAAAAATCGATGCCAACTGAAAGCTGGAGCTGGTGGTGTGGGTAAATTTACTGATGGCAACCGGCGAGAAAAGAACCTCCCAGAAATTAAGCATCTCAAACCTGGCATTATCCGGGTTGAAGTGCATACCGGTGGGGAACTGCATCCAGCCGTTGGCAACCAGAATCCAGAGGGCGGAAAGATTGGAGCCGATGGCCACCATCCAGGTGGAGAAAAGGTGAAAGCCCTTAGAAACCCGATTCCAGCCGAAAAACATAACAGCAAAGAAAGTAGCTTCCAGAAAAAAAGCAAAAATTCCTTCCACGGCGAGAGGTGCACCGAAGATATCACCCACCATCCAGGAATAATTTGACCAGTTGGTTCCGAATTCAAACTCCATAATGATTCCGGTGGCCACTCCAATGGCGAAGTTGATGCCAAAGAGAGTCATCCAGAACTTAGTGAGATTTTTCCATTCGTTATTGCCGGTTTTCACATAGATCGTATGAAAAAAGGCCAGAAGAAACGACAAGCCCAGGGTCAATGGGACAAATATCCAATGATACATTGCGGTAAGGGCAAACTGGGCCCTGGCCCAATTAACCTGTGATAGATCAATTTGTTCGATCATTTTTTCCTCCTACTTCGATTAATAAAAACTTACTTGCCTTATTTCCCGGCAGCGGAAATAAGATTTGTCAATACATGCTGTCCCCGTGCCTCGTCCGTTGCAAAATTAGTCTGCAGATAATCTGGAAACCAGGTTTTGAGAACAACAAGCATGATAAATAGTTTAATAAAAATTATGAGCCAGAGCTTTCTGCCAACCTGCATGGAGCGAAAGCCATCCAGATAAAAATTAAATATTCGACTGACCATAACAATGTCCTTCAGTGTTTGCTTAAGTTAACGATAATAATTATTAATAGCATTTAAACTAAGGGCGAATTGAAGTCAAGAAAAAATTAGCACTGACTAAAAAGAAGGAAAAAGCAGCGGAAGGTCAGCCCCGATATACCTTTTGAAAGCGGTAAAAATAGTCCAGACCGGACCAGATGGTGAGAACCAGAGCCAGGTAAAGCAGGACCTGCCCTATCTGATGCAGGTAGGGAATGGGTAAGACCCCTAAGGGGAAGATTAGAACGCAGAGAGAGGTAAGCTGAATTATGCTTTTAATTTTGCCCAGAGAACTTGCGGCAATTACTATCCCTGAGGCGGCAGCCAGAGCCCTGAGACCTGTGATAATCATTTCCCGGGACAAGATCAGAAAGGTTATCCAGGCCGGAATACGTCCCAGAGGGATCAGCATCACCAGGGCAACAGTCACCAGAACCTTATCCGCCAGCGGGTCCATTAATTTGCCCAGCACTGTTTCTGCCTGGTATTTACGGGCAATATAGCCGTCTGCCAGGTCAGTAAGAGCCGCAGAAAGGAAAAGGGCAAAGGCAAAGAGGCTCACCGAGGTAGAGGCCCCGGGATACAGACAGAAAAGCAGTACCGGGGCCACCACAAAACGGTAAGCAGTGAGAATATTTGGTAAGGAAGACAATGTCATCAGCCAATCAACCTTGTCGCTTCTCCCAATCGGCCAGAAATTGCTCCATACCGATATCGGTGAGCGGGTGTTTGGCCAGCTGGGCAATAACCTTGAAGGGTATGGTGGCAATGTCGGCTCCCATCAGGGCCGCATCCATTACATGCATGGGGCTGCGAACACTGGCAACAATCACCTCGGTCTCATAGCCGTAATTATCATAGACATTAAGAATATCGGCAACCAGGTCCATACCGGTCTGGGAAAGATCATCCAGCCGACCGACAAAGGGGCTGACAAAGGTAGCCCCGGCCTTGGCCGCCAACAGGGCCTGGGCTGAAGAAAAGACCAGAGTTACGTTGGTTTTGATCCCTTCAGCAGCAAACATCTTAACGGCCTTCAGACCTTCGGTTATCAGTGGAACCTTAATTACAATATTGGGATTTAAGGCGGCAAGTTCCCGACCCTCGGCCAGCATTCCCTCGGCGTCCAGGCTTACTACCTCGGCGCTGATAGGTCCATCAACCACTGCGCAGATCTCTTTGAGAATCTCGACAAATGGCTTGTTCTCCCGGGCAATGAGAGAGGGGTTGGTAGTTACCCCATCAACCAGGCCCATGTCCACCGCCTTTTTGATCTCGTCAATATTTGCTGTATCGATAAAGAATTTCATTTCCCTCTCCTTTTTCCATTATTTAAAAATAATCAATTATCTTTCTGTTGCTGACGAAATTTCTGGCGACAGGCGTCACTGCAAAAATAATAGGTTTTCCCCTTATGGGTCGCTGTAACGGCCTGACCTTTCGCCACATAGGAATGACAGATTGGATCCTCAACCAGCACATCCTGGATCGCGGCTCCTCCTGCACTGCCAGCCTGTTTTTTCTTCTTTTTCCGGGAAGAAAAAATCAACCTGTAAAGAAGATAAAAGAGAACGGCAAGAATGACAAGACGAATCGGGCTCACTTCTCCTCCCAGCTAATTTTCCTGATTTGATAATCCGGGACCAGGGCTTCATGCATGGTCTGAACGGAAAGGCCGGTAGCCGGGTCCAGAAAATCGGGGGCAAGCTCCAACAGGGGACAGAGAACAAAAAGTCGGCTGCTGATACCGGGATGGGGCAGGATCAGCCCCGGTTCGTTAATCACCAGGTTATCATAATAAAGAAGATCAAGGTCTATGGTCCGGTCATCACCCTTACTCCGGTCACGACCCAGATCAGTCTCGATTGTCAGCATCCTGGTCAATAATTCGCTGGCTGACAAGGCAGTTTCCAGAAGACCTGCAGCATTGATGAACCAATTATCCGTCTCAATGCCCACGGGCTCTGAAAGATAAGGGGACGAAAGCCGCTGGAGCTTACACATCCCGCCAATTGCCAGCTGCTGCCAGGCCTCCTGTAAAAATGCCCCGCGGTCTCCAAGGTTGGATCCCAGTCCAATTAATACCTGGGCCATTTGCTACTCCTTCTCCGCCACTACTGGATTAACCAGAGGGCCGATTCCTGCCACCGCTACCTGAACCTCATCGCCATGGGCCATGGGGCCAACCCCGGCTGGTGTACCGGTGGCAATGATATCACCGGGCAACAAGGTCATTATCCCGGAAATAAAGGAAATGAGCTCAGCCACCGAGCGGACCATCTCTTTGGTATTGGCCTGTTGCCGTAACTCACCATTCAGCCTGGTCTCAACCATCACATCCGCAGGATCAAGATCGGTTTCGATCCAGGGGCCAAGAGGAGCGAAGGTATCAAAACTCTTGGATCGGGTAAACTGAACATCCCTTTTCTGCAGATCCCGGGCCGTGACATCGTTGATACAGGTATAGCCCAAAACCGCGCTCAAGGCCTGATCCTGACTAATTGACCTGGTCTGCCTGCCGATTACCACCGCCAATTCCCCCTCATACTCCACCTGGGAGCTCATGGCCGGCAGCATAACAGCCTCACCGGGGCCAATCAGGGCGGATGGTGGTTTAAGAAAGATAAGGGGTTCTGCCGGTACAGCAAAATCAAGCTCTGCCGCATGGGGGATATAATTGATGCCTATAGCTATAATCTTACCGGGTTGACAGGGGGCAAGAAGATGAGTGGAGGCCAGAGAAAGCACCTGGCCATTATAATGGCAGCCCTCATAGGGGGATCCGGTCAGCAGACGAATTTCATCTCCGACCAACACCCCGAAAGAGGGGCCATCTTCGGTCTGACAACGAACAATCTTCAGAACAAGCCCCTGCTAAAGATCGCCAAGACCAAGAACATCAAACATGGTGTACAGGCCATTGGGCCGACCGGCAACCCAGGAGGCAGCCACTGCTGCACCCCGGGCGAAATTATCCCGGTTATGGGCCCGGTGGGTCAGCTCCACCCGTTCACCGGGGCCGGCAAAATAAACCGTATGCTCACCAACAATATCACCGGCCCGAATGGTCTGGATCCCGATTTCGTCATCGGTCCTTTCACCGATAATACCGTTTCGTTCGAAAACCCCAACCTTCTGCAGGTCACGATTAACCCCCTGGGCCGCCATTTCCCCAAGTTTAAGGGCGGTACCGCTGGGTGCGTCTTTTTTCATCCGGTGATGGGCCTCCATCACCTCAATGTCATAGTCATCACCGAGAATGGCCGCCACTTTTTCAGTTATCTTGAACAGGACATTGACACCCACCGCCATATTGGGGGCCTGGACAATGGCAATGTCTTTGGCCAGCTCTTCCAGTTCCGCCAGATTTTCCTGGCTGAGCCCGGTGGTTCCGATAACCATGGCCACACCCTGACGGGCTGCCTCCCTGGCAAATTCCATGGTGGCGGTATGGAAGGTGAAATCAATTATCACCTCGCCCTTATCAATTACCGAAGTCAGATCAGGACCAATTGTCGCACCGGCCTCACCGTAACCACCAACCTCACCCACATCCCGACCCACTGCCGGATTATCGGCCTGCTCAAAACCAGCCACCAGCTCAAGGTCGTTATTCTGGCTTACCATATAGCCGATACGCTGACCCATCCGGCCGGCAGCACCGGCCACAATTACTTTTGTTGCCATCTTGTCATACTCCTCAGATCAAACCGTATTCAGTAAAAACTTTCTTCATCCGGGCCAGGGAATCGTCTCCAGCCTGCCAGAGAGGGAGGCGGGGGCTGGCAGACTGAATCTTGCCCATGAGCTGCAGGGCCGTCTTAGCTGGAACCGGATTAGTATCAAAAAACATGGCCTGCATCAGGGGGAACATCTTGTAATGCAGTTCCCGGGCTGTGGCCAGATCACCGGCCAGGGCCGCATCCATCATGGTTGCCATGCTTTTAGGATCAACATTGGAGGTTACGGATATAACCCCGGTACCACCCACCGCAACAGTGGCCATGGAGGTAAAATCATCACCGGACATCAGGGAGAAGTCCTCAGGACAGAGGCGGATAACCTCACTAATCTGGTTGAGACAGCCGGTGGCCTCTTTAATGCCTGCGATATTATCCATCTCGGCACAGCGGGCAACAGTGGCCGGCAACATATTAATCGAGGTGCGACTGGGCACGTTATACATGATTATAGGGATATCAACAGCCTCGGCTGCCGCCTTAAAATGCTGGTACAGGCCTTCCTGGGAAGGTTTATTATAATATGGGGTAATCATCAACGCCCCGGCCGCCCCGGCCTCTTTGGCATGCCTGGTTAACTCAATGGTTTCTGCGGTGCTGTTGGAACCAGTACCGGCCAGAACCGGAACCCGACCATTAACTGTCTTGATGGTGAGCTCCACCACCCGATGATGCTCTTCATGGCTCATGGTGGCTGATTCACCGGTGGTGCCACAGGGCACAATCCCATGGGTTCCATTCTCCACCTGAAACTCAATAAGGTCAACCAGTCCGGCTTCATCTATCTCGCCATCAATAAACGGTGTGACGATGGCAACAAAAGCTCCTTTAAATGGATTCATCTCTTCCCTCCCTATATGTAAATTTAAAAAAAATATTCCCCTAAATCTCAGGCTACACTTACTGTAAGCGATCTGAATCGCTGAAAAATCAAATTATAAAAATTAGCCCAGGGCTTCTTTATCCAGCCAGCCCTCATAAATAAAATGAGACGGCCCTTCAAGATAAACATCTACCACTGATCCGTCATCAAGAAAGGCAAAATAAATAATCAATTTTTCGCCACCGGAAGTAGTGACCTGCACCGGTGACTCAACCTGGCCCAGCTTGCCGGCAATAATTGCGGAAGCCACCGCCCCGGTTCCGCAGGCCATGGTCTCATCCTCAACCCCCCGCTCATAGGTGCGGACATGAAGCTCATGCCTGGTCAGGACTTCGGCAAAATTAACATTGGTGCCAGCCGGCTGGTACATGTCGTGGAAGCGAATACTATGGCCCCATTCCTTCACCGGGGTATTCCCGTTTTCAGCCAGAAAGACCACGGCATGGGGAACCCCGGTATTGAGACTGTGAACTGTCTTGATTCCACCACCAAGCTCCACCTGCCGATCAAGAACAAGATCTTCCGGCGGGGTCATGGCCAGCTTGACCAGTTCTCCCTTGACCTCGGCCTTAATTTCGCCGGCAATGGTGATAAAAGACATATCCGCCGGAGCAATCCCCTTACTGTGGGCAAAACGGGCAGCACAGCGGGCCCCATTACCGCACATCTCGGCAACACTGCCATCACCATTAAAGAACTGCCAACGAAAATCAGCCCCAGGATCATCTTCCAGCAGGATCAAACCATCGGCGCCAACGGAAAATTTGCGACGACATACCGCCCGGGCAAAGTCTGCCATCTCGTCTGCAGCCAGCAGGGTCTGACGATGATCAATCAGAATAAAATCATTGCCCGTGCCGCTCATCTTGGTGAATTTTATCGGAAAATCCATCTTCTGCCTTATTTCTCCCCGGGGATATTCTCACCAGCAATGAGGTCCTGATAGGTTTCCCGCTGCCGGATAAGATGAAAATCACTGCCATCAACCAGGACCTCCGCCACCCTGGGCCTGGAATTATAATTAGAAGACATGGTAAAGCCATAGGCCCCGGCACTGCGCACAGCAAGCAATTCTCCACTGTTACAGGCGGCAATCTGCCGGCCCCGGGCCAGAAAATCCCCGGTCTCACAGATGGGACCCACCACATCAACCTCCACCTCTTGCCGGGAGCTTTTCTCCACCGGTTCAATGGCATGGTAAGCGTCATAGAGGCTGGGTCGAGCCAGATCATTCATTCCGGCATCAACCACCACAAATTTCTTGCCACCTTCCTTGGTATAAAGAACCCTAGTCACCAGAATGCCGGCATTACCGACAATTACCCGGCCCGGCTCCAGAATCAGAGTACAGTCCAGGCCTGCCATTTCGTCCATAATCGCCTGGGCATAGGCACTGAGGAGAGGGGGCTCTTCTTCGTTATAGCGAATCCCCACACCGCCGCCAAGGTCCAGGTAGGAAATCTCTATCCCTACCTCAGCCAGACGACCGATAAAAAGCTTAACCTTGGTCAGGGACTCGACAAAAGGAGAGATCTGGGTAAGCTGGGAGCCGATATGGCAACTCACACCCCTGATCTCGATATTTGCCATGGCGGCGGCATCCTGATAAACCGCCACAGCCTCGTCCACCGGGATCCCGAATTTATTCTTGGCAAGACCGGTGGAGATATAGGCATGGGTTTTTGGGTCCACATCCGGGTTAATCCGTAGAGATACCGGGGCCTTTACCCCCATATCTGCCGCCACCTTTTGCAGGGCGCCAAGTTCCTCCACCGACTCCACATTGAACATCAAAATCCCGGACTCAAGGGCAAAACGAAGTTCGTCCTCCCTCTTGCCCACCCCAGAATAAACTATCTTTTCAGGGTCAACTCCAGCCCGCAGAGCCCGATACAATTCGCCACCGGAGACAATATCAGCCCCACCGCCCATATTGGCAAAATGGTTCAGGATGGCGATATTAGAACAGGACTTAACCGCAAAACAGGTGATATGAGGCAGGGTAAAGGCCTGATCAAAGGCCTTAAAATGGGCCGACAGGGTTGCAGCACTGTAAAGGTAGAAAGGAGTGCCCACTTCCGCTGCGATCTCCTCCACTGCCAGGTCTTCGCAGTGAAGACTGTTGTTTTTATAAATAAAATGATCCATAGATTTTCCTTAATCGAATACAACCTCCGGCGACATGGCACTTTCATTGGTCTGGGGGGAGCTGTCAACCGAACTAACCCCGTATCGGCAACCCTGGACACAGGCCTTCTGGTCAAGGTCAACAAAAGAAAATGCCCCGCTGCCGGTCTTACCTACCAGCTGCCATTGATCATCAGTCAGCAGCCGACGATAAACCCGATAGCCGGCCAGGTCAGGGGCGGTTACTGTATCCCAGAGAACCTTAATCCCCTCATCAACCCGAACCACCGAAAGCAGAGCGGGAACCGGAGGCGGAGTCCGGTCCTTGGGAAGAGCCCTGACCACTTCACTTGTTCCACCCTGGATAAGGGTCTCTCCCAGTTTATGAAACGACTTAACCTGGTAACTATACTTCCGGTCATTTACCAGGCCCTGATCAACAAATAAAGGCTCATCAATCTTGTCGGTGACAGCCACCATCTCACCCCCGGCCACCTGGCGAAAAACCTGATAAAGAGCCCCTTCCACCAAGGGTGAACCGTCGTGATAGCTTGTTACCGGTTGCCACTTAAGGGCCAGAAAACCGTCACCGACCTCAACCCGCGGACCTGCCGGAGCTGCTGCCGGCTGATCCCACCAGAATGAAACAATATTTGAGCCACGGCTGTCATGCCAGCCGGACCATGAAACCACTGAATAGGTGTAATGATGCCTGGGAGTAAGGTTGGGATCAAAAACTGTCAAGGTATCACCGGGGGCGACATTGCCTGCCTCGACCTTAAGCAGATCGACATATTTCACCGGGCAGTCATCACAATACTCATCAGCGCTTGCCATGGACTTATAGAGCCTGAAATAGCGGATATTATCAATATCCACCCCGGCAACCGATTTGACGGGATATGTCCAGGAAAACTCCGCACCTTTCTCACCCAGCTCACAGCTCAAATCATTAATTGGCCGGGGGGTTGCCGCTTTCGGCGGCACCAGCGATGTTTTTTTGCCACAGCCAATCACCAGCACCAGCAATCCAATCAATATACATATTTTTTTAACCATCAACTGATCCCCAATTCCTGTTCAGCCCGGGCCAACGCCTCTGCCACCCGGGTTTCCGAAGTGCCGCCGGTGGATTTTCTGCTTGCCACCGAACCTTTAACCGTAAGGACATCAAAAACATCTTCCCCGATGACCTCGGAAAATTCCTGCAATTCCCCCAGGGTAAGATCGGGCAAGTCTTTTTCCTCGGCTATGCAATAGGCCACGGTTTTACCGACAATCTCATGGGCCTGGCGAAAAGGAACATTCTGCAAAACCAGGTAATCTGCCAGGTCAGTGGCGGTCATAAAACCAGCCCGGGTAGCATCTTCCAGACGATTGGTCCGGAAACGGGAATTGACCAGAAGCTCGGCGGTAATGGCCAGCTCCTGAGTCACCGTATCCAGGGTATCAAAAAGCGGTTCCTTGTCTTCCTGCAGATCGCGGTTATAGGTCAGGGGCAGACCTTTAACCATGGTGATCAGGGCCATGAGGTTGCCGGTTACCCGACCACTCTTACCCCGAATCAGCTCAGGGATATCCGGATTTTTTTTCTGGGGCATAATGGAACTGCCGGTACAGAAACTATCCGCCAGCTCGATAAACCCAAACTCCTCACTGGACCAGAGAACCAGCTCCTCGGCCAGCCTGCTGAGATGAAGCTGGATCAGGGTACAGTTAGACATGGTCTCAATAATAAAGTCGCGGTCTGCCACGGTATCCATACTATTGGCCGAAACCTTGGCAAAACCCAGCTCCCGGGCAACAAATTCCCGGTCAATGGGCAGGCCGGTGCCAGCCAGAGCAGCGGCCCCCAGGGGCAGGACATTGATCCGCTTATAGCCTTCAGCCAGACGCTGCCGATCACGGCCAAACATCTCGTAATAGGCCAGAAGATGGTGAGACAGGAGAAGGGGCTGGGCCCGCTGGAGATGAGTATAGCCGGGCATCACCGCACCGAGATAACGACGGGCAAGGCGAACAAAAACCTTCTGCACTTCCGCAAGCAGGTCCATGAGGCGCTCGGTTTCGTCCCGGAGATAGAGCCGGACATCAAGGGCGACCTGATCATTACGGCTTCGGGCCGTATGGAGCCTGGCCCCGGCCGAGCCGATCCGGTCGGTTAGGGCCTTTTCGATATTCATATGAACATCTTCCAGCTCAGCCTTGAACTCAAAACGACCGGCCTCAATGTCCTGCTCAATGGCAGTAAGCCCTTCTATTATCTGAGCCAGCTCATCGTCGGTGATCAGACCCTGTTTTGCCAGCATCTTGGCATGGGCCCGGCTGCCGGCAATGTCCTGCCGGTAGAGACGGCAATCGTAATGAACCGAAGCGGTAAAGGCCTCCACCGAGGCTGCGGTTTTTTCGGCAAAACGACCGCCCCATGGCTTGGCTGCAGCTTTATCCTGCTCTTTCAAATCAATCCCCCGTCTTTTTACTTCTTACCCTGAGCCAGGGCCTGCATGGTCATGCGCAGGGCGTTTAAGCGGATAAAACCCGCGGCATCAGACTGGGTATAAACCTCATCCTCTTCAAAGGTTGCAAAACTCTCCTGATAGAGAGACTGGTCTGATTTGCGAGCCACGGGGATACAATTTCCCTTATAGAGTTTCATCCGGACAAAGCCATTAACCGTTGTCTGGGCGGTATCCATGGTCTGCTGCAGGAGCTCCATCTCCGGCGAGAACCAGAACCCGTTATAAATAAGATCAGCGTAACGGGGAATCAGGCTGTCCCGGATCTTCATCACTTCCCGGTCAAGGGTAATGGTTTCCAGGTCACGGTGGGCTGCCCGAAGAATAGTGCCACCGGGAGTTTCATAAACCCCCCGGGACTTCATCCCGACAAAACGATTCTCCACCATATCGAGTCGACCGATACCATTTGCCCCTCCCAGTTTATTAAGCCGGGTCATCATGGCGGCAGGTGATAATTCCTCCCCGTCAATGGCTACCGGGTCACCGTTTCTAAACTCCATTTCAATATAGGTGGGAGTATCCGGAGCATCCTCCGGCGAACGACTGAGCTTGAACATGCTCTCCTCCGGCTCGTTCCATGGATCTTCCAGAATCCCGCCCTCAAAACTGATATGGAGAAGGTTCTCATCAGAGCTATAGGGGTTCTTCTTGGTCACTGGGATGGGAATGTCATATTTTTCCGCATAGGCCATGAGCTTGGTCCGGGAATTAAGGTCCCAGGTCCGCCAGGGTGCGATAATGGTCAATCGCGGATTAAGGGCAAGATAACCCATCTCGAACCGAACCTGATCGTTACCCTTGCCGGTTGCCCCATGGCTCACCGCATCCCCGCCCTCAACCTCGGCGATCCGAACCTGCTCCTTGGCAATAATCGGCCGGGCCAGAGAGGTCCCGAGGAGGTAAGATCCCTCATAAATGGCATTGGCGCGAAAGGCCGGGAAAATATAATCCCGGGCAAACTCCTCTTTCAGGTCGGAAATAATAACCTTTTCCGCTCCTGTGGCCATACCCTTGGCCCGAACCTGATCCCAGTCTTCTTTCTGACCGACATCAGCAGCATAGGCCACCACCGGGCATTGATATTCCTCTTTGAGCCAACGTAAAATAACCGAGGTATCAAGACCACCGGAGTATGCCAGAATTATCTTTTTTATATCTGTTGCCATTTATTAATCCTACCTGAGAATATGTTTTTCCAGAATTGCCTTATGGATATGCATCTTGTTTTCCGCCTGATCAAAGGCAACGCATTTGTCACCCTCAAGCACCGCATCACTGATCTCCTCGCCCCGATGAGCAGGCAGACAATGAAGAACGATGATATCATCCGGAGCCGCCGCCAACAGACTGCGATTTACCTGATAAGGCTGAAAAATCGCCAGCCGTTCTTCTGCTTCACTTTCCTGGCCCATGGAGGCCCAAACATCACAATTAACTACATCTGCCTCAGCCACCGCATCCTGGGGGTCACGAACCAGGGTAATGGGCAGCACGGCCTCGGCCCTGGCCTTTTCCATAATACCCGGATCAGGATCATACCCCTCGGGGCAGGCGAGAATTAACTCAAAGCCAAGACGACTGGCCGCCTGAATCCAGGTATTGGCCATATTATTACCATCACCCACCCAGGCGATCTTCAGCTTCCCAATGGGCCCCTTATTCTCCACCACGGTCATGATATCACTAAGAATCTGGCAGGGGTGGAAGAGATCGGTCAGGGCGTTAATCACCGGCACCGAGGAATAGCGGGCCAGCTCATCAACAATGTCCTGACCAAAGGTTCGAACCACCACGGCATCGACATAACGGGCCATTACCCGGGCCATATCTTTCAAGGGTTCATTCCGGGCAAGCTGGGTGTCCCGGCCGGAGAGATAAATAACCTGTCCCCCCAACCCATACATGGCCGACTCAAAAGAAACCCGGGTCCTAGTGGATGGTTTCTCAAAAATCATCCCAACGACCTTACCGGCCAATTGCTGATGGGAAACCCCGCTTTGAGATTCCTGCTTAAGTTCCATGGCCCGCCCGATATAAGCGGCAAGCTCTTCCCGATTAAAATCCCAAAGGGCAAGGAGATGTTTTTTCATTATCCTATCCAGATTTTCACGTTTTCATCATGGGCCTGAACCCTGAAGTCGTCAGGTTAAGGGTTGACCGGTGACATAAATCAAAGAAAAATATTAATTATTACAAAAAAACAAGCCTTTTGGAAAGCATTTTCACCGGTCAAAACCGGCCAGCACTTCAGCCATGGTCTCAATCAGGGTGTCAATCTGCTCACGGCTCACCACCAGGGGCGGAATGCAGCGCAGGGCAACACCGCCGGCAAAATTCAAAAGAACACCGCGCTCAAGCAGGGCGTTGACCATCTCCACCCCCTGGGCAGCACCGGTTTCACTGAGGACCAGTCCCTGGATCAGACCCATCCCCCTGACCCCGGTTGCCAGGTTGGGGAATTTATGAACCAGCTCATGGAGACGACCGGCAAGATAAACACCCCTGGCTGCGACATCATCCAAAAACCCGTCTGCCAGCATAATCTTCAAGGTTGCCACTGCTGCCGCACTTGCCACCGGATTACCGCCAAAGGTGGAGGCATGGTCTCCGGGCATAAAAGAGGCCGCCACCTTATCGGTTGCCAGCATGGCGCCAATGGGAAGCCCATTGCCAAGAGCCTTGGCCGAGGTCAGGATATCCGGAGTAACCCCGTATTGTTCATGGGCAAAAAGGGTGCCGGTTCGTCCCATGCCCACCTGGACCTCATCCAGAATAAGGGCCAGGTCGTGCTGATCACAGAGATCCCGCAGACCCTGAAAAAACTCCTGGGCAAGAGGCCGAACACCGCCCTCCCCCTGCAGAGGCTCACAGAGGATGGCACAGGTCTGGTCGTTGATCATGCCCTTAACCGCCTCCAGATCACCCAGAGGGGCATGTTTGAAACCAGCGGGCAGGGGCTCAAACCCCTGATGGAATTTGGGCTGGCCGGTTGCCGCCACCGTTGCCAGAGTACGGCCATGAAAGGAACCTTCCAGGGAAACAATCTCATAACGATGCGGGCCACCGTATTTACGGGCCAGTTTAATTGCCGCCTCATTGACCTCGGCCCCGCTGTTGGCCATAAAGACCTTATCGGCAAAGGAATTAGCCACCAGCATCTCGGCCAGCTCGGTCTGGGGCAGGGTATAGTATAAATTTGACACATGGAGCAGACGCCCGGCCTGATCACAGATAGCCGCAGTAACCTCCGGATGACAATGACCCAGGCTGCAAACTGCAATGCCTGAGACAAAATCAAGATACTCCCGCCCTTCAATATCATATAAAATACAGCCAGAACCCTTCTCCATCACCACCGGATAACGGCCGTAGGTATTAGCAAAAACCGCGTCACTTCGCTTAATAATATCCATTATATCCAACCCTCATCTGTCAATCAGGAGGTTATCTCAGTTCCAACCCCTTCCCGGGTAAATATCTCCAGAAGCAAGGCATGGGGAATCCGGCCGTCAATTATATGGGCCTTGCGCACACCGCGACCAACCGCATCCTGACCGCATTTAACCTTGGGGATCATCCCGCCGGACACCACCTCGTCCTCGATCATCCTGTCAACCTCATCGCTTCTCATGGAACTGACCAGTTTATTGTCCTGGTCCATTACCCCTTCCACATCAGTAAGCAGCACCAATTTTTCAGCCTGGAGCTCAGCGGCCACCGCCCCGGCAACCAGATCGGCATTGATATTATATGAACCGCCATCCTCACCAACCCCCACCGGGGCGATAACCGGAATAAAATCCTGACTGTCCAGGGTTACCAGAACTTCAGGGTTAACCCTGGTCACACTGCCCACCCGACCAAGATCAATAAGCTCCGGCGGAGCGTTCTCCACCAGACTCTTCATTACTTTCATTTTTTTAGCCTGGATCAGATCACCATCCCGGCCGGACAGACCGATGGCCCGGCCGCCATGATAATTAATCAGACCAACAATCTCCTTATTGACCTTTCCCACCAGAACCATCTCCACCACATCCATGGTCTCGCCGTCAGTAACCCGCATCCCCTGAATATAATCAGATTGGATATTCATCTTCTTAAGGAATTGATTTATCTGAGGGCCGCCACCATGGACGATCACCGGATTGATCCCTATATATTTCATCAGGATTATATCAAGGGCAAAATTCTTCTTAAGCTCATCATCAACCATGGCATGACCGCCATATTTGATCACCACTGTCTTTTTATAGAACTCCTTGATATATGGCAGTGATTCAATAAGGATATTGGCCTTTTCCAAACCTGTCCGCATAATTTTTTCCATAATTAATTATTAACAAAAGCCAGCAGGCCGAATCTGCCAACCTGATTCCCTCCAGTTTTACCCCATAGCCAGCAAGTACGCAAAGAAAAAGACCGGAGAAAAGGCACTTATGCAATAATTGCGCCTTCGCTCTTTACTTTGACCAACCCACTCTGTATGATTGGTTAATCAGAGCCTTAATTGGACCTGAGCAGATTGATCATTAAAACCAACAACCAGGAACCCATAAAGGTATCATTCTTAATGACCATTATCTCTTCAGCCTGCCTTAACCACTGCCGCCGTTTTTTGATAACGATCCCGCATGCCCTGGTCCTTGTCACCTTTCTCCTGACCACTACAGCCATGGCCCAGGTAAAAGGACAGGAGCCCATCCATATTGAGGCCGACCGCATGGTCTCCGACCAGAAGAAAAACACGGTCACCTTCAGCGGCAAAGTCGAGGCCAGACAGGGGCCCCTGACCATCCGGGCAGCCACCATGACCGTCTTCCACCGCACCAACAGCAAGAACAAAAAACCGGGCCAGCAGATCAACAAGATCCATGCCCAGGGTAAGGTGGAGATCGTCAAAGATGAATTAATCGCCACCGGCAATAAGCTGGAATACCAGGCCAGCACCAATCAGGCCCTGCTCATGGGCAACACCAAGGTATGGCATAATAACAATCTGGTTACCGGCGACCAGATCCTCCTGGATCTCACCAAAAATACCACCATTATTGAATCAGGGCAAAAAGAAGGGGGCCGGGTAAAGGCCTTCTTCTACCCCGATGCCGACAAATAGCCCATGATCCTGGAAACCCGCAACATAACCAAGTCATACGGTGGCCGCCGAGTGGTGGACGGCATCAATGTCAAGGTGAGCAAGGGACAGATAACCGGGCTTCTGGGGCCAAACGGAGCGGGCAAGACCACCACCTTCTATTCTATTGCCGGCTTTGTCCGGCCAGATTCCGGCCAGATTGTCCTTAACAATAAAGACATCACCTCGCTGCCGGTTTATAAACGGGCGGCCAGGGGTATCTCCTATCTGGCCCAGGAACCTTCCATCTTCCGCAAATTAACGGTTGAGGAAAATGTCCGGATCATTCTCGAACCCCTGGGAGTTAAAGAAAACCTGATCAAAGAGCGAACGGCAAAATTAATGGCGGACTTAAAGCTTGAGCACCTGGCCAACAACAAAGGCTATGGCCTGTCCGGCGGCGAACGACGCCGGGTGGAAATCATGCGGGCCCTGGCCATTAACCCGGACTTCATCCTCCTGGACGAGCCTTTTGCCGGTATCGACCCCCTGGCAGTGGCTGATCTCCAGCTGATCATCCGTGACCTGAAACACAAAGGTCTGGGCATCCTGATCTCGGACCATAATGTCCGCGAGACATTAAGTGTCTGTGATTACGCATATATTGTCAGTAACGGCCGAATCCTCAGCGAAGGTGATGCAGAGGCTGTTATTCAATGCGATACTGCCCGCAAGATGTATCTGGGCAACGACTTCATGATGTAGGAATTTAATTAATGGCCTTTCTTGAAATTAGACAACAGCTTAAACTGACGCAGCAGCTGGTAATGACCCCCCAGCTGCAACAGGCGATCAAGCTGTTACAGCTTTCCCGACTGGAACTGGCTGATACCATCCAGCAGGAGATTGAACAGAACCCTCTGCTGGAAGAAGAACAACCCACAGATGGCAGAGAAGAGGAGCACAAGAAAGAAGCCGCACCAACAGAACAGACCGCCGAGGTCAATATGGAGTCCCAGTCCTCCCTGGGGGAAATTGACTGGTCCGATTATGTCAATGAATACGAAACCTCCACATCCTCCACCTATCTACCCCGGGAGAACAATGACCAGCCCTCCGTCCTGGACATTCTCAGCCAGAAAGCCACTCTGCGCAGCCACCTCCAATGGCAATTGAGCCTGGCCAACCTCCACCCTGATGAATTTGAGGCAGGGATCTATATCCTGGGGAACCTTAACCAGGACGGCTTTCTTAAAATCAGCAGCGAAGAGCTTGAACATGCCCTGCCCTATGAGCCATCCATCATCCGCAAGATGATAAAGGACATCCAGGACATGGACCCTGCCGGAGTCGGAGCCAGGGACGTGCGGGAATGCCTGCTCCTCCAGCTCAAACGCCTCAATCTGGAAAAAACTCTGCCCTATGAAATAGTCAATGAACACCTGAGCCTCCTTGAGACCAGAAATTACAAGGCCATTGGCCAGGCGACCAAAGAGTCAATCCCAAATATCGTTAATGCGGTCAACATCATTACCGGCCTTGATCCCCATCCAGGAAGGGCCTATCTGGATGAAAATCCCCATTATATTACCCCGGATGTCTACATCCAGAAAATTGACGGTGAATATGTCATCCTGCTAAACGATGAAGGACTGCCCCGACTGAAGATAAGTAGATATTACCGGGAAATTCTCAAGAAAAGCTCCACCGAGGCTGACGCCACCAAGGACTATATCCGGGAAAAACTGAAATCAGCCGCCTGGCTGATCAAGAGTATCCAGCAGCGACAACAGACCATCTACAAGGTAGTGGAAAGTATCCTTAAATTTCAACACAGCTTCTTTGAAAAAGGGGTAACCCATATGCGGCCCATGGTTCTCCGGGACGTGGCTGAAGACATTGACATGCACGAATCCACCATCAGTCGGGTAACCACCAATAAATACGTGCACAGCCCCCAGGGCACCTTCGAGCTGAAATTTTTCTTTACCTCAGCCATTGAACAGAAACACGGGGAAGCCCTCTCCTCCCAGAGTATCAAGGCCAGGATCCGCCAGATCATCCAGGAGGAAGATCCGGAACGGCCATTAAGCGACAAAAGTATTGCCGATATTTTCCAAAACGAAGAAATTAAACTGGCCCGAAGAACCGTGGCCAAATACCGGGAACAACTTGGTATATTGTCATCCAAATACCGCAAACGACCCAAGCTGACCTGATCATGATCCATAACCTCGACAAAAACCGGATCGCAGCCGACCTCAAGGCCAGCAACAGGGACGAAGTCCTCCGGGAGTTAGCAGCCATGGTTTCCTCCGCTGCCATTGGCGTTGATTCTGACGAATTAATGCAGATCATCCTTGAACGGGAAGAGCTGGGCTCCACCGGAATAGGCAACGGCATCGCCATTCCCCACGGCAAAATAGCCAGCCTTAACCAGATAGAAATATGTTTCGGTCGCAGCCACAAGGGGATCCCTTTTGACGCCCATGACAATAAGCCGGTTCATCTTTTCTTCCTGCTGCTGGCACCGACCTCGTCCACATCCTCATACCTGAAATGCCTGGCCCAGCTTTCCCGCTTTCTAAAAGAACCGGAAACCCGAAACAACCTGCTTAAAGCCGAAAGCAGAGAGGATCTGCTGTCCATAACCGCATCGGCAGCTGATCTGGCCGGAGGATAAAAAATCATGACCCCCACAACCCATGCCATTATCATAACCGGTCTTTCCGGCTCCGGCAAAAGCACGGCCCTTAATTTCCTTGAGGATGAAGGCTTTTACGCCATTGACAACCTGCCCTTCTTCCTGCTCTCCAACCTTCTTGAACGAATCAAGCAGAACAAATTCAGCCATACCCGCCTGGCCCTGGTCATGGACTGCAGAGACAAAGCCTTCCCCGCCGGCAGCATGGAAATAGCATCCCTGATCAAAGACCACGGCCTTGACCTGATTTTTCTTGAAACCGATGAGGCAACCCTGATCAGCCGCTTCAGCCAGCATCGCCGCAGCCACCCCCTGGCTCCTGCCAGCTCAATCAGAGAAGGGATCAAACTGGAAAAAGAAAGCCTCGAGCCCCTGAAAAAACTGGCAACATCCATAATCGACACCAGCACCCTCAGCACCAGGGACCTGCGCCAGCGAATCCATAACAGCATCACCGATGAACAGGTCACCGGCATGCGGATCAACCTGCTTTCCTTCGGATTCAAACATAAACTACCAACAGAGGCCGATATTGTCTGGGACGTGCGTTTTCTGCCCAACCCCTATTATATTCCTGAGCTGAAACACCATACCGGCCTGGAGCAGGCTGTGGCAGATTATGTCCTGAATCATACTGCCAGCCAGGATTTTCTTCAAAAACTGGAGGAACTGATCCTCTCGGTCATCCCCCAATACCAGGAGGAAGGAAAGGCCCGGCTCACCATTGCCATGGGCTGCACCGGCGGCCACCACCGATCAGTGGCGGTAACAGCTCGTCTTGGTCAATTCCTCAAGGCAAAGGACATCAAGACAACCATTGCCCATCGCGACATCAACCGTTAATCAATAATAGGCACCATGGCTCCATTGGCCACCTCCACCGAGCGAAAATCAGCAAGGGGCTGATCCCGGTAATGAAGGATGAGGCAGCGGGCAACAATGAGATGGGTAACCAGCAGAATCGTCAGCCCTTTATTTTCTGCCCGGACCTGTTCCACATCCCGCACCGCCCGAGCCTGAACATCAGCCAGAGTCTCACAGCCAGCAACCTGAAACCCGGGGGGGTCCGCCAGCCAGGTAGGATACTCCGGGCCAAACCTCTCTCTTATCTCGTCCTTGGTCAAACCGTCCCAATGGGGCAGATCAATATCATTTAATCCACTGAGCACGGCAGAGGAACAGCCACAGGCCCTGGCTATGATCTCGGCAGACTGCCTGGTCCGTAATAACGGCCCGGCGTAGACCCGGTCAAGACCAGCTGATGACAAACCGGCTGCCACCTCCTCCAGGTGAGTAAGCCCCTCTAGGTGCAGGGGCTCTTCTGTCCGACCGGCAAAGCGATTTTCTTTATTGGCAGCTGTTTTGCCATGGCGAATAAGGTATATAGACATGGGGAAACTCTCTTTATTATTTTGTTCTAAACGGCGCTGTCTGCTGATCTATTATCCACCGGATCTCATCTTCCTGGCTCTCAATACTGGCAACCAGAGCAAACTGATCCTCGGCCCGGCCCAGGTTATCTTTCTCATCACTTACCTGAAAATACCTGTTGCCAGCCAGATAATCGCTAAAAAAACGAAGACCAAGCTCATAAGGCAAAAGCCAGATGGCATCAAAGAGATAATCAAGATCACCTGGGGTAAGCAGGCTGCCGGCCTCTGCCAGGTAGGAGACAATGGTTGCCTCACAGCAATTGGTGACAAAGCAGCCGTTCTGGTCCTGGCTGCATGACCGGATCATATCAGCAATATCCCAAAGCACCAGACCAGGCCCCACAGTATCAAGGTCAATCAGGACCCGAGCCCGGCCATCATCCTTATCAAAAAGGATATTGGCAAGCCTGGGATCACCATGGATGATTCCTGGTTCAAGCTCGCCCCGGAACCTGGCTGATTCCAATACCCTGGCCCGGGACCTTCGGCTGGCAATAAAAGCATGGCAATTACTCTCCCGGGGTTCTGGTTTCAGCTTCTGGCAGACCTTGTCATAATGGGCAAGATAGACTGAGGTGACATGAAACCCGGGCAGGGGATCCATAAAACCAGCGGGAGAAAGATCTGCTGTCAGGCTATGAAAGCGGCCGAGAATTTTCCCGGCCTCTGCCCCCTGACCCGGGTCAGCATTCTCCCTGCCGGGACAGCACCCGGCAACATAGGCAAATGCCCGCCACAGATCATTATCCTGCCAATAAAACCGACCGGTCATGGTGGGAAGGGGCCGGGGCAGAAATGGCACCGCCGGCAGATGGTCAAAAAGAAGCTCGAGATTGGCCATGAGGCCACGAGACTCTGGGAAAACCCGGGAATTTAAACGCTGGAGGATGAAATTTTCACTTACCTCAGCACAATGAACAAGGAAGGTCTCGTTAATATGGCCGCCGGCTAAAGGCTCCACCTCCCTGATCTGATCATCCGGGATAAAGAGGCCGGCAGCAATCCTGCTCATCACCTCTGGTCCGTTAGCAATCACCGACAACCCGATTCCGGCCCTGCTCCTTGGCCTGGTAAAGAAAGGCATCTGCCGTTTTCATCATCTCACCCAGGGATGATGTAGCCCGGGTGGTGACCCCGATACTGACGGTAATAGATAATTTCTCCTCAGTCCCCGGAACCGTAATCACCGCATCACCCACTATCCGCCTGAGACCGTCAAAAATATCCGCCACCGCCTCTGGCTTAACATTCTGGGCCAGGATACAGAACTCCTCCCCCCCCACCCGGGCAACAATGTCGGACTTACGGATTCTTTTAGCAAGGATATCTGCAACCTGCCGAAGAACCAGGTCCCCCATATCATGGCCATAGGAATCATTAACCTTTTTAAAAAAATCAATATCAAGCATGGCACAGACCAGGCCCGTCCTGTTCCGCTGGGCACTAGCCACCATACTAGCTCCGGCATCAAAAAAATAACGGCGATTATAAAGACCGGTAAGATGATCCTTAATCGCTGATTCCCGGATAAGGCAGATCTGTTCCAGGTACTCAATGGCCTGAGTAACCCTGCTGTAAAATTCCTCGGCAATAAGTGATTCCTTGACCAGGAAATCAGTCGCCCCGTATTTAATAAAACGGGCAGCCATCAGGTGCTCCCGCCTCGACGAGATCCCGATAATGGCCAGATCCTCCCGTCTGTACTTGCGCCGCAACCTCTTCACCAGCTCCAGACCGTCCATTTCCGGCAGCTGGACATCGGTAATAATCAGCTTGATCTCAGGGTGTTGCTGACAAAGCTCCAGGGCCTCAGCACCACTATCAGCCACCAATACCTGATAATGATGAATCTTCAACAGGTCAACCTGCATCTGTCGCTGCAAGGGAGAGCTGTCAACCACCAGGACCTTGACCCCCCGGTTCTTCTCAAGGCGACCCAGCATATAAATAATATAATTGAGGCTCTGGCTATCCTCCTTCAATACATAATCCACCACATTCCGGGCCCAGACCTTGTCCCGTACCTCATTGTCAACCATACCGGTGAAAACAATAGAGGGGATGTCCCGATCCACCACCAGATCAATTATCTCTCCATTGGCGGCGTCCGGCAGATTATAGTCAAGAAGAGCGGCAAAGAATAAAATTCCATCCTCCAGGCAATGCCTGGCCTCAGCCATGGTTTTAACCCAGACCGGCTCATAATCCTGCTGCTCCAGACGTTTGGAGACCATAAGGCCAACCATCCGATTATCTTCCACCACCAGAATCTTTTTCATAACAAGCCCTCCTTCTTAAGGTGAACCTGTAAAACCGAGATTGCCGCCGGGGTTATCCCGGAAATCCGCGAGGCCTGGCCAAGAGACCTGGGGGCAACCCGACTTAATTTCTCCACCGCCTCATTGGAAAGTCCGGGCAGGCCCTGATATTCCATATCCTCGGGCAGGGCAATATTTTCCAATCGGCGAAAACGCTCAACCTGCTCCTGCTGGCGGTCAATATATCCTTCGTATTTTACCGCTATCACCACTTCCTCAGCTACCTCCGGCGCAACCTCCAGCTCTTCCAGCCCGGCTATAGGGGCAAGGTCAGCCAGACCAAGCTCCGGCCGCCGCAACAGCTCAGCCAGGGTTACCGGCTGGCGCAAAGGAGCCATGTCCCGGGCGGTCAATCGGTCATTGATGGCAGCTGTGGGGTTCACCCTAACCTCACTGAGCCAGGTAACAGCCTGAGCAATGGCTCCACTCTTTTTGCTGAAAGCAAGGTAATCTTCATCCGAGATCAGGCCAAGACCATAACCGATCTCCCGCAGACGCAGATCAGCATTATCCTCCCGCAGAAGAAGTCGATATTCAGCCCGGGAGGTAAAGAGGCGATAGGGCTCACTGGTCCCCCGGGTAACCAGGTCATCAATAAGAACACCGATATAGGCCTGGGAGCGATCAAGGACCAGCGGCTCCTGACCCCGCAATTTGTTTACCGCATTGATGGCGGCAATCAGGCCTTGGGCCGCAGCCTCTTCATAACCGGAGGTCCCATTGATCTGACCGGCCAGAAAAAGGCCCTTAACCCGCTTGGTCTCAAGGGACGGGTGCAGCTCCAGGGGGTCAATATAATCATATTCAATGGCATAGCCGGGGCGGATCATCTTAACCTGCTCAAGACCCTTGATACTGCGCAGCATGGCCAGCTGGACATCCACCGGCATACTGGTGGGTACACCATTTGGGTAGACCTCCACCGTATCCAGCCCTTCCGGCTCAAGGAATATCTGGTGACGATTTTTTTCCGGGAAACGCATGACCTTGTCCTCGATGGAAGGACAATAACGGGCCCCTACCCCCTCGATGATCCCGGCATACATGGGGGAACGATCCGTTCCACCCCGGATAATCTCATGGGTTTTTTCATTGGTATAGGTAATATAACAGGGACGCTGTTCCAGAACCGGGTCTCCGGAACTGGCAAAGGAGAACAGGGAAGGGCTCTCATCAGTGAACTGGGCCTCCAGTTCTGAATAATCAATGGTGCTACTGTCAAGACGGGGGGTGGTGCCGGTTTTCATCCTACCCATCTTAAAGCCGCAGGAGGAAAGGCTCTCTGCCAGGCTGAGAGAAGGCACATCCCCCATTCGCCCAGCAGGAAAAGACTTCATTCCGATATGGATCAGACCATTTAAAAAGGTGCCCGTGGCTATGATCAGGGCCCGGCAATTAAGAACCTCGTCCAGAGAGGTCATTACCCCAACCAGCTGGTCATTTTCAATGAGCAGACGATCAGCCACATCCTGCCTGATGTCAAGATTGGGCTGATTTTCCACCACCCCTTTCATCCGCAGGCGATAGAGGAGTCGATCAGCCTGGGCCCGGGATGACCAGACAGCCGGTCCTTTGCTGGTATTTAACCGACGGAACTGGATACCGGTGGCATCGATATTTTTCGCCATCTCACCACCAAGGGCGTCAATCTCTTTGACCAGATGCCCCTTGGCCAGACCGCCGATGGCCGGATTGCAGCTCATGGCACCGATACTGTCAGCATTAATAGTGAGCATGGCTGTCCGGCATCCCATCCGGGCAGCGGCAAGGGCCGCCTCACAGCCGGCATGACCGGCGCCGATTACAATTATGTCATAATCTGCCATGATTATTTATCACTGTCCTCTGCATTTCTGGCAGCCAGCCTGGCCTTGATCAAGCCGGCCGGTCGCCATTGGGGGCGCCGGGCCATCTGCCAGAAATCAGGGCTCAGAAGCACAGCCACGGTATACAATTCCAAACGACCGGCCAGCATGCAGAAACTGAGCACCCATTTTACCAGTACCGGCAGCTCAGCAAAATTCCGGGCAGGGCCAACCCCGGCCAGACCAGGTCCGATATTATTCAAGGTAGCGGTCACCGCAGTCATCCCGGTAATCAAATCCACCCCCTGGAGGGTAACGATGATACTTGCAAACATAAAAAAGGCCAGATAAAGCCCAAAAAAGCCGAGAATGGAAATCATCACCTCTTTCGGCACCTTCTGGTTCCCCAGCTTGATTGCCCCCACTGCCCGAGGATGCACCAGGTTCCGCAGCTGAAGCCGGGCATATTTGAAAAAAAGCAGCAACCGAACCACCTTGATCCCGCCACCGGTGGAGCCGGCACAGCCCCCGATGAACATCAATGACAGAAGCAGGAGCTTGCAGACCACCGGCCATTGATCAAAATCAGCTGTACCAAAACCAGTGGTAGTGATAATCGCCACCACCTGGAACAAAGTATCGCGGAAAGCCTGACCATAAGAGGCATAAACCTGACCCGCAACATTGACCACAAAGATAAAGATGGTGACAAAGGTGACAAGAAAGAGGAAAAACCGGCATTCCTCGCTCTGCCAATAAACAGACAGACGACCCTTCTTCAGAGCCTGGTGATGGAGGGAGAAATTAATCCCCGCCAGCAGCATAAAGACCACAATCACATAATCAATATAAGCTGAAGCGTAATGGGCAACACTTGCGGTATGGGTGGAAAAACCACCGGTGGCCAGGGTGGCAAAGGCATGGCAGGTGGCATCAAAAAAGCTCATGCCCCCCAGCATCAAGAGAACAATCTCAAGCAGGGTAAAAAGAAAATAAACACCCCAGAGAATCCGGGCCGTGTCCTGAATCCGGGGAGCAAGGCGGTCCTTGGTGGGGCCGGGCATCTCCGCCTGGAAAAGCTGCATCCCTCCCACGCCGAGCAGGGGAAGAATCGCCAGGGAAAGAACAATAATACCCATGCCGCCAAGCCAATGGGTAGTGGCCCGCCAGAACAATAAACTACGGGGCAACACCTCAACTTCGGCCAGAATTGTCGAACCAGTGGTGGTAAAGCCGGACATGGACTCGAAAAAACAATCCACATAGGAAGGTACCAACCCACAGAAATAATAAGGCAGAGAGCCAATAAAAGCCAGACCGAGCCAGCTTAAAACCACCACCGCAAACCCGTCCCGATAGCCCAGGTCCTCTTCCAGAAACAAAGCCACCATCAAGCCGCCGGCCAGGGCACCCAGCAGAGATGAGACCAGAAACACCCTGACCATGCCGTCATTGAAATAGAGGCTGAAGGGAATGGGGGTAAGGAGGAAAAACGACAAGAGAATAAGAAGCTTGCCGATAATATTTAATACACCGCCGCTACGCATTTTTCACATACCCGGTCCAGAGGAGAACCTTAACCAAAAAACTCTTCAATATGAGAGATGGCGCCACTGGCAAAAAAGATTACCAGCTTATCGCCAGTACGCAGTTTAGTTGACCCAGAGGGAATAACCACCTTTTTTTTGCGAACAATTGCTCCGATAACCGCATCCCGGGGGAACTGCAGGTCCTGGAGCAGCACCCCGCTAAATGTTTCTTTATCCGGAACCTCAATTTCCACCACCTCAGCATCACTGCCAAGAATAGTAGCCACCGATACAATTTTGCCTCCCCCCCGGACATAACGAAGAATCATGTCCGCCGCTGCCATCCGCGGACTCAAGGCAACATCAATCCCCAATTTCCCCAGCAGGGGAATAAAATCCGGACGGGTAATTTTAGTAATACATTTACTGGCACCATGGTGTTTGGCCAGCAGACTGGAAAGAATATTGGTGGTATCACTATCGGTAACCGAAACCACCAGGTCAGCCCGATCGATCCCTTCCTCAAGCAGATCATGGGCCTCAAGCCCGTCAAAATTAAGGACAACCGTATTGTCCAACTGACTGGTGAGAAAATCACAACGCTCCGGGTCCTCCTCCACCAGACGGACATTAATCTGCTGCTGTTCCATCCGTTTAGCCACCTGGTAGCCGATACTGCCGCCACCGATAATGAAAACCTCACGGGCTGCCCGACCGGTAAAATTAAAAAGCGACTCCACCTCGGCCAGGTCCTTCTTCCGGGCAACCAGATAAATCTTATCACCCTCCTCAATGGTGGTCTCACCCCGAGGAATAATGGTCTCCTCTTCCCGAAGAATAGCGACAATAACAAAATTATTATGGCTCTGCATCCGCTGCATCTGCTGGAGGGAAACCCCCACCATGGGATTGGACCCATTGACATCATAGCCCAAAAGCTCTACCTGACCGCCAGCAAACTCAGCTACATCAAAGGCATCGGAAAGCTGGCTGAGCTGAAGAATCTCATCGGTCATGGCAATATCAGGACTGATGAGAAGATCAATATCAAGGGCCTTTTCCGAAAGTGATTCCCCTGCCTCATAAAAATCCTCATTACGAACCCGGGCAATTCGACTTTTTACCTGATACTGCTTGGAAATAATGCAGGATATCAGATTCACCTCATCGCTATCAGTAACCGCAATAAAGAGATCGGTGTTCTCAATACCAGCCTCTTCCAGGACTCGAGATGAGGCGCCGCTGCCATAAACCGGCAGGATATTAAGCTCCCGCTCCATCCGCTGCAGCTTGACCTTATCCCGGTCAACCAGAACAACTTCCTGACCTTCCACTGACAATTTCTCACAGAGATAATGACCGACATGGCCGGCCCCGACAATCATGATTCTCATAACAACACCTGCTGATTAATCCTTGGCCCAGGAAATAAGAGCCCATTTAACCGGGGTACGCCTGCTGTACTGCATCATCCCGTCAGCAACAGGGCGAAGACGCTGCTCAACAAAGGCCGCCAGCTTATCCTCTTCCTCCCCGTTCAATGATTCAAACATCCACCTGCAGGCCGCCATTGCCTGCTCGTGACTGGCAAAAACACGGGACTGCTCCAGTTCAATATAATCAACTGAAGGGTTTATTCCCATTCGGTATAACATATTAATGGTAAAGATATAATCAGGTCCAGCCACAAACGGACGATCTAAAAGGGCAAAAAGGTCCGGATCAAAAGGACCGCTACCCACCCGATCGGTAACATAGACCCTCTTTCTGGCCCAACCATCCAGCCGGGCCAGGGCCTTCTGGAGATTATCCACCGAAAGGGCCCGGGAACAGACAACCACATCATGGGGTTCAATCCCGGCCTGCTGCCAGTCATCAGTCCACGAGGCCTCAACCGTCCTGATATTTGTTAATTCCTCCAAATCCGCCCGCCGACTCAACTCCTTCAGCATGGCCGGTGAAAAATCAACTGCCGTTACCTTTCGGGTTTTCCGGGCCAAGGGCAGGGCCAGAGTCCCGGGGCCGGAGCCAATATCCAGAATACTAAAATCAGAATCAATATCCATCTGCCGCAGAAAGAGCTCAACATAGGCAGAATCACAGTTTCTTTCAGCAAAACCAGCGGCCTTCCTGTCCCAGTCACTGCTTTTCTTCTTCTGCCAGCTTTTCTGGCGCCGGGCCTCCTGCCATAAACTGTTCCAGTCGATATCCTGATACCGCATAGAAACCCTTTAAGAAAGTAAGCTTATCAAAAAAACCGGCAAACCATTATCTCCGCTTAAGACGATTGATCAGAATAGTAATCTCGCCATCTTCAGAGCGCATCTTCCGTGACATCACGGCAATTTCATAATCTTTTTTGGCAACCTCCAGGAATTTGGGCACACTCTTGCGCCTGGAGTCATGGGAGAGATAGATGATCCCGTCCGGAGCCAGATAGCGGTCAAAAACATCAAGAAGGGGCTGAAAAAACTCATCCCGAAACAGAATCTCCGCCCCGACAATCATATCAAAACGGGGCATCTCCGGTGGGTTTTTCCAGTCAATCATCCTGAACTCAATATTCTCCAGACCACTGGCAGCAGCACTGACCCGCTGAAAATCAAGAATATGGGGTTCATAATCACTGATGGTTACCTGGCCTCCACGGGCGGCAGCCACCAGACCGGGGACACCCAGGCCGGCACCCAGCTCTAGTACCCGTCTCTTGCTGTCATGTTCCATGGAGGCCATGATCCCAGACAGCATCATCGCCGCCTCCCACAGCTTGATCCAGAAAGGAAAGGCCGAAACATCGGCAAAAGGATCCTTGCCTGCCAGCAGATGCTCAAGGTCTGTCACCTTAAGAATCTGCAACTCTATGTCTTTAACCCGAAACGGCTCAAAGCCAACCTTGAACCTCTTGCGGATCCGTCTTAAGACCTGCTGGGCCTTGTCAGATAACTCTACAGATGCCACTCCAACCTCCTCCTGTAAAACTTAAGGCCTGCCTGGAGCATGACCTGAAATAATCTTAATCCGTATTTTACCACATCGCCACTAATAACCAAGAGCAAGAGCCAGCACCACCAGAGCCGACAGCAGAAAACGATAATAGGCAAAGAGAGCAAGACTCCTGGTCCGGACAAAACGCATGAGAAAGGCGATGAACAGATAACCGGAAACAGCAGCCACCCCTACCCCGGTCAAATAAAAAGCTACCTGTCCCGGAGCAAAACTCTGATCCATGACCTTGGGGATATTATAAATTCCCGCGCCAAACACAACCGGGGCTGACAGCAGAAAAGAAAAAAGAGCCGCCGCCGGCCGGCTGAGGCCAAGGAAAAGAGCCGCCGTCATGGTACTGCCACTGCGGGACACCCCCGGGATCAAAGCCAGGGCCTGGGCACAGCCGATTATAAACGCGTCTTTCAAAGTTATGGAGGTGTAATCACGGTCCTTCTTCCCCCATTTATCGGCAAACCAGAGCAACAGGCCGGCTGCTGACAGGGTAAAGGCAATAATCAGGGGTGAACGAAAAACAGTTTCCGCTGCATGACCAAAGACAAGACCTGCCCCCACCGCCGGCATGGTGGCCAGAGTTATAAACAAAATCCGCCGACGCTGCTCCGCTATCTCCTGCCAGGTACCCCGAGCCAAGAGCCCCCGGACCATAGCCATAAAATCCTGTCGGAAATAGCATAAAATAGCCAGGAGAGTTCCCAGGTGCAGGGCCACATCAAAGGTCAGCCCGGCCTGCTCCACCTGAAAGAAATACCCAGCCAGAGCTAGGTGAGCGGAACTTGAAATAGGCAGAAACTCTGTGGCCCCCTGGAGAAACCCAAGAAAGGCTCCATAAAAAACATCCATCCCTATCCCCGACAGCCCCAAGCTAACATGTTGTTATTACAGAGAATACCCCATCGAAACCAGAGAGGGCAAACCCCAAAAAAAAAGACCGCTTCATCCGAAGATCAAACGGTCTTTCACAACGTGAAAAGAGATTAAAGGCGATAATTAGCAGCCTTCAACCGCTTTTTTCTTAGCAGGTTTTACTTTAACTTTATCACCAGCATGAAGCTTGCTTGCTTTTTTACAGGTCATGGTAACTTTGTTACCATCAACACTGTCAACAGTACATTTAACAGTAGCAGCCAAAGCACCACCAGCTACACTCATACTGAAAACCATAGCCATTGCCAAACCGATTAATTTCTTGCTCATGATTATCTCCTTTTTATGTAATTAATAAGAACTTTAATTAATAAATAATTAAGACAATATACTGTGCTTGCCTTTTTGCTGTCAACCGGAAAATGAAGCACCCCTCATCAGCAGGTCTCAGCGGAGCTGCTCTTCAATGTCAGCAACCAGAACATGATGGGGGACATAGCCGGGATAACTTTTAACCACCTTGCCCTTTTTATTAATCAAAAAAGAAGTGGGAATCCCGATAATCCCGCCAAAACCCCGGTCAACACCGGCATCACCCATAACAACCGGGTAATTTATATTCATCTTCTTGACCAGCTTAGCCACGATCCTAGGGCCGCCCTCATCAACGGAAATACCAACAATGGAAAACCCTTTGGCAGCATAATGGTCCTGCAACTCAATCAGGGTGGGGATCTCCTGCATACAGGGGGGACACCAGGTGGCAAAGAAGGTAACCAGAAGAACCTTGCCCTCAAGCTTATCACTGTCGAGCATGCTACCATCCACAGCCTGGGGAAGCTTGAAATGAGGCATCCGGGGGGCAGCCTGAACATTTGCGGCAATTGCCAGCCCCAGCACCATAATCATGGCGGCGCAAAAAACCTTAACCCTTCCTGCTCTATAATTCATCATCCCAATATCTCCGGTGATCCACATTTGGTTATCATTAATAAGCCCGGCTAAACCCATTGATCTTGTTTAACCAAACAGGCATGTGTTATAAATAGAGTGCCAAATTAATCAAAATGTTCTCTTCCCGCAACAATTAAAGGAAATTCTTATCCCCTCAAACCCCAAAAGTCATATCGCCTTTCTCCTGGTCAGCGGCGGGGTATTTCTATCCACCCTGGACAGCTCCATGGTTAATATCGCCCTGCCTTCCATCATGGACGAATTCGCCTGCAGCCTGGCCGACACCGAGTGGGTGGTTCTGGCCTATCTTCTCACCACCAGCGCCACCCTGCTGATCTGGGGCCACCTTGGTGATCAAATCGGCCGCAGCACCATTTACCGGCGGGGCCTGTTGATCTTTGCCGGCTGCTCACTTGGCTGCGCCCTGGCCCCATCGCTGACAATCCTGGTGGGCTGCCGATTCGGCCAGGCCCTGGGTGCGGCCATGATGATGGCTGCCGGCCCGGCCATTATCAAGCAGATAATCCCCCCAGATCGCCTGGGTCGCAGTATGGGCTTAATCGGTATCCCCGTCTCTTTAGGCCTGATGACCGGCCCGGTAATCAGCGGCATTCTCATTGATGCAAGCTCATGGCGCAGCCTCTTCTACCTCTCCGGCCCCCTGGCCCTTGTTCTCTATGGGGCTGCCATCAAAGCCCTGCCCAAGTCCGAGCAGAACAATAAAAACAATTTCGACTGGCCGGGAGGCGCCCTGTGGGCAATAATCCTGATCATAACCTGCCTGCTGCTGACCAACGCCGGCAAGCCACCCATCTCCCTGCTCCATATCACCGGCGGCCTTTTTCTCCTGATAATTATCAGCTTTTTTTTCTACCGCCGGGAAAAACAACTGGCTGAACCGATCCTGCCGGTAAAATTACTCACCAGAAAATTCTTTGCCATCGGCATTTTAAGTGCCAGCCTTTCCTTCCACCTTCTCTTCACCGTGCTGATTATCATTCCCTTTTACCTGAAGCTGGTCTTGCAGGCTTCTGCCCTGCAGACCGGTCTGATCATGACCGCCATCCCCTTAAGCGCCCTTATAATTGCCCCGGCTGCAGGGTGGCTGGCCGATCATATCGGGGCCAAGGTCCTGTCCACCGCAGGCCTTGCCATCTCAACAGCCGGCCTGATCCTCTTAAGTGGCTTAACCCCTGAAACCAGGCCTCTTACCATCGCCCTCAAGCTGAGCCTCCTCGGTGTCGGCCAGGCCATGTTTCTTTCCCCCAACTCTGCCTCGGTTCTTCTTCAGGTCAAAGACCACATCAGCGGAACCGCTGCTGCCATGCTGGCCACTGCCAGAAATCTGGGGATGATGAGTGGAATCGCCATTTCAACCCTCTCTCTCTCCCTGAGCTTTCACCGCCTCACAGGCGGCCTGAACATTCATAATTTCCAGCCGGAACTGGCCTGGCAATTCTGCCAGGCATTACAGATAACCCTGCTGGCAACTTCATTTATGGGAACAGGGGCAGCCATTCTGTCCTGGCAGCGCCCCTCCCTGACCAAAACTAAAGAATAGAAAGGCAGGGAAGGCAGGGGGTCAAATCTTTACCTTTGACACCTTGCCAGGGGCAACCAGGGGAAATTTAATAAAAACCGAGGCCAGAAAAGAGGGGGAGTAAGGAGTAAAGAGTAAACATTTAACAGGGGATGGCTGATATTCTGCCGGGTAATTGCAAAGGCTTCAGGAGGTTACAAAGCTGATGGTCACTTCTCCTCCCGACTTTCTGTAGTGCCGCTGGCTGGTTAAAGCTGATTAGAACTAAAGAAATCAGACCTTCATATCCACCAGGGCAAATTGGTTTTCACCGACGTGACCCGCCATGTCTTTAATCTCCTGTAAGACATGGACTGAATCATGACGACAGATAAAGGAACAGCGGGTAAAGCCTTTTTCAAGAAAGGTTGTTTCCAATAAGGGCAAGTGTTCTTTGACAAAAGATACAGCCTGGGGGTTACTGAGGCGAAAAACCCCGTGCAATTGCTGATCATGACAGGAAAGTGACAGGGCAAGAGGTCCTAATCTGGTCATCTCCAGAAAGAATTTTAATTTATAGCCCTCCTCTTCCGCCCCATGGTCCCAGGAAAAAAACCATTCACCCCAGCCATGCTTCCTGGCCATGAGACAGGGAAACATTAAAAAACCACCATTTTCCGTGACATCCTGGCCGGCATTAAAGGACTGATGGGCCTCTGTCATATCAAGAAGAGCCTTAATGGCCTCCATGGAGCCACCAGTAGCAAAACCAGTATCGGAGGAATGCTGCCGACCCGACTTAGGGGAAGGGGGTGACGCTAATCCCGACAAAAGGCTAATCAAATGGACAAGCTCTGGATCAGGGGCCTGGCGGCTGAAAATTGTCGCCAAAGAAACAATGAGTCGACCAAAGGGGCTGAGGCCGGCAAGGGCTGATGGGTCAATATCAGCCGCTGGCAAGGACTGAACTCGGGCCAGGGTCGCCACCATGGTCGTCACCTGGTCATGGCCCGGCTCAATAAATAAACGAACCAGCCGGGGCAGGTCCCCTGCCTCTCTTACCTCCAGCAAGACCTTGGCCCCCACCGTAAGATCAACCATACTCCGGGCAACGATCTTATTACCTCTAACATCAAGAACCGCCCTGCCGTCTGCCAATAATTCCAGAACCTCGGCCCTTATCCGATCCCCAACCCCCAGAGTAGCCAAAAAAGCCGGACGGGGACGAGAGGAACCTTCCGCTACCACATGGAGAGCGGAAGTTAGGGGTTTATTTATCTTCATCATCTCTATGGGTGAGAGGCAGGCTCACCTTTACCTCGGCTCCTCCATCATATTGGCCAAGGGAAAAATTGCCGCCATGGGCCACCACATATCGATCAACCATGGCCAGACCCATCCCGGTACCATGGGCCTTGGTGGTATAAAATGGTTCAAGCAGCCTTTTTCCCCCGCTTTCGCAGATCCCCGGGCCGGTATCCCGCACCACAATCTCAACAAAACCGTCTGCACACCTGGATGATACCGTGAGGCGACCACCTTCATTCATCACATCAAGACTGTTACGGAAAATATTAAGAAAAACCTGCTGAACCTGCTTCCGGTCCATATCAATCAAAGGATCCACCGGGGTCAGATCAACCTGCCAACTCACCCCCTGGCGCTCCATGGCGGACTGAAGAAGAAGAATACTCTTATGAATAAGGGGGTTTAAATGGGCCTTTTCCTTAACAATCTCGGTCTTACTGACAAAATCAAAGAGCTCGGATAGCGATGTCTCCAGCCGGTCTGTCTCCAGGACCATTACCTCAAGGAATTTACGCCAGTGATCGTCTTCTATTTTTTTAGCAAGCATCCGGGCCACTCCGCCAATGGCAGTTACCGGATTTTTGATAACATGAAGAACCTGGGCTGCCATCTGACCGACAGCGGCGTAACATTCCGACTCTACCAGCAGGTCCTTACTGTCATCGAGTTCCCGGGCAAGCTCCTGGAGCTGAACTATCTTGCCCTGCATCTGGCGCCTAAGCCGGGCCTGTTCGATGACCAGGGATGCCTGGCCGGCAAAAAGCTCCAGCACCTCAACCTCGCTATCGGCAATAGATCTCCCGGTGACAAAATTATCCGCAATAATTACCCCAATGGGGCGATCCGGGGCAAAAAGAGGGACCACCACAAAAGAATCACTGGCTAATAAATCAAGAAGAATGGATGAAACATCGATTTTACTTCTACCAGCCTCAACCTTGAAGCTCTGGCGGTCAAGTACTGATCTTACCAGGATATGGTCATCCTGATCCAGATCAACCTGCAGGTTGGCAATGGTCTCGTTGACCCCGCCCTCAACATAGGCCTGCTGTTCTTTGAGGTTATTGATAATATCGAAAAAATCAAGATGACGGTCTTTCATCTCGTCCCAGACCCGGCCGGCCTCTTCACGACAGGCCGGACCAATGGCTAAACGACCCTTCAGCCGCTGACCCTCATCGTCCACCATCAGGAGAAAGGCCCGGTTAAAGCCCAGACCGTACTCAAAGGTGGTGGCCACCAGAATCGCCCGGAGGATATCATCAAGATCAGCTGATTCGAGATACAGGGAATTCATCTTCCAGGCCAGCTGGCGAAGCAGGCTGATTCGGAAAGACGACTGCTCAAGCTCGGATTGATAGCGACGGTTATCAAGAAGAAGGCGGCGCTTCTCCAGCACCCGGGCCACCACATGACCAATTTCGGTAAAGTGAACCGGCTTGGTCAGGTAATCATCAGCGCCCTTACGGATACAGGAAACCGCCACCTTGAGATCAGCCACCCCGGAGAGCATGATTATCGAGGTATCAGCAGAAAGAGACTTGATCTCTTCAATGAGCGCAACTCCATCGGCATCTGGCAGACCGATATCAAGAAGGACAAGAGCCCCGCAAATTGAAGAAAGTTCCTGGCAAAGCTCATGCCGACTGCCAGCTCCCACTGCCTTCAGTCCCTGCTCCCTGAAATAGACAAGCAAGGCCTCCCGGATAATGGGGTCATCATCAACAATGATGATAACCTCATCGTCAACAAGAAGGCTGGAACGCTGTAATGTAGATATTTTTTTCTGAAGACCCATAAATTCCCCACAACGACTCAACTTCATTTAGTGTCGTCCTGAAACCCGGACCTGTCAAGGCAAAAAAAGACGCGTTGCCAGTAAACCGACAACGCGTCAATGTGGATCAGAAACAGGAGTTCGATCAAGCTCCTGTTTTTAAGGAAAAATTCTACATGTCGAGAACCAGCTTATTGGAATCCTCGTTCCACTCAACAATGAGGTACCAGGCCAGCATAGAACCGGCAACCAGGAACAGAGACCCGCCAAACCCCATAACATCGGGGAGGAAGAGGTAGGACCCCAGGAGGCCATCGGCTTCAAAATCACCATCACGGAACCAACCGGTCATAATAGAGTTGGTAATACCGAAAATGGGGACAACCAGCCAGAGCTTAACCTGACCCTCACCAACCCGCCACAGGGTACCGGTACCACAGCCACCGGCCAGCATAGCACCAAAACCAAAGATCAGACCACCAACAATGGAGCCCCAGCCAAAGGTACCGCGAACATAATTAATGGGGTGAAGAACAGGATCACCATCAAAACGCATGGGAACACCATATTTGAGTACAGCAGCGCCAACAGCAACAATCATGATGCTGAGAGCCACTGCTTTTGCCATGGTACAGTCACCGGTCATATGGGGTTCACGGAAACCCTGAACCATACACCAGCGACCGCGCTGCATGGTATAACCAAGTCCTGCGGCAATAATCAGGATACCACTGAGCGAGGCGATATAATCGCTGTCTTCGTTACCGGCATAGGAATAAGCGCCGGCAATAAGAGCAACCAGGGCAACAACACCCAGGAGAGCCTTCAGGCCACTGGGAAATTCAATGGTTTTGGCACCACCGCCACCCCAGCTGATATGCTCCATCTCCCAGTAGATGTATTTGAGACCGAGCAGAACACCAATAATAAGGCCGAGCCACATGGTGAAACCATTGGCTGCCAGATTACCGATGGCGTTGAACATACCACCGACATTACAACCACCGGCAAGGGTAGAACCGACACCAAGAAGCAGACCGGCCATAACACCTTTGACCAGCTCAATCACCGGAGGAATACGGATGGCAAAATCGTTACCCAGGCAGGCTGAGACAAAAGCGCCGCCGACAAAACCGATACCAATTACCGAACCGGAATTATAAAGAATATTTTTGGGAGCATCAGCCTCCCAGAAACCTAATGAATCCCACAGACCAAGACCATAAACGATCCAGTCACCCCAATTCCGTACCGCACCAACTGCGCCCCAGGGACGCCACCAGGCCATGATCAGGATGCTGAACAGAGCCACCAGAATACCTGCAGTCATGGCGTTCCACTCCTCCTGACAGAGCGCCTTGTACAGTTTCTTTACCTTGCTGCCAAAAATTCCTTCACTCATAACAAAAAATCTCCTTTTTTTCTGACAGTTACATCAATGATAACTGCCACCGGCACCAAGGCCGACTCAGATTCCTTATACATCTTAACCTCAGAGTTTAAGATCAATAATTCTTTACCCACGGCAACGCTGTTTGTCAAGCATGTCACAACAAATTTAAGCTATTTAAGCAAGAGCCATGACAGGCAAATTGAATCCCCCCTCATTTTTCTTGACAGTATCCATCATTCCTGTTAAAGCCTTAACATTTTCAGCCCTATAGTTTAGATAAAGAGTGATTATTTATTAGCAATACCTTGATGTCAATATTAACGGTAATCCATTGTAGGAGGAAACCATGAGCAAACAAGCACCGGACAACATTGATGTAGCTGCCACCCTCGACGCCAAAGGTCTCAGCTGCCCCATGCCCTTACTGAAAACCAAAAAAGAGATGAACAAACTCGGCTCCGGCGATGTTCTTGAAATTCTCGGTACCGATCCCGGCTCCCGGAATGATCTCCCCGGCTGGTGTGAGCGTTCAGGTCACGACTACCTCGGCGAGAAAGAAGATTCTGGCTTCATTCGTTTCTATATCGCAAAAGCTTAATTTTTCCATCAACATCATGGCAGCGTGTCTTAAGCAAGATACGCTGCCAATGTTTTAACTGGAGGACAACATGGCCAAAAGTATCGGTATTTTTGTTACCAACCCTGATAATTTCCAGCACGTCATGGGGATTACCAAAGCAGCTAAAGCCAAGGGCTCTGCTGTTAAGGTATTCTTCACCTGGGACGCAACCAAGAACGCCAAACTGCCGGAATTCCCCGAACTCTGCAGTATTGCCGACGATGTAGCCATCTGTGTGGACAGCTACAAGAATATGGGTTACGCAGTTGATGATATTCCGGCAGGACTTGATGAAACCAAAATGGGCACCCAGGCCCAGCACGGAATCATCATTGAAGATTATGACTGTTACTTAAGTTTATAGGAGTTTGTTATAATGGAATATAAAAAAGTATGTTTGATGTACAGAAACAAAGACTCTGCGGTTGATGGTATCCGTTCAGCTCTCGGTCTTGCAGTTGAGAATATGTATGCTTACGGCTGCGTTATGAATGATGTTGATATGGATAAACTCGGTGAGCATAATATCGAGTCCATTGAGATGCTCCGTGACATGGAAGGTGAGATATTCAGCACCAAAGCTGCCAACTGCGAGCTCAACCAGCTCGAGCCCATGACCATTGAAGAGCTCGGTGAGAAATTACGGGATATGACCAATATAATTCCTTACGGTGTAATTTAAAGGATACAGGAGTTTATAATGAAAATTTTAAATGTATATCGTTCCGCCCCTGACGAAACTACTAATAAACTGGTTGAAATTGTTTCCCGTGACCGGGAAGCCGACAGTTTTGATCTTCATGCTGACAGCCCTGATTATGACGCTCTGGTCGATAAGATCTATGCTGCTGATCAGACTATCTGCTGGTGGTAATTTTTTGTAATCACCCAGATTAGATTTAAGCTGTATATAAAAAAAGCCCCGGTCATTAAATGACTGGGGCTTTTTTTTATATTCTAAAATTTAGAGGGTCAGGCTCTGATCTTCTCCTCTTCAATCATCCGATCAAGGAAAGAGAACAAAAATTCCCGCTGACTTTTAGAGGCATATGATATACAGGAGCAGTGCAGATTACTCTCACTGCGAACCAAGAGCTCAATTATCAATTTATGCTCCATAAGCTCTATGCCAAAGAAAAAAGGTCCGCAGTCCTCATGACCCTGCTGGGCCTCGGCCAGCAGATCATCTGGAATCGACAACCAGAACACCCCGTCCATCCCCGCGGTTTTCACCGTTCGTTTCAGGTAGGAATCCAGATTATCGTGTTCTTCCTTACTTAACTCATCAATTATTATCTGCCGCATCTCTTCCTCTACTCTGCACTGATACTGCTTTTAGTCTGCTGTGGCGGATTAATCTCTCTTCGCAGTTCATTCATCTTATTGCCAAACTCCCGGACATATTGATCAAGAACATCCTCGGTCTCGATTACATAAGGGGTAACCATGATCAAGAGCTCGGTTTTAGTGGTGCTATCTCTCTCATACTTAAAGAAATAACCAAGGAGCGGGATGTCCTTCAACAGGGGAATTCCAGATTCAGTAACCCCTTCATCCTTCTTGATCATGCCGCCGATCATAATTGACTGGCCGTCCTTCACCGCCAGCTTTGTCTCTACCTCCCTGGACTGAATAGTAGCAGAAGATTCAACACCTGTTGTCGTGGCAACAGCATTACTCACCGTCTGCTTGATATCAAGGAGGATAATCCCGTTATAATTAATCTGGGGGGTTACCTCGAGGATAACCCCTGTATCCTTATACTGAATGGTCTTATCAACAGTTGTGGTTGGCTCTGAAGAATTATTCGTCTCTGAGGTAACAATTGGAACCTGATCCCCTACATTAACGGTGGCAGTCTCATTATTAAGGACCAGGACCTGAGGGGAAGAGATAATGGTGGTATCGGTCTCACTGACCAGGGTGGAAAGAAGGGCCCGCTGATCAACACCGCTGAGCACATTATAAGTAAAACCGCCGCCGATACTACTAGCCAATCCGCCGACGAGACTGCCATCATCGCCAAATGTCATTCCTGAACTGAATTGCTGAGTATATTCACTGGTATTTATCTTAAGATCATTATTATGAAGGGCCCATTCTACGCCAAGTTCCAACGAGTCCGTAAGGGAAACCTCAGCCACGATAACCTCTACCAGAACCTGGCGGGGCAGATTATCCAATCGCTCCAATAATTTCACCAGGCGGCTATAATCAGGGCCTAAGGCCCGAATCAGAATGATATTACGATCATCATCGGCAAAGAGAACCGGCTGACCGACAAAGCGCAGAGTGGACAGGGTCTTCTTGGTTTTAGCTACCTTTTTGCTGGCTGTTTTTTTATCGTCCTTCTTGTCATCGCTCTTAGACGTGATTTTTTTCTTAGAGCTCTTCGGTTTCTCCTCGGTGATCAGGCTGTTAACCAGTTCAGCCAACTGGGAGGCCACTGAATTTCGAACATTATAGATATAGATATTGTCCCGATCAATGGTGGGAACCACATCAAGCTCACCCACCCAACCCTCGGTCACAGCCAGCAAATCAGCATCACCACCAACCAGGAGGAGGGAATTAATCCGCTCAAGAGCCACCACCTTAACCGGCTTAAAATCCTTCTTATTAACCTTAAGAGCCTCAAGAACCTCAATCAATTCATCACGCAGATCAAAGAGTGGGGCATTATCAACTCGAACCAGCTTAACTTTAAGAGATGCCAGCGGAGCAATGTCGAGCTTGTTTAAGATGAGAAGGGCATCAATAACCTTACTCTCGTAATCATTAATGATCAGGATATTAGGCTCCAGCAAGTCAACAATGGAGCCCTGGGCCGACAGGTAAGGTTCAAGCAGGGTAACCGCCTGATTAACCGGCAGATGGGCAACATTTACCACCTGGGTAATCAGCCGGGACGAATTGACCAACTCACCGGTCTGCTCCTGACCGGCAACACGGTCGGCGGAGGTCTGCTTGGACTTATAGATATACTGATAAGATCCCTCACTGCGCATATCAAGGCCGTTCATATGAAGAAGCTTACGAAAAACCGGCATCAAATTGTCCCGGCTAATCTTAAGGCCGGAACGGATATTAACCACCCCCTTTACCTGGGGATCAATGAGATAATTAAAGTCCAGGACATCAGCCACCAGCTGGATGACCTCATAAATATCGGCATTATCAAAATTGAAAAGAACCCCGTCGTCAGTCAGGGTATCTGTGGCCTCACCAGTTTTCCTACTTGCCGAACTGACAGCCAAATCTCCCGCGATCTCTGCTGGAACAATATGGTCTTTTGCCGACAGGGAATGGGTAATCTCCCGAACCTTAACCCTCTTTTCTGCGTCCGCAGTTTCCGCCTCAAGAACTGCTGAGCCAGCACCCTTTTTTTCGATCCGCTTATTTATCTCCTGCAGATCAAGGGAAGAAGACTTATCCCTACCTCCCCTGAAAACACAACCTGTCTCCAGCATCATCAGCAGCAGAACCGCCGAAACCATAACCAACCGGAACAATTTCCCAGCCTTCATATCTCTTTCCTTGTCAAAAACTAAAATTTCACTATTCATCGATTATCCTGAATCAATCCCATTGCCTTAACAGTTAAACATCCTAATTACCCGGCCTCGGCAACATAGGCAATTTAACTATTTTGGGTGGCCTGGATGTTTTTTGGGCTTTTTTTCTTGCCTTTTTAACCTTGCTTGCCTTGGGGGCAGATTTTAATATAGGAGGCGGGGCCAGCCGCTTCTTGGTCTTGTCAAAGAGGTTCTTGACAATCTCGCCCTTACCCAGCTTAAAGACAATCCGGTCCGTTTCAATGGCAATAACCGTATAAACCCCCAGGGTATCATCTACCTTGAGCCTGGCGTATTTACGAGATGCTGATGCTTTCTTCTTTTTACTCCTACTGGCCTTTTTCTTCTTGTCTTTACCCGCAAGTTCAGAAAAAGAGACCAGGGCCCTCCGACTGTCACCAATAATCACCGAGCCGGAATAATAAAGGTCATCCATATTAACCCGCAGACCATCAGCCGCCACCTGAACCTTGGCCTCTCCGTCCCCTTGGGCTACCAATGCCAGCTGCCGCTCTTCATTAAAAACATAGCGGCTGTTCAGGTCCGGCAAAGGATCGGGAACATCAGGGTAAAACCGGACCTTTTCTCCCCTGACCTTAACCCCTGCCGGCTTATCTGGAGCAGCAGCAGGAGGCAAGGGCTCAACCGTGGCTGTCTGCATGGCCAAACGGCTAATGAACAACAATGGCACCAACAGGGCTATAATTATTAAATATCTTAACATAGGTTATTTTCCCGTATCATCCGGGGTTTGCAGAAGATAATATCCTTTAACCTCCAGGTATATCTTCATCTGCTCCTTCTTATGGGGCTTCAAGGTAAAATTCTCCAACATGAAAATTTTATCCACAGCATAGAGCCTGGTCATAAAATCAACAAATTGATCCATGGTACCAGCCAATCGCAATTTAACCGCAATGGTCTGATAAAGAGCGTTCTTTTTAGCCTTCTTGCCCCGGGTAACCGGGCGAACCGATTCAGACTTCAAACCGGAATCACTCACCATTCCCTGGAGCTTGATCTGGATATCAGAAGATATCTTATCAACAGAAGGTCCACGGAAAAAGAATTTTTCATAGGCCCCGGTTCCCTGCTTCAAGCCCCTGATCTTCTTTTTCAGGTCTGGTAATTGGCGGACCTTCTCCTCGTACCGGGCCAATAATTCCTGCTGGCTGAGAATGGCTTTCTGCTGATCAGCATAATGGCCGATCAGGAGCCGCCCCAGATTAAAGAGCAGGAGAATCCCGATAACCAGCAGAAAAAGCACCTTGCGATCAATGGTTTTGAGATATCTTAGCATCTGTGTCATGAGGGGGTGATCTCCACCTGAAAGTATGTCTTGTTCTTGCGCCGCCTGGTGGATCGCAGTTTAACCTTACCCAAGGTCTCCAGTTTCTCGGTGAGAGAACTGATATCGTCATCACTATAGCCCTGGAGATGGATTGGACCTCCCCGGTGTTCAAGGCGAATCTGGTCAAGATAAGAATTATCAGGCAGAGCTGATGTTGTCCGGGCAAGGAAATCAAGCAGGTCAAAATTAACCCCTATCTTCTTCAGACCTTCCAGGCTCTCGGCAAGTTCTTTACTCTGACCCTGCAGGCGGTCGGCCTCTTTCACCGCCGGCAATATTTCAACTATCCGACCATCAAACTGATCGGCCTGCTTTTGCAGAGAGTATTCCCGGGAAACTCCCAGGGCCAGCAAGGCCATAATATTCAAACAGCAAAGCGCCATAATCAGATAACGGAGATAATCAGGCCGACGATAGGAGGAGGGTAATAAATTAAAATCCCTTAACAGGGGCCGGCCGGCAAGAAGCCCGGCAGCGGCTGATTCAGCAGAATCCGGAGGTGGCTCTGACCAATAAACCCTACCTCCATCTTTTTCTCCGCCCAGATCCTCCGGCCGGGGGGCATGGTAGCAGGGGGTCCTCCCAAGGAGGCGACTACCGGCAAAAACCAGAACCTTGGCCATCTGATTCCCCAGCACCAGGGTCCATTCATCCTTACTGGCCAAAGCCGCGACATAACGCTGACTCTCCGGAAACAGACCTTCCAGACGAAAACCTGCATCAGCAAGTTCCTGGATATGGGCACCTACCTTTTCCGACTCAAGGGCATAGAGATTAATCTGATAATTCTCTTTACCTCGATGGGAGGTAAATGAATAAAAGACCTCATCTGAGGCAAAGGGCAGAAGCATATCCAGCTGCAGACTGATGGCTTCTTTGATATCCGCCGTCTGCAGGGGCATGGTCAGTTGCTTGAAAAAAAGCAGGTCCTCGGCCACAAAGAAATTTACCGGCAGGCCCTTTAAACCATTAGTAGCCACGAAACGGCGAAGACGATCAGCCAGACCGTTCACCGGAGCCGGCAGAAATTCATCTGCCAACCCTTTTCTCCGGGGAAGGGTAAACCTGACCCCTTCTTCCCTGATAATTATGTCAATACTCTCTCTCATGACTTCCATACCTCTTGCCAGGACAGATACCAGACCTTTTCGCCACTAACCTTCACCAACACCGCTATCTCCATACCCGGCTCCTGAGCGTCCTCCTGATGATCGCCACCGGCCGGCCAACCCCGGGACCGGATGGTAAAATACCTGGTTCCGGTCCGGCCATATGACAGAAAACGAAAACAGAGATCATATCGATCCGAGCCCAGTATCTGCTTGGCATGATCAGCGGTCAGGGTCCCCTCAAGTTCTTTTAAGTCCCAGTATAATTGAACTCTCTCCTCATCTCCTTCCATGAGAAAATCAAGAAGCAAAGGAGAAAGGCTGTTAAAATTAATCTTGCTGGAACGATTATAAATCGTAAAGGCCTCCTCCAGAGTCAACCGGCCAACCAGTTCATCCGTCCCCCGCACCAGCATAAACTCAGAAATATCGACAAATTTCCCGTTTCGGGGAATATAAGGCTCACTGAGCTCCTGATAATAATCTTTTTCCGCCCCGTGGAGACGGTTAAAATTGTCATTATCCCGCCAGTCACTCATGGAATCAATAATAATATTCTGGCTATCCGGCTCAACCCCCAGATACTCAAAGAAAAGGGTATACAGGGGCCGATTAAGGTGATTTATCTCTATCTTGCCACCTTCCTCTTCCACCACATAGGCAAGACGGCCATTACCAAGCTCTACCCCATACTCACGGTTATAATAAAAACCCTCAATCTCCTCATCAAAAATCACCTTGGGCTCATCCATGATCCGGAACAGACCCAGGTTAATCCCGGCCATGGCCAAAGCCCGACCAGCTGCCCTCTGTTTATGGTTATGGGCAATTTTCAGCTCAGTCCGAACATTGAGAATGAGCTGAGCAGCCAGAAAACTGACCATGAGCATGATAACAATAACCACCACCAGGGCAAAGCCTTTCTGGCCCTTAAGCGGCTCTTTCCCCATAAACCTGCTGTCTACCCTTCCCCTGTCCATAACCTAAGGCATCTTGAGCAGCCGCAATGAAACAAGCTCACCACTTGCACTGGTTACCTGGACCAGGCGAAACTTATCACCCTGCCAGAATTCATCAACGCTTTCACTGTCCATCTGCTGATTCTGCTGAT
>CAZZCA010000007.1:0-89643 GCA_964653055.1 uncultured Desulfobulbia bacterium | reverse complement strand
CATTCAAGTAGCTTCCGAGCCTGTTTTTATTGATGATTTATGGGACAGTAGTGATGTCCGGTACTGTAGTTTTGAGGGGAGTAATTCAGGATCATACCACGATAAAAAAACACGGCAAAAAGATGCCGAACCAGGCGTTTCACTTGACCCGCGAGCAGCGGCGTTTTTTTGAGGTTATGCCAGCACAATTGCCTTGGCAAAGTTCACGTCAGACTCATGGCGGTCAAGTGAACTCAGCCGTTAGGCTTCACAAGAAGAGGAGAAAGAAGTGGAAGAACTCATTGTTCAAGTCAAACCCATGGCAAGTAAAATATTATACGACCTGACAATGTAATTGTCATTTTTCAAGTCACACGGTAAAAGCCGGCTGACATAAATTTAATGATATCATCCAGAAATATGTTAATTCCACCGGACAGGACAAAGCAGTGCAAATATTTCGATCGAAATATGGAGGCAGGCTGACAAAAAAAGGGGGTACGGCAAAAACCGTACCCCCTTGCGTTACCATGGTGAGCGAGGCGGGATTCGAACCCGCGACCTTTGGCTTCGGAGGCCAACGCTCTATCCAGCTGAGCTACCCACCCACAGTAATTTATGAACTTTTTTTATTACCACGAAAAACATGGTGGGTAAAGATTTTTCTAATCTTCAAGGGTCAAGATTGCCACGGACAGCAACCCGTCCCTCAGGGTAGGAAAATATCAAGGCATCTTTTGTTTTCAGGAGGCGAAGGCCCTGGCTGAAATGGAGGCGAGCTCCCTTAGCCCCCTCTTGCGCCACCGCCAGGATCTGGCTGATTTTACGGAATGAAGGCTGGCTGACCATCTCGATAAAGACCCGTTCCAGGATCCGGCGACGCAGGGCAAGGTGGCAGGAAAGAAGCGGGCTGAGTTCAACAATGATAACAGGCAGGTCTTTTTCTTCACTGACCTTCACCATCCTGGACCAGACCTCATCAACAAGATCCTCGAGCAATTCCTCTTCCGGCTGCAGAATAGCAGCGGTCTGGCGCAGGTTAGCGGCAACAGCCGGGTTGAATCGGCTCAAAAAAGGCAGGACCTCGTGGCGAACCCTGTTCCGGAGAAAGGCCGGATCGGTATTGGAGCTGTCTTCACACCAGGGGATCTTTTTAGCATCAAGGTAATCGGCAAGTTTTTCCTTGGGGATATTCAAAAAAGGCCGGATCACCAGGTTATCCCGCAGCATCCTCATCCCGCTTAAACCGGATCTGGCCGTGCCCCGGATCAGCCGAAGCAGGACCTCTTCCGCCTGATCATCAGCGTGATGGGCAACTGCAATCCGGCTTGCCCCAAGCTGGGTCGCTGTCTGCTGGAAAAACTGATAACGAAGGTCCCGGGCAGCATGCTCAATTGATTTCCCCGCTGCCGTCGCCCGCTGCCGGACATCCAGCCGGCATGATACAAGACCAACACCTAAGCCCTCAACCTGTTCAGTCACCATGGCAAGCTCGCAACCCGCCTCCAGCGGCCGCAGGCCATGATCGACATGGGCCACGCTGAGCCGGCAATCCAGCTCCGGGCGCAGCCGGGCCAGAACATGGAGCAGGCAGATGGAATCCAAGCCCCCCGAGACTCCCACAACCACCCCGTCCCCGGGCAGGACGAGCTCTTCTCGCCTGATATTATGTAAAACCTCTTTTTCCAGGGGATGCATGGAGCCAATTAACCATATAAGTATTATCGTTTGACAAAGAATCTATTATTGCTAATCTATCCCTTATTGTCCATAACTTGCAAGCCAGGAAAAATTTTATGAAGATTCGTAAAGCAGTAATCCCCGTAGCAGGCCTCGGCACCCGCTTTCTCCCTGCCAGTAAGGCCATTCCCAAGGAAATGCTCACCATCGTTGATCGCCCCACCATCCAATACATCATTGAAGAGGTAGTGGCATCTGGAATTGAGCAGATCATCCTGGTAACCAGTGAGGGCAAATCGGCCATTGAGAATCATTTTGACTATAATTTTCACCTTGATACCGTTCTCATTAATAAGAAAAAGGATAAACTGCTTACAGAGATGCGCCGGCTGGATGATCTCATCGATATTATCTCAGTCCGGCAGAAAAAACCCCTGGGTCTGGGGCACGCCATCTGGACGGCCCGTAATGTTGTAGGTGACGAGCCATTTCTCGTTCTCCTGGGAGATGACCTTGTCCTAAGTGAGCAGCCGTGCTGCCAGCAGATGCTCAACCTTTATGACGATGTGGGTGAATCCATTGTCGCAGTGCAGAAGGTCCCCATGGAAGACACCTACCAATACGGGATTGTGGAAGGGGAACACATCAAAAATAAAGTAATCAGGATTGACCGGATGGTGGAAAAACCGGCCCCCGGGGCAACCCGTTCCGACATGGCCATCATCGGCCGATATATCCTCCAGCCGGACATTTTTGAACTCCTGGAAAAGACCACCCCCGGTCACGGCGGCGAGATCCAGCTCACCGACGCCCTGGCTGCTCTCAATAATAAAAGAGGGATGTACGCCTACGAGTTTGAAGGTACCCGCTTTGATGCCGGTGACAAACTGGGCTACCTCAAGGCCATCATCGCTTACGCCCTGCGCCATCCGGATATCTGCGAAAACTTCAGTGACCACCTGAAAAAAACAGCTTCCACTCTATGATCCATCTGGAAGTGGCAGTAGCAGCCCCGGTGGCTGAAACCCTGACTTACAGTTATCCGGCAGCTGACAAAAAAGACCTCACTCCCGGCTGTCGGCTGCTGGTGCCACTGGGCCGCCGGAAAGTCACCGGTTATCTGCTGGCTATTGAAAAAAAAACAAAAAAAGACTACCCGGTTAAGCCGATAAGCGACATTCTCGACCAGGAACCTCTGTTCCCGCCTTCTCTCATCCCCTTTTTCCGCTGGATCGCCCGCTATTATCGCTTCCCCCTGGGAGAGGTCATCCGCCAGAGCCTGCCAGCCGGGGTCAACCCCCAATACGGCAGGGAAATCGAGATCATTGCCCACCGGGAAGATGAACTTGCCGCCAAGGTTACGGATAACCGGCCCAAATGGTTCAGCCACCTGCTCACCGAAAAAAAACTAAGCCCGGCCCAGGTTCGACAGATATGGGGTGGTAAATGGCGGAGACAGCTGGAAAAATGGCAGGCAGACGGTCTGATAACAATTAAAGAGATAATCAGCCGGCCCCGAACCCGGCAGAAGACCGAAGTCTGTCTGGCCATTACCTGCGATCTTCAGCCCGAGGTTTTCAGCAAACTGAAACCATCAGAGAAAAAAACCATGGAGCTGCTGACCGATCTGATCAGCCGCAGCCCAAAAACGACCATTCCCCGGCGAACTCTTACCAGGATCTACCCTGGAGGCGGCCGGGCCCTGAAAGGCCTGGAAGCCATAAATCTCGTCACCCTGAGCACAGAGCAGGTCTACAGGGACCCTTTCGGCGAACAGCCACCCCATTACCCGCCACCTGCCGTTCTCAGTGATGAACAAAAAGAGGCCCTGACCCGGATAAAACCTGCCATCAAGAGCTGCCAATTCAAGCCCATCCTCCTCCATGGAGTCACCGGCAGCGGTAAAACAGAAATTTACCTGCAGGCTGCCCAGGAATCTCTGGCAAATGAAAAGACGGTTCTGGTTCTGGTCCCGGAGATTGCCCTGGCAACCCAGATGGAAGGGCATTTCCTCTCCCGCTTCGGTGAAAAACAAGTCGCCATCCTCCACAGCGGTCTGTCTGCCGGAGAGAGATACGACCAGTGGCTGCGAATCAGTCGGAGCCAGGCCCGGATAATCATCGGCGCCCGCTCTGCCATCTTCGCCCCCATCACCCAGCCAGGCCTGATCATCGTTGATGAAGAGCATGATCCTGCCTATAAACAGGAAGACGGCCTGCGCTACCAGGCCCGGGATCTTGCCGTCCTGCGGGCCCAGATGGCAGAATGCGTGGTTATTCTCGGCTCAGCCACCCCTGCCCTTACCACCTACCACCATGGGACCAGTGGCAAATATCAGGTGCTGACCCTGCATAAACGGATCGAAGACCGGCCCCAACCTGAGGTCAAGATCATTGACCTGAAGGAAATTAAGCAAAAAGGCAGCCCGCCACCTCTTTTTTCAGCCCAATTAAAAGATGCCATCAACGCAACCCTCGACGCCGGCAATCAAATCATCATCTTTTTGAACCGGCGGGGCTATGCCAGCCTGATGCTCTGTCTTGACTGCGGCAACCCCGTCCAATGTCCCCATTGTCAGGTGACCCTGACACTGCATAAAGGGCGCAATATCCTCACCTGCCATTATTGCAACCACAGCATCCACAGTGCCGCCATCTGCCCTAATTGCCAGTCCACCAAGATTAAAGAGATCGGCTTCGGCACCGAACGGGTGAAGGAAGAGCTTGCCGGTCTCTATCCCGAAGCAAGGATTGCCCGCCTGGACCAGGATACCGGCAATAACCGCCGCCATTTCCTTACCACCCTGCAAAAGGTCCGCAAGGGAGAAATCGATATCCTGGTGGGAACCCAGATGATTGCCAAGGGTCATCATTTTCCCAATGTTACCCTGGTGGGAGTTGTCTGGGCCGATGCCGGCCTGGGGCTGCCGGATTACAAGGCCGGAGAGCGAACCTTTCAATTACTGGCCCAGGTAACCGGCCGGGCCGGCCGGGGGGAGAAGCCGGGGCAAGTAATTATCCAGACCAATCAGCCGGATCATTATTCCCTCATCCATTCCTGTCAGCATGATTATCCCGGTTTTTTCCAGCGGGAATGCCAGCTCCGCCGGGTCCTGGATTTCCCCCCCTACTCCCGGCTGATCAATATCGGTCTGGCCGGGGAAGATCCGGCAAAAGTTGAAAAAGCAGCTATTACTGCCGCCAACCTTCTCAGCCAAACATGCCGCCAGCAAATAGCAGTGCTCGGACCGGCCCCGGCGCCTCTTGCCAGACTGCGAGGTCAATATCGATGGCAAATCCTTCTCAAGGGGAAAAATCCACCCCTGCTACAGGCGAGTTTAGACCGTTTTTTAAACTCTCTCCCCCGGGAATTACAGTCATCTGCAATAAAATTGACAGTGGATGTTGATCCGGAAAATATGTTATAGTCAGCCCCATGCCAATTAAAGAGATACTTAAATACCCGAACCCTGTTTTACGAAAAAAAGCCAAACCGGTTACCGCCTTTGACGAAGAGCTCCAGGAACTGGTGCGGGACATGGCTGACACCATGTACGACGCCCCGGGCGTTGGTCTTGCCGCCCCCCAGATCGGGGTATCAAAACAGGTGGTGGTAATGGATATAAGCGGCTCTGAAGAAGAAAACCAGCTCATGGTCCTGATCAATCCAGAAATAAGCAAGCCGGAAGGTTCACAGACCGATGAAGAAGGCTGCCTCAGCATTGTCGATCTGGCAGCCAAGGTAACCCGCTATCTGCAGATTACAGTAAAGGGGCAAAACCTCCATGGCGAAGATATAGAATTTGAAGCGGAAGGCTGGATGGCCCGGGTAATCCAGCATGAAATCGACCACCTCCACGGAGTTCTCTTCCTGGACCACCTGAGCAGCCTCAAACGTACTCTCTATAATAAAAAGCGGAAAAAACAATTGGCTGCCGACAAGAAAGCGGCCATGGAGAATAGAGGATAGGTATCTGAACGATGAAAATTATCTTCATGGGCACGCCGGAATTTGCCGTTCCCAGCCTCCAGGCCCTTATTGATCATCATCATGAAATTGTAACCGTCATCAGCCAGCCTGACCGCCGTCAAGGTCGGGGTCGTAAGCTGAAGGCACCGCCGGTTAAAGAGCTGGCAGTTAAAAAAAATATCCCGGTTCTCCAGCCAACCAGGCTGAAGGACCAAGATCTCTTAACCAGCCTGAAAAAGCTAAAAGCCGACCTGATGGTGGTGGTGGCCTACGGCCGGATCCTGCCTGCTGTGATCCTCAACATCACCCCGTCTGGCGCCATTAATGTCCATGGCTCCATCCTCCCCGCCTATCGGGGCGCAGCTCCGATCCAGCGTGCTATTCTAAACGGTGAGAGCCAAACCGGGGTTACCATAATGCAGCTTGATGAAGGGATGGATACCGGCGACATCCTGCTGACGACCACCCTGACCATCAGCGATGATGACACCAGCCTTTCCCTGGCCATCAAAATGGCAGAGCTGGGGAGCAATGCCTTAATTGAGGCCCTGGCTAAACTTGAGAAAAATGATCTGCCCCCTACCAGACAGGACGAGTCCAGGGCCAGCACTGCCCCACCCCTTACCAAGGACGAGGCAGCAATAGACTGGCATCAACCCGCCAGAGCAATCAGCTGTCAGATTCGTGGCCTTGACCCCTGGCCCAAGGCCAGCACCACCATGGGGGATAAATGGCTGCGCCTCTACCAGGTAGAGGTGGTTAACCAAAAACCGCAAAAGCCGGCGGGCACCATCATCCGGGCCGACAAGAATGGCCTGCTCATTGCCTGTGGCCAGCAAGCTCTTCTGGCTAAGGAGGTTCAGCTGGAAGGCAGCCGCCGAATGAAAGTTGAAGCCTTTCTCTGCGGCAACGAGATAACCGTCGACACCGTCCTGGGATAAACCATGCCAACCGCCTATTGTGACTGCTTTGCCGGAATCAGCGGCGATATGTTCATCGGGGCCCTGGTGGACGCCGGGCTGCCAATAGATGTTCTGAAAGAAAATATTGGCCGGCTGAACCTGACCGGCTTTGATCTTGAAATTGCAAAGACCAGCAGAAACAGTATAGGCTGCCACCGTTTCAAGGTTATCTGCCATGATCAACCCCATGGCCGCAATTACCGGGATATCAAATACCTGATTAAAGAAAGCTCCCTCAGCCCGGCTGTGAAGGAAAAGGCCGGGTCAATCTTCCAGGTGCTGGCCCGGGCCGAGGCCCATGTCCATCAATGCCAGGTGGACGATGTCCATTTCCATGAAGTGGGGGCCATTGACTCGATTATTGATATCATCGGTGCTGCCATCGGCCTTGACCACCTGCAGATAGACCGTCTCTATTGCTCATCTCTGCCCCTGAGTCAGGGTTTTGTCAATTCCAGCCATGGCCAGTTACCCCTGCCGGCACCGGCAGTCTGTGAATTATGCAAAGACATCCCCTGTCACGGCGATGATCTTGACCAGGAACTGGTTACCCCCACCGGTGCTGCCATTATCAAGGCCCTTGCCGATAATTTCGGCCCCTTGCCCAGAATGATCATCCGCCAGACCGGTTACGGCGCCGGCAGCCGGACTCTCAACGATGGACGACCCAATCTACTTCGAATCATCATCGGAGAGGAAGAGAACAGAGAAGCCCAGGAGATCGAGGTCATGGAAACAAATATTGACGATATGTCTCCGGAAATCCTGGCCCATTGCTGTGAAAAACTCATGGATACCGGGGCCCTGGATGTGAGCCTTACCCCCATCCAGATGAAAAAGGGACGACCGGGCTTCCGCCTCACCGTGCTGGCAGACCCTGCTGACTCTAAAGACCTGAAGAAAATAATCCTGAGCGAAACCACCGCCATTGGCCTGCGTTTCCGCTTAGAACAACGCCTGACCCTACCCCGGCAGCAGGGCATGATCACCACCTCCCTGGGGCCCATCAGGGCCAAGAAGATCATTGGCCCTGACCGAACCGAGATCAGACCGGAATATGAGGACTGCAAAGAGATGGCCCGGGCCAGAGGGATTTCTCTGGCTGAAGTTTACCAGGCCGTTACCAGGGCTGATGCCTGTAATTTTACCCCCGGAGAAGAGAGAGATGGATAGATTATTCATGTTCATTGCCACGGGTTTCTATTCCGGCTATCTCCCCAAGGCACCCGGCACCTGGGGCACCATGGTGGCCTTTCCAATTCACTTTTTCATCTGCCAGCTGACACCGGCAACATACGGCATAACCCTCGCCGGGATCATCGCCCTTGCCATAATCAGCGCAGGATCTGCCGAAAAGATTATTGACCGCAAAGACCCCGGAATCATCGTCATTGACGAGATCGCCGGCATGCTCATCGCTCTTATCGGGGTTCCTGCCAGTCCAATGGCCTGGCTTGCGGCATTTATCCTCTTTCGCCTCTTTGACATCACCAAACCGTTTCCCATCAGCTGGGCCGACAAGAGAATTAACGGTGGAACCGGCATTGTCGTAGACGACCTGCTGGCCGGCATCCTGGCCCTGATTGTTTTCCACGGACTCTCTCTCCTGCTCTAAGTATTGAGAAATTATAGCATTATTTTATGATGTCAGATATTATTGGAATCAATCAATAATTCGGCCAAGGGGATCATATGACCAATCAATTACGCCCTGACAATTACGCCCGCCATACCCTGGAACGCTACACCGGCTCTTCTGTGGAAGATTTCTGCTCCAATATACTGATTTGTAATTTCCATCGCTATATCCAATATTTTGCTCATATCTCCGACAATGTTATTTTAGCCAATAACTGGAGCGTAGTCCACGACAAGGACAGGGACATCAGCCTGATCAATTACGGGGTTGGCTCACCATCTGCCGGCATCATCATGCATTGTCTGTCTTTTCTTGATGACCTCAACTCGGTCCTGATGCTGGGAATGTGCGGCGGTATTGCCGATGACCTCCAGGTCGGCGATCTTCTGATCCCCACTGCCAGTATCCGGGACGAAGGCACCAGCGCCCATTACCTGCCCAAAGATGTTCCGGCCCAGCCCACATTTTCCATTAACCGGATCGCCGAACAGGTAATTACTGAAATCCAGGGCAAGGTCCCCCGGTCCGGGATCATGCATACCACCGATTACCGGATGTGGGAATTTGATGAAGACTTCATCGATTACATCTTAAAACACCGGATCGTTGCCATTGATATGGAAATCGCCACTGTTTTTTCCGTGGGTTATGCCTTAAATATCCCCACCGGCGCCCTGATGATGGTTTCAGACCTGCCCCTGCGCAAAGGCGGGATCAAGAGCAAGGACAGTGCCAAGGATTTCTTCCAGTCATATACCGAGCAACACCTTGATATCGCCATTAAAATTGTGGAAGAGCTAAAAAAGGTAAAAGGACCTATTCTGTAGTGGCGGCAATCGATTTCCACACCCACGCCTTTCCTGACCAGCTGGCCGCGGTCACCATTCCGGCCCTGGCAACACAAGGCTCGGTCAAACCGGCCCTGGACGGTACAATCGCTTCACTAAAAGCCTCCATGGTCGTTAACGATATTCAGGCCTCGGTAATATGCTGCATTGCCACCCGGCCGGAACAATTCTCTTCCATTCTCAACTGGTGTCAAAAAATCAGCTCCGAAAAAATCATCCCCTTCCCTTCTGTTCATCCGTCCTCGCCTAATTTAATCCCAGAAATAAAAGAAATAAAAAAACAGGGTTATAAGGGAATAAAACTTCACCCATATTATCAGGATTTTTTCATCGACGAAGCCAGATTAACCCCGCTTTTCAGCGAGCTGGAAAAAGAGGAGATGATCATTGTCCTCCATAGCGGCTATGATATCGGATTTCCTGAAGAGCGGCGAGCTGATCCAAAAATGATAAGAGAACTCAGCGAGCGGTTTCCCGGCCTTAAAATTGTCGCAGCCCACCTGGGCAGCTGGCAGCAATGGGACGAGGTCAGAAGAGATTTATACGGCAGCAGGGTCTGGCTGGATACATCTTTCAGCTTGCAATACCTGGAAAAAGAAGAGGCCAGCAGCCTGATTAAAGAACATGGTCCGGAAAAGGTCCTGTTCGGCTCAGACTCGCCCTGGGCCGATCAGGGCGACAGCCTGGGCTTGATCAAAAAACTGAACCTCAGCGAGCGGGGAAAAGAGGCTATAATCGGCAATAACGCCCGCCTCCTGTTAGACCTCAACTGAAATCCCGGCAGGCAAAAAAATCTATCCTGAACAATTTTGCTCTACAGGTTCAGGTCACAACTGACCCGGCCCTCCACCTGCCAGGAGCCGCTGTCAAGGTCATAACGCATTCCACTGCCGGCAACCTTTATGTCACGACCGGTAAAGAGGATTTCGCTCTCTGAACGAACCACATTTTCGCCAAGGATATATCGGATCTTCTCGCTTCGTAATTCCTGTTGATCTGCAAGGAGAAGGGAGACATTGCCGAGCATGATAAAGACCTGCTCATCTGCCTGATAAAGCCCATCTTCACTTAAGGCATGGGTTGTCAATTCACCGTCCCGGAAGATATGGGCCTCAACCTGATGGAGACTGATATCATTACGGTCCCAGTCTCCACCATTGGCATTGACCGCAGAAACCACAGCAAGGGGGCGTCCTTCTTCACTGTGGGTCACAATAAGAGATGACATGCGAAAACGACCGCTGCTATCCTCTGTCTGCCGGCCAAATGACACCTCCGGCGGTGCCAGAATTCTACCACCAAGGGACTGCCAGACAGGAAAGGTGAGAAAAAAAAAGGCCGGCACCAGCCAGACCATGCCCCGACCAGGAAACATCACTTAAGACCTTTAGTCAGATAGCGGGCCAATAAACCCTCATAACAGCCCTTAGCATCGACAATCAACTCGCATATCTCTCGAACCGCGCCCTGGCCACCGGCAAGTGTGGCAACATAATCAACTATCTTGCGTACTTCCGGAGCACCATTGGACACAGTTGCAGAAAAACCAACCTGGCTTAAAAGGGCAAGATCCAGCCAATCATCACCAATATAGGCAATCTGGCCGGGCTCAAGGTTCAGGTCCTGGCGGATCCGGTCAAAAACCGTCACCTTCTCCCTTACTCCCTGGTAGATATGGGTGATCTTAAGATCCTGCACCCTTCTTTCCAGGGCCCTGGAGCTACGAGCCGTTATCAACCCTATTTCCACTCCGGCCCGACTGAGAAGATTGAGACCAAAGCCATCTCTGGCGTTAAAGGTCTTGATCTCGGAGCCCTCATCATTATAGGTAATACTGCCATCGGTCAGCACCCCATCCACATCCAGAAGCAGGAGCTTAACCGGCTCAGCCTTGGGCAGGCAGTTTTTCCAGGCATAGGTGCGCTGCTGTCCCTCATTACGGGCCGCCGCTCTCTTAAGCAGGGCCTCAGTCAATTCACAATCGCCGATATAGGAAGAAGCGGAAGGACAGTCAGTGGCCATAATTAATCACCCAACCAGATTATGAATCGCCACCAGGCTCTGGAGATGGGATTCCACCTCTGTCAGGGGCAGGGAATTAGGTCCGTCACAAAGGGCGCGATCCGGGTCAGGATGAACCTCCATGAAAACCCCGTCAACTCCAGCAGCCACCGCAGCCCGACTGAGGGGAAGGATGAATTCACGCTGACCCCCGGAGCTGCCTCCGGCTCCTCCCGGAAGCTGAACACTGTGGGTGGCATCAAAAATAACCGGGCAGCCCAAAGAGCGCATCACCGGCAGGGAACGCATATCAACCACCAGATTATTATAACCAAAAGAGGCTCCCCTTTCAGTCAACATTACCTGCTTATTGCCGCCGGCCTTTAATTTAGCCACTACATTCTTCATGTCCCAGGGGGAGACGAATTGACCCTTTTTCACATTCACCGGTCTGCCGCTGGCAGCAGCAGCCACCAGAAGATCAGTCTGCCGACAGAGAAAAGCCGGGATCTGAATAATATCAAGAACCTCGGCTGCCGCCGCAACCTGACTGACATCATGGATATCCGAGACCACCGGCACCCCGAAATCCTCCTTGATCCGGGCAAGGGCAGCCAGGCCTTCCTTGATCCCGGGACCACGGAAGGAACCAAGAGAGGTGCGATTGGCCTTATCAAAAGAGGCCTTAAAAACAAAGGAGATTGCCAAGCGATCAGCAACCTCCTTCATGAACCCGACTGTCTCCCGGGCCAGTTCTTCCGACTCCAGAGCGCATGGCCCTGCAATCAACATAAGAGGGTTACCAGGACCAACCTGAAAAGAATCAGCTATTTTTACCTTATCCATTATGACTTCACAGAAAATTCCAGACCTGCCTTAATAAAATCCCGGAACAGAGGATGTGGCTTCATCGGCCTCGACTTAAACTCCGGATGGAATTGACAACCGACAAACCAGGGATGATCAACAATCTCAACAATCTCCATCAGGGTATCGTCAGGTGATGTCCCACTGACAATCAGGCCCTCATCTTCCAGCTCCTGGCGGAACACCGTATTAAACTCATAACGATGACGATGACGCTCGTCAATATCAGCTGTCCGATAGGCAGCATGGGCCATGGTCCCCTCTTTCAGGGTACAGGGATATGAACCCAGACGCAAAGTCCCGCCCATGTCAGATTCCTGATCACGAACCTGAAGCTGATTGGTTCGGGGATCGAACCATTCCTTCATCAGATAAATGACCTCATGGCTGGAGTTATCACTGAACTCGCCGCTATTGGCATCTTCCATACCGGCAACATTACGGGCAAACTCAACCACTGCCATCTGCATCCCGAGACAGATCCCGAAAAACGGAATCTTATTCTCCCGGGCATGGGTAATCGCTTTTATCTTACCCTCAACCCCGCGCTTACCAAAACCACCAGGAACAAGAATCCCATGACAATCTGCAAGAAGATCCACCGGATTACCGCTTTCAAGCTCCTCGGCATTGACATATTTCAGATTAACCTGGGCATCATTGGCAACCCCGCCATGGACCAGGGCCTCATGCAGGCTCTTGTATGATTCCCGCAGATCAACATATTTACCAATAATGGCGATGGTAACCTGATGGACAGGGTTCTTGACCTTATGAACCAGTTCCTCCCATGGCTCCATCCGGGGCGAGCCAGTCCAGACATTAAGCAGTTCAAGGATCTTACCGTCCAGCCCTTCCTTATGGAACCAGAGGGGAACCTCGTAGATACTGTCAACATCCTGGGCCGTAATAACCGCATCAGTGGGCACATTACAGAAAAGCGATATCTTGCCCTTAAGCCCCTCATCGAGAATTGAGGCAGTCCGGCAGAGAAGAATATCAGGCTGGATACCGATGGCCCGCAGCTCCTTGACTGAATGCTGGGTGGGCTTGGTCTTAACCTCACCAGCGGTCTTCAGATAGGGAACCCAGGTAACATGAATAAACAGAGAGTTTTCCCGACCCACATCGAGACGAAATTGACGAATAGCCTCAAGGAAAGGGAGACCTTCAATATCACCAATGGTGCCACCGATCTCCACTATGGCAAAATCAGCGTCACCTTCCAGACCGTGGATGGCATCCTTGATCTCGTCGGTGATATGGGGGATGACCTGTACCGTCCCCCCAAGATATTTGCCCTGGCGTTCCTTATTGATCACCGAATGATAGATCCGGCCGGAAGTAAAATTATGTTTCTGGCCATAGGTCCCGGAGGTATAACGCTCATAATGACCGAGATCAAGATCGGTTTCAGCCCCGTCATCAGTAACAAAAACCTCACCATGTTGAAAAGGATTCATGGTGCCGGGATCAACATTGATGTATGGATCCAGCTTCTGCATGGTAACAGTGAGGCCACGACTTTCAAGAAGAGCGCCGATGGCTGCAGCAGCAAGACCTTTCCCTAAGGAAGAGAGGACGCCGCCGGTGATGAAAATGTACTTTGTATTGGAATTTATTTTAGAATCTTTCATGGAAGATCACTATAAAATAGATTGAGTTATATTGTCATCAGATTAATGAAGGGATCAGAATTTTTCTTTGAATTTTTTTGTTGTTTCAGGTTATCTGACACAATGAGATTTTTTACCATTATCATCATTCTGCTGACTGCCTGCAGTCAGGAGCAGGAACCCCAGCAAAACAAGGGTAACCCGCAATCAAGCCAATCCAGTGCGCCACAGCAATACCTCTGTCAGGGCTGCCACCAGCTTGAGCATGATTCCAACCACGATTTTGCCTGTGTTAAATGCCATCAGGGCAAAAGCCCGGCTCCCTCCCGGACTGCTGCCCATGATGGGCTGATCGAAAAACCGGCCCATCCCCGTTATCTGGCTGCCAGCTGCGGCGAATGTCATCCCATCCAGACCAAAGATATCCGCCATGCAGGTCATTTTACCCTGAAGAACAAAATCAACCTGGTGCGCCGTGCCTTTGGCGCAGATCACGATCTCCAGTCTCTCGCTGAAATTACAGGCAAACAGCCTCCTGCTACCCCCCTGAACCTTGTTGATGATCTCTTGCGCCGACGCTGCCTGCGCTGCCACCTCTATTATGAAGGCGATCCCTATCCGGCAACAAGCCATGGAACCGGTTGCGGGGCCTGTCACCTGAAATTCACCGCCGGCAGTCTGGAAAATCACAAATTCCTGGCCAGCCCCGGGGATGACCAATGCCTCTCCTGTCATTACGGCAACCATGTGGGCAATGATTATTACGGCCGTCATGACCGTGACCTTCACTGGGACTATCGCACCCCACACACCAGAGACGGGGGCAGTAATCGTCCCTGGGGAATAGAAAGCCACCAGCTGACCCCGGACATTCACCAGCAGGCTGGAATGATCTGTCTGGACTGCCACCATGGTCAGGAGTTAATGAAAAAGGAATCAACCATTACCTGCCGTTCCTGTCACCAAACGACAGATATCAGCCAGGAAGACACCATTAACATCAAAAACGGCAAAACCCTGACCATTCCAGCACTTCGCCATAAGGCCCATGATCTGAGCAACAGGGTGGCCTGTCAGGTCTGTCATGGTCAATGGTCATTTAACGACCAGGGCATCCACCTCCTGCGCCTGGATGAAGAGGACTTCGACGCCTGGGCCGCCCTCTCGGCCCAGGAGAGCTTTGAGGCCGAATACCAGATAGACAACAGTCTTTACGGAGAAGAGGATTATCCCCACCCCTGGATGACCGACAAAATCAGCGGTAAGGCCGAAAAAGGTTTATGGCTGAAAAGCTACCAGCTGCGACGCTGGGAGGAACCGGTAATCTGTCGGGACCAGCAGGGAATAATCCAGGTATGCCGGCCGATTCTTGACCTCCACCTCAGCTATGTTAATGAAAACGAAGAGGTGATCTTCGATAATATCCCAGGGCAACAGCCAGAAAATGGCCTGCTGCCCTACACTCCTCATACCACCGGCAAGGCCGGCCCTTTTTACCGGCAACGACTGGGGAAATTTGACCTTAAAATCAACCATGGCGATCAATTATGAAAAAGATAATTTGCCTTTTTGCCCTTGTTGCCATGCTTCTGGCCGGTTGCAGCCGCCCAGCCTTGACCCCGGGGCCAGGCAAACAATTAAGAGCAGGCCGTCAGGCCCTGAAAAACGGCAAGATCCCGCCAACCCAGCGGCCGTATAAGATTAAGAACCGGACCTATTATCCCATTCCCGACGCCCACGGCTTCAGCCAGAATGGAATCGCCTCCTGGTATGGCCCCTATTTCCATGGCCGCAAAACATCAAACGGCGAAACCTACGATATGTACGCCCAGACCGCTGCCCACAAAACCCTGCCCATGAACACATATGTCCTGGTAAAAAACCTGGAAAACAATAAAGAGTCCGTGGTCCGGATAAATGACCGCGGCCCTTTTGTCCGGGGAAGAATCATTGACCTGAGCAAAAAAGCGGCAGGAGAACTGGGAATTGTCAAGAATGGAACGGCCAGGGTAAGAATTCAGGCCATGGGAGAAACCATCAGCATCGTCCGCCAAAAACAACGATACGAGAAATTCCTGCCATTTGAAGATTTCCACAAAGGTAATTTCCATGTCCAGATCGGATCTTTCCAGAACAGAGAAAATGCCATTCGCCTGCGAAACCGGTTGAATAAGCAAAGTTTTCAGGCCATTGTCCGCAATTACCAGCATGATGACAATATTTTTTTCCGGGTCCAGGTCCAAGCCGGCAATATCCTGGCCAAGGCCGAAAAAGTCGAAGACGAGCTGATCAGCATGGGCTTTAGCGATTCCTTCATCATCGCCCAATAAAAAAACCCCCTGCCGCAGGACAGGGGGTTTGATCAGTTCATCACCATACCAAAACTCTTTATCTATATTAAAAAGTTTATTCTACTGACAGAACCTTAACATCAAAGTGAAGAGTCTTACCCGCCAGGGGATGATTAAAGTCAACCACCGCGGTCTCTTCTTTAATCTCCATCACCCTACCGTAAAGAGGCTCACCGCCCTGACCCTGGCCCTGAACCTGGGCCCCGGCCTCCAATGCCTCTGGCGGTAGCTGATCCTTATTAACCTCAATAACAGCCTCAGGAACCACAACCCCATAGCCTTCCTCCGGGCTGACCGTTACCTGTTTGCTGTCACCAGCCACAAGACCCAGCAGCTCCTTGTCAAGACCGGGGATAATCTGGCCGGATCCCTGAACAAAAGCCAAGGGCTCACCGCCCTTATTAGAATCAATAACCTCGTCATCTCCCAGGGTCAGTGAATATTCAATACTCACCTTGCTATTTACATTAATAGTCATCAGAATTCCTCTGCTTAATGTTTAAAGGAGCGCTGACCGGTATACTTCATCGCCACTTGGGGGTCTGCCTCATTACAGGCGGTAATTGTTTCAAAATCACGGGCAGAACCACCGGCCTGGAGAATGGCAGTGGCACCCTGGTTGATCCCCACATCTGCACCGTCCCGGAAAGGGAAGAAGGCATCAGAAATCATTACCGACCCGGGCAGGCCGGCCCGATCTTCCTGGGTCTGGGCATCAATGGCGTCCTTGTCAGCCTGATCACGTTTACCCTGGCTGATCTCCAGAGCCATGTCAGCATAAGGAATACCGAATTTGTCAAAACAAAGGATATCGGCATATTTGGTATAGGCCTTATGAACAGCGATCTCAGCCACCCCCACCCGATCCTGCTCGCCGGTACCCACACCCACGGTGCAGCCGTCTTTCACAAAGATAACCGAATTGGAAGTTACCCCATGCTCCACTGCCCAGCCAAAGAGCATGTCATCAATCTCCTGCTCAGTGGGCTGACGCTGGCAACTGAACTCTTCACCCTTATAGGTGGTAACCGCATCTTTCAGGTCACTCTGCTTGCGAATAGAGTTAACCGCAGACTGCTGGGCAATGATACTGCCGTCAATCAGGCTCTTGAAATCGACAAAACGATAATTCTCAAAATCAGCCAGCCGATCGATCCGGGCCATCTTGATAACCCGCAGGTTCTTCCGGGCTTTGAGAATATCCATGGTACCCTCTTCAAATTCAGGGGCACAGACAACCTCCAGGTAATTCTGGCTGAGGAGCTCTGCTGTTTCCCGATCAACCGCCTGGCTCATGATCACCGCCCCGCCAAAGGCCGCAATCCGATCAGCCCTGTTGGCCTTATTATAGGCATCAGCCAGGGATGATCCACAGGCAGCACCACAGGGATTATTATGCTTGAGGATAACCGCAGCCGGCCGATCAACCAGATATTTAAGAATGTTCAAGCCATTATCAACATCAGTAAGATTAATCTTGCCCGGATGTTTACCAACCTGGAGCATATCATCAACAGTAATAGCACCCACCAGACCGTTACCAGGCTCGATGAATTTACAGTCACCCAGAACCAGATTACCATTCACCAGCTCATAGAGAGCTGCTTCCTGGTCAGGGTTCTCGCCGTACCTGATTCCCCGCTCCTCGGCAGTTCCATCATCCATGGCAATATTCCAGGTCCTTTTCCGATAAACCAGGGTCTGGTCACCAAAACCAACTGTCATCTCCATGGGGAAATGATCACCGAGAATATTGGTATACATTTTCTTCAGATTTTCAGCAGCCATAAGTCTCCTCTCTTTTCAATCCCTCCGACCATAAATAACGATCGGAATACAATAAATTATAAACTAATTTTCTTTTTCAGCTTTGTCAGCCATGATCATGGCTTCAAGAAAAAAATAATATACTTTACCCGACTGTTTCCGGCAACGGAAAAGGAAAAGCGCTTTTTCATGGACTGGAACCGTGATTTTTCTTATATTTGAGCATCAAATCGAAAATAATAGGTAATTTGCCAACAAAATAAAGACATCGAGACCATAAAAGAATGAGTAACGAACCTGATAAAATCATCTACTCCATGATGGGAGTAAGCAAATTCTACGACCAGAAACCTGTCCTGAAAGACATCAATCTTTCTTATTTCTACGGGGCCAAAATAGGGGTTCTTGGCCTCAACGGCTCCGGCAAATCCACCCTGCTGCGGATTCTGGCCGGTCAAGACACCGACTTCCACGGTGAAACTTCCATCAGCCCGGGTCTCACCGTGGGCCTCCTGCCCCAGGAACCGAAACTTGACCCAGAAAAGACCGTCCGCCAGATCGTGGAGGAAGGAGTCCAGGAAACAGTTGACCTGGTGGCTGAATTTAACGAGATCAATTTGAAATTCGCCGAACCCATGTCTGACAATGAAATGGACGAGTTGATCAACCGCCAGGGTGAGGTTCAGGAAAAACTTGACGCCCTGGACGCCTGGGACCTGGATGCCAGGCTGGAAATGGCCATGGACGCCCTGCGCTGTCCTGATGGCGATTCAGCAGTAGACATCCTCTCCGGCGGTGAAAAACGACGGGTGGCCTTATGCCGCCTGCTCCTGCAGAAACCGGACATCCTCCTTCTCGATGAGCCCACCAATCACCTTGACGCCGAAACCGTAGCCTGGCTCGAACACCATCTTCAGCGTTATGAAGGAACCATTATCGCCATTACCCATGATCGTTATTTTCTTGATAATGTGGCTGGCTGGATCCTGGAACTTGACCGGGGCCGTGGTATTCCATGGAAGGGCAATTATTCCTCCTGGCTGGAGCAGAAAGGTAAACGCCTGGCCCAGGAGGAAAAAGAGGAAGGAAAGCGGCAGAAAACTCTGGCCCGGGAGCTGGAATGGATCAAGATGAGCCCCAAAGGCCGTCGCTCCAAGTCCAAGGCCCGGATCAAATCATATGAAGACCTGCTGGCCCAGGAAAACGACGCCAAGGCCCGGGATCTGGAGATCTATATCCCACCGGGACCACGCCTGGGCAATGTGGCCATTGAGGCCGCCAATGTCAATAAATCCTACGGCGACAAAATTCTGGTGGATCAGATGACCTTCAGCCTGCCACCTGGCGGGATCATTGGAGTAATCGGACCCAACGGCGCCGGCAAATCCACTCTCTTTAAAATGATCTGCGGTCAGGAACAGCCTGATTCCGGTACCATCCGTCTGGGTGAAACCGTCAAACTGGCCTATGTTGACCAGAGCAGGGACGATCTTGACCCTGATAAAACCATCTGGGAGATTATTTCCGAAGGCCAGGATAATATCATGCTGGGCAGCCGGGAGGTCAACTCCAGGGCCTATGTGGCCCGCTTTAATTTTTCCGGCAGTGATCAGCAGAAAAAAGTCGGTCTACTCTCCGGCGGCCAGCGCAACCGGGTTCATCTGGCCCGGATTCTCAAGGAAGGGGCCAATATCATCCTCCTTGACGAGCCCACCAATGACCTTGATATCAACACCCTGCGGGCCCTGGAAGAGGCCCTGGAACATTTCGGCGGCTGTGCTGTGGTTATCAGCCATGACCGCTGGTTTCTCGACCGACTGGCCACCCATATTCTGGCCTTTGAAGGTGATTCCCAGGTTAATTTTTTCAATGGCAATTATTCAGAATATGAGGCAGACCGCAAAAAACGGTTGGGTGCTGAAGCCGATCAGCCCCATCGCCTCAAATACCGGCACCTTACCCGTGACTAAATGCCCACCACTGTCCTTGTTATAGATGATGAAGAGATCATCCGCCAGAGCGTAAACAGGGATCTGTCCGACGCCGGCTATGACGTAACCACCGCTACCGGTGGCTGGGAGGGCCTTGCCCTGTTCAGGCAGGAAGAGTTTGATGCCGTGATCACGGACCTGGTCATGGACGACATGGACGGGATTGAGGTCCTGGAAAAGATCAAAAAACTCAGCCCTAAAACCGTGGTTATCATCCTCACCGGTTTTGCCAATGTCAACGCCACCACCTCTGCCCTGCGCATAGGTGCCGACGATTTCATCAGTAAGCCATGTTCTGCCGACGACCTGAAGCTCCGGCTTACCAGGTCCCTGGAAAAACAGGTACTGGCCGCCCGAATCAAGGAATCTGAAGAGAAATATCGCCAATTCATTGAAGGTACCAATAATCTGGTCCTGCAGATCAACCCGGAAGGGCTCTGCACCTTTGTCAACCATGCTGCCCGCAATATCCTGGGCATCGAGCCGGATGACTGTGTCGGCCATTCCATCCTTGATTTCATTCACCCGGATGATCGCTCTGCCACCGAGGAAATCTTTCAGGCATTGCTCAGGGGCGAGCAGCAGAACCTGACCCTGGAGAACCGGATCCTCAATATCAAGGGCGGGATCCACGACATGCTCTGGACCATCAACCTCCACCATGGCTCCGACGGCCGGGTAAAGGCCATTAACAGCACCGTTCGCGACATCACTGAGCGCAAGGAATCTGAAAATCAGATCTGGCAACTTGCCAATTTTGACGTGTTAACCGACCTGCCCAACCGCTCCCTGTTCATGGAGCGCCTGGACCAGGCAATCAACCAGAGCAACCGGACCGGTAGCCTGCTCTGCCTGATGTTCATTGATCTTGACAATTTCAAGAATGTCAACGACAGTCTGGGCCATCAGGCCGGAGATGAATTGTTGGTGGAGGTAGCCAGAAGACTGGAGAACTGTCTGCGTAAAACAGATACCATCGCCCGGCTGGGAGGCGATGAGTTCACCGTCATTCTCACCAATATCAGGGAACAGGATGATGTCATCCCCCTCACCCGCCAGATCCTCCGCACCCTGGCTAACTCCTTCCATGTAGCCAACGGCCATGAGGTCTTTGTCTCCGGCAGCATCGGCCTCACCTTCTGCCCCTCTGATGCCAGTGATGCCCAGACCCTGATGAAAAATGCCGATACCGCCATGTACCGGGCCAAAGACAGCGGTCGCAATGCCTTTGCCTTTTATACCAGATCCCTTGACCAGGAGATCAAACAGCAGATCCAGATGGAAAATGAACTGCGACGAGCCATTGACCAGAATGAATTCGAGCTCCATTATCAGCCGATAATTAATTTCACTAATAACGAGGTCATGGGTATAGAGGCACTTCTGCGCTGGAATCATCCACAGCGTGGTCTGCTCCTGCCCAATGATTTTTTGACCTACGCCGAAAAATCAGGCCTGATTATTCCGGTGGGGGAATGGGTTATCAACCAGGCGGCCAGCCAACTTGGCCAATGGCAGAATGACAAATTGCCGGGCTGCCAAGAGCTGTCCCTCAGTATCAACTGCTCCAACCGTCAATTTCGGGAACCGATATGCGAAACCGCCCTGTCCGAGGTAATGGCCGATTCCAGTCTGCCCATGGCCGCTCTGGGGGTAGAGATCAACAGCGACCTTCTGGAAGAGGGAAGACCCCAGACTGCTGGCAAACTTGAAGCCCTGAAAAAAATGGGCATTGCCGTTGTTCTTAATAATTTCGGCACCGGCTTTGCCTCCATTAACTGGACCAGATTATTTGCTGTTGACGCAGTGAAGATCAACAGCTCCATTGTCCGGGACTGCCCCACCAATGCCCAAAGCGGGCAAATCATCAAGGCCCTGATTGCCATGGCCCGGAACCTTGAGCTGCAAATCATTGCCGAAGGCATTGAAACCGAGGAACAATACCAGTTTCTGCTCAAGGAGGGATGCAATGCCGGCCAGGGCTATTTCCTTGCCCGACCAATGCCGGTGGCTGACCTCGGGGCCTTTCTCCAAAAACAAAAGGCGGCCGGCAATTAATGCCGACAGCCTGATCACTTCAAGTACAATTACTGATCAACCAAATATCCTGATTCCCACCTGATAGACAATCACCGACAGGCCAAAGGCGAAGACGGTATTAAATATCATGGAAAAGGCACCCCATTTCCAACTGCCAGCCTCACGGGCAATACAGACCACAGTTACAAAACAGGGAGCATAATAGGAGATGAAAAGAAGAAAGCTTAGAGCCACCACCGGATTCCAATTGGGATCTCCAGCCAGGGTATCCGCCAGAGAGCCACTTTCCTCAACATCAACCTCTCCTAAGGAATAGGCAGTTCCCAGGGTTGATACCACCACCTCCTTGGCCGCAATCCCACCAAGAAGAGCGATATTGGACCGCCAGTCAAAACCAGCAAGCCTGCTTACTGGTTCCATGGCAATACCAATGCGCCCGGCCGCAGAATTTCGCAGGGTCTGCTGAGCCTCAGCCTGGTCAACTGCCAGTAATTGCTGCTGAAGATCAGCACCAGCATCACTAAGCTCACCTTCATCATCAAGCCCTGCCACCTCAGCCGCCACTGCCGGCTCAAAAGAGGCGGTAATCTCCTGGCGCTGCTGCTCGAGATCTTTTGTTACATCATCAGGCAGACCAGGATAGGTCATCAGGGCCCAGAGAAGAATAGAGATCCCTAAAATTACGGTACCGGCCTTTTTGATATACTGCCAGGTCCGCTCCCAGGTATGGATCAATAATCCATTAAGGGTGGGCATTCGGTAGGGAGGAAGCTCAAGAACAAAGGGAGTCATGTCCCCCTTGAGAATGGTACTGCGAAAAAGCTTAGCCACCAGCAAGGCCACGGTCCAGGCCAGGACGGTGAAGATAAACATATAACGGGCCTGATTCTCGGAGAAAAAGGCGGCAATCAATAGAGCCAGTACCGGCAATTTAGCTCCGCAATTCATAAAAGGGGCAGTAAGCAGAGTTGCCATCCGCTCTTTGGGGGAGCGCAGGGTGCGGGTGGCCATTACCCCGGGAACCGCACAACCACCTGCAATCCCACCGGAAACGATATAACTCATCACCGAGCTGCCGTTAAGACCAAAGATCCGAAATACCCGGTCCAGCATAAAGGCAACACGGGCCAGGTAACCGGAATCCTCCAGAATGGCGATACCGAAAAACATAAACATGATAAGGGGAACAAAACCAAGAACCCCACCCACCCCGTCAATAACCCCGGCCGTGATCAGGGATTTAAGGGTGCCGTCAGGCAAAGTGCGATCAACAAAAGCGCCCATGGCCTCAAACATTCCCTCCAGCAGCCCCACCGGATACTCACTATAGGTAAAAGTAAAATAATAAAGGCCAAAAAGGACAGCAGCCATGATCAACGGCCCCATGAACCTGTTGGTAACAATCTTATCGATCTTGTCCGAGGTATAGAGCCGGTTCTGGTCATATTTACGGACAACAACCCCGTCTTTAAGAATGGACTTGATATAGCCGTAACGGTGATCTGCCACCATAGCCTCGGGATAGGTCTCCATGGTCTGCTCAATATGGCGGCTAACCTCGGCAACCTTCTCTTCCAGCTCAAGGGACAGTGTCTTATTTTCCAGGGCGCCTTTAGTCAGAATCTGCTCATCAGATTCCAGGTATTTGATGGCAACCCAGCGGACCGGATAGGTATCGGCAAGAAAACCTGCCTGATCAATCTTTTCCTGGATCTCCAGCATGGCAGAATCAAGATCATCACCATAAGAAATAGCTTTGGGGTGCCATTCCCTGGCACGGGCGGCCTGACGAACCGCCTCGTCCATCAGATTCTGGACCCCGTAACCACTGCGGGCAATAATAGGCACCACCGACACCCCCATTAATTTAGCCAGGCGGGATGCCTTGATCTCAATCCCCCGGTCCCGGGCAACATCAATCATATTCAGGGCAATAACCACCGGAATGCCCAATTCAAAAAACTGGGTGGTTAGATAAAGATTGCGCTCAAGATTAGCCGCATCAACGATATTAATAATAACCTGGGGTCGCTCATCCACCAGGTAATCCCGGGCAACAATCTCCTCAACTGAATAGGCAGTGAGAGAATAGGTGCCAGGGAGATCGACAATATTTACCTGCCGATCCTCCATCTGATAAACACCCTCTTTCTTCTCAACTGTTACCCCGGGATAATTGCCCACATGCTGGCGGGCCCCGGTGAGAGTATTAAACAGGGTGGTTTTCCCGGAGTTAGGATTACCGGCTAATGCTATTTTCATGGTTGCACTCATCTTTTTTCCTTCTTCCTTCGATTTTTGAAAAAAAGTTACTCTACTTCCACCTCAATAAAATCAGCCTCATTATTCCTGAGAGAAATAACACTGCCCATGACCCGCAAAGCAACCGGATCGTAAAGAGGGGCCCTGCCCTGAACCATGATTTCGGTGCCAGGGACCAGACCCATGTCCCGAATGCGCCGGCCAAGCTCCCCTGCCTGCTTTACCGCTACAATTACCCCTTTTTGATCCCGCCGCATTTCCCGCAACATTTTCTTTGCCATTATTCTCTTTCTCCCTCATTTAACATTAAGGCTTAGCAGATTAATGAAATCTTTAGTTTTTATGATAAATCGTAACTTAATTGCTTATTTATGATCATCCGAATCATCAGAACCACCTGGGGGGCTGGATTTACGCAGATCAACGAGTCCGGACAGGTTTTTATCCTGGCAGCCACCACAGCCACCACAGCCAGATCCTTTGGTCAATAAGCGGCGTACCAAGTAAATGGCGGCAAAAGCTACAATCAGCCAGGTAATCAAAGAATCAAAACTCATCATCCATTCCCATAATTAATTAAAATCTTGGCCGGCTCGCCTGCCACCTCGAACCCGGAGGTTAGGAGCAAGCCACCTTTTTAGGCAACCCTAAACTATGGGGCGAAAATAAAACCTTCCGGCCTGGAAGTCAAGGATTAACTTAGGCTACCTTAACTTTTTACCGCTTGCTTAAGTAAGGAAATAATAGGCCACCCCCACCAGAATAATACTACCGGTGCGGAATAATTGATTATAGCAGACCAGCTGTACCGCCAGGGCCGGCGGAAAAATGCCGGCGTAATAAGGGAATTGGTGACGAAGGGCCCGCATGGGAGATGACAGAACATTGCCGGCCAGAAGCGCCAGGACAACCTCCCGATAACTGAGACTGCCGCCGTCAATCAGGGCACCAGCCATGGCCAGGCCGGCAGTAAACTCAGCCACCACATGAAGAACAATAATGCCCACGCTCTCCGGATGGAGCCAGGAAAAAAATCCGAGATAACGACTGATAAAATCCTGCAGAAGATTAAACAAACCCATCTTATTAAAGAAAAAGATCAAAGAATAAATAGGGACGGTGAAAAAGAGAATTTTATTAATCCTCTTTTTAAATCTCTTGCCAGCCCTTGTCGCCGCCTCCTGCCAGCTGACCCGGTTGCTGTCTGCTAATAGCGCGTCAATATCACCACAAGAATGCCGGGGAAGCCAGAACCGGCCCACCACCATAACAAAAATCGTGCGCAAAACAGCTGCGCCAAAGGTAAGACCGACATAAATGACAGCCGCCCCCTTAATCAATGGAGCAGTAATAAAAAATACCGTGGGTAAATGGAGAAAATAGGTGGGCAGGCTGTTAAAGAGATTGGCCAGAATCAACTCCCGCCGGCTGATCCGCCCCTGGTCATAGCCTTCTGCCAGCATGGTATTGGCTGACACCCCGGAAAAAAAGGCCATGGAAAAACTGGCACCGGTAATATCAGAAAGATGACTGACTCTGATCAAAGGGCGGGCAAGACGGGCCATGGCATGGGTCCAGTTAAGGGCCTCGATGAAATTAGCCAATAACAAACCGAATGATATAAAAAGAACTATCCTGAGCAGGGGCTGAAACAGCCCTTGCCATAGCATAGCTCCCATTTCCATGAACTCCATCAATAACCACCTGTTCCTGACCCGTTGATCTGCTGCCACCTGAGGCTAATTGCTTATTTAAGCCCTTCTGGGTATATTAACCATCCCCTTAAACAATAACAAGCATCGGCGAGCAACTATCATGAATGAATCAGCCCAAAACCTTCCTGACGAAGAGAGAGACATTTATATCGGGGTAATCAACCGCTTCATCGGTTATTATTCCCGGCTTTCCCAGAAACACACCCAAAATGACACATCCCGGGAATACCCCTTTGTCGCCATGGATACCCGCCAGGTATTTGAAGAGATCCGCCTGGTCCATGATTTTCTGGAGATGGACGGCAAAAATAAAGATAAAAATTTCAGCTTTATAGATATCGGCTGTGGCATCGGCAATATTCTCCTGATTGCCGAACAGTTCTTTTTCGATGTTTACGGGATTGAAAAAGACCAATACCCCTTTCAGCTGGCTACTGAGTTAATTGGAAAAGACCGGGTCTGGCAGGAGGATATCTGGCAATACGATGACTATGACAAATTTGATGTGGTCTATTATTTCCGGCCCCTGCCTGATGCTGGTCCCCAGACCAGATTCGAACACCTGGTGGAAGATAAAATCAAGAAAGGAGCCATTCTCATCGCCAATCGCAAGATGAGTGACCGGGTTGACCATGATCCCCGTTTTCAAAAAATCGCCAGCAATTATCCCATCTGGCAGAAGATATCCTGAAATCTTCCGCCATCCCCAGAGAAACAGCGCAGATTTACGGATAATTAATCCGGCCGGCGCCTGAGCATGCTGGCAAAGCCATCGGCATAGAAGGAAAATAGCATCCCCAGGACCGTAGCCACCGTGGTTACCCAGAATAAAACAAGATGAAGGGTCTGCTGCTGATGGAAAAAGAGGTCAAGGACAAAAAGAATAATGCCGAGATGGAGCAGAGATGATCCCACCCGCACCCAATAGGTCTTACCGGTAAAATTCAGCCTGCTGCTGCCGGCAATTGCCATGAACAGCACCACCACCTGGAGCACCAGGGACAGGCATAATACCATCACCAGAGCCATTCGCAGGCCCCAGAACCAGGTAACAAGAAGAGAGCCGGCAGCCAGGGCAGATGTGAACCAGCCCAGCCAGCGGGCCGGCAGCAGCCGTTTCGGCACACATATCCCCAGAAGCATCAAGAGAATAATCAGAAAAGGCGACATCACCCTGTTCATCTGATCCATATAGGCCGCCTTCAGAACCGGAGCCATGTCCTGAACCTGGGCAATCTTGAAATAAAACATGCCATAGATACAGATTATGGAGATGACAAAAAGAACAGCCACCGTAACCAGGATAAGATAATAATCGAGTGATCCTTTTTTCTTCATCATAATTTACTGAAAGGTATGCTCCCCCGGGAAAAAGAAGGAGGCGAGAAAGGTAAAGATCATGGCCAGAAAACAGATAATGCCGAGAATCGCTGAAAAATACCACATTGCCGGTTTATTGGCATAGAGCCGGGTATGGAGGTAGGTGGAAAAAACCGCCCACATCATAATGGAACTGCAGATCTTGGGATCCCACCACCAATTAGGCCCCCAGGCCTGCAGGGCCCAGGGATAACCAAGCAGCATCCCTAAAGTAAGCATGAAATAGCCCAGCTTGGCAAAATCATAACCCAATTGTTCAACAACCAGCTCCCTGCGCACCAGCATAAAAACCGAGGTAACAAAAACCAGGGTGATACAGGCATAGGAGAGAAACAGCAAGGGGGGATGAAACCACATATAACTGGCATTATAATAAAAAACCATCTTGGGATAGAGCCCCATGAACTGGCCCAGCAAAGCACCGGGATGGGGGGCCTGGCCACTGAACCAGGAACTGACCTCGTTAAAGAACCGGGGTAAAGGGTCAATAAAGGGATTAACAAAAAAATAAAGTATTGCCACCTGCACCGCCAGCAGGAGCTGGATGGCTCCCCGCAGACGATGATGGGCCAGGCGGAAATGACCGATCATACCCATTAAGGCATAACAGAAAAACCAGAAGAAATATTTTTCATTCTCGATCCAGAGGGGTATCCGGTAACGGGGAGGAGCAGCCGGGTCATAGAGAGGCAGCCCGTAGGACGCATTCTCGTTCATCGCAGCAAGCTGACGATTGAGATACTGGCCGAGCTCACGGGGCAGCTCCAGGGGCATATCAAGGTAAATACGGTAATGAAACCAGCCGATCCAGCAAAAGCCGAGAACAAAAAACAAGACAGTGAGCAGAAACAGCGAAATAATCACCCCCTGGCCAATGGGAGTCTGCCGCCCGAGATTAATTGCCCCACCCAGACCGGTAAAAAGAGCAGAAATCAATAGCAGAATAAGAAGAATATTGCCAACCTGGCTAAACAGGGTGAGAGGAAGCTGCTCCATTATTTTCCCCCGGCCGGTGGCGCTGCATCACTTTTCACAAAAGCCAGATCAAGATCCCCGGCCAGCTCCGGCCGGACAGCCAGCAGAAGACCAGCACCGATACGGACCCCGCCCAAGGTAAGCTTCAGGCAATTCTGATGCCTGAGCTTACGATCATGCTTGACCTTTTTGCTGAGCACCCGGCAACAGGTGGCGCCAAAGGCCTGCTTAAACTCATCATGGGCCTCTTTCACCAGCTTCAAAAATTCTTTCTTAGCCATCCCTCCCTCGCCATGGGGGCCAATTAATAAACCCAAAACAACCACCAGCCCGCTTAAAGCCCCGCAGCTGCAACCGGCTCCGCCCATGCCATGGCAGAAGCCAGAACCGGCCCTGAGCGCTGTCTCCGGACCCAATGGTCCGTTAAATCCCTGATTAAAGAGGTAAACTATGGTTTCGGAACAACATAATTTATGCTGATCAAAGAGATTATGACCCCGACTCTCTAATAGATCCAAAATCCCGCCACTGTCCTTATTGATAATCATAAATTATCGCCTATCCTGCCTCAGCCTCTCCCTTGGTAAAAAAAAGACCGTCAGCATTACCATCTATAATAATATTATCACCCTGCTGAAAACCATCCTCCAGCATGGCCAGGGCAAGATTGTCCTGGATATGGCGCTGGATGGCTCGCTTCAGGGGTCTAGCTCCATAGGCCGGATCATAACCGGCACCAACCAAAAAGTCACGGGCCCTGTCAGTGATCTTCAGGGAAAATCGCTGATCAGCCACGCGCCGGGCAAGAAGGGCAAACTGAATATCGACAATCTGCCTGAGATCCTGCCGGGAAAGACCATGGAATGTAATGATCTCATCGATACGGTTAAGAAATTCCGGCCGGAAATGACGACGCATCACCTCGTCTATCCTGCTCTTCATCTCGTGCCGCTGTTCCTCACCCAGCTCCATGATCAGGTCGCTGCCCAGGTTGGAGGTCATGATCAGAATGGTATTTTTGAAATCCACCGTCCGACCGTGTCCATCGGTCATCCGGCCGTCATCAAGAATCTGAAGCAGAACATTAAAGACATCCGGATGGGCCTTTTCAATCTCATCAAACAAAATAACCGAATAAGGCCGCCGCCTCACCGCCTCGGTGAGATGACCGCCCTCCTCATAACCCACATAGCCAGGAGGGGCACCGATGAGTCGGGAAACCGAATGTTTTTCCATGAACTCGGACATGTCAAGACGGATCATGGCCTGGTCGGAATCAAAGAGGAAAGAAGCCAGACTGCGGGCCAGCTCGGTTTTGCCCACCCCGGTGGGGCCGAGAAAGATAAAGGAGCCCAGGGGGCGATCAGGATCCTGCAGGCCGGCCCGGGCCCGACGGACGGCATTGGCAACAGCAACAATGGCCTCTTTCTGCCCCACCACCCGGCGGCTTAACCTGTCCTCGGCATGAACCAGCTTCTCCTTTTCTCCCTCAAGAAGACTAGCCACCGGAATCCCGGTCCAGTTTGCCACCACTGCCGCAATATCTGACTCAGCCACCTCCTCCTTCAGCATCTGCCTATTCTGCTGAACCTCAGCCAAGCGCTGATTTCCGCTGGTTAATTTCTGTTCCAGCTCCGCAATCCGACCGTACCGGATCTCCGCCACCCGGCTGAGATCTCCGACCCGCTCCGCCTGTTGTTCTTCCACCCTGGCCTCATCAATATCCGCCTTGATCCGGCGGATATCGGAAATAACATCCCGCTCCAGCTGCCAATGCCCCTTCATGCTCTGAAGCTGCTCGTTGAGATCAGCCATCTCAGCCTCCAGCCTGGTCAAGCGCTGGCGGGAAGCCGCATCCTTCTCTTTTTTAAGGGCCTCTCGCTCGATCTCCATCTTAATCCGCCGCCGATCCACCTCATCAATCTCTGTGGGCATGGAATCAATCTCGATCCGCAGCCGGGAGGCAGCCTCATCAATGAGATCAATGGCCTTATCCGGCAGAAAACGATCAGAGATATAACGCTGGGAAAGGGTTACCGCCGCCACAGTAGCATTGTCCTTGATCCGCACCCCATGATGAACCTCGTATTTCTCCTTGATCCCCCGAAGAATGGCAATGGCATCTTCCGTGGTGGGCTCCTGGACCAATACCTGCTGGAAACGTCGCTCAAGGGCAGCATCTTTTTCAATGGTGCGATACTCTTTCAAGGTAGTTGCCCCCACACAATGAAGCTCTCCCCGGGCCAGGGCCGGCTTCAGCATATTAGAGGCGTCCATGGCCCCTTCCGCCGCCCCGGCGCCCACCAGGGTATGGATCTCGTCAATAAAGAGGATAATCTCGCCCTGGCGTTTCTCAACCTCCTTGAGGACTGCCTTCAACCTATCTTCAAATTCACCGCGGAATTTGGCTCCCGCCAGCAATGAGCCCATATCAAGGGCCACCACCTGGCGGTCCCGCAGTGTTTCAGGAATATCACCCATGACTATCCGCTGGGCCAGGCCCTCGACTATGGCGGTCTTACCCACCCCCGGCTCGCCAATGAGAACCGGATTATTCTTGGTGCGCCGGCTGAGAACCTGAATCAAACGACGAACCTCATCATCCCGGCCGATAACCGGATCAAGCTTACCCTGCTTGGCCCGGTCGGTGAGGTTTAATGAATATTTTTCCAGGGCCTGGTACTTCTCTTCAGGGTTCTGGTCAACCACCCGCTGACTGCCACGAATGGCCACCAGGGCCTTCATAAAGGAATCCCGGCTGACCCCGGCTTTTTCCAGCATAAGGGCAGCCGGCCCCTTGCTCTCGGCCAGAACAGCCAGGAAGAGATGCTCCTGGCTGACATAATCATCCTGCATGGCTCCGGCCTCTTTAAAAGCCTGCTCCAGAACCTGCTGCAGACGCCGTGAGGCATAAACCTGGCCGAAACCACTGCCACTAACCCGGGGCAGACCGGTAAGAATATCTTCAATCCTGCTGCGCAGAAGGGCCGGCTCAATCTCAAGCTTGCGCAGCAGGGAGACAATCACCCCTTCCTCCGCCACAAGGATAACCTGAAGAAGATGCTCCGGGGTCATCTCCTGATGACCCCGCTCCTCCGCCAGTTTCTGGGCAGCCTGCAGGACTTCCTGGGACTTAACGGTAAATTTATCTAATTGCATAATATCCTCCTGAACTTGACAAGACTTACATTACTGCCAATTACCGGGATAAGGCCGGATTGGCGCTGGAAACTCCCTGAACTAACCGGGACGATGAACAAACTGCAGACAAGAGGTAAATGATGGCGTTAGAAAAAAGGTAAGAACGATAAATATTGATGTCAAGCCGGCAGGGCAAGATGATGATTTAAAGGTGAAATTCAGACAAGGGAAGAGGTATCGGCCAGGCCATCAAGAAGGGGGCCGAGAAAGGCTTCGTAACGTTTCCAGCGTTTAACAGAACTGCGATAAACCGGCTGCCGCACCTGCCAGTCACTGGCGGTATGGACCATCCGCCTGGTCTGATAAAAAGAGAGGCATTCTTCCTGCCAGTTAAGGCCGAGAAACTCGATAAGCTCCCGGGCCTTTACCTCAAAATTATTAACCAGATCCTCATAACAGATCTCATGGATTGTTCCGGGGAGTACCTCCTGCCAGAAACCCATTAATTTTTCATATTTGCGATAATAAAAGGCCAGGGTCTCAAGATCAAAGGAGAACTCATTACCCTCCTCAAAATTCTGGAAATAATTAGACAGACAGGTATCCACCGGGTCACGGCGGCAATGGATGATCCGGGCATTGGGGAAGAAGATCCGGATCAGGCCAAGCTCAATAAAATTAGTCGGCATCTTATCCACCACCCGAAGGATGGTCGATGGCAGGCCAGCTCCCAATCTTTCCATGTATGGCTCACCCAGGGATTTAATCCAGGCGGGATCCATGGTGGTTAAACATTCAGGATAGCTGGATCCTTCCCCGGCCAGGGCCAACAGGGAGTTCTTAAGGGCGCTGACCTCTTTTAATTCACCCCTGCCCCAGACCGCAGAATGACTGGCGCAGATCTGTTCAACCAGGGTGGTTCCGGAACGGGGCATACCAACAATAAAAACCGGCAGCGCCGATTGCAGGCCGGACCCGGCCAGACGGGAAAACAATTCAGGACTGAAAATCCGGCCAATACGACCAAGCTCAATCCCACTGCTCATGGGGCCGGCAGCCAACATGGACCGCTTTCGCCTGTTTCCATCCTGATAATGACGAAAAGCCTCCGGGGCAAGAGCCAGATCATCATAGATCTTACCCAAGGCAAAATTTAAAAAGACCTCGTCATCCGGGGTCAGGTCCGGTTTAGTCAGGATGGAAGTAATCCGGCCTATGTCCCGATCATCTGCGGTTTTATATTTTTTATACCGACTGATCAAATACCAGGTAAAGGCATCTTCCCCCCGGCATAGCAAGGCCCGATCAAATTGCTCCAGAGCCCCAGCCAGATCCCCCCGGTCCTTACGCACCAGACCCAGAAAACGGTGGCCTTCCAGATAATCAGGTTTAAGCCGAACCGCCTCGGAAAGAGCTGCCAGAGCCCCGTCCAGATCGCCCAGGGCCTGACAGACTACCCCGAGACTGGCATGGGCCTCGGCATAGGTGGGAGCAAGGCTGATAACCCTGGTCAGGGCCTCAGCCGCTTCCTGAAGCTGACCATGGTCAAAAAGACAGGTTCCATAATTATAGAGGATACGGGAATTTTCCGGGGCAAGATCAACTGCCCCCCGGTAATAGATAAGGGCCTCCGCAAGGAGACCCCTGTCATAAAGAATATTGGCAAGATTATTATGGGCCTGGAGATGATCCGGGGTCATCCGGATGAGACGGCGATAATCTTTTTCGGCCTGGGAAAGACGACCGGCCAATTTATGATTATTGGCCGCGACAAAGAGCTGGGCAATTGCTCCGGGATCGGCATTTCGCTCTTTTTTCTTCTTTCGCCGTTTTAATCTGCGTAAGCTCATCAAACCAGATTAAAACATTAAACACCCTTTGACAACCACCCTTAATAACGAAGACCGACCTTGTCCCGAACCAGGTCAAGGGTATCTGTAGCCCGGGCCCTGGCCTTTTGGGCACCATCATCTAACACCTGACGGAGATAACCCTGGTCTGCAACCAGCTCTTCTCTTTTTTCCCGAGCCGTGCGAAAAAACTCCCAGAGGATATCCACCAGTTCAAGCTTAAGATAACCATAGGCAGCGCCGCCGTTAACATAAAGATCCCGAACTTCCGCAGTCCGCTCCGGGGTGGCAAAGAGTTTAAAGATATTGTAGAGATTACACTTGTCAGGGTCCTTTGGTTCATCCACCGGGGCTGAATCAGTAACAATGGCCATGACATTTTTCTCCAAGGCCTTGGCATCAAGAAAAATACCGATTGTATTACCATAGGACTTGGACATCTTCTGCCCGTCAATCCCGGGAATGGTGGCAACCTGATCGTTGATCTCCGGCTCTGGGAGGACAAAGGTCTCACCAAAGGTATTATTAAATTTAATGGCAATGTCCCGGGCAACCTCGATATGCTGCTTCTGATCCTTACCCACCGGCACAATATTAGCCTGGAACATCAGAATATCCGCCGCCATCAGCACCGGATAGGCGAAAAGCCCGTGGCTGGCAGTAATCCCCTTGGCCACCTTGTCCTTGTAGGAATGACAGCGCTCCAGCAAGCCCATGGGGGTGATGGTGGAGAGCATCCAGGCGAGTTCGGCAACCTCCGGAATATCAGACTGAACCCAGAAGGTACAGCGATCAGGATCAAGGCCAAGGGCAAGAAAATCAGCCGCTGCCTCCATGGTATCCCGGGTCAGGGCCTCCCGGTCATGAACCGAGGTCATGGCATGGTAATTAACGATAAAAGCGAAAAGTTCACCGCGATCCATGTTGGCAATCATTGGCTGCATAGCGCCAAGATAATTGCCAACATGAAGTTTACCAGATGGCTGAATACCTGAAAGGATCCGCATGGTCTTTACTTAACCTCTTCGAAATCAGCGTCAACCACATCATCGTCCTGCTTGGGACCAGCTCCACCTCCGGCGGCACCAGCGGCATCAGGGTTCTCCTGAGCTGCCTGGGAGTACATGATCTCCGCCAGTTTATGAGAGGCTTCGGTCAGCTCTTCACTGGCAGCCTTGATGGAGTCAAGGTCGTCACCCTCCAGGGCCTTTTTCAGCTTCTCAATAGCAGCCTCAACCTTGGAGCGGGTCTCATCATCAACCTTATCCCCAACCTCTTTCAGACTCTTTTCAGTGGCATAGGCCAGTGAATCTCCGGAGTTGCGGGCCTCAACCATCTCCCGTCGTTTCTTGTCATCCTCGGCATGGGCCTCGGCATCACGCTGCATCCGTTCGATCTCTTCCTCGGAAATACCGCTTGAGGCTGTAATCTTAATGGACTGTTCCTTACCGGTTCCCATATCCTTGGCTGAAACATGGAGAATACCATTGGCATCCAGATCAAAAGTAACCTCGATCTGGGGGACACCCCGGGGTGCCGGGGGAATATCAGCAAGTTCAAAGCGACCAATTGACTTATTATCAGCCGCCATCTCCCGCTCACCCTGGATGACATGGATGGAAACCGCCGGCTGATTATCCGCCGCTGTGGAAAACACCTGGCTCTTCTTGGTGGGAACCGTGGTGTTTTTCTCAATCAATTTTGTACTTACAGCCCCCAGGGTCTCAATACCCAGGGAGAGAGGTGTAACATCAAGAAGCAGAACATCCTTCACATCACCACGAAGAACCCCACCCTGAATGGCAGCGCCAATGGCCACAACCTCATCCGGGTTAACACCCTTATGAGGATCCTTGCCAAAGATCTCCTTAACCTTTTCCTGCACCCGAGGCATCCGACTCATGCCACCTACCAGAATGATCTCATTAATATCAGACGGTGACAGCCCGGCATCTTTCAAGGCAGTCTGGCAGGGGGCCATGGTCCGGTCAATGAGATCCTCAACCAGGGTCTCCAGCTTGGACCGGCTCAATTTAATATTAAGATGCTTGGGGCCAGAGGCATCAGCAGTGATAAAGGGCAGGTTAATCTCTGTCTCCATGGTGGATGACAGCTCTTTCTTGGCCTTTTCCCCTTCCTCTTTCAGACGCTGAAGGGCCATCTTGTCACTACGCAGATCAATCCCCTGCTCCCGCTTGAACTCATCGGCAAGCCAGTTCACGATCCGCATATCAAAATCCTCGCCACCGAGGAAGGTATCACCGTTGGTGGATTTCACCTCAAAAACACCATCGCCGATCTCGAGGATAGATACATCAAAGGTACCGCCACCCAGATCGAAAACAGCTATTTTTTCATCACCTTTTTTATCCAGGCCATAGGCCAGGGAAGCGGCAGTGGGCTCGTTAATAATCCGCTTAACATTAAGACCTGCAATCTTGCCGGCATCCTTGGTGGCCTGGCGCTGACTGTCATTAAAATATGCCGGCACCGTAATTACCGCATCTTCCACAGTCTCACCCAGGTATTCCTCGGCAGTCTGCTTCATCTTGCCAAGCACCATGGCCGATAGTTCAGCCGGGGTATACTGTTTACCGTCAACCTCGATTGCCGGATCACCATTACCCTGAACAATATGAAAAGGACTGACCTCAATGGATTTTTTCACCTCTGGATCAGTGAACTTACGGCCAATGAGCCGTTTCATCGCAAAAATAGTCTTTTCCGGATTAGTTACCGCCTGACGACGGGCAACCTGGCCCACCAGACGCTCTTCACTATCAGAAAATGCCACCACCGAGGGAGTGGTCCTGTTACCTTCGGCATTGGTGATTACCTTGGGCTCACCGCCCTCCATTACCGACACACATGAATTTGTTGTTCCCAGATCAATACCAATAATTTTACTCATATCAAACTCCTATTCTTTGTTGCCTTCGACCTGTTTAGCCACAACCACTTTGGCCGGTCGAATCAGACGATCTTTATAAACATATCCCTTTTCAAACTCTGCCATAACACTATTGGGTTCAGCCTCATCACTTTCCTGAACAGTGAGAGCCTCATGCTGGTTCGGATCAAAAGGGAAGCCAACACTTTCCAGAGCCACCACCTCAAACTTTGCCAGAGCAGTCATGATTCCCTTATAGGTCATCTCTACCCCAGCCAACAGGTCTTCAGTATTCTGAACCTCACGACCCTGATCCAGAGCTCGCTCCAGATTATCAATGGCCGGTAATAATTCCTTAAGTATATTCTCTTCTGCGTACTTCAGGGCCAGACCGCGATCCCGCTCCATCCGTTTCTTGTAATTATCAAAATCAGCAGCAAGGAGCAGCAGCTTGTTCTGCAGCTCTTCATTTTCCTGACTGACCCGGGTCAGTTCATCCACTTCTGCTACCTCTTCTGCCATATCCTGGTCAGCCGCAACCTCTTCCGGCTGACCATCATCTACAGATTCACCATTCTGAACCTTATCAACGCCCTCATCTCCTGCCACTATCTTCAACCTCCCGCATAATCAATTTTCTGTACGGATTCAGCTTTATTGCCATCATTTGAGGGAACAATAAGTATGGTGGTTTTCAATGTCAAGGTGGGGAAAAGAAAGGAATTAACAAAAAGAGATGATTCTGCTACCTTTAATTTAATATCTGAATCTGAACCCGAAGGAGTGATACCATGTTCGCCAAAACCCTGGTTATCTTAGGCTTGATCTTGTGCTTAATGCCTTCTGTCAATACCCAGGCAGAAATGCGGGCAAGCACCAAATTAAGGGCTGGGATTCCCCCTGCCGAGGTAATGAAAGAAGTTTTGACTGCCAATGACCAGCGGACCGACGCCCAAACTGGCTCAGCCCCTGTCCTCTGCTGGCTGACCGACCCTGATCCCCGAATAAACCGCAGCCTCATTGCCAAAGCTACCACCCCGGTCTATACCATCCGCAACCTGGGCAACCAGCTGATCACCAGCACCAGCGTCCTTGATTATGGTATTAACCACCTCCATACTCCCCTGCTTCTGATAACCGGTAATACAGACAGCTCAACCATCCGTCTGTTCAACCGCAATAGCACCTCCCTGGAAACCAGTATTCGGGCAAGTCTTGATCATCTGCATCAGCCCCTGACTCAGGCAGCGGCCATTACCCTGCCCCAGGAAAGTCCGGACGAAAAGGAATTGCGCCTGGTGGAAAAGAACGTGGATTATCAAGTAACAGAGGCCCTGAAGCGTTACCGGGCGAGGGTCAGGAAAGGCAGGTTAATGGTGGTGGGTGGGGTTATTGACCTCAGCAACCAGTACAATAGAGGGGAAAAGCAGCTGACAATCATCAATATCAACGGCATAACCGCAGACAAGAATCTTAAGAAAATGGACATGGTCCGGCAGTTGCCACCGAACCTGACCCGCCATATCGGCCGGCAGAAAAATTAGCTGGCGATATACTCCCTGATTTTTTCGGCAATGGTCTGGAAGATCTCCCTGAAAGTCTTCTCATCCCGCTCCAGCAGAGTAACCCGAAAGCCCTGGAGCTCGGTGGCAAATGAGCTCAATGGTACAACACAGATCCCGGTGGCCCCCAGCAGGTAATAGACAAAACGCTTATCAAAAGAGACATTATCACCGCTCACCAACCGTTCGATCTCCTTGGTCACCTCGGCATTTTCAATGGACAATGACTGCTCATGGCTAAGGGCTCCTTCCTCAAAAACCACACTCATATAGAAGGCACCATTGGTCCGGTTGACCACCACCTTATCCTCATCTTTCAGGCAGTCATAGGCGATGTTGGAGAATTTCTCATAGCGGGCAATCCTCTCCTCCAGGTAGGGGAAATACTGGGGATGACTTACCAGCCTGGGGAAAGCAATCTGGGGCAGAGTGGTTGAACAAACCTCCACCATCTTGGAATTCAGGATGGAGGCCACATATTTTTCAAACATCGGGTCCTTATGGCCATTATAAACCTCTATCCAGCCACAACGGGATCCGGGCCAGGGCATCTCCTTGGAGATCCCACGCATGGCAATAGCCGGCACATCACCGATAACATCTGAAATAGGCACCGTGGTCTTGCCATTATAGACAATGTGATGATAGACCTCATCACAGACAACAAAAAGATCATATTTACGGGCCAGCTCAATCATCCCCTTGAGAATCGCCTCCGGATATACTGCACCGGTGGGGTTATCCGGATTAATGATCAAAATACCGGCCACTGCTGGATTATATTTAATCCTTTTTTCCAGATCATCCAGATCCGGGTACCAGTTATTAGCCGGATCAAGCAGATAGGTAACCGGCCGGTCACCGGCATGGGCAGCCTCGGCTGACGAATGGGTGGTATAGCTGGGGGTGGGTACCACCACCCGGGCTGTCCGCTTGAGGAAACCAAAGATCTTGCTGATGGCATCACCAAGGCCATTAAAAAAGAGAATATCTTCCGGGGTTATCTGGGCCCCGCCCCGACTATTGGTTTGCTTGGCAATGAACTCCCTGGTTGCCAGCATGCCCCGGGTGGGACAATAGCCGTAAGATGCATTCTCCATGGCCAGCTCAGCTACAATTTCCTTCATCCAGGTCGGAATCTCCTCCCCCTTGGCCACCGGATCACCGATATTTTCCCAATAGGTTCTCATCCCCAGATCCTGGAGCTTCATCCCGATATTAACAATATTACGAATCTCGTAGGTAAGCTCACCAGCCCCTATATGAACGATATCTGTCCGCATCTCTTTTCTCTACCTGATTAATCTGCTGGAACACTGCTGGATCCAGAATATTTTATTTTAATAAAGATTTTGGTCTTATTCAGTTGCCTGGATTATTATCTTTCCTCTCGGGGCACATAGACCCGGCGGGTAGGACCGGTATAGATCTGCCGGGGCCGGCTGATCCGCCAATTAGGATCATCCCACATCTCTGTCCAATGGGAGATCCAGCCAGGCAGACGGCCCAGGGCAAACATAACTGTGAACATATTATTGGGGATGCCAAGGGCCCGGTAGATTATACCACTGTAAAAATCCACATTGGGATAAAGATTCCGCTCAATAAAATACTCGTCGTTCAAGGCGACTTCCTCGATCTCCTGGGCAATATTCAATAAAGGATCATCAGTGATGCCAAGGGCGGTCAGCACCTCGTCGCAGGCCCCTTTGATAATGACCGAACGGGGATCATGGGTTTTATATACCCGATGACCGAAACCAACCAGCCGGAAAGGATCCGTCGGATCCTTGGCCTTGGCAATATACTCTTTATAATTAGCACCTGCGTCATGGATCTCTTCCAGCATCTCAATTACCGCCTGATTCGCCCCGCCGTGCAATGGCCCCCAGAGGGCGTTAATTCCGGCAGAGACCGAGGCATAGAGATTTACCCGGGCACTGCCCACCATACGCACAGTGGATGTAGAACAATTCTGCTCATGATCGGCATGGAGGATAAGAAGCTTATTCAAGGCCTTGACTACCACCGGATGAGGCTCAAAGGGGTTAACCGGGGAATCAAACATCATATTAAGGAAATTGGCGCAATAATTATAATCATGGCGGGGATAAACCAGAGGCTGACCAATGGACTTCTTGTAAGAGAAGGCGGCAATGGTCCGAACCTTGGAAATCAACCGGGCCGTTGTCATGTCGATATTCTCCAGAGGGTTATCAACCATCTCCGGATAAAAACTACTCAGAGAATTAACCATGGACGACAAAATTGACATGGGCGGGGCCTTGGCCGGGAAACGATCAAAGAAATGAATCATATCCTCATGGATCAAGGCAAATCCGCTAAGTAGCTGCTTAAAAGACTCAAGTTGTTCAACATTGGGCAGATAGCCATGGACCAGCAGATAGGCCACCTCAACAAAGGCACAGTGTTCTGCCAGATCTTCAATGGCATAACCCCGATAATTGAGGATACCCTCTTCCCCATTTAAAAAGGTGATATCACTGCAACAGGAACCGGTGTTCATATAACCGCTGTCCATGGTGATGCAGCCGGTCTCTCCACGCAGGGCACGTATATCAATGGCCCGTTCTCCTTCAGAGCCCTCAATAATCGGTAATTGATATGTTTTACCGTCTAAACTAAGTTCAGCGATATTGTCAGTTATGGGTGTACTGACCATAATTTACTCCTTCAGGCTACCTGACAGATTAACTTGCTGTAGCCAATTTATTCAAGATTGACGGATGTTCCCGGGAAAAGTAAGATGAGAAAATCGCGACAGAAACCATCCGTAAACAAAAAAATATAACAAAAATTCCACTGTTTGACAAGACAGCTGCATTTTTCTCCACCACCACTATGACCATTACCAGCCAGACATACCAGAAACGACTGAAAATATTAACCGAGGAAGTGAGCATCTATCCGGTTTCCTGCGAAAAACTTGCCAATGGGCGCAGTGACCAGGAATGGCTGGATGCGGTTATCAGCGGCGGTGCCCGCATTGTCCAATTACGGGACAAGATCGCCGACGACCGCACCCTGTTTGCCAAGGCCCGCTATTTCCGCCGAAAAACCACAGAGGCCGGCATCCTCTTTCTGGTAAACAATCGGGTGGATATCGCCCTGATGGCCGGGGCTGACGGTGTCCATCTCGGAAACTCCGATCTGCCGGCGGCCGAGGTCCGCAAGATAGCTCCGGACTTTATCATCGGAGTTTCAGCCAACACCGAAGAGCAGGCCGCCACAGCTCGGGAGCGGGGAGCCAGTTATTATAATATCGGCCCCATCTACCCCACCAAAACCAAGGCCGGCCTGACCTCTTTTATCGGACCAGATGCCATCACCTCGTTTTCCGCCCATTCCCCTCTGCCATTTACCGTCATGGGGGGGATCAAACTGGACAATGTCGATGAATTGACCAGTCGTGGCGCCAGGCGCATCGCCGTTGTCACTGCCCTGACCAAGGCCCGGGACATCCAGGCGGAAACCAGGCTATGGCACGAGACCATCACCGGAACAAAAAATAATGATTGAAAAACAGATCCAGGAGATCAAGCTCCTGATCAAATACGGAACGCCGACCAAGGATCAGGAACTGGCCCTTGGCGTTCTCGATAATTTTACCAACGATGTCATTGCCCTCAACCTCCTCCATAATTTTTACAGCTTTCTGCCGGAAGGATTGGACGATTGGGTAAGCGGCATGAAGATGATTGCCGGCAGACAGGGGGTCTTTCTCATCTGCGCCAATACCGGCCTGGGGAATTATATCTATCTGGTCAACCGGGAAAAGGCTGAGTTCTTAGGCTCCGGCACCAAAGGCATCTGGGACAAAGAGATAATCTCTTTCTTCGGCTGGCAGGAAGAGGCCCTTGGCAAACAATTAAAAAATCCGGCAAACCTGCCTGACTATCTTCCCTTGCCGGAACAGGAAAATCATTGTCCCGCCTGTTTCGCCCGGGAAGGTGAAAACCATGTCATGGGCTGCCCGGTGGAGATCTGCCCCTGGTGCAGCAGTCAACTCACCCGCTGTAATTGCCGTTTCGATATTACCGGCAAAAAGACTCTTACCAGCGAAAAGGACCTCAACACCTTTACCGAGAAACTAAACGCTAAAGGCCGGGTCCCCTACGATGTCGCCAGTCAACGACCCTCCTATCCGGCCCTGGACTAAAGGATCTTCCTTAAATCCCGGGCCTAAGACAGGCTGGCGCTTTCTTATTTGCCGTCTGAATTATTCAGATATTTATAGAACTCGGAATCAGACGAGATGATCATCCGGGTATTGCTCCCCATAACCTTGCCGTAACTGTCGAGGCTCTTGGAAAAGGCATAGAATTCCGGATCCCGGCTATAGGCCTCGGAATAGATGGCCGCAGCCTTGGCATCGGCCTTACCCTTAATCTCTTCTGCCTGACGGCTGGCCTGGGAGGTCAAGACCTTCAGCTCACGAGAAACCTTACCAAGAATCTCCGACTTCTGTCCCTCACCCAGAGCCCGTTTCTCCGCAGCAATCCTTTTACGCTCGGAAATCATCCGCTCATAGACCTTACGGCGAACGGATTCGATGTAATTCACCCGTTTAAATATCACATCTATCAGATCAATCCCATACTGAGGGGTTACCTTAGAGGCAGCGACAAATATCATCCTGGCTATCTTGTCCCGGCCAAATTCAATGGGCTCGGTCTTTTCCACCCCGGCAACTCCTTCTCGAGCAGCCCCGGGAACCCAGTCGGAACTACGGATAATCTCCACCAGATTGTTTTTATTCACCAGATCCCGCACCGTACTGTCGATGATATCATCAAGGATGGTCTGGGCCCGGTTCTCGTTATTAACCGCCTGAAGGAATTTGAGGGCATCGGCAATCCGCCAGCGGGCGGTGGTATCGATATAGACAAAGGTTTTATCATTAGTGGGAACCTGGTTGGGAGAACCATCCCAGATCATGATTCGTTTTTCAAAATAACGGACCTTCTGAACAAAGGGGGTCTTGAAATGAAGGCCTGCCTTGGTGGCCGTATCACCAACGGGGGCCCCGAACTGGGTTACCACTGCCTGCTTGCCTTCCGGCAGGATGTAAAAACCATCCCAGACCGTCATAACTGCCGCCAGTATCAGACCAATAAATATATAACGTATAATAATATTCATTTATTTTCCTCCTTTACGACCAGTGCCGGAGGTCAGGTCCAGCAGGGGAAGAAGCGAGCGCTGTTCCCGATCAATCACATAGATATCGTCCACCCCTGGCATCACCCTGCCCACGGTCTCCAGATACATCCTCTTACGGGTAACGTCCCGGGCCTTTTCATACTCAGCCAGCACTGCCAGAAAACGGGAGGTTTCACCCTTGGCCAGGTTGATTCGCTCAACCGCGTAGCCCTCAGCCTCCTCCAGGCGCCGTTTAGCCTCACCCCGAGCCTTGGGGATCACCTTATTATAGGTCTGTTCCGCCTCATTCACCAGGCGCTTCATGTCCTGGTCGGCCTCATTAACTTCATTAAAGGCCGGCTTAACCTGCTCCGGCGGATTAACATCCTGCATCTTAACAGCGCCAATCCTGACCCCGCTATTATACTTATCAAGGGTGCTCTGCAGCTCCCGGGCAGTTGCCGCCTCCAGCACCTCCCGGTTACTGAGGACATAATCAAAATCATGGTTACCGACAATCCGCCTGATAGCCATCTCCGACACATCACGAACCGCCTGGTCAACATTCCGAACCTGAAAAACAAACGCCATGGGGTCCTGAACCTTGTACTGGACAATCCATTGAACATCGATGACATTCTTATCACCGGTAAGCATCAGAGATTCAGCATCATAGCCCTGGCGGGAATAAATAGATTTCTGGCCGGGAATCCTGGTGCGAAAACCAAACTCCTGCTTCCTCACCGTCTCCACATCCACCTTGACCACATCATCAATAATGGGCAGCTTGAAGTTCAAGCCGGGATTAGCCAGCTTATTGAATTCACCAAGGCGCAGAACCACTCCCTTTTCCCCGGGCTCAATGGTATAAAACGATGAATAGACGATATTAACCGCAAATAAAATGGCAATCACGGTTATCACCCGCATCAACCCGCCAAAAAGACTGGGAGGGCTCTGACCTGACGACGAACCACCGCCGCCACTGTCACCACCACCGCCTTCAAAGGCGTCTCTAATCTTGGCAATTAATGATGCCAGCAGCTCTTCCGGCGTAGCCGGCCCCTTTTTCCTGCCCCATGGGGGCTGTTCATTGTCATACGACATAGTCAATCCCTTTAAATTAATTAAATAAAATCAATCCATAAACACTATCAGGGAATTTCCCTTAATTATCAAGTTAAATATCCATCAGGGCCAGCCACCAGCAACCGGAGACCAGCAGAAGAGCACAGGCAAAAGATACAGCCTGAACCAGAACTGAATCCCTATCTTCCAATATACGGGGGAAACCAGCCAATAAGAAACCAAAAATCCCGCCACAGGCAAGGCCACTGACATGGGCACCGATATCGGTCCGGGCCCCTTCCATTCCCAGCATAGCCAAAAGGGCCAGGCCAGCCCCTAAGGGGGGCAGCATGTCACGGATGCGGCCCTGTCTCCTGATGGCGATCCCGCTTAAAATGCCAATGGACCCGAAAACCGCAGTGGAAAAACCAACTGACAGATGAAAACTGTCCCGGGCCAAAATATTTATCAGATTACCCAGTGAACCAGCCAATAAAATGGCCAGCCAGCCGCAGCCGGAGCCAACGGTCTTGCAGACAAGGTGAACCATGAGGCCACCGATGATCAAATTCCCCACAAGATGAACCGGATCAGCATGAAGAGTTAGACCGGTAACCAGTCGCCACCACTGACCATGCTCCATTATCTGCACACTGTTAACCGCTCCAGCCTCAAACCAGGGGTCAACAGACCAGGAACCGGTCAGAGCAAAAAAGAACAGGAAAAAACTCATCAGAAAAATGGTGGGCGGGCGGCGGCGATGAAAAGAAAAGAGAGAGCGATGATTTTCCGGGGCAGGAGGAGGCCACCTGGTGTTTTCCTCCTCAAAACTGGCCAGCTGATGACTGGCCACCTCTTCCAGGTCCTCAGCCACCGTAATCACCCAGCCGCTTCCTCGGTTCGCAACCATATGGGACACCCCAACCGACTGCAATACCAGAGACCAGAGACAGATCTGCTTATAATTATAACTATGACCGGCTTCCACCGTCATTATTTCCCGGGGTTCACTCATCTTCACACAGACAATAAGAACGACCAGGTCCCTTGTCAAAAAAGAATAGCCATTGCGGGCAAAACAGATTCGCGCAATAAGGAATTGCATAAAAAAAAGGGCTGTAACCAGGATTACCGGTTACAGCCCTGAAATGCTGGTGCCGAAGGGGAGATTTGAACTCCCACGAGCATGCGCTCACTAGACCCTGAACCTAGCGCGTCTACCAATTCCGCCACTTCGGCATTAGATGGAAAGACCTTTTATATAAGGTTTTAGGGGCCAATGTCAAGAATTTTCCACCAGAAAAAAACTGACAATGATAAGTCTTTCGTTTAATGGTATTATTTATCTTTAAATTTGCCCAAAATACCTACCAGACTTAAGGATAGACATGAAGATATATACCGATCTTGCCGACATCAAAGAGCCCCTGACCAGGCCCTGTGTAACCATCGGCAATTTTGACGGAGTCCATCTCGGCCACCAGATCCTTTTTTCAGAGGTGGCAGGTCTGGCATACCGTCATCAGGGAACCAGCGTTGCCATTACCTTCAACCCCCATCCCCTGCAGGTAGTGCGGCCGGAGGCTGGGATCAAGCTGATCTCAAGCTGTGACCAGAAACGGGAATTAATCGAGATGGCAGGACTTGATGTCCTGATCATCATCCCCTTTACCCGTGATTTTGCCACCACCACCGCCACCACCTTTGTCGATGAAGTGCTTGTCAAAACCATCGGAGTTAAGGAACTTGTGGTTGGTTATGACTACGCCTTTGGCAAGGGACGAGAGGGTGATATTAACTTCCTGAAGCAACAGGGCGCGGCAAAGGGCTTCCCCGTAACTGTGGTGGAGCCCTATTATGTGGATGAGATACTGGCCAGCTCGACCAAGGTACGGGAACTGGTCAGCCTGGGCAAGATGCGGGAGGTGCGTAAGCTTCTGGGCCGTTATTACCAAATCAGAGGCGAGGTCCAGATGGGGAAACAGCGGGGAGGGGCCCAGCTTGGTTTCCCCACCGCCAACCTGGACATCTCTCCGGAAGATCTCTGCCCCCGGCACGGGGTCTATGTTACCCAGGTAATTTACGATGGCAAATGCTATGGCGGAGTCTTGAATATCGGCTATAACCCCACCTTTGGCGAGGAAAAGCTATCAGCCGAGACCCATATCTTTGATTTCAACCAGGACATCTACGGTAAACCCATCAAGATCAACCTGCTTCGTTACCTGCGGGGGGAACGCAAATTCAACGGCCCGGACGAACTAGCGACCCAGATCAGTACTGACGTGATCCAGGCCAAAGAAGTCCTGGCTGATACGGAAAAAGAGATCCTGCTTTCCTGCGAAGAGCGTTATAATCGCTAAAAAAATGTTCAACTCATAATCCCAAAGATATTATGGCTAAAACCCAGAAAAAATTCAAACAACCCCCCAAAAGATACCAGCCCAAAGAACTCCCCATTCTCTACGAAGATCATGACATTATTGTTGTTGATAAAATCCATGGGCTATTAACGATCAGTAATGAAAAAATCAGAGAAAACACAGCCTATTTTCTTTTGAATGATTATGTACGCAAAGGGAATCCCAAATCAAAAAATCGAATATTCATCGTTCATCGTTTAGATAGGGACACTTCCGGGGTTCTGGTTTTTGCCAAAACAGAAAAAGCCAAACGCTATCTACAGAAAGAATGGTCAAAATTTAAGAAGATTTACTATGCTGTGGTCCACGGAAGCATGGATCAGAAAGAAGGACTGATAAAATCATATCTGGCCGAAAACAGTATCCACAAAATGTATTCCGTAAAAAATCCTGCCAAAGGCAAGCTTGCCAGTACAGGCTACAAAGTAATTAAAGAGTCAGAAAAATACAGCCTGCTGGAAATAAACCTGATTACCGGGCGGAAAAACCAGATCAGAGTCCACCTTGCGGAAAATGGCCACCCGGTGGCCGGAGACAAAACATACGGAAAAAAAGGAATAGGTATAAAGAGGCTTACCCTCCATGCCGCGTCCTTAACCATATCGCACCCTTACACAGGGACAGAAATGACCTTTGAGACAGAGATTCCGGGTTATTTCCACTCACTGCTGAACAAATAACAGCTGTTTTCCACTTAACCAGGCATGGACTATTAAAAAGAAGGCTGCTAAATTCAGCTCAGCAGAGTCCGCCAGCCTATGTACGGTAATCAGCGTTAATCCGCACATAATCAAGGCTGAAATCACAGGTATAGATCTTAGCCTGACCAGACCCCTGGTGAAGATCAACCATAATGGTAAACTCGTCTTTTTTCAAAACCGCAGTTGCCAGCTCCTCCTGATCCACGCCAAGACCAAGACCGTTCTCCACCATTACCACCCCGTCAAAGGCTATTTCCACCAGACTCTGGTCAAAGGCAAACCCGGAACGGCCAAGGGCAGCAATGATCCGGCCCCAATTGGCGTCCTCGCCGAAACAAGCGGTCTTAACCAGGTTGGAATTGGCAATGGTTCGGGCAGCCTGGTCAGCCTCAATATCTCCTGGGCATCCCCGAACCTCCACCGTGATCAGCTTACTTGCCCCCTCTCCGTCCCGGACGATGGCAAGGGCCAGTTCCAGCAGAACCTGGTTAAGGCATTGGCCAAAGGCTATTGCCTCAGCAGAAGAAGAATCATCAATTTCCTGATTACCAGCCACCCCGTTGGCCAGAAGCAGCACTGTGTCATTGGTGCTGGTATCACCGTCCACCGTGATGGCATTAAATGACTGAGCCACACCACCTGTGAGCAGATCCTGTAAAACAGCCGGGGCAACAGCAGCATCGGTCATAACAAAACCGAGCATGGTGGCCATATTAGGCATGATCATCCCGGCGCCTTTAGCCATACCGCAAATGGTTACCTGCCCACCATCAATCTTCAGGGTACGCTGGCAGATCTTGGGAACGGTGTCCGTGGTCATCATTGCCCGGGCTACCCGGGAAAGGCCATCAGGATCCAGGGAAGATGTCAGCTCTGGGAGACAATTCTCAAAAAGGGCAAAATCCAGCTGCTCACCAATAACCCCGGTGGAAGAGACCTGAATCAGCTCCGGGGCAAGAGCCAGTTTATCAGCCACCAGAGTCGCAGTCCGGCGAGCAAGCTCCATCCCCTCTTTACCGGTACAGGCATTGGCAACACCACTATTGACAAAGATGGCCTGGGCCCTACCATGGGCCAGATGCTCCTGACCAAGGATAACCGGAGCCGCCTTAACCTCACTGGTGGTAAAAACTCCGGCTGCCGTTGCCGGCACCTCAGAACAGATCAGCCCGACATCAAGGCGATCCTTACCCCTGATCCCGGCCCGAACCGCTCCTGCCTTAAACCCGGGGACCTGCCAGTCGCCATTTGCCATTATTTCAGTTTCCCGCAACATCGTTTGAATTTCCTGCCTGAGCCGCAGGGACAGGGAGAATTACGACCCACCTTGGCCCCTTCCCGACGGGCAGGATGCTGTTTGGCAGCCTCGCCAGCACCGTCACCACGACCCATCTCCATCTCCTGCTGACGATGCTGGTGTTCCAACTCGCCCAACTCATCCTGGCGGGCAAGCTGTACCCGCATCAAGGTTGCCACAATATACTCTTTTACCCTGTCCATCAGGGTCATGAACATATTATAGCCTTCCTTCTTATACTCATCGAGAGGGTTCTTCTGGCCATAACCGCGAAGGCCAATTCCCTCCTTGAGATGATCCATGGCCAGCAGGTGATCTTTCCAGTGAGTGTCGATCATCTGGAGAATGATATAGTTTTCCAGCTGACGCATTGTCTCTGAACCAAGTTCATCCTCCCGGGCCTGATACTGACCTTTGACCAGCGCCAAAAGCTGATCTTCAAAATCATCAACCTTGAGACCATGGCAACGCTCATCATCCCAGGTCAACTCCACCCCGATAGACGCCAGAACCCGCTCCCGGATCGCCGGCCAGTCCCAGTCCTCGGAAGGCACCTTTTCATCGCAGAATTCGCCGGGGATCATGGTAACAAGATCCTCAATCATCCCCTGGACCATATCCTGAACATCATCATCGGCCAGAACCTGCCGCCGCCGTTCATAAATGACCTTCCGCTGCATATTCATCACATCGTCATACTCGAGCAGATGCTTACGAATATCAAAATTATGGCCCTCAACCTTACGCTGGGCGTTCTCAATGGCCTTGGAGATCATGGAATGTTCAATGGGCTCATCCTCTTCCATCCCCATCTTTTCCATCACCGAAGAGATCCGGTCAGAACCGAAGATCCGCAGAAGGTCATCCTCCAGGGACAGATAAAACCGGGATGAGCCGGGGTCACCCTGGCGACCGGAACGGCCCCGTAGCTGATTATCGATCCTTCTTGATTCATGACGACTGGTACCCAGGATATGGAGGCCACCCATGTCTTTGCTATCATCATCAAGCTTAATATCAGTACCACGACCCGCCATATTGGTGGCAATGGTCACCTTGCCCTTCTGGCCGGCATCAGCAATGATCTCCGCCTCCCGGTCATGCTGTTTGGCATTAAGAACCTCATGGGGGACCTTCACCTTCTTCAGCATCCCGGAAAGCATCTCGGAAACATCGATATTAGTGGTACCCACCAGAATAGGCTGACCCTTGTCATGGAGGTCCTGGATCTCTTTGACCACCGCCCGGAATTTGGCCTTGGAATTCTTATAGATAACATCGGCAAAATCATCCCGAACCATGGGATGATGGGTGGGAATCACCGTTACATTAAGATCATAGATTTTCTTAAACTCAACTGCCTCAGTATCTGCGGTTCCGGTCATACCGGCCAGTTTGCCGTACATCCGGAAATAATTCTGAAAAGTAATGGAGGCAAGGGTCTGGTTCTCCTGCTCGATTTTAACCCCCTCCTTAGCCTCCAGGGCCTGATGAAGGCCATCACTGTAACGCCGACCCGGCATACTGCGGCCGGTGAACTCATCCACAATAACCACCCCGCCGTCCTGAACCAGATAATCCACATCCCGGCTGAAGAGAACATGGGCCCGCAGAGCCTGGTTAAGGTGATGGAGCCATTCAATATTCTTGGGATCGTAGAGGTTATCGATATTAAGCAGTTTTTCCCCTAAGGCAATGCCTTCCTCAGTCATGGAAAGGGATTTGGATTTTTCATCAACCGTATAATGATCATCCTTCTCAAAAGAGGAGATCAGACCATTTACCTGCTGATAGAGCTCGGTGGAGATTTCAGCCGGTCCAGAGATAATGAGCGGGGTACGAGCCTCATCAATGAGGATGGAATCCACCTCATCGACAATGGCATAATGAAAATCGCGCTGACAATAATCATCAATGGAAAACTTCATATTATCCCGGAGATAATCAAAGCCGAACTCGTTATTGGTGCCATAGGTAACATCAGCCCCGTAGGCCTCTTTCCGGGCCTCATCGTCCAAGTCATGGACAATAACCCCGGTGCTAAGACCAAGGAACTGGTAAACTCCGGCCATCCACTCCGAATCCCGACGGGCCAGATAATCATTAACCGTGACCACATGTACCCCTTTGCCGGCCAGGGCATTGAGGTAAACCGGCATGGTGGCCACCAGGGTCTTACCCTCACCGGTTTTCATCTCGGCAATTCGGCCCTGATGCAAAACAATCCCGCCAATGAGCTGGACATCATAGGGACGCATTTCAAGCACCCGGAACGAGGCCTCGCGAACCACGGCAAAGGCCTCCACCAGCAGGTCATCAAGGGTCTCTCCTTCTGCAAGCCGGCGACGAAACTCTTCGGTTTTGGCAGTCAGAGCCTGATCATCCAGGGCCTGCATGGCCGGTTCCAATTTATTGATGCCGTCAACCAGGGGCTGCATCTTCTTCAGCTCCCGATCATTCTTGCTGCCAAAAAATTTGGTAAGAACCTTATCTATCATTATTTATCCCTTGTAGCATGCCATATCATGGCCTCTTCATTACAGTCAGGAAACTTGGGGCAACTGATACAATCGCTCCATACCTTATGGGGCAATTCATTTTTATCAACGGGGCAGAAGGCAAGGCCCTTAAAAAAATCAGGCTGATAGGTCAGGGTAAATACCCTGGCTATCCCCAGCTCCCTGGTGGCGGCCAGGCAGTTCTTGACCAGTTGCCCTCCAATTCCCTGACCATGGTTCTGAGTCCTGACAGCCAGAGAACGGATCTCTGCCAGATCTTCCCAGCAGACATGGAGGGCACAGACCCCGACAATGACCTCTCTGCCATCTTCCTCCTCGGTACAGAGGAGGAAGTCACGGAGCTGGTCATAAAGAGAACTTAAGCTGCGCCCTAAAAGCAGACCCTGATCAGCAAAATGATCAAGAAGCTCATAAATCTCCTTAACATCGTCCACCCGGGCGTTTCTAATTTGCATCCAATCAATCCTTAAATATTCATAATGCTAAGCTCAGGAACCGGGCAGCATGGTTATATAGGCCCTGACATTTTCATCTTTTTCCAGGATAACGGCAACCCTGTTGGCCTCGATCAATTTCTGGTAACGACCGACAAAAACCCGAAAATAAGGAGAATCCTCAGCCGGGGCAAGGAAAAAAGCCTCATAACCCCGTGCCTGCCAACCCAGCACCGCCCGGTGAGCCTCTTTTCGGTCCCTGAAAGAGGCAACCTGGAGGGAAAAAACAGACTTATCAGCCGGAACATTTATTCCCCATGAATCAGGCCCGTCTTTATCCCTGGCCGGGGTAACAAAACGGCCACTTCCTTCACCAGTGGTCTGTTCCCAAATGGCAGCCGCCCTTTCCGACAACCACTTGCCGCCTCCTGCCTCTTCCGGCAACAGAACAGTCTGACCAGCCCAGATCCCCAGGAGGAACATCCATAAAAAAACACAAAAAACCACAACCCCCAGACCGGCAATGCCGGCAGGGCTCAATTGGAAACGAACAATAAATCGTTTTTTCTTCCGCTTACTGGCGGCCATTATCACTCACTGGCCCGTAAAGGGCTACATTGTTTCCGGTGCCGACATCCCCAGCAGGGTCAGGCCATTATGAAAGACCGCCTGGAGGGATTTACCAAACCACAGACGGGCCAGGGACAGCTCCTCATCTTCGGAAATGACCCGGTGTTTATTGTAATAACTATGAAAAAGGCCGGCCAGCTCCTGGAGATAAAAAACAATCCGGTGAGGAGCAAGGTCTGCCGCCGCATTACGGACAAGCTCAGGGTAAGCGGCCATGGCCTTCATGATCTTCTGCTCTTCCAGGGTAGTGAGACGATGGACCGGGACAGCAGCCAGATCATTCAAAACAAAACCCTGGTCTTCTGCCTTTTTGATAATACTGGCCAACCTGGCATGGCCATACTGAACATAATAAACCGGGTTATCCTTACCCTCTTTAGTAGCCAGATCCAGATCAAACTCCAGCTGACTGTCGGCCTTGCGGGTGAGGAAGAAGAAGCGGACCACATCCACGCCCACCTCATCAATCAACTCATCAACAGTGACAAAATTGGCCTTACGGGTGGACATCTTAACCTGTTTACCGTCCCGCATCAGGGTGACAAACTGGTGAAGGACCACTGTCACCCTGGAACTGTCATAACCAAGGGCACTTACCCCGGCCAGCACATCGGGAACCGTGGCAATATGATCAGCCCCGAAGATATCCACCATCCAATCATAACCACGGCGGAATTTCTCACGGTGATAAGCGATATCAGGGAGCCGATAGGTAGGCTCACCGCTGCTCTTGACAATGACCCGATCCTTTTCATGACCAAATTCCGTGGTCCTGAACCAGACCGCACCATCCTCATCATAAACGAGCCCCTTAGCCCGAAGAGCCTCCACCACATCATCAATCAGGCCATCTTCGTAAAGGGTATGCTCATTATAATAATTATCAAAGCTGATCCCCATCCGCTTTAAGGTCTGGTCAATATCAGCAAAAATTGCCTTCTCCGCCCCCTCCTTAAAGGGGGTGACATCTGCCACATCCTGCAGAGACTTGCCATGTTCATTGATGAGACTCCGGGCAATTTCATAGATATATTCGCCCTGATAGCCATCCTCGGGAAACTGAAAGGGCTGGCCCAGCTCTTCAAGATACCTGGCCCTGGTTGATTCACCAAGAACCCGCATCTGGCGGCCGGCATCGTTATAATAATACTCCCGATCCACATCATAACCCACTGCCTCAAGGAGGCGGCAGATGGAATCGCCAAGTACCGCCTGTCGGCCATGGCCGACACTTAAAGGGCCGGTGGGATTGGCACTGACAAACTCCACCAGGGCCTTTTGACCGTTGGCAGCAGTGGCCCGGCCAAAATCATCACCCTGACGGCAAACCTCAGCCACCACCGAGGCCCAGATCGATTCATTCAGAAAGAAATTGATAAACCCGGGGCCAGCGACCTCAACCTTGGCAATGAGGTCGTCCTGGCTGGTCAACAATTTTGCCAGACCATCGGCAATCTGCCTGGGGTTCACCTTATTACCGGTTGCCTTCTTCTCTCGACCGGCAATCACCATGGCGGCGTTGGTGGAAAAATCGCCCTGCCCTTCAAATTTAGGCACTTCCACCACATAACCAGAGGCCGATTCAACCGACCAGAGGCCATCCGCCACTCCCCTGCCAACACATTCATCAAGATATTTTTTTACAAGTGATCTAATCATTTCAAATCTAATCTAAACACGATTCCATAAAAAGCCAGAGTAAATGGCTATTATTATTCTAAAGATAATTCCTGGGATTCAAATTACCCAAGAGACAAAGAACCTCATAATTAATACTGTCCTGCCAGCCAGCCAGCTCATCTACAGTAATCTCGTCCTGGCCCTGACGACCAAGAAGAACAACCTCGTCACCGACATCTGCCCCTTTTATGTCGGTGACATCAACAATGGTGGCGTTCATACATATCATCCCCCGCTGACGGACCCGCTGCCCCCCAATGAGAACCTCGGCCCGATTGGACATCCGCCGGAGATAGCCGTCATTATAGCCCATGGGCAGGATGGCCAGACGACTGGGGCGCCGGGTAACAAAGGTATGGTTATAACTGAGCCCGTAACCGGCGGGCACCTCCCGTACCTGGACAATTTCGCTTTTATAGCTCATCACCGGGGTCAACTCACTGTTTTCCCCACAACCATAACCATATAAAGAGATCCCGGGTCGAACCATGGCCATGGCTGTATCAGGAAAATTAAAAATAGCAGCTGTATTGGCAATATGGGGGGATTGGGCAGCTGCTGCGATCTCAGCAAAAATCTTCTGCTGATTCCGGGTGAACTCACCACCCCTGTCATCGGCGCAGGCGAAATGGCTCATTATCCCGGCCAAAAAAAGACCGGGGCTCTTATTGATTTCCTCCACAAAAGAAGAAACCAGCTCTGGCATTATCCCAAAACGCCCCATGCCGGTATCAACCTTGAGATGAACTCCGAGACGGCCTTTATCCCTCACCGCTGCAGATAAAACAGCAAGCTGCTGCTGCTCAAAGACCACTGGCTGCAGATCATGGCTGAGGAGCTCTTCTATCTCGCCGGTCCGAACCCCGAGAAAAACAACGATATCGCCCTTAACCCCAGCCTGGCGCAAGGCAAGACCCTCATGGACCTCAGCCACGGCAAAACAGTCAACGCCCTCTTCAGCCAAAGCCCTGGCCACCGGGATCATCCCATGACCATAGGCGTCAGACTTGACCACAGCCATTAATCTGGCCCCGGCAAGACGACCCTGCAGGACCCGGCAATTTGACTGCAGGGCCCCAAGATCGATTTCAATATAATTTCGCGACTGCACCTTCTGCCATCCCGGCTAATTTTTACAACCGCTGCCACTCACTCCAGACTACCCTGCTGGCCAGTAATAAGCCCCAGCCAACAGCAATGATCACAAAACCCCTGAGTTCCGTTGGTAAACCACTAAAACGCATAATCATCCCCAGGGCCATCATAAAGGCAATAAGACCCCAGGCCTTGCCAGAAAAAACCTGAGCAACTGGTGCCTGTTCACCGAGCTTATTTATTCTTTCCACATTGGTAAGAGCAGTACGCTGAAATACCATTATTGACTTAAAAGTTCCCACCACCAGAGCCACCCCGATCACCAGGTAATCAGAACCATGGAGCAGAACCCAGCCCCGCCTAAGGAGATACAAACCAATAAGGCTCCAGAACATAGCTGCCAAAAGAACAAGAGTTTTGCGGCCAACACAACACACCATAATCACCGTACCAATATCAAAAAAAAAGCCTGCCTTCCTTTAGACAGGAGACAGGCCTTCAAATTCCCTGCAGGAAAATCCTGCCAATGGAATTTAGATCTCAGTAACGGTGAGTGCGCCTTCTGGGCAAACCTCAACACAGGTCTCACAACCGAGACATTCGTCAGCTTCAACAGCCTCGGCTTTTCCGTCTACCATTTCATAAACAGAAGCCGGGCAAGCGCCTACACATTCTTCGTCACCAACACATTTGTCTTTGTCTACGAGTACTTCCCACATAGTAATACCTCCAAAAAAAATAAAATATTAAAAAACAACTTTACCAATCAAAATTAAACAAACAATCAAGATTGAATTAAATGATCAACCACCTTTTGTCAACAGAATTCTCCATAGTTTACCACCCATTTTTTCAAATAGAAGCAAAGCCTTAATATTGACCTGCCACCACCAATGTACTATTGTCTTTTCCATCCCATCAGACCCAAGAATAATTGACCTGGCCACAAAAACCAGAACAGGAAGATAATGAAGAATAAAAAGAAAAAAAGCACCGCAAAACACGATGTCATGAAGGCAGAAAAAGCAATGATCGCCGGTATCATGGAGGGCAGCCCGGACGGCATCGGGGTTGCTGTGATCAGACTAAATTGCGGCTGCCGTAAAATGGCAGCAGTGGACAAGAATGGTGACCCTGCAAGCAAGGTTATCATCTACCGGGACGAAGCCGACGCCATTTGCGCCAAATGCAAAGAAGATAACGGTGATTTTGCCCGGGTAACCGAAGAGTTTATCAGCTGGGAGAAATCAGAAATAGACGATGAAACCAAGGCCATGGTAACAGCCAAGGTACTGGGAACCCACGTTACCCACTGACCTTAAACTGCCGGGCCCGATCAACCAGGGCCACCGACCATTCCGGGGTGGCAACGGCATGGATATGGGTATAAAGAGCCAATACGTTCTTGTAAATCAGGCCATCACCGCCATGGCTGAAGCCAACCCCCCTGTCCATGGTAAAACCAAGATCATCTCCATCGCCGGGCCAGTCTGCTACTTTACTGTAGCGAAATTCATGGCCCCTGATCTGGGTCCCTTCCCCATAATAAGGGTTGGCAGCAGTGGCAGTCAAAACCGTATAGCCATGAGCCTGGGGTCTCTGCTCCAGAGTAAAGCTCACTGGAAAGATTCCCACCAGGGAATGGGCTCCATCCGCCAGCACAATCTCTTTGCCCAGGTAAATTAAACCACCGCATTCAGCATAGACCGGCAGACCTTCTTCCACCTTTTCCTTAATCGAGCGACGAAAAGATACATTGTCCGCCAGCAGGCGGGCACTGGTCTCGGGGAAACCACCGCCGATATAAAGACCGTCCAGTTCCGGCAATTCAGGGGCCGTAAGGGAGTTAACCTCGACAATCTCAGCTCCGGCCCTGGCCAGGGCCAGCAAATTCTCCGGATAATAAAACTGAAAGGCCGCATCCTGAATAACCCCGATCCGGACCTTGTCCTGCCCAGAAATATCATCACAAGCCACTTCAACCATCGGGGGCAATAGAGGCGACCGCATCATGGCTTCTACTTCTGCCAGCTCAAGACAATTTTCCGCTGTAGCTGCAAGTTCACCAATGGCATCAGCTGCTCCATCATATTCCTGAAAAGGGGTTACCCCGAGATGCCGCATGGGGAAGATGTCTTTTTTCATCCGGCGAATAACTCCTATTACCGGTACTCCGGCATATTTCTCCACCGCCTCCCGCACCACCTGTTCATGACGGGTACTGCCAATCCGGTTAAGAACCACCCCGGCAATTTCCAGATCAGGGTCCAGAGTTCGACAACCGAGAACAAGGGCCGCCACCGTCCGGGTGGTCTTGGTACAATCAACCACCAATAAAACCGGCAGATTCAGGGTACGGGCCAGTTCCGCCGTACTATACTCGCCGTGGGCACTGACCCCGTCAAAGAGACCACGGTTACCTTCAACCAGGATACAGTCAGCCATCCTGCCATGGTCAACAAAAGACCTGAGCATGGGACCCTCATCCATGAGATAAGGATCAAGGTTGAAACAAGGGGAACCAGCCGCCAGACTAAGCCAGCCGGCATCGATATAATCAGGCCCTTTTTTAAAAACCGCCACCTGTCGACCGGCAGCGGTAAAAACGGCGGCAAGCCCAACTGAGACTACACTCTTGCCAGAACCTCCTCCCAGACCGGCCACCACAAGCCCTGGGGGCAATTTATCTTCCCTGCTCATCTAACAACCCTCTCTCTAGATCAAACAGCCTTATTAAGACCGTAGAAAACGGTTAAATAATTACAACTAAGGTAAATAAACCATAATCATGCGATCATGCCAAAACTTTTCCCGGTCAAAGTAAAGGTGGCATCTTGATTTTCTCTTGTTTCGTGATTATTTTTGCAAAATGTATCGCTAACCTCTTTGACAATAAATAAATCAAAGAACAGCACATTACCTGCTAATACAAAATTTAAATAAAGGATAAAATCATGTCTGCAAATGAATTACGTGAAGATCTGCCGGCCGTTATTGCCGAGATGGAAGCTAAATGCAAGGAACACCCGGACTCAATCATGGCCCATCATCATCTGGCCCTGGTTTATCGCAAGGCCGGTCGTCATAATGACGCCATTGCTGAACTGAAAAAATGTATTGAGATTGACGAACAATCAGCAGAGGCATTTATCAACCTGGGCGCCATTCATTTTGAGCTGGGGCAGTTCGACGAAGCACTGGCCGCCAACAAAAAAGCCCTGATGTATGCCCCCAATCCCGGTCGGGCCCACTGCAATATCGGTCTGATCATGCAGCAGAAAGGGGAACAGGAAAAAGCCCTGGATTCCTATACCAAGGCCACTGTTCATGAACCCAAGCTGGCCTTTGCCTGGGTTAACCTGGCAGCAGCCCAGATCAATGCCGGCAAATTCGATGAAGCTCTGCTCTCTGCCAAAAAAGGAGTTGAGCATGACCCGGATTTCCCCATGGCCCACAATAACCTGGCGGTAGCCTTCTATTATGTCAAAGACTTCGCCGCTGCCAAAAAAGCAGCGGACAAAGCTGCCGGCCTCGGCTATCCGGTTGACCCCCAGTTCATTGCCGCCATCAATAGCGAACTATAATCATGGTCAAAGATCCAACAATCAAGGTACGCCCCTGGTGCCCATTCTGCGGCCAGGATGTGGGTACCCCCCAGGAACCACAGCAGCGCAAGCTCGATGAGTTCAAGGTGGGGACCTGTCTCTGCGGAGCCGTCTACACCAGTGACCCCACCGGTTTCAATGTTGGAGCGGCCATGGTGGAAGCCATGACCTATGCCTGCGACGACAATTGGGACCTGGCCTGGGACCTGACCCCGGATGACGATTATCTAACCGGGCGCATCGACAACTACGACGAAGAGACCCATCAGGTCTATGAAACAAAAAATGTCGATGGTCGTAAGGTCTCCGGTGTTCTTTATTTTGTCCGCCTTACCAAGGACATTGCAGAGCTGAGCAAACACCTTGACCATGAGCAGATAAAAAAGAAAGAAAAACAAAGCACCCAGGCCAGCAGCAAATTTAACCCGCCTCCCATGGAAGAGAAACGGGACCCGAAACGCAAAAGAAAACGGACCAATAAGAAAAAAGTACAGGAACTTGCTCTGGCCCAGGACATCGACGCTCTGGTGGATCTGACCCTGGACGATATCCGGGTACTCCGTTTCCTCCAGCGCCTTCTTTACGATCCGGACGACAATAACCGCTGGATGTTTGCCCATATTATGGGGGAGGTCTGCGCCCGGGTTGCCACCCGTAAGCCAGGGGCGGTCAGTGACCTGCTCCACCGAATGTTTGAGGCCTGTACTGATTCAGCTGCCACCCATTGGGGACTGATTGAATCAATTGGCTCAATCATCGCCGCCCGAGCAGATATCTATGGCGCCTTTGCCAGGCATCTCCTCATGTATCGAGGGGTAGAATCGAGCCAGGTTCATGTTCTTTGGGCCATGGGCACCATTGCCGAAAAAAGCCCGGAAATGGTATTGGCAACCCCGATTTACGCCCTCTTCCCCTTTCTCGACCATACAGATCCTGCGATCCGGGGCCACAGCGTCCGCCTCTTTGGACGCATCAAAGCGGAAGAAGTGAGAAGCGATATTGAAAAAATGGCTGACGACCACAGCGGATTAATTGTTTACGAACAAGGAATCCCCAATCAAACAACAATTGCCCAATTGGTTAAGGAGGCTCTCGACCTCATGAGCAGCCAGCAGGGATAAGGAGATAAGAGATGACCGACACAACTGAACTGACCATAGACCAAGGCAAGAACGAAGAGGAAGAAAAAGAAAAAAGCCCCGCCACCCTGGACTATGAAGCCGGTCAGGAACACCTGGCCAATGAAGAGATTTCCCAGGCCGCCAATATGTTTCACAATGCACTCATCGGCTTTGAACAGGAAGAGAACCTGCACGGTGTGGCCAACGCCTCAGACAAATTAGGTGATATCTGCGCTGACAGGGATGACTACGACAAAGCCATGGAACATTACGAGCGGGCGTATAAGATATGCAGCGATGATTTTGACCGCTTCAGCCTCTTTGCCATTGAAAAGAAAAAGGCCGCTCTTTTCCATAAGGCCGGCAAACACGCAGAATCAATCAACGCCTACCTGGATGTTCTTGATGAGTATAATTCCCTTCAGAACCCCAAGGGCGGAGTTGAGACCCTTGAGACCATCGCCGATATCTATATCACCATGGGCGAAAATAAAAAAGCAGCCGATGCCTACAGGGTAGCCGCCTCGATCCATAAAAATTATAAGCATAATATCGATGCCTCCAAGCTTCTGCATAAGGCCGATAAGATAGAGGCAGGAATAGAATAGACGGTTTACCGATAGCTACGTCAGACCATCTATTAAAGAAAATACAATTAAGAATTTTCCGGCCTTTACTTTCCCTGTTACTGGTCGCCATTTTCACCACTGACAAGCCCAGCATGGCAGATGTGAAAATAACTAACGACCAGTACAAGGCCGGTTTCATTATATATGTAACCGGCAAAATCGCCCCGCCCGGGCCAGGATCTTCGGTAAAAGCTATGTCTTTAGTTTCATCAGCAATGAAGAATCAAAAACAATCATTGGGGCCCCATTCTGGTACTTTGTCAGCCTGTTTACCTGTTATTTCGGCTGCCATCTAAGTGAAAACTGGCTCGTAATATATTTACTGAGATATAGGGACAAAAAAAAGCCGCTGACCAGTAGGTCAGCGGCTTTTTTTTGATTGAAAAATCAGCAATCGTCAGAATTATGCGTCCTGAGCAGCATCGCGTTCTTCTTCATTCTTGATCCGGGAAGGAAGGGCGTACATGGTAGTACTACCACTTGACCAGAACATCAGTTTACCTTCACGTACAAGCTCATTGGCAACATTCTTGATTGCACGGGGCTTGGTATCTGGATCGCATTTATAGAAATCCTTAACATACAACTGGGGCTTGGGAGCCTTAGTTGCTTTTTCGATCATCTTTTCTTTGAGATCGTCTTTACTTAAAGCCATTATACTTACCTCTATTTAATGATTAAAGAGTAAGCTTTTCAGCATTCAGCAGCCAGGGGGCAGCATTAAGCTGCCCGTGGATGCTGTCTGCCGAAAGGCTGAGAGTTATTTAATGTGACTAGTGAACTTAAACTGAGTAGAAGTTCTCCAGGTATCGTATGCCAACCGATAGTCATCAATAGACTTGATAGTGAAGGGGATGCCGGTTTTTTCGAAGAATTTCTCCCAACCAATCCGCTCAGCCCACTCGCCCAGACGCTCATATTTATTAGCGTCAGCAGCATAAACCTCAAGAATATTCTTAACTGCTTCAACAGTCTCAGGCCAGCGCGGCGTGGTGTTGGGCAGGAAAGGAATAACCAGTTTAGAGAATTTAGGCATAGAACGACTGTTGGATACTTTACCACCAACAAGAATGGCGATACCGTCACCTTCCGGATCTGCCAGAGGCATTGCCGGACACATGGTGTAGCAGTTACCACAGAACATACAACGCTCAACAGTAACCTTAACAGATTTAATCTCTTCACCGGCACTGTTGGTTGCCTTGGTGGGTTTAACCGCACCAAGAGGACAGGAAGCAACAGCAAGTGGCAGCTCACAGAGACCACTGATGGCGTCATGGTCAATCATCGGCGGTTTCCGATGGATACCGAGGATAGCGATATCAGAAGCATGAACCGCACCACACATATTCAGACAACAGGCCAGAGCAACACGAACCTGAGCCGGCAGGGTCATACTGGTGAAGTAATCAAAGAGCTCATCCATAACTGCTTTAACAACACCGGAAGCATCGGTAGCAGGAGTATGACAATGAACCCAACCCTGGGTATGAACGATGTTGGTAACACCAGCACCGGTACCACCTACGGGGAATTTATTGCCACGACTGGCGAGATCGTCCAGCAGGGGCTGTACTTTGTCGGCAGAATCAACCATGAACTCAGCATTATTCCTGGTGGTGAATCGCAGAAAGCCTTCACAATGAGCATCTGCAATGTCACACATCTCGCGAATCAGCTCAATACTGATCAGACGGGCAGCACCAACACGAACGGTATAACACTCGTCGCCACTCTCACCTTTATGCATGAGAACGCCAGGCTGGGTAATCTCATGATAGAGCCATTTACCATAGTTATTTTTTACCACCGGTGGGAAAAACTGCTCAAAATGTGGCGGACCGATATCTGTTATTCTATCTTGCATCGGATTTTCTGGATCGTAACCCATAATAAACCTCCTAGTAAATCATATTATAAAAATTATATTCCTTTCTTAAAGCAAAAGAGCAGTTCTTATTGAGCGTGACGCTTACGGAACTCTTTAACATCACGTTCGAAACCACCGGGAACCTCTTCATTAGACCAGAAGACATAGGGGTTGGAACGAGGCTCTTTAACATTCTGCGGAATAATGTCAACTTCCATAACCTTGAGGAAGGTGGGCAGGCCGACACGCATAATGGTCTCACCAACACGCTCACGGTTTTTACCAACTTCCATCCACCAGTCCCAGATCCTCTCAATTACGTCGATGACCTCTTCAAATTCGGTCTCAGGATCAACCTTGATGAAGGGGATCGTCATGGTAGCGAACTGGGCACCGTCAAGGATGGGTGCTTTTGCACCAACACATACGGTGGCACCCTGCTCAAGACCGGGGCGGAGAGCGCGTGGCATAACATTGATACAATGCATGCAGCGGGTACAGTTGGAGTTATCAATAACCAGCTCATCGCCGTTCATTGACATGCAACCGGTGGGACAGAGGTCAAGAACCTCAGTCTTAATATCAAACGCACCCCAGTCACGACCGGCATGGGCGCCGCCGTTGGCCGGGAAATCACCAGCAATATAACCCTTAACTGCATCCTGATCCATACGGATGTCGTCTTTCCAGGTACCGATCAAAGCAAAGTCCGAACGGGCAATGGATGCAACACAGTCATTGGGACAACCGGAGAATTTAAATTTAAACTTATAAGGGAAGGCAGGACGATGAATCTCATCCTGATAATGCATGGTCAGGTGATGACATGTAGCCTGGGTGTCATAACAGGACCACTCGCAGCGAGCCTTACCGAGACAGCAGGCAGGGGTACGCAGGTTGGAGCCGGAACCACCAAGATCCTGCTTCAGATCATGGGTCAGTTCATAGAACAGGGGCTCCAGGTTATCGGTGGTGGTACCAAGAAGAACCAAGTCACCGGTGGAACCATGCATATTGGTCATACCAGAACCGTATTTCTCCCAGAGATTACAGATGTCACGCAGTTTTGCGGAACTGTAAAACTTACTGGAAGGCTGGTTCAAACGAACGGTATGGAAATGGGCAACGCCGGGGAACTGTTTGGGCATATCGGAATAACGGCCCACGATACCACCGCCGTAACCGAAAACACCTACGATACCGCCGTGTTTCCAATGAGTAATTCTGTCTTTAAAAGACAATTCAAGCTGACCGAGAATATCCCAGCATTCGGGCTTAGTCTCTGCCTGGCGCTTAATATCTGTTACAAAACTCGGCCACGGTCCGCTTTCCAATTCATCCAACAATGGAGTGTCATGCTTTGGCATTTTTTTGTCTCCTCCTCAGGATTCTGTTAATCTTTATATGCCTCAACCTCTTCACCAGCAACCAACACAACCTCCTGCAATCAGGTGATTTTGTTGACCAACACGGTGAGAATAAACTTTTCTGAATAGATATTCAGTCTTGCGAACTTATCCATCTCGCAAGGATTTGTCAACAAAAATTGAAGACTCTGAGCTCTTTGCCTGAAAGTTATTTACTTCATAAAAAAATCAGACTAAATCAAGTCTAATTCAACCCACTATCATTATAATATGCAGCATACCAATCCGCTGCCAGCCAAGAGACCCATGGGACGACCCAAAAAAAGCCGGATCTGTGAAGGAAAACTGTGCGACCAGGCGTTCAAACCGGTACGCATTCCAATGAACCAGCTGGAAAAAATCAACCTATTCCATGATGAACTTGAAGCTATTCGTCTCTGTGACAAAGAGGGCCTTACCCAGGCCGAGGCAGGCGCCCAGATGGGGGTTTCCCGCGGGACAGTGCAAAGGATGCTTGCCTCTGCCCGCCAAAAAATAGCCCGGGCCCTGGTGGAAGGTGCAGCCCTTATCTTCGTGGAGGATGGATCAAAAACCTGCATCCTGCCAGCCATGGACCCGAACAAAGCTGTTTAATGGTGACAATTGCCGCTGCCGGTACAGACCTGATCCATGTGCATCAGGGGCAGTTGATCGGCCAGCAGCATATCCACCGCAGACTGCACATCGGCGCATTGTGCTATATTAGCAAAATAAACCTTTACCCCGGCCTCGCTTAATCCTTTCATCGGACCCCGACCAAGACCGCCCACCACCAGGGCATCAACCTTATTCTCCTTAAGCATCCGCACCGGCAGCATGCACCCGCCTGCCTCGTGCTCAACCTGCTCTAAAGCATCCACATCAACCACCTTATTCTCTTCCACCATGACCACAGTAAAGAGATCGGCATGACCAAAATGATCTGACCTTACGGCATCCATACCACCGGGTTTATTTGATGGAATTGCTATTTTCATGGTTTTCATATTTATCTCCGTAATTAAATAAAATTTATTAAACCGGGAACTGGCATTATTCAGCTTGACCTGATAAACAGACAATAGCATATTGTGCATATACACAATATGGCCTAATCACGGCTGTGTCAAGAAATTTAAGCAAAAAACTAAACAGCCGGTCATATTGACAGTGGACCACTGTTTCGGATAACCTTTTCATTTTTGGCTGTAATCCAATTTAATTTTTCAGGGAGATATAAATGAGCGAGAAAATTCTGATTATCGGTGGGGTGGCAGCCGGGCCCAAGGCCGCATGCCGAGTCAAAAGACTAAGCCCTCATGCCGAAGTAACCATTGTTGACCAGGACTCTTTAATTTCCTACGGTGGCTGCGGAATTCCCTATTACATCTCCGGAGATGTAAGTGACGAGGATCAGCTGCGCAAGACAAGCTTCCACATGACCCGTGATGAATCCTTTTTCCTCAAGGCCAAAGGGGTCAATGTCAAGACTTCCACCCGGGCTCTGGCCATTGACCGCCAGGCAAAAAAGGTGAAAGTGTTAAATATCCTGAGCAAAAAAGAAGAAGAGCTCTCCTACGATAAACTGGTAATTGCCACCGGCAGCCAGCCCTTTGTCCTACCCCTGCCCGGGGCCGACCTGGAGGGGGTTTACACCATCAGCGACCTCCATAAGGCCATCACCATCAAGGAAAAACTTGCCAGAGGCGAAGTAGGCCGGGCAGTGATCATCGGCGGTGGTGCCATTGGCCTGGAGATGGCCGAAGCCTTTGCTGATCTCTGGGGAGTGGAAACCTCGGTGGTTGAATTCATGGATCAGCTCCTGCCCCAGACCGTTGATAATTATTTTGCCACCATGCTCCAGCGCCATATGGAGAAAAATAATGTATCAATATATACGGGGGAAGGAGCCCAGAGCTTTGAAGCAGACGACCAGGGTCGGGTCTGTCGGGTCATTACCGATAAAAGATCCATTGACACCGACCTTGTGGTTATGGCTGCCGGAGTTCGCCCCCGGAGCCAACTGGCTAAAGAGGCCGGTCTGTTGATCTCGCCCATGGGATGCATTGTAGTCAATAACCGGATGCAGACCTCTGACCCTGCCATTTACGCCGCTGGTGACTGTGTGGAAAGTAATAACCTGGTTACCGGCAAAAAGACCTTTGCCCCCTTAGGCTCTCTGGCCAACCGGGAAGGACGGATTGTCGGTGACAATCTGGCCGATATCCCTTCCACCCTAAACGGGGTTGTGGGCAGCTTCATCATGAAGGCCTTTGAGACATGTATCGGCGCCACCGGCATCAGCCTGCAAACCGCCTTAAACGAAGGATTTGATGCAGATGCCGCCATAACCGCCGCCTCGGACCGGGCCCATTTCTTCCCCACTGAAACCAAAATCCCCCTGCAACTGGTCTTTGACCGCAGCAGCCGTCGGGTTCTGGGAGTTCAGGCCTTCGGCACCATGACCGATGCCGTTCTGGCCCGGATCAATGCCAGCGCAGCTCTCATTGCCCAAGGCGGCAGCATCGACGACTTCAGCACCCTGGAGATGGCCTATGCCCCGCCCTTTGCTACTGCCATCGATGCATTGAACTCAGCCGCCAATGTTGCTGACAATATGACAGCAAACCGGCAGCGCAATGTAAGTATTGACAATTATCTTGCCTGGATGGCCGATCCGGCAAGCCAAGGAGATTGGCTGGCTCTTGATATACGTCACCCGAAAGAGGCCGGCGCCTTCAAGGAGATATTCGGCGATATCTGGCTGCCCATGGTTTACCACGAGGTCCGGGAGCGTTATCAGGAACTGCCCAAAGACAAAACCCTGATCATCATCTGTGATGCCGGCACCCGTTCTTACGAGATCCAGGTCTTTCTGGACAGTGCAGGGCTTAGCAACACCCTGGTCCTGGGAGGTGGATTCAACTGCATCTCCCGCATGGGAGTTGACTGGTGGCCGTCAGCTTAATTACATATTCGCCCCGCAAGGGCGCCGGAAGTCAGTTTGTCACCAGACCAACCAGCCTCAGGGCGGGTAGGAAACAGTGAGGAGTGGGAGTGAACAGGGAGTGGCGGTTGGCTGACCATCAGCAATGACAGCAAAAGTCTGGCAAGAATAAAGCGGCATTTGAGGTTTTTCAATAAGGACGAAACAAAAACGGCAGAGCCAGATGGCCCTGCCGTTTTTATTGGAAAGATGGATGATTATTCCTTTTCCTTAATTGCCTCCAGGAGCCAATTCTTCTCCCCTACCTTGCGGGCAAAGGTCCATTCTTCATTAAACTTAACCGGCTCGGTGGAATCTCCGGAGATAACCTCGCCGCTCTTTTCATCAACCATATAGTCGAGCAGATTAGCGACAAATTCAATAATGATGAACTCATAGCCTGACTCCATACCTGCATCAACAATCTCCACCCGCCGAACAGCGATATTCTCCAGTTTATTCAATTGACCCCTGGCCTTCATCTCGGCAAAATGACCGGCATACTCACCAGCCAGGGTCTCACCAAGAAGATGGTCATAGGTAGACAGATCCCGCCGCATCCAGCCGGCCTGAATCTTAAAAAAGACATCCTGGGCCACTTCCTTGAACCAGTCCGGATCAAACTCCGGGTCATTGGCCTGTATTTCAGCAAGGGCCGACTCCACAGGGTCTGCCGATGCAGCAGCAGAAGCTGCATTGGGGGAAGTGAAATCCGGCTGGGAATAGCCGCCATACCCTGGATCAACCGTGGCCCGGCGCCTGGAAAAACGCTTAAAGAGAAAATAGATAATCCCGCCAAAGAGCAGGATCTCAATCAAACCGATACCTGAGCCGCCAAAGCCCCCTCCCCCCCCCATACCACCATGGGCAAGGCCACTAAAAAGCATGCTGCCAAGAAAACCACCGGCAATACCGCCGGCCATAGAACGCATGAAACCACCAGACATGAAACCACCAGATCGGGGAGTAGACGGCTTGGTGCTTCGAGCAAAATTACGCTGAACCGGAGCCTTGCGCGGTGCCTGCCGGGAAAAGGAACGACTGCCGCCAAAAGAACGGCCACCCCCCCGGGAACGGGCATTAACCTCCTCCACCAGCTCTGTCATCACAAAGAAAGTGGCAAAAAATATAATTAATAACGAGAATCGGGTACTGACAGCCGGTGTCTGTAGCATGAGTATGTTCCTCCAAAAAAATAAATAGACTAATTAATTTCTGCTACAATAATCATTGTCAGCTAAAGGAGCAAGTAGGGGGAGGAGTTTAAGATGAAACCGGGAAATATTTTTTTCATAAATTTTCTAATTACAACCTGCCTGACCCTGTCTCCCGTGCCTAGCCATGGGGCAAGGGAAGCCAGCAACCCCTTTGACCCCGGCGCCATCACCGTCCGCCGGGCCCAGGTAATCATGCTGGCAGACAAGGAATACTTTCAAACCCTGGTGGACTTTATCCGCCGGGCCGAGCGCAGCATTGATATTAGCATGTATATCTTCAAAATAACCACATCGCCTAAGAATAAGGCTGCTCTTCTGGTTAAGGAATTAATCAAAGCGAGAAAACGCGGGGTAATGATCAGGGTCATCCTGGAAAAATCAGGCTACGATGACGGCCTGAACAAAGAAAACCAGAAAACCGCCCGCAAGCTGCGGCGCCGGAGAATCAAGGTGGTATTTGATTCGGAAAAAACCACCACCCATACCAAGGCCGTGGTAATTGACCGGCGTTATTGCTTTATCGGCAGCCACAACTTTACCCACTCGGCCCTGGCCTATAATAACGAATTATCCCTTCTCATCGACAACCGGCACCTGGCCCGGGAAATCACCGTTTATTTTGATTCCATCAGAAAATAGCACCACCAGCCGGCCTCGCCAAAATATATTTTTTCTGGTTTAATGGCAGCTTCCCAAAAAACAGACACCCCCCATACAAGATAACGAAATTATGACCAGTATTGAAAATATCCTCAACCTTCTGGAAGAAAACAAAGCTGCCGAGGCCATGGACCTCTGCCAACAGACTATTAAAGAAGAGCCGGAAAACCCAGTGGCCCATTACCTGCTGGCCATGGCCCTCCTGGGCATGGGAGAAAACAAAAACGCTCTTGCCGGCTTTCTAAAGGCCGGCGAGCTGGCACCGACAATGGCTCCAGCCCATTATAATGCCGGGGTTCTGCTCTTTGAGCAAAACAGATTCCAGGAGGCAGCCTCCAGCTATGGCAGAGCCCGTGACCTTGAACCGGAAGATCCGGATATCTGCTTCAACCTGGCCATAGCCTTAAAAGAGGCCGGAGAGCTTAAAGAGGCGGCAGACACCTACCACCAGGTACTGGAACTGACCCCTGATGACACCGGCGCCCTTTATAATCTGGCTATGGTCTATAAGGAGATGGCCGATCCGACAAAAGCAATAACCACCCTGGAACAGGCCGTCAACATTGACCCCGTCCATGTCTCAGCCCATAATAATCTGGCCTATCTCCACCATCGCCAGGGCAACCGGGAAAAGGCACTGACCCATTACCAGAAGGTGGCAGAGCTGGATCCCGAACGGGAAGCAGCCCAATACATGATGGCGGCCCTCCGGGGAGAGACTCCGGAAACTGCCCCGCCAACCTATGTCCAGGAGGTCTTTGATTCCTTTACCGATTATGACCAGACCATGACCGAAAACCTGGCCTACAACACACCGGCCATGCTCCGGGATCTATTAAACGATCATCTGCCGGAGACTGAAAATTTTACAAAGGGAGTGGATCTTGGCTGTGGCACCGGTCTTTCCGGGGCGGCATTCCGCCACCTGGTTACCGACTTTACCGGGATTGACCTGTCAACCGAGATGCTCGGTCAGGCCGAAGCCAAGAACATCTATGATGAGATTTTTCAAGGTGAAATCACATCTTTTTTAAACAGCTGCCAGCAAAACTATAATCTCTTCCTGGCAACAGATGTCTTTGTCTATCTGGGGGATCTGGCTCCGGTGTTTAAGGCGGTACAGAAAAAAAGCCAGCCGGAAAGCGTCTTTTTATTTTCCACCGAAAAAGGTAAGGGCGGCTTCACCCTGCAGGCAACAGGACGCTACGCCCACGCTGAGAGCTATATCCGAAAGCTGGCCGACGAGGCCGGCTTTAAAGTGCTCGAATGCCGGCCTGCCAATATCCGCAAGGAAAAAGGGAAATGGATTAAGGGCAACCTCTATATAATGCAAACAGGCTGATTATTGCCAGCTACCCACATCGGCGTCTTCTTTTTCACCGCCTTCCCGATTGTCGGCACCCCAGGAATAGATATCAACCTCACCGTGTTCACCCGGATTCTGGTATTGATACGGATTATCCCAAGGATCAGAAGGCAGGCCCTTCTGCAGATAGGGTCCATCCCATTTTTCCTCACCAGGGTTCTGGACCAGGGCTTCGAGACCGTCCCCCCCGGAGGGATAGGAGCCCACATCAAGACGATAGGAATCAAGAGCAGTCATCAATAGCTCGATCTGGGTTTTGGCGGTTTTCTGCTTGGCCGAGCCCAGTTTTTTAAACATGGCCGGACCTACCAGAGAGGCAAGAAGACCAAGGATAACCATGACGATCATCAGCTCGATGAGAGAAAAACCACGCTGATCGCGACGCAGATTTAATCCTAGAGGTTTTTTTGCCTGATTATTTTTTTCAAATTGATTATTTACAGTCATTAAATTCTCCGGCTAAGGTTTTAAATTTATTAATGTCTTTTTACCCTTAAAAGCATTCATCCTCAACCTATTTCCCCTTGGGCTTATTTCACCGGGGACCTCAAGGGCGACGATACCTTTTAACCGCCCTGTTATGCTGGGACAGGGTTCGGGAAAAGGCATGGCTGCCGTCAGGTCTGGCGACAAAATAGAGGTCTTTATTTATGGCCGGCTGCAAAACAGCAAGAAGTGAGGCCCGGCCGGGACTGGCAATAGGACCGGGGGGCAGACCGTAATGGCGATAGGTATTATAAGGGTTTCTGCTTTTCAGGTCTTTACGACTGAGCTGCTGGCCAAATTTAGCCAGGCCAAAGATAACCGTGGGATCGGCCTGGAGGGGCATTCGCCTCCTCAGCCTATTCAAGAAAACCGCTGCCACCCGGGCCCGTTCGTCAGCAAGACCTGTCTCTTTTTCCACAATGGCAGCCATGGTCACCCATTGATGACGGGAGGAAAGGGGTTTGGGCAAGGGATACAGGGCCAGTAAATTTTCGCTCTCCTGATTAAAGCGCTGAACCATCATCCTGATAACAACAGGGGCTGACTGACCTCGTCTGACCCGATAGGTATCGGGGAAGAGATAACCCTCAAGGGATGAACTGGAAACCCCAAGAGACCCAATAAAAGATTTATTGCGACATAGATCAACAAATGTCTTCTGATCAAGGGAGATGGCCCGGGCAAAAAGAATACTTATCTGCTGGAGCCGGCTCCCTTCCGGCACCGTGACCATGTGGTAGAGAACATCACCATTTACCATCTTCGCCAGCACCTGGCGGGGACTCACGCCAGAGCCAAACTCATACTCCCCGGCCTTAAGACTGCCACCCACATTCATGAGGCGGGCAAAAATAGCAAAACGATAATCACCATCAATAACCCCATCTGCCACCAGGATATCCCGAATTACCGGAAAAGATGAACCAGGCGGGACATAAATAATATGGGGCTCAGGAGAAGAAGGTCCGGAGGCAGCTGCGTACCACCAGACCCAACTGGTAAACAAAAGAAAAGAACAAAAAAGAGACAGGGTAAGACGTCTTATGACCATCTTACCCAACCCGTACTAAAAAGAAAAAACTCAAACATTGAATGACTTAAGACTTATTAAAGACCCGGGAGAAGATCTGGTCCATACTGCGTACCGGAACAAACTTCATCTTGTCACGCAGATCCTTGGGTATCTCCACCAGGTCCTTTTTATTCTGTTCCGGGATAACCACGGTCTTGATATTGGCCCGCAGGGCTGCCAGGGCCTTCTCTTTTAGGCCACCAATGGGCAGAACCCGACCCCGCAGAGTTATCTCACCGGTCATGGCCACATCCTTACGAGTCTTCTTGCCGGTAATCGCCGAATAGATTGCGGTGGCAATAGTAACCCCGGCAGAAGGACCGTCCTTGGGAATAGCCCCGGCCGGCACATGAACATGGACATCCACCTCGTCAAAATAATTTTCATCCAGACCAAGCTTGGGCAAACGTGAACGGCAGACAGTGAGGGCTGCCTGGGCTGATTCCTTCATCACCTCTCCCAGCTGACCGGTAAGGGTCAAACCACCCTTGCCCTTGAGAATAGAAACCTCGACATAGAGGATCTCGCCCCCCACTTCGGTCCAGGCAAGGCCAGTGGCCAGGCCGGGCTGATCAATGGTGTCAATCTCTGCTTCCGGCTCCACCTTAATGGGCCCCAGGTATTTGCTGAGGGTCCGTTTGGAGACGACATAGGGCCCCCGCCCTCCTTCTGCGATTCGCCGGGCAACCTTACGACAGATCTTGCCGATCTCCCGTTCCAGATTACGAAGCCCGGCCTCCCGGGTATAGTGGGAGATGATCAACGACAGGGTCTCATCATTGAATTTTACATGTTTTTCTTCAATGCCGTTCTCCACCAGCTGACGGGGCAGAAGATAGCGCTTGGCTATTTCCAGCTTCTCCTCCAGGGTATAGCCGGATAGCCGGATCACCTCCATCCGGTCGTAAAGCGGAGAAGGAATAGTGTCAGCCATATTGGCAGTGGTAATAAACATTACCCTGGAAAGATCAAATGGCTGATTCAGATAATGATCAGAAAACTCCGAGTTCTGCTCCGGATCCAGAACCTCGAGCAAGGCAGACGAGGGATCACCCCGATAATCAGAACCGATCTTGTCGACCTCATCCAACATGAAAACCGGGTTATTGGCCTCCACTGTCTTCAGGCCCTGGAGAATACGGCCGGGCATTGCTCCGATATAGGTCCGGCGGTGTCCCCTGATCTCGGCCTCATCCCGCATCCCGCCTAAAGAAAGCCTATGGAACTTACGACCCATGGCCCGGGCAATGGAACGACCAAGAGAAGTTTTACCAACCCCGGGAGGACCAACAAAGCAGAGGATCGGGCCCTTGGTGGTCTTATTCAACCGCCGTACTGCCAGAAATTCAAGAATCCGCTCCTTTATCTTATCCAGCCCGTAATGATCTTCATCGAGTATTTTTTGGGCAATTTTAAGATCAAGCTGGTCCTTTGTTCCCTTACGCCAGGGCACATCCAGCATCCAGTCAAGATAGGTCCGGATAATGGTTGCCTCGGAAGCATCCGGATGCATCATCTCCAGCCTTTTAAGCTGCTTGAAGCTTTCTTTCTTGGCCTCTTTCGGCATTTTAGTCTTGGTTAAGCGTTCCCGCAGTTCTTCAATTTCCTCGGAACGCTCATCAATATCACCCAATTCCTTCTTTAGGGCCTGGAGCTGCTCCCGGAGGAAATATTCCCGCTGGGTCTTACCCATCTCTTCCTTGGCCTCGGACTGGATCTTGGCCTGAACAGTAGAGACCTCAAGCTCCTTCTGGAGGAATTCAGCAACCTTTTCCAGCCGCTCAACCCCGTCAATTATCTCCAGAACCTCCTGGGACTCGGATGTCTTTAATTTCAGATTGGAAACCGTGAGATCAGCAAGACGACCGGGGTCTTCAATTTCACTGAGAATCGCCATGAGCTCAGCGGACATAATACCCTTAAGGGAAAGAATCTTCTCGGTCAATTCCCGAACATTACGCATCAGGGCCTCAACCTCTACCGTGAGCTCAACCTCCTCTGACTCCGGAAACATCTCAATCTTGACCACATAATGGGGAGACTCCTCGAGATATTCCTTGACCTTAGCCTTATGCAGGGCCTGAACCAGAACCTTAAGCCGACCATCCGGCAGCTTCAAGGTCCGCATGATCATACAGACCATACCAACATCATAGAGTTCATCGGTTTCCGGTTCATCAACGGCCGGATCCTTCTGGGTGGTGAGCAGCAGCAATTTATCCTTGGCCAGAGCCTCTTCAATGGCATTGATTGAGGCCGGACGACCAACAAAGAGAGGGATAATCATATAATTAAAGATCACCACATCCCTGATCGCCATCATCGGCAGAACTTCAGGGATCATCACCTCATCATCATGATCATCAAGCGCCCCTTCCGAGGCCAGGATATCGTTATCGTTTCCCACTAATATACTCCATGGCAATTGCTGCTCCATTCCAAGGCCGGCATTAAACCGAACCAGAGATGACTGATGGAGCAACAGGTTAAACCGGCAAGTCGTATTTGACTGCGAAACCGGCAAAATTTAACTTTCGGACAAAAATAAACATTCATCCTGCTGAAGTCAAGGGTATGGGGCATGCGAAATTACTTGAATTTCACCACCGTTTCCTCCATATTGCAAGTGATTATTGTAGTCAGTAAACCTCAAACCTATCGGCGGAGCCGTCAGCCATGCTTACATCATCCGATCTCTTCGACCTGGCTAAATTCAGCCACCGTAACCTGTTTAAAGGCAACCAATATGCCTGGCAGGCATTACATGATTTAAAATCATATATGGCAGGTCAAAGATACCCGGACCTGAACGACATCAACCAGGGCGAACCACTCACATCTACCCTGATTCTCCACCAGGGAGAGATTATTGCCGGGTCTGAGGTGAAAATAGAGTTCGGTGATGCCACCAAGGGCAAGCTTTTGGTTTTTCAGGACCAGAACATCCTTCAGGGGGCAAGTGTGATCATGGCCGGTGCAGTTCTTCTTGGCCGGGAAATCCATATCGGCAGCGGCACCATAATCGAAAGCGGGGCCTTTATTCAGGGCCCGGCAATCATCGGCAACAATTGCGCTGTGCGCCAGGGTGCCTATCTCCGGGGTCATTGCCTTGCCGGTAACGGCTGTGTCCTTGGCCACACAACCGAAGTCAAACATTCCATCTTTCTTAATAATGCCAAGGCCGGCCATTTTGCCTATGTAGGGGACTCCATCCTCGGCAACCAGGTCAATCTGGGGGCCGGCACCAAACTTGCCAACCTAAGGTTCACTGCCGGCAATATCCAGATAAAAACCAGCGACCAGACCATTGACACGGATTTACGCAAATTCGGGGCAATCCTGGCCGACCATGTCCAGACCGGATGCAATTCGGTAACAAGCCCCGGCACCATCATCGGCAAAAAAGCCATGCTCCTTCCCAACACCACAGCAAGCTCGGGGCTGCACCGGGCCAACAGTCTCATCCGCTGAAACCAACACTCAATATAATAAAGGATTTTTATGCTTACCCGTTCTCTCATCGCCATTATTTTTCTTAGCACTTTTTTCCTACCCCATAATCCGGCAATCAGCCAGGATGAAAAAATTATCGCCCAGGTAGGCAATTTAACCCTGACAGAAGCTGAATTTGCCCTGATGCTGGAGGCCCTGCCCCCTCAGTATCAATCCCTGATCGAAACCATGCCGGAAATCCGAACCAACCTGATCTCCGGCTGGGTTGACACCGCCCTTCTTTCCCAGGAAGCAGTAGCCAGCGGCCTGAGCAAAAAACCCATGGTGGCGATGAAGCTTAGAGAGATGCGTAATCGTGTTCTGGTAGAATCCATGATCAATGACCGCATGGATGTCCAGACCCCGGTTGCGGAAGATCAGGTAAAAAAATATTACAATGATCATCCGGAGGAATTCCACCAGGAGGCCAGGGTCCAGGCCCAGCATATCCTGATTATTGTAGACGAAACGGCCAGTGCAGAGGACGAAGAAAAAGCAAAGGCCACTATCAGCAAGATCCAGAAAGAAATCTCCGCCGGTAAACCATTTGCCGAACTGGCTACCAGCTATTCAGAAGACCCAGGCTCAAAAGCCAATGGGGGAGACCTGGGTTATTTCAGTCGCGATGAAATGGTACAGGAGTTTGCCGAAGCAGCCTTTGCCACAGAAGTCGGCAAGGTCAGCAAGCCGGTTCGAACCGGTTACGGCTGGCATCTGATCAAGGTAAGCGACCGGGCGGAAGCCACAATAATGCCTTATGCCGAAATTGCAGCGCAGATCCAGGAGATGTTGAAAAACGAACAGAACAAAAAAGAACTAAACGAATTGTTAACCAGCCTTCGCCAGAAATTCCCGGTGACCATTACCGGAGAGAAAAAGGATCAGCCAACTCCCTGACCGGTATAATTAATCAGCCCGAAGAAAAACTCCGCCAAAAGGCCAAAGGTCAAATAAATACGAAGGCTGCGGTCAAGTGGCAAACGGCCACCTGCCACCTTCTGCAGGATTATCACCACAAAGATGGTGAGCCCTGCAATAAAAGGTACAGTCTGGAGAAGATGGCCGGCAGTTAATTTAGCCGTAGCAGCAAAATCACCGGCAATATAGCGGCAACTCACCAGAAGATACAGGGCCCAGAGTAAGATGAAGGTAATTTTATCTTTTGTTTTCATTACATCCTGATATATTTAAATTTTAAATTTCTTTAGAGTGACTTTAGCCAAACACTTATCAAAACTCAAACTTTTTCCTTCATGATGAAACTTACCGCCCTATATTGTCCCCATACCAGCATCCGCCCGGATCGGGTTTTTCCTGAACTCATCCTTTTTGAGGAGATCATTTTCTTTCAGGCCATGGAAGATGAAAAATCCGCCAGCTGGAATCAGCTAATCCATGGCTATCCGCCAATACCTTTTGGTGATGACCTTGCCCGGTTTCAGCACCTGATCGCCGACCTCAAAGGACATGAAAACGAATTCTATGCCGGCCAATTATCCAGCATGGCCCTGGAACAAATGGAAAACCGGGATGAAGATACGGTTCGGGGCCTGATTTCAGCGATCAGTAAGGGCGAAAAAAAGCAGGAAGATAAAAACAATAAAGAACGGGAGCGATTATGGCAGGCCCGCCTGCTCCTGCGACTGGCCGAAATCATGGTGCAAGAGGAAGAAGAGCTGCAAGACCAGCTTGCTGCAGCTGACCACGATGAAGCCAGGTTGCTGGAGGCTTTAAAAGGTGAATTGGAAGAGGAAGGACTTTATATACCTTCAGCCGTAAACCCCGACACTCTGCCAGTACGTCCTGAGGTTCTTCTTCGGGCCTGGGGCATCCTCCTGCTGGCGGACACCAGGGAAAAACCAGAAATCCTCCTCACCGACAGTCAGGATTTTGCCGAACCATTTTTTGAGGCCAATGAGGCCATGACCGGCCAGCGACCAAGACGGCTCTGCCGTCTTCCCCTGCCCCATACCTCAGGGATGACTGAAGAAAACTATCTAACCTCACGGGAAAACTTCAGGGCCCTGGGGAATGAATCCTTAGGCAAACTAACCCAACTCCTGACCGACACCTGCCAGAGCGGTGAGTCGGCAGAGACCTTGAAAGAATTCAGCCAGGCGGCAGCCCTCTGGGGAAGTACCTTTGAACAATCAGGCCCCTGGGGCGAACCACCCAGGCAGAAACAATGCCAGGGCCAGCCCCATCTGGAGATATATCTCTGCAACCGGTCCCTTAATCAGCTTGCGAACCGACTATGCCAGCCGGGAAAAAGTCTTCCGGAAGAAGATCAGACCCTGGCATTAATCGCAGTAACCAACAAAAACACGTCTACCTGTTCGGATTAAAGGTCAAAACCGGGCATGGTGCCATTTTAACCACCTTCTCCGCCACTGACCCGAACAACACCTTTTCCAGGCCCTTATAGCCATGGGTGCCCATGACAATCATGTCCGCCTGCTGATCCCGGGCATATTGCAGCAGGGATTCCGCCGGATCACCCACAAGAACCTTACTCAGGCAGGGTGAAGATGTCTTAAGGTTCTCTTCGATAAAGGCTGCCATTTTATCCCGCGCACTGGCCACCAACTCTTCCTCAAACTGGATAACCGGCATATGGGGGACAAAGAATTCTGAATAATCCTGAAAAATCTGGGCAACAAAAAGAACATGAATCTCGGCCCCGAATTTTTCCGCTATTTCCACCCCATAGCGGAGAACCTTACCGGCATTTTCCGAAAAATCTACCGGTACCAGAATCTTTTCAACTTTCATCGACCTTCCTCCTCGTCTTGATTAAAAACATCGATTTGGACAGATGTAAAAAAACTTGAACAGTGTCATGTATCTCTTCAACCCAGGCAGAACCAAATGGATAGAGATAGATGAAATTCATATGATTAGCTTATTTTACATGGCAATAACTTTAATTAATAGCAAAAACTTGTTACCAATGATGGGACTTTTCTTGACAAAATATTTTTTTATTTTGAGCAATAACCCTAATACAGCAAATGAGTGATTTAATAGATAAAACCCGGGAGATTTTTGCCCCGGACGGCCTGCTGGCTCGGGCCATGCCCGGCTATGAAGCCAGAGCCGGGCAATTAGAGATGGCCCTTGCCATTGGCCAGACTCTATCCGGCTACGAACATGGTTTAACGCCAATGGGCCAGAAGCTGGCTGTGGAGGCTGAAACCGGCATCGGTAAAACCCTGGCCTACCTGGTTCCAGCGGCCCTGAGCGGCCAGAAGATCATCATCTCCACCGGCACCTTGAATCTCCAAGAACAGATCCTTCGGAAAGAAATCCCCTTTCTCCAGGAACATCTCGATCCCGACCTCAAGGCCATCTGCATGAAAGGGCGGCAGAACTATCTATGCCGTTATCGCTGGCGACGCCGGAGCATGGGGGGCCAGCTCTTTGGCAACAACGAGCTGAGCGAGCTGAATAATTGGGTAAATGAAACCAAAACCGGCGACCGGGCTGAACTGAACTGGCTGGCGGACAATGACCCTCTCTGGCCGGAGATCAGCGCCAGCACCAGCCAATGCCTGGGAGGCAATTGTCCGGAAAACGGCTGCTGCTTTATCAATCAGCTGCGCAAAAAGGCCGGACGCAGTCAATTAATCATCGTTAACCATCATCTCTTCTTCTCCGACCTGGCCCTGCGCCGTTTCGGGTTCGGCGAGGTCCTGCCCCGCTACCAGGGGGTTATTTTCGATGAGGCTCATCATATTGAAAATATTGCCACCCGTTATTTCGGCACATCATTCAGCCACAACCAGTTAAGCGAACTGACCACCGACATCATAAACCAGAGCAAAGGTAAAGGAGAGATCGGCAAAAAGAGCAAAAAACTGGCCGGGCAATTAAAAAAACAGGCTGACAATCTCCTGGATATTATTCCTGACGAACAGGGCCGCTTCCCCCTTAAGGCTACTACATCTAAAATAAAAGACTGGGAAAGTGATACCGCAATCCTCAGAGAGCAGCTGGGGAATTTAAGCCTGGAACTTGACCAGATAAGTCGCACCCATGATAGCTGGCTCAACCTGGCCCGGCGCAGTGACGAGCTGGCAGCAAATCTGCTGCTCCTTACCGGCGAGGAAGAAAACAGCCATGTTTACTGGCTGGAACGGAGCAGGAAAAATGTCACACTGTCCGCCAGCCCGGTGGAGATCGGCAGTCAATTACAGGAAAGCCTCTATAACGAGATCCAGGCCGCAATCTTCACCTCTGCCACCCTGACCACCGGTGGCAATTTTTCCTATTTTTTTGAAAGAACCGGCCTTGATCAACATACAGAGACCATTACCCTGCCCTCCCCTTTTAATTATCAGGAACGGACCCGTCTCTTTGTTCCGGAAAAAGGTTTCCCGGAACCAGCCATCCAGGAATTTCTACCGCAACTGGCCCCCCTGGTGGAAGAATTAATAAATGCCTCCCAGGGCCGGGCCCTGGTCCTCTGTACCAGCCTGAAGGCCATGCATTTCCTCCATCAACACCTGGCCCAGCGCCTTAATTTTCCTCTCTACCTCCAGGGCTCCGCCCCCAAACAGACCCTGCTGGAAGACTTCAGCCGGGACACCAACTCTGTTCTGCTGGCCGTTGCCAGCTTCTGGGAAGGGGTCGATGTACCCGGCCAGTCGTTGAGCTGTGTAATAATTGATAAACTTCCATTTGAAGTTCCCAGCGACCCTGTTATTATGGCCCGCATCAATCATATACGAGAAGAAGGCGGTAACCCCTTTATTGATTTCCAGGTGCCCCGGGCTGTTCTCTCTCTGCGCCAGGGGATAGGACGATTAATGAGGGCCGCCAGTGATCATGGTCTGCTGGCCATTATGGATATCCGTCTTTACAGCAAACCCTACGGCAGGATATTCCGCAAAAGTTTGCCGGACAGCCCGGTAATCCGAACCTGCACCGAGGCTGAGACCTTTTTCAAGGAGCATCCTTTATCATGAACAAAGAGGAATTACTCAAGTCGTTACAACCTGATCGGGAAATAATTGAACAGTACATGGAGCAAGAGATTGCCAATGTTCAAGATGAGACCCTGAAAAATATTCTAACCCATGCCCTCTTCAACGGCGGCAAACGCATCCGCCCCCTGCTCACCATGCTGGCCGGGCGCCTATGCGCCTTTGCCATGACCCCGGAAGGAGTAGCTGAGGAAGGGCAACTGCAACCACCGGAGAACCTCTATCGGCTGGCAACGGTTTTTGAATTACTCCATGGAGCCAGCCTGCTCCATGACGATGTTATTGACCATGCCGATCAGCGCCGGGGTAAACCTACTGCCAACAAAATCTGGGGTACCTCCCAGGTAATTCTGGCCGGCGACTGGCTCCATGCCACCGCCATGACCATGGCCGGAACCCTTGGCGGCCCCGAGATAAACACCATTATCGGCTCAGCGGTCTCTGCCATGATCGAGGCTGAATTCCGCCAGGCCGAAACCGCCCGCACCATTAACCTTGATGAAGAAAATTATTTTGCCATCCTCCGGGGCAAGACCAGCTCCCTTATTGCCGCTGCCTGCCAGACCGGGGCCAGCTATGTCAATGAGAACCGGGAGTACCACCTTGCCCTGCGGACCTTCGGCGACACCATGGGCCTGGCTTTCCAGGTAATTGACGACCTTCTCGATTACCAGGGTGATCCGGAGCAAACCGGCAAGGCCGTGGGTAATGACCTGGTGGAAGGCAAATTAACCCTGCCCCTGCTCCATGCCATGGAAAATGCCGACAAGGCCGACCATGAGCAGATGATTAAGCTTCTTAAAAACGAACCGGAACTACGAAAAAAACATGTTGAACAGGTCCATGATTTTATTGAGGCAAATGGGGGCTTTGCCTACGCAAAAGAAGGGGCTGCAACCCTGATTGAGGCAGGAAGCGAGGCTTTAGAGCTCTTCCCTGACTGTCAGGCCAAAACCATTCTTCTGGGCTTGGGGCAATACGTCCTCTACCGCCAGAAATAAGCTGGGGCTGACAAGATAATCCCATGACTGGTGGCAAGAAAAAAAAGAAAGGCAGAAATTTCATCTGGCCTCTTTCCATTACCCTTTTCCTGGCCCTGACCCTGACCGCCACCTTTTATTTCATCTTTCTCGGTTCTGATCTCAGCAAAACAAAAAGATTCAAACCCACTCGTCCCGGGGGCACAATCACCAAGCCAGAAGCCACCGCTCAAACCCAAAAAGACATTGCAGTGATCAGCGCCGGGCCGGTGAAGAAAAAAATAACCACCAGCCCAAAACCCACCCTTGTTCTGATCATTGATGACATGGGCTATAATAAAAAAATAGGCCAGGAACTTCTGGCCATCAAACTGCCCATCACCTTTGCCTTTTTGCCCCTTGCCCCCCATAGTCAGAGTCTGCTGGCCCAAGCCAGGAATATGAACAAAGAGATTCTCCTCCACCTGCCCATGGAAGCAAAAGACCCAAAATGGGCTCCAGGGCCGGGTGGTCTGATGACCTCCATGCCATCTGATGAAATCCGCCGGATTGTTAATGAGAACCTGGCAGCCATTAGTGATGCAGTGGGGGTCAATAACCATATGGGCTCCCGCTTCACCGCCCACCGGGACAAAATGGCCCATTGCCTGGCCGTGATCAAGGAAAGAGGGTTGTTTTTCATTGACAGTGTTACCAGCAGCGACAGTATTGCCTATGAACTGGCCCGAGAGATGGATATCCCCACCGCCCGGCGTAATATCTTTTTGGATAACGAAAAAGACCCCGAAGCCATCATTAAACAACTGGAAAAGTTGATCCGAATTGCCCGTACAAACGGCTATGCCATTGGCATTGGCCACCCTTACCCCGCTACTTTGGCAGCCCTGAACAAATATCAAAATATCTTGCGCCAAAAAGCTAATATGGTATCAGTAAAACAAATAGTTAAGTAAATTGAAGAAAAGTCTTTACAAGACCAACCCAATTAAAGTAAAAGCTTAAACAGTAAGGCAGAAAGACAATGGAAAATGATGATGTTGCAGAAATTGCTGGCCTACTGAAAACCATGGGCCATCCCATTCGCCTGCGGATTATGTGTCTGCTGGAAGATGGAGAAAAAAGTGTAGGTGCGCTGCAAAAGGAAGTAAAGACCACCAATGCCAATGTCTCCCAGCACCTGACTATTCTGCGAAACCAGGGAATAATCAAAACCAGGAAAGAGGCTAATTTTATTTACAACTCTATCTCCGACCCCAAGGTCCTGGAATTAATGCACACCATGCGCAAGCTCTACTGCAACGAACAAACCCAAAAATCATAAACTAACGAATACATAATGAAAGCAGGCAGCCGTCTCGTCCAGTTTCCCCTGAATCATCCCCGCCTCATCACCATCCTGATGACCATTTTCACCCTGGCCCTCGGCTCCCTGATGGTTAAGGTTCATGTAGACACTGACCCGGAAAACATGCTGTCTGAGCATGAGGAAGTCCGGGTCTTCCATAACCAGGTCAAAAAGGAATTCAACCTCCATGACATGGTTGTTCTCGGGGTGGTCAACGAAAATCATCCCCAGGGGGTATTCAACCCCGCCACCCTCAATAATGTTCATGAGCTGACTGAGTTTGCCAAAACTCTATCCAGCGCCAAACACCCTGAACATAAGGTTATCAGCCGTGACATCATGGCCGCCGGCAATGTGGATACCATTATCCAGGCCGGGCTCGGCCAGGTCCGCTTTGAATGGCTGATGGCTACTCCGCCGACCACGGACAAAGAGGCTCTGGCCATCCGGGACCGGGCCATGAATAATCCCATGCTCAAGGGAACCCTTGTGTCTGAAGATGAAAAGGCCATGGGTATCTATATCCCGGTTAGCTCCAAAGACTTTGCCAATGAAGTACGGCAACGGCTGCTCACCAGGATCAAAACACTTGACGGTGACGATGATTTTTTCATCACCGGCCTGCCGGTGGCAGAAGATACCTTTGGCAAGGAGATGTTTGTCCAGATGGCTATTTCCGCCCCTTTAGCCATGCTGGCCATCTTCATTCTGATGCTTTTATTCTTCCGCAAGGTTAGGCTGATTATCTCGCCAATGATTGTGGCCATGGTTTCGGTAATAGCGACCATGGGGCTCTTAATCGGCACCGGCAACACCCTGCACATCATGAGTTCGATGATTCCCATTTTCCTGATGCCCATTGCGGTGGTGGATTCCATCCACATTCTATCGGAGTTCTTCGACCAATACCAAAAGACCAGAAATAGGCGCCAGACCATTGAGCATGTGATGGATCAGCTCTTCATGCCCATGCTCTATACCTCCCTGACTTCGTCGGCTGGATTTGCCTCCCTGGCCTTGACCCCCATTCCGCCGGTGCAGGCCTTCGGAATCTTTGTTGCCTTCGGCATCATGCTGGCCTGGCTGGTTACCACCATCTTTATCCCAGCCTACATCATGATGATGAAAGAAGACCAACTGACCGGTTTCGGCATGGAAAACGAAGATGACCAAGGCAGAATGTCTGCGCTCCTTTCTAAATTAGGATTATTTACCTATAAACGGGCCAGACTCATTCTGGCCGCTACCATGGTAATGATCGGGGTTTCCTGGTACGGCATCAACCAGATCACGGTAAACGATAATCCGATGAACTGGTTCACGGAAAATCATCCCATCAGAGAGGCTGATCGGGCCCTGAACAGCCATTTCGGTGGAACCTATGAGGCCTATCTGGTACTGGAGGCCCATGAAGAAAAAATCCCAGCAGCCCTGCTTGCCACCATGCTGCACCGCCAGCTTGACCAATTGGCAGGTAATGAACATGATCGGAAGGTTATTAAAGAGGCCCGCCTGATCATTGACCAGGCCCTGGAGGGGCCGGCGGGAAATTTCCTGGATAATATCGGCAATGGCTGGCTCGAAAAAATGGACGCAAGTGACGACCTGGCCTACGAGGTATGGGCCGACACCCTTGACATGCTCACCCGTTTCCAGGATCGAAAACAGGCGTTCAAGGACCCCCAGCTCCTTAATTATCTGAGTAGACTACAGGACCATCTTGCCAGCTCGGGCCTGGTGGGTAAAAGCAATTCTGTGACAGATGTGGTCAAGAAGGTGCACCAGGAGCTCTTTACCGGCGATGATGAACATTACCGGGTCCCTGACAGCCGCAATGCTGTGGCCCAATGCCTGATGTCTTTTCAGAACAGCCATAAACCAGAGGACCTCTGGCATCTTGTGACCCCTGATTACAAGAAGGCCAATATCTGGCTCCAGTTGAAAAACGGTGATAACCAGCTCATGCAGGAAGTGGTTGACCAGGTGGATGATTTCCTCCGGCAGAATCCACCACCCATCAAGCTGGAACATAGGTGGGCCGGACTGACTTACCTTAATATTGTCTGGCAGGACAAGATGGTAAACGGCATGATGGATGCCTTTCTCTCCAGCTTCATTGTTGTTTTTGTGATGATGGTTATTTTATTTCGCTCAGTAATCTGGGGGATGCTGGCAATGATCCCTCTGTCGGTTACCATTGCCCTGATCTACGGGATTATCGGGATTATCGGCAAAGATTACGATATGCCGGTGGCGGTACTCTCTTCCCTGACCCTGGGGCTGGCAGTGGATTTTGCCATCCATTTCCTCGAACGGAGCAGGGTAACCTTCAACAAAACAGGGTCATGGCAGGAAGCAACAAAAGAGATGTTTGCCGAACCGGCCCGGGCCATCAGCCGCAATGTGGTGGTAATTGCCGTGGGCTTTACTCCCCTGCTGGCCGCACCCCTGGTGCCCTATAAGACGGTGGGGGTATTTCTGGCCAGTATCATGGCTATTTCCGGTTTCGGCACCATGCTCATCCTGCCCTCTGCCATCACTGTTTTGCAGAATTTTTTGTTTAAAAAGAGGTAATCCCATGAAAAAATTAGCACTTACCGCCTTTTATATTATCACCCTTGTTACGCCCACCCTGGCAGCACCGCCGGTGGAGGAGATTATCAACCGGGCCAATCTGGCGGCCTATTACAGTGGAGATGACGGCCGCTCCGAGGTCAGCATGACCATCACCGACAGCCAGGGCCGGGTCAGAAAGAGGCAATTTATCATTCTGCGTAAAGACATCAAGGACGGTGGTGCACAGAAGTTCTATGTCTATTTTAAAAAACCGGGTGATATCAGAAAAACCGTCTTTCTCGTCCATAAGTATATAGACCGTGACGACGACCGCTGGATGTACCTGCCGGCCCTTGACCTGGTTAAAAGAATTGCCGGCTCTGATAAACGGACCAGCTTTGTCGGCTCCCATTTCTTTTATGAGGATGTTTCCGGCCGGAGCATTAATGAGGACCGCCATGAATTGGTGGAGGAAACCGACGAGTTTTTCATCCTGGAGAACCGCCCCGTAGATCCGGCCTCAGTTGAGTTTTCTTCCTATCGGGTTTGGATAAACAAGACAAACTGGCTGCCAATTAAGGCCGAATACCTGGACAGACAAGGGATTAAATACCGGGTGGTTGAGGCGCTCACCATCAAAGATGTGGCCGGGATACCCACGGTGACCAGCTCCCGGGTGCAGGACCTGTCAAGGGGCGGCAATACGGTTACCACCTTTGATAAAATCAAATATGATCTGGGGTTAAAAGAACGGATCTTTACCGAGCGTTACCTGCGCCGCCCCCCACGGGAAGCACGGAGATAAGCCCACTTTAAGATCCAATGAAAAAGACCATTCTTTCCATAATTGCGGCTATGACCATGCTGCCTTGCCCCAGCCAGGCGGATCTTGCCAAATTCAAGGATCAGCTTTACGACAAGCATGGGCTGGAAATAAGCGGTTTCATGGAGGTTCGCAGCGGCTGGCGATGCCAAAGCGACTCCTTCCAGCGGGACGACACCATTAATGAGGGCCGGATCCAGCTGGAGATTGGCCGAGAAATTGCCAGTGGCCAATTAAACATCAAAACTGACCTGGTTAATGATCTGGTGGTGCACCAGACCAGAGGGGAATTACGGGACCTTAATCTCCTGACCTCGCCCCTGGAGATCATGGATCTAAAGATCGGCCGTCAGATTCTGACTTGGGGCACAGGTGATCTGCTTTTTATTAACGACCTGTTCCCCAAGGACTGGCAATCGTTCTTTATCGGTCGAGATGATCAATACCTGAAGGCCCCGTCTGATGCGATTAAGGCAAGTTTATTTTTTGAATCCTTTGACCTTGATCTTGTCTATGTCCCGGTCTTTAACAGCTCTAATTACATTAAGGGTGAGCGGATATCCTACTGGAATTCGTTGCAAAATCGTACCGCTGGTAATGACTTTATCTTCCATGATCAGGAAAGAAACTCCCTGGGCGATGACAGTGAATTCGCCATGCGCTTAAGCCGCAACCTGGCCGGGCTGGAACTTGCGCTTTATGCCTATTCCGGTTTTTGGAAGACCCCGGAAGGAATGAACGGTGACCTGATTAATCCCCGCCTGATCTACCCCCGCCTTTCGGTTTATGGCGCAAGTATCAGAGGTCCTCTTGCCGGAGGCATTGCCCATCTGGAAGGTGGGTATTATGATTCCCGCCAGGACCGAGGAGGCGATAACCCCCTGATCCGTAATTCAGAGAGCAGGGTGCTGGCTGGATTTGAACGGGAACTGGGCCAGAACCTTACCGGTGCTATTCAATTTTATTTGGAGTGGATGGCGGATTATAATACCTATGAACAGGCTCTACCTGTACCTGACACCGGCAAAGACGAACTGCGAAGCGTGATCACTCTGCGCCTTACCCGGCTCATGCTCAACCAGAATCTGAGACTCTCTCTCTTTGCCTATTACTCCCCCAGTGACCAGGACTCATACCTGCGGCCCAGGGCCCGTTACCAGCTAAATGACCAATTAACCATTGAGGCTGGAGCCAATATCTTTCTCGGGGCTGATGATCATACATTCTTCGGTCAGTTCCGGGACAATACCAATATCTACTCCGGCTTGCGCTGGAATTTCTAATAAGGAAAAACATGATTATTATTGACTGGATACATTCTATTGCCGGCTTTTTCATCCTTCTCAGCCTGGGACTGGGGATTGAGGGAAGCCCCATCTTCCATCATATAAACTGGCTGTGGCTCACTGCCTTTGTCGGAGCCAACCTTTTCCAATTCGGCTTCAGTAAATTCTGCCCCTTGGGGGTTATTCTCAAGGCCCTTGGAGTCCCGGAAAAATAAGGGCCGGTCGGCAAAACATAGGCTGGTTAGCGGTTCATACCTGGCTCATGGCCTTAAATTGCTGCCAGATGGCCTCGGCAATGGGGCGGAAATTAACACGGGCCTCTTCATAGGTAGCCATTCGGAACAGACGACCAAAGACCGGAACCCCGGCCATCTCTGCCACGATCTTCATATTATCTGTGATAATAGGGTCATCAGGGGGCAGATCCTCCTCGCCATCGGAAAAAACAATTCCCAGGACCGGAATATCCCGCTGCCGTAAGGCCTCCACCGAAAGGAGGCTGTGATTAATGGTGCCAAGACCACTGTGGGCTACCAGCAGGGTTGGCATTGGCAGCCGGGCCAGGAGATCAATAAGGAGCAGATCCCGGCGCAGAGGGACCAGCAAACCCCCAGCCCCCTCCACCAGCAGAACCTCGTTCCGCAGAAGAGAACGATTGAAAGAGTCGACAATTCGCTGGGGATTAATCAGGATCCCATCCATTTCCCCTGCCAGATGGGGAGAGGCTGGAAATGAAAAATGATAGGGGACCTGTTCCTGGTGATGGGGAATAAGGCCGTTATTTTCCATACAGAAGACAAGATCCGGCGACACCTTGCCACCGGAGCTCACCCATTTCTGATAACCAGTGCCAATGCCTCTCTCAAGAAAAGCGCCAAGAAGAAGAGAAGCAATAAAGGTCTTGCCCACTGAAGTATCAGTTCCTGCCACAAATATCGACTTTTCACCTGTTTCCATCTTCTATAATCCCTCTATAAATTAAATTCTCGTTCTTGACTTAGCAACCGACTTTTCCCTATGCTTAATCCATGGGGATTCATTTCAAATCATTATACAAAGGCAAGAGGAGGACATCATGAAAAAAATATTCCTGACCATCTACCTGATCTTCTTCTGGGTAGCCATGGCCATAGCCGCAGTGAACATCAACACTGCTGACCAGAAAACCCTGGAAACCCTTCCCAAAATAGGACCATCAAAGGCCCAGGCCATTATTGATTATCGTGAGGATCATGGCGCTTTTCAGGCCATTGAAGACCTGGGCAAGGTAAAAGGTATCGGCCCCAAAACCCTTGAACAATTAAAAGAACTTATCGAACTTTGATTTTTATCAATCCAAATCCCCATAAGCCATTCCCACTGCCTGGGGATGGCTTTTTTTAGAGACAAAAACCTGACAACATGGTTAAGATTAATAATAAATTCAAAGACTAAATTAAGCCGACAAAGACCGATGAATGATTATTCTGAAAGCCTGCTGGTCCATTTCCGCAGAGTGGAGAGCCTTAAACAAGAGGCTCTGGAACTGCCTACCCTTGATCTTAATAAAAGACAATTATGCGACCTGGAACTCCTGCTGAATCGTGCTTTCTACCCCCTGCAGGGCTACCTGGGACAGGATGATTATGAAAATGTTTTAAACAAGATGGAGCTTGCCGACGGTACTATCTGGCCCATTCCCATCTGTCTTGATGTTGACCAGAAGACAAGGGCGCAATTAAACCCCGGCGACCAGCTGGCCTTAAACGACGATGAAGGTTTCCTCCTTGCCGTCCTGACCATAGAAGATATCTGGCGGTCGGATAAGAAAAAGGAGGCCATGGCGGTTTTCGGAACCGATGATGAGTCTCTACATCCCGGGGTAAAACAACTTTATTGCCAGACCGAAGACTTTTACCTGGGGGGCAAGGTGGAAGGGCTGAGCCTGCCGATTCACTACGATTTCAAAGAATGTCGCCTCACCCCAGCAGAGACCCACCGCCGCTTCAACCTCAACGGCTGGCGCCGGGTCCTGGGCTTTCATACCGACGCCTATCTCCACTGCGCCCATAAGGAGATGATCATGAAAGCAGCCCGGGAGGCCGGAGCCAGCATCTTCCTTCAGCCGGTGGCCGGTCTGGATCACCCTGGCAATCTCGATCATTACACCCATGTCCGCTGCTATCAGGAGATCATCAAAAAATTCCCCGGCAATATGATTGCCATAGGTCTCCTCCCCCTAGCCAGCCGTAATGCCGGACCCCGAGAGGCACTATGGCAGGCAATCATCAAGAAGAATTTTGGCTGCAGCCATTTTCTTGTGGCCGCTGACCATGGTGACCCCTTTGCCAGCAACCTGGAAGAGAAAAACTTCTATCCGGATCATGCAGCTCAGGACCTGGTGGCTAAATATGCCGACAGAACCGGAATCGAAATGGTTAAAGAAGAAAAAATGGTCTATGTTGAAGATCGGGCCCAGTATATCCCGGCAGATGAGGTTCAACCAAAGATGGAAGTCAAGAACATCTCTTCCAGTGAATTGAAACGACGATTGGAGAACGGCCTGGAGATTCCGGCCTGGTTCTCTTACCCCGAGGTAGTAAGCGAACTACGATACGCCTTCCCACCCCGCTCCAGGCAGGGGTTTACTATCTTCATCACCGGCTTTTCCGGAGCCGGCAAATCAACTCTTGCCAAGGTTCTCATGGTGAAGTTCCTGGAGCTGCGGGATCGACCAGTTACCCTGCTTGATGGGGATATCGTCAGGCGCAACCTTTCCAGCGAACTGACCTTTACCCAGGAACACCGTAACCTCAATATCACCCGCATCGGCTTTGTCGCCAGTGAAATCACCAAGAACGGCGGGATTGCCATCTGCGCCCCCATTGCCCCCTATGAAGAATCCCGGCAGATCAACCGGGAGGTCATCAGTAAATACGGGGGTTATATCGAGGTCTATATGGCAACCCCACTAGAGATCTGCGAACAACGGGATCGCAAGGGACTTTACGCCAAGGCCCGAGCCGGCAAAATCCAGGCCTTCACCGGAGTATCAGACCCGTACACCCCACCATCCAATCCGGAAATCATCATCGATACCAGTGAACTAACCCCGACCGAAGCTGCCCAGGAAGTCCTGCTCTACCTGGAAGAAAAAGAATACCTGAAATAAACATCAATCATACAATGATAATCATTGAGGCCCAACTAACACAAAATAATTTGACCCCATTCCTGGAGGCACACCACCATAAACATTACCCGGAATTGTAACTTGACCTGCACCAATATCTCTCTGCCAGACA